>NZ_JACHZF010000004.1:0-57266 GCF_014193375.1 Halomonas campaniensis
CGGCCGGTCACGTCTGCCGTGGTCAGCAGCATCATGCCGAAGAGGGTGGCACCGGCCACCCCCTCCAGCGTCAGCTGCAGGACCCGGCCGACACGTGGCCAGAGGAGTGCTGAGGTCGGCATGGCTCTGGTTGGCTCCTGGTCGTCACGGGTGATTGTTATGGTCGCCACCTTGCCGGCTGACAGTCTCCTGTGCAACTAGTTTGCGACATGGGGCACCTAGACTTAGGTCGCAAAATCCAGGAAAAACGTTGATATGAGGCAGAATCTTGCCGTCCCTCGGCAATGGGCTCGACGAAGAATCACCCGACAGGCTGGACATCTAGTTTCAAAAGCAACTATGCTCGCCCCACCAGGCTCGACCAGACAGGCTCGTCCAGACAAGCATCTCATCCTGACAACAGAAGCGCGTCGCCAGCGCGCGACGACCCCGACGACTCCGGAGGAACCATGAGCAAGAAGTTCGCGTCCCACGCCGATACCGAAGAGAAGCAGGTCAGCTTCACCAAGCTGGCCGAGGGCCTCTATGCCTACACCGCCGAGGGCGACCCCAACACCGGCATCGTGATCGGCGATGACAGCGTGATGGTGATCGACACCCAGGCCACCCCGATCATGGCCCAGGACGTGATCCGCCGGATCCGCGAGGTCACCGACCTGCCGATCAAGCACGTGGTGCTGACCCACTACCACGCCGTACGCGTGCTGGGGGCCTCCGCCTACGACGCCGAGAACATCATCGCCAGCCAGCACACCTACGACCTGATCGTCGAGCGCGGCCAGCAGGACTATGAGTCCGAGGTCGGCCGCTTCCCGCGCCTGTTCCAGGGCGTCGACTCCGTGCCCGGCCTGACCTGGCCGAACATCGTCTTCCAGAAGGAGCTGACGGTGTTCATGGGCAAGCGCGAGGTGCGCATCATCCACCTGGGACGCGGCCACACCAAGGGCGACACCATCGTCTGGCTGCCCGAGGAGAAGGTGATGTTCTCCGGCGACCTGGTGGAGTACGGCGCCACCCCCTACACCGGCGACGCCTACCACGAGTACTGGCCCGCCACCCTGGATCGCCTGCAGGCCATGGCCCCAGAGAAGCTGGTGCCGGGCCGCGGCGACGCCCTGCAGACCCCCGAGCAGTGCCAAGAGGCCATCCAGGGCACCCGCGACTTCCTCGCCGACATGTACGAGAGCGTCAAGGCGGGCAAGGCCGCCGGCAAGTCCCTCTCCGAGTGCTACGCCGAGACCTACGCCCTGCTCAAGCCAAAGTACGGCCACTGGGTGATCTTCGACCACTGCGTGCCCTTCGACATCACCCGCTGCTACGACGAGGCGGGCGGCGAGTACCCGGATCCGCGCATCTGGACCGCCGAGCGCGACACCGCCATGTGGCACTCGCTGCAGGAAGTGGTCGAGAACCAGTAACGCTCTGCATTCCCAACGTTCGAGACGCGCGGCGCCGGGGACAGGCCTGAAGAGGGTCCGATTCCAGGAAAGGAATCGGTAGCGCCCAGGGAGGGGTTCACAGCGCCCTCGCACAGGCCTGTCGCCGGAAACAGCCGCGGTCGGAGGAACCATGCCAACAACCTACAACAATCCCGTCTATCCCTACCGACGCCCCCCCGAGCTCGACAGCGACGAGGTTCGCCACTGCCCGGTGGTGATCGTCGGCGCCGGCCCCTCGGGTCTCGCCGCGGCCATCGACCTGGCCCAGCAGGGCATCGAGAGCGTGGTACTGGACGACAACAACACCGTCAGCGTGGGGTCTCGTGCCATCTGCTTCGCCAAGCGCACCCTGGAGATCCTCGACCGTCTCGGCTGCGCCCAGCCCATGCTCGACAAGGGCGTGACCTGGCAGCACGGCCGGGTCTTCTTCCAGGAGCGCGAGGTCTACGACTTCAACCTGCTGCCGGAGGCGGGCCACCGCGCCCCGGCCTTCATCAACCTGCAGCAGTACTACTTCGAGGAGTACCTGGTCGACCGCGCCGAGGCGCTGGCCGAACGGATCGACCTGCGCTGGCTGCACAAGGTGGTCGAGGTCGAGGCCCGGCCCGAGCAGACCGCGATCACCGTTACCACCCAGGACGGCGACTACCGCCTGACCTGCGACTACCTGCTGGTGGCCGATGGCGCCAACAGCAGGATCCGCGACATGCTGGGGCTGGAGAGCCGTGGCCAGGTGTTCCAGGACCGCTTCCTGATCGCCGACGTGATCATGAAGGCCGACTTCCCCACCGAGCGCTGGTTCTGGTTCGACCCGCCCTTCCACCCCAACCAGTCGGTGCTGCTGCACCGCCAGCCGGACAACGTCTGGCGCATCGACTTCCAGCTGGGCTGGGACGCCGACCCGGAGGAGGAGAAGAAGGAGGAGAACATCCGTCCCCGGGTGCAGGCGATGCTCGGCGAGGAGGTGGAGTTCGACCTCGAGTGGGCCAGCGTCTACACCTTCCGCTGCCGCAAGATGGACGACTTCATCCACCACCGGGTGGTGTTCATGGGCGACGCCGCCCATCAGGTCTCGCCCTTCGGCGCCCGGGGGGCCAACGGCGCCCTGCAGAGCACCGAGAACCTGGCCTGGAAGCTGGCGCGGATCCTCAAGGGCCAGGCCCCCGAGGCGCTGCTGGCCACCTACAACACCGAGCGCCAGCTCGGCGCGGCGGAGAACATCCTCAACTCCACCCGCGCCACCGACTTCATCACGCCCAAGAGCCGCGTCAGCCGGCTGTTCCGCGACGTGACCCTGGAGCTGGCCGAGCACTACCCCTTCGCCCGGCGCCTGGTCAACAGCGGCCGCCTCTCCCTGCCCTGTCGCTATGACGGCTCGCCCCTCAACGGTCCCGACGCCGAGGGCTTCCCCGCCGAGCTGCGCCCCGGCAGCCCGGCCAAGGACGCCCCCGTGCGCCTGGGCGGCAAGGAGGCCTGGCTGCTCAACCGGTTCGGCAACCGCTTCGTGCTGCTGCTCGACGGCCGCGTCGACACCGCCCGCGCCGAGGCCCTCGCCGCGGAGCTGGGCGAGCTGCTGGCCCGCCAGGACGACCTCGACCTGGTGATCGTCGGCCCGGCGCCGGACGCCCTCGGCGCCCTGCCGCGCACCACCCTGGTGGAGGACACCCAGGGGCTGGTCGGCGAGCGCTATGGCCTCACCGCCGGCGGCGGCTACCTGCTGCGCCCCGACCAGCACGTCGCCGCCCGCTGGCGTGAGCTGTCCGCCAGCGCCGTCGACGACGCCCTGGCGCGCGCCCTGGGCGCCCACCTCGACACGACCACCGACGCCGCTACCCAGGGAGGCCGCCATGCCACGGCTTGAGCTGAATCCGAACTTCACCGACCCGGATGCCTTCTACGCCGCGCTGACCGAGGCGCACCGCGAGCGCAGCGAGGCCGAAAGCGAACGCATCAACGCCCGGCTGATCCTGCTGCTGGCCAACCATGTCGGCGACCAGGGGGTGCTCGAGGAGGCCCTGACCATCGCCGCCCAGGCCGCCGGGCCTGCCCAACAACAACCGCGCTGAACAGAGGAGATTCCCATGACCACCGATACACTCCAGTACCAGAGCGGCTTCCGTAACCACTTCGCCACCGAGGCGCTGCCCGGCGCCCTGCCGGAGGGTCAGAACTCGCCGCAGCGCTGCGCCTACGGCCTCTATGCCGAGCAGTACACCGGCTCGGCCTTCACCGCACCGCGCCACCAGAACCTGCGCAGCTGGTTCTACCGCATCCGCCCCTCGGTCCTGCAGAGCGCCTACCGCCCGCTGCCGGACAAGCCGGTGGCCACCGCCCCGCTGGCCCGGCCGGCCGCCGACCCCAACCAGATGCGCTGGGACCCGGTGCCGGTGCCCACCGAGCCCACCGATTTCGTCGACGGCCTGCTGACCATCGCGGTCAACGGCGATGCCGGGGCCCAGGCCGGGGTGGGGGTGCACGTCTACGCGTTCAACCGGGACATGACCGAGCGCTTCTTCTACAGCGCCGACGGCGAGCTCTTGATCGTGCCCCAGCTGGGCACCCTGCGGCTGCGCACCGAGTTCGGCGAACTCGCGGTCGCCAACGGCGAGATCGCCGTGATCCCCCGCGGCATCAAGTTCCAGGTGCGCCTGGGCGAGGGCGCCGACGCCGCCCGCGGCTATGTCTGCGAGAACTACGGCAGCCCCCTGGAGCTGCCGGGCCTGGGCCCCATCGGCGCCAACGGCCTGGCCAACCCCCGCGACTTCCAGAGCCCGGTGGCGGCCTACGAGGACCTGCAGGGCGACTTCACCCTGGTGGCCAAGTTCTCCGGCCGCTTCTGGGAGACCCGGCTCGGTCACTCGCCGCTGGACGTGGTGGCCTGGCACGGCAACGTCGCGCCCTACAAGTACGACCTGGCCCACTTCAACACCATCAACACCGTGAGCTTCGACCACCCCGACCCGTCGATCTTCACCGTGCTGACCTCGGCCTCCGACACCCCGGGGATGGCCAACCTCGACTTCGTGATCTTCCCGCCGCGCTGGATGGTGGCCGAGAACACCTTCCGCCCGCCCTACTTCCATCGCAACCTGATGAGCGAGTTCATGGGCCTGATCCACGGCGAGTACGACGCCAAGGCGGAGGGCTTCCTGCCCGGCGGCGCCAGCCTGCACAACTGCATGTCGCCCCACGGCCCGGATGCCGATACCTTCGAGAAGGCCTCGAATGCCGAGCTGACCCCGCAGTACCAGGGCGCCACCATGGCCTTCATGTTCGAGAGCCGCTACGTCTACCATCCCACCGAGGCGGCGCTGGACGCCGACTTCCGCCAGCGTGACTACGTGGACGTCTGGTCGACCCTGCGTTCGCATTTCGATCCGAACCAGCCTTGAGCTCTGACACAAGGGCCCTGAGACAAGGGCCCTGACCCTTACCCTGCCCGACGAGGCCTCGAAGAAAAGGGCCTCGCCCCTGATGACAAGGATTGAACCACGATGAAACTCGCCACCCTGAAGCTCGAGACGAAAGAGCACGGACGCGACGGAGAGCTGATCCTGGTCTCCCGGGACCTCTCCCGCGGCGTCTCCGCCACCGATATCGCCCCCACCCTGCAGCAGGCCATCGAGGCCTGGGATGCCCTGGCCCCGAAGCTGGAAGCCCGCTACGCCGAGCTCAACGACGGCCGCGCCGAGGGCGCCTTCGACCTGGACCAGGGCCAGCTGCACTCGCCGCTGCCGCGCAGCTACCACTGGGCCGACGGCTCCGCCTACCTGAACCACGTCAAGCTGGTGCGCCAGGCGCGCAACGCCGAGATGCCCGAGACCTTCTGGACCGACCCGCTGATGTACCAGGGCGGCGGCGACCGGTTCCTCGCTCCCACCGAGGAGATCGAGGCGGTCAGCGAGGAGCACGGCATCGACTTCGAGGGCGAGATCGCCGTGATCACCGACGACGTGCCCATGGCGGTGACGCCCGAGCAGGCGGCCGGCCACATCAAGCTGGTGATGCTGGTCAATGACGTCAGCCTGCGCGGCCTGATCCCCGGCGAGCTGGCCAAGGGCTTCGGCTTCTTCCAGGCCAAGCCCGCCTCCGCCTTCTCGCCCATCGCCGTCACCCCGGACGAGCTGGGCGACGCCTGGCAGGGCGGCCGCGTCCACCTGCCGCTGACCGTGCACTTAAACGGCGAGAAGTTCGGCGAGCCCGAGGCCGGCCCCGACATGATCTTCGGCTTCCCCGAGCTCATCGCCCACGCGGCGAAGACGCGGTATCTCGGCGCCGGCGCCATCGTCGGCTCGGGCACCGTCTCCAACCCGGACGCCGATGGCGGCCCCGGCAAGCCGATCAGCGAGGGCGGCGTGGGCTACAGCTGCCTGGCCGAGGTGCGCATGGTGGAGCAGATCCTGCACGGCCAGGTGAAGACCCCCTTCATGCGCTTCGGCGACCGGGTGCGCATCGAGATGTTCGACCGCGAGGGCCGGAGCATCTTCGGCGCCATCGACCAGCAGGTGGTGAAGTACCAGCCCTGAGGCATCAAGCCAAGCAAGGAGGCCGCATGACCACGCTTTACGGCTATTTCCGCTCCTCGGCCGCCTACCGGGTGCGCATCGCCCTGAACCTCAAGGGCCTGGCCCATGACCAGGCCCCGGTCAACCTGGTCAAGGGGGAGCAGCGCGGCGAGGCCAACCTCGCCCGCCACCCCCAGGGGCTGGTGCCCAGCCTGGTGACCGACGACGGCCTGGTGCTCACCCAGTCGCTGGCGATCTGCGAGTACCTGGACGAGGTGCATCCCGAGCCGGCCCTGCTGCCGGCAGACCCCGCCGGCCGCGCCCGGGTGCGCGCCCTGGCCCAGCTGGTGGCCTGCGAGATCCACCCGCTCAACAACCTGCGGGTGCTCAAGTACCTGGTGGGCGAGCTGGGGGCGGACGAGGTGACCAAGCTGGCCTGGTACCGCCACTGGGTCGCCGAGGGCTTCCAGGCCCTGGAGGCGATGCTGTCCCGGGAGGCCGGCAGCGGTGACTTCTGCCACGGCGACACCCCCACCCTGGCGGATCTCTGCCTGGTGCCCCAGGTGTTCAACGCCGAACGCTTCGAGTGCGACCTCTCGGCCTATCCGCGGATCCGGCGCATCACCACCAACTGCCGGGCCCTGGACGCCTTCGCCCGGGCCGCGCCGGGGGCGCAACCCGACGCCGGCTGATCTAGAATAAGCAGGCTAATGAAGCGGGCGCCTCTCCACCCGGGGAGGCGCCCGCCGCGCGTTCCCGAGCCTTTCAACGACCCGAGAGGCCCCCACAGCAGAAGGAACTTCGGGTGCTGAAGCTGACCTCCCCCGCCACGGTGGTGACCCTGGCCGCACTGACCGCGCTGGGCCCCCTGGCCACCGACATGTACCTGCCCGCCATGCCGGCCATGGCCGAGGCGCTGGGCACCGGCCCCGATAGGGTGCAGCTGACCCTCAGCCTCTACATGGCCGGCTTCGCCCTGGCCCAGCTGCTCTGCGGCCCGGTCTCGGACCGCTTCGGCCGCCGCCCGGTGATGATCGCCGGGATTGCCCTGTTCCTCGCCGCCAGCCTGCTCTGCGCCCTGGCGCCGAGCATCGAGTGGCTGCTGGTCGGCCGCTTCCTGCAGGCCTTCGGCGGCGCCGCCGGCCCGGTGCTAGGGCGCGCCGCGGTGCGCGACATCCACGGCCCCCTGGAGGCCGGACGCATCCTCTCCTACATGGCCAGCACCATGGCGCTGGCCCCGGCCCTGGCCCCGGTGGTGGGGGCGGGACTGCTGCTGTTCTTCGGCTGGGAGTCGGTGTTCGTGGTGCTGGCGCTCTATGCCGCGGTGATGCTCGCCGTGCTGGTGCTGGTGCTGCCGGAACCGCTGCCGCGGGCGCGCCGCCAGTCGATCGCCCCCCGGGCGATACTGGCCAACTTCCGGCTGCTGCTGGGCCAGCGCGCCTTCGTCGGCTATACGCTGGTCAACGCCGCGGCCTTCTCGGGGCTCTTCGCCTACCTCTCGGGCTCGTCGTTCGTGCTGATCGAGTACCTGGGCGTGGCACCGACCCTCTACGGCGCCCTCTTCACCCTGATCGTGGCGGGCTTCTTCGCCGGCACCCTGGTCAGCGGCCGCTACAGCCACCGCCTGGGCCGCGACCGGCTGATCACCCGCGGCACCCTGCTCTGTGCCGTCGGGGGCACGACGATGGCCAGCCTGGCCACCCTCGGCGTGCACGCCCCCTGGGCGGTGGTAGGCCCGCACATGGTGTTCATGCTGGGGGTGGGCATCCTGATGCCCCAGACCATGGCCGGCGCCCTGGCCCCCAACCCCCAGTGCGCCGGCGCGGCCTCGTCGCTGTTCGGCTTCCTGCAGATGACCATCGCCGCCGTGGTGGGCGGCCTGGTGGGCCAGTTCCACGACGGCAGCACGCGCACCCTGGCCCTGACCATCGGCCTGATGGGGCTGCTGTCGCTGGCCAGCCACCTGCTGCTGGTGCGCCGCCGCGCCGAGTCGGCCAAGCGCTGCCCGGCCGGCGAGGGCTGAGGGCGAAGGGATAAGGGCAGCCACAGGGAGCGAGCCTCGCCCGGCGGGGCGGCGCCGACAGGCCTCAATGCACAAGGCCACCATGCAGAAGGCCACGCACTGCGTGGCCTTCTGCGTACTTGGCTCGATGCGGTCAGGCCGCCTCGGCGGCGATGGTCACTGGCCGCCCCTGGCGCAGCTCCTCCAGAAGCTGAGCGCGGCGCTCGGCGGCCTTCTCGGCCGCCGCCTCGCGCACCGGGCCGAAGCCGCGGATCTCCTCGGGCAGCCTGGCCAGCGCCAGGGCGGTGGCGTGGGTGCCGGCATCGAGGCGCGTCACCAGCTCGTCGAGCAGCACCTCGTACTCCGCCAGCAGCCGGCGATCCAGCTTGCGGTCGGCGCTGAAGCGGAAGGGGTCCAGAGGGCCGTTGCGCAGGCCGCGCAGCCGGGCCAGCCCCTTCATGGCCTTGAGCATCCAGGGCCCGAAGCGGCGCTTCACCGGGCGGCCGCGGGCGTCCCTGCGCCCGGCCAGCAGCGGCGGCGCCAGGTGGAAGGTGAGCCGGTAGTCGCCGCCGAAGGTGGCCTCGAGCTCGGCGAGGAAGTCGCTCTCGGTGTAGAGGCGCGCCACCTCGTACTCATCCTTGCAGGCCATGAGCCGGTAGAGCTGGGTGGCCACCGCCTCGGTCAGGGCCTCGTCGGCGCCGAGGCGGGCCTCGGCCTCGCGCACCCGGGCCACCTTCGCCACGTAGCGCTCCGCGTAGGCGCGGTCCTGGTAGCGCGTGAGCCTCCGCGCATTGCGGGCGATCACCTCGTCCAGGGTGGCATCGGCGGAAAGCGGCGACTCGTCCAGGCGACGCTGCAGGTAGCCGGGCTCCACCGCCGCCAGCCGGCCCCAGGCGAAGGCGCGCTGGTTCTTCTCGATGGCCACGCCGTTGAGCTCGATGGCGCGCTTGAGCGCCGCCTCGCTCACCGGCAGCAGGCCCTGCTGCCAGGCGAAGCCCAGCATCATGACGTTGGAGAAGACGGTGTCCCCCAGCAGCTGCTCGGCCAGGCGGTTGGCGTCCAGGGTGGCGAAATTGGCCTCACCCACGGCGTCGCGCAGCAGGGCCAGGCGCTGGTCCGCCTGCATGTCGGCATCGCGGTAGAGCACGTGGTCGGCGGTGGCCAGCTCCGCCAGGTTGGCCACCACCCGGGTGGTGTCGGCCTTGAGCACTTCCAGGGCCTTCCGCGAGCTCGCCACCACCATGTCGCAGGCGATCACGGCGTCGGCCTGGCCCGCCTCGATGCGCACCTGGTGGAGGTCGGCAGGCCTGGGCGCCAGGCGCACGTAGCTCAGCACGGTGCCGCCCTTCTGGGCGAAGCCCATGAAGTCCAGCACGCTGGTGCCGCGCCCCTCAAGGTGGGCGGCCATGGTGATCAGCTGGCCCACGGTGACCACGCCGGTGCCGCCGACGCCGCCCACCAGCAGGTCATAGGGCCGGGTGAGCAGCGGCGCCTGGGGCACCGGCAGCGCCTGCACCCGGCGCCAGAAGGCCTCGTCCACGGCCACCCCCTGGCCCTTGCGCAGCTCGCCCCCCTCCACGGTGACGAAGCTGGGGCAGAAGCCGCCCACGCAGGACATGTCCTTGTTGCAGGAGGACTGGTCGATCCGGCGCTTGCGGCCGAGCTCGGTTTCCCGGGGCACCACCGAGAGGCAGTTGGACTGCACCGAGCAGTCGCCGCACCCCTCGCAGACGTGGTGGTTGATGAAGACGCGCCGGGCCGGGTCCTCCATCAGGCCGCGCTTGCGGCGGCGACGCTTCTCGGCGGCGCACACCTGATCGTAGATCAGCACGCTGCACCCGGGGATCTCGCGCAGCTCCCGCTGCAGGGAGTCCATCTCGTCGCGGTGGTGGAAGGTCACGCCCTTGGGGAACTGGCCCCGGTGGCCGCGATACTTCTCGGGCTCGTCGCTGACCACCGCGATGCGCTTCACCCCCTCGGCGGCGGAGCTCTGGGCGATCATCGGCACGGTGATCTGGCCGTCCACCGGCTGGCCGCCGGTCATCGCCACGGCGTCGTTGAAGAGCACCTTGTAGGTGATGTTGACCCCGGCGGCCACCGCCTGGCGGACCGCCATGGAACCGGAGTGGAACCAGGTGCCCTCGCCCAGGTTCTGGAAGATATGGCCGTTGCCGGTGAAGCGGCTCTTGCCCACCCAGTTCACCCCCTCGCCGCCCATCTGGATCAGCGATTCGGTGTTGCGCCCCATCCAGGAGGCCATGAAGTGGCAGCCGATGCCGGCCAGCGCCTTGCTGCCCTCCGGCACCCTGGTGGAGCTGTTGTGGGGGCAGCCGGAGCAGAAGTAGGGCAGGCGGCGCACGCCGCCAAGCTCGCGCGCCTCGGCGCGGCAGCGGTCCAGCTTGGAAAGGCGCTCCTGCAGGTCGATGCCGAAGAAGCGCTCCAGCCGTTCGGCCACGTAGCCGGCCAGCAGCCGCGGGCTCAGCTCGCCCACGTAGGGGATCAGCGGGCGGCCCGCCTCGTCCTGCTTGCCGGTGATCAGCACCTCGCCGGGGCGGTCCGGCTCGGACATGTACTCCTTGATCTGGCTCTCGATGATGCCGCGCTTCTCCTCGATGACCAGCACCTCCTGCTTGGGGTGCACGAACTCGAGGATGCCGCGGCGGTGCAGCGGCCACACCATGCCCACCTTGTAGAGCTCCACCCCCAGCTCGCGCAGCTCCCGCTCGCCGAGCCCCAGCAGCCGCAACGCCTCCATCAGGTCCAGGTGCCCCTTGCCGGTGGTGACGATGCCGAAACGCGCCTCCTCGTTGGCATGGAGGCGCCGGTCGATGGGGTTGGCAGTGGCGAAGGCCTGCACCGCCGCCAGCTTGTGCTCGATGCGGGCCTCCAGCTGGGGCCCGGGCAGGTCCGGCCAGCGATAGTGGAGGCCATCCACCGGCGGCGTGAACTCCGGCGGCTCGAACTCGGGCAGCGGCGTGGCCTCGACGGAGGCCCCGCTCTCCACCGTCTCGGAGACCGCCTTGAAGCCGACCCAGCAGCCCGAGAAGCGCGAGAGCGCAAAGCCCCACAGGCCGAACGCCTCGTATTCGGCCAGGGACGCCGGGTTCACGACCGGCATGAACCAGGCCATGAAGGCGACGTCGGACTGGTGGGGCATGGAGGAGGAGACACAGCCATGGTCGTCGCCGGCCACCACCAGCACGCCGCCGTTGGGGGAGCTGCCGTAGGCGTTGCCGTGCTTCAGGGCGTCGCCGGCACGATCCACGCCGGGCCCCTTGCCGTACCAGAGGCCGAAGACTCCCTCGACCTGCCGGTCCGGGTCGGTCTCCACCTGCTGGCAGCCGAGCATCATGGTGGCCGCCAGGTCCTCGTTGATGGCCGGCACGAACTCGATGTTGGCCTCGGCCAGGGGCTCCCTGGCCTGCCACAGGGCCTGGTCGACGCCGCCCAGGGGCGAACCGCGGTAGCCGCTGATCAGGCCCGCGGTGTGGCGGCCGTCGCGGCGGTCCAGCGCGGCCTGGCGCAGGGCGATGCGCACCAGCGCCTGGGTGCCGGTGAGGAAGATGCGTCCGGTGTCGCGGGTGTAGCGGTCGGCCAGGGTATAGTCGTCGAGCGTGCCGTCGAGGGCATCGCCCGGGACGACGGCGGGGGTGTGAGCGTTCATGGTCGCCACCTCGGTCAAGGGTTCGTTATCGTTGTATGCTGCGAAGTCTAGACCCGATGGCGATAAAGGTGCTTTCGAAATCAACCGGTTAAGCGCCACTATACGAAACAGGCTTTCTTTTTATCACCAGTGGCGCAATGATCTTTCCTATAACGACAAGACGTGAAATACCCCCATGCAAGACGACCAGCTCGATGGCCACGACCGCCGCATCCTGAAGGTGCTCCAGCGCCAGGGCCGCATCACCAACCAGGAACTCGCCGAACAGATCGGCCTCTCCCCCGCGGCCTGCTGGCGACGGGTCAAGGCGCTGGAGGCCAGCGGCGTGATCAAGCGCTTCGCCGCCCTGGTGGATCCGGCCCGGGTCGGCCAGCCGCTCTGTGCCCTGGTGATGATCACCCTGCGCCGCCACAGCCTCGACAGCACCACCGACTTCGAGGAGCGGGTCACCCGGTACCCGGAGGTGCTGCAGTGCTACGCCACCACCGGCAACGCCGACTTCGTGCTGCGGGTGGTGATCGAGGACATGGCCGCCTACGACCGCTTCCTCAACGAGAAGCTCTTCACCCTGCCGGGCATCTCCCAGGTCCACTCCAACTTCGTGCTGCGCGCGATCAAGGACGAGACCGCCATCCCCATGCCCTGACCCCGGACGCAACATGCCCCCCACGAACACCCGCGTGATCCTGCTGCTGGCCCTGGCCGGCTTCGCCAGCATGGCCGCCATGCGCATCACCGACGCCATGCTGCCGGCGCTTTCCCAGGCCTTCGAGCGGCCGGTGGCGGACGTGGCCCAGAACATCACCGTCTTCGCCATCGCCTACGGCCTGATGCAGCTCTGCTATGGCCCGCTGGGGGATCGCTACGGCACCCTGCGGGTGATCGGACTGGCCACCCTGTCCTGCGCCCTGGGAGCCCTGGGCTCGGCGCTGGCCGGCTCGCTCTCCTCCCTGCTGCTGTTCCGCACCCTGACCGGGGCCACCGCCGCGGCGATCATCCCGCTCTCCATGGCCTGGGTCGGCAACAACGTCGACTACGCGGCGCGCCAGGTGACCCTGGCCCACATGCTCTCGGGGGCGGTGATGGGGCTGATCACCGGCCAGGTGATGGGCGGGCTGCTCGCCGACACCCTGGGCTGGCAGGCCGCCTTCCTGGTACTGGCGCTGCTCTTCCTGCTCGCCGGGGGCCTCTTGACCGGGGCGGTACTGCGCAAGCCGGCGCTGTCGCCGCCGGGAGAGGCCAGCGGCGGCATCGCCTTCCTGGCGCGGCTCGCCGGGGTGCTGGCCATCCCCCGCGCCCGGCAGATCCTGCTACTGGTGTTCCTGGAGGGCATTGCCGCCTTCGGCGCCCTGGCCTTCGCGGCGAGCCATCTCCACGAGCGGCTCGGGGTCTCGTTGACCGTGGCGGGGCTGCTGGTGGCGCTGTTCGGGGTCGGCGGGCTGCTGTTTGCCGCCCTGGCCAGGCCCCTGGTGGCCAGGCTAGGGGAGACCGGGCTGGCCGCCCTCGGCGGCACCCTGATGGGCGCGGGCTTCTGCCTGCTGGCGCTGGCGCCGGGGCCTGGCCTCGCGGCCGGGGGCGCCTTCGCCGCGGGGCTCGGCTTCTACATGATGCACAGCACCCTGCAGACCAACGCCACCCAGATGGCACCCGCCGCCCGCGGCACCGCCATGGCGGTGTTCGCCGGCTGCCTGTTCCTCGGCCAGTCGGTGGGGGTCAGCCTCGGCGCCCTGGTGCTGCGCCTGGCCGGCAGCGGCGTGCTGCTGGCGCTGGCCGGCGCCTGGCTGCTGGTGCTGGGGCTGCTGTTTGCCCGGCGTCTCCGGGGCTGGAAAGCGGAACCCGGCGCCGAGGCGCCGGGACAGGCAGGCGCGTCGGAGCAGCGCTAAGCCTGGTCGAGGGTCGCCCCCTGCCGGGCCTCGTCGATGGCGGCCATCACCTGATCGATATCGGGCACGCGATGGGCCAGCGCCAGCGCCAGCTGGGCCAGGAAGTGGCTCTCGTCGGCCTCCGGCAGCGCATCCAGGGTCGTGGCCAGGTGCTCGTAGACCTTCTCGAGATCGTCAAAGGGCAGCGTCGGTGCGGTCATGATCAGTCTCCTCCCAGGGCAGTCTTCAGTGCAGCGTCGAGGGTGGCCTCGAGGTCGGCGGGGTCGAGGCGCTTCCAGCGGGCCGCCACGTGGCGGTCGGGGCGCGCCAGGTAGGCGCTGCCGGGCTCGGCGCCATAGCCGGCGAACAGGCTGCCATCCACGTCGACCAGGGTCTCTTCATCGCCCGGCGAACGCGACACTCGCAGCAGGGTGATATCGATACCCTGGCCCTGCAGCGCCTCCACGCCTCGCTGCAGGGCGGGCCCGACACGCCCGTCCTCGCTGAAGTGCAGCAGGGTGAAGCCGGTGCCCAGGTGATCGAGCAGGAAGTCGTCGTCGCCCAGGCGGCGGTTGATCAGAGGCGCCCCCGGCACCGGGCCGGCGGCGAAGGCCGGGTCGTCGGCCAGGGTCAGCGGGCTCTCCGCGTAGGTGTAGGGGGTCACCTGGCGGGGGTTGGCGAAGCCGCTGGCATAGTCGTTGTGGAAGGCCAGGGCCAGGGCGGCGTTGCGCATCAGCCGGTAGCCGCGGGTCGGCGGGGTCATGAAGCGGGTGCTCTTGCCGGCATTGGCGAAGACATCCAGGGTGGCGCCGCGCCGCTCCGGGCTGTAGCTGTCGAGCAGCCTGTCAGGCGCCTGCCCCTTGAGCACCCAGGCGAGCTTCCAGCCGGCGTTGGCGGCATCGGCCAGGCCGTTGTTGAGGCCGCGCACGCCGAAGATCGGCACCAGGTGGGCGCTGTCGCCGATAAATAGCACCCTGCCATGCCGGTAGTCATCCAGCGCCAGGGTGTAGGCCTTGTAGAGGCTCCACCACTCCAGCTCCCAGTCCTCGCTCTCATGCATCACCTCGCGGATGATCAGGCTGACCTTCTCGCGGATGCTGGCCTCCTCCACCGCCTGCTCCGGATCCTCGTCGGGGCCGAGCTGGTAGTCGATGCGCCAGATGTCGTCGGGCTGCCGATGAACCAGGATGGTGGCGTCGGGCAGCGCCTTCGAGTGGAAGAAGGCGCGACGCTCGGTGGGGAAGTCGGACTTGAGACGCACATCGGCGATCACGTAGCGCCCCTCGTAGGCCTGGCCGTGCAGGGAGAGCCCCAGTGACTCGCGGATGCGGCTGCGCCCGCCGTCGGCGGCCAGCAGGTAGTCGCAGGCGAGCGCATAGTCCCCCTCGGGGGTGGTCACCTGCAGGGTCACGCCGCCGGCGTCCTGGTCGACCCCGGTGACCGCGCTCTGCCAGCGCATCTCGATGAGGCCGCTCGCCTGGGCCTTGTCGATCAGGAACTGCTCGATGTACTGCTGCTGCAGGTTGACCATCGGGGCGTAGCGCTCCTGGTCGGAGTGCGGCATGCGGAAGCGGTAGATCTCGCGGTCGCGGAAGTAGGTGCGCCCCTGGGTCCAGCCCAGCCCCTTCGCCGTGAAGGGCCCATCGACGCCGAGCTGCTGGAGGAGCTCCAGGCTGTGGCGGGAGATGCAGATGGCCCGGGAGCCGTCGTTGACGGTGGCCTTGTCGTCCAGCACCACCGAGGCGATGCCGTGGCGGGCCAGCTCCAGGGCGGCGGTCACGCCCACCGGCCCGCCACCGACGATGGCCACCCGGTGGCGCACCGCCTGGCCTGCAAGCTCGGGAGGACGAACGAAGGGGAAATGCGGATAATCGAAGTAGAGCGAATCGGTCTCGGCGCGTCCGGCGGGTCGCATGGCCTCTCTCCTGCCAGGGGTCGGCGTTGTTGTGTGATGAGATAGCTGTCTGACGTCGAGGCAGCGTATCCCCGGGTCGAGCCGCCCCCTGTCCCGTCAAAGAGGGGACAGAACCCCCACGCCCTGCGACGAAGGTGGCAATCCTGACAACCGCATCCTCCACAGGTCTCTCCCCGGACTGGCCGGCGCTGCTGGCGGCCGTGGCCCAGTGCGTGGCCCACCTGGGCAGCGCACGCTTCGAGGAGGACCTGATCGCCCTGCTGCACCGGGGGGTGGGCATCGAGCAGTGCATCCTCTTCGCCTACGCCGAGGGCGACAGGATGGAGACCCGGCTGGTGGAGAACTCGCGCTACCCCAAGGTCGCCGGGCGCCTCGCCGCCCTCTATGCCGGCGGGCTCTTCCGCCAGGACCCCCACTATGCCCGGCTGCGCCGCCTACTGGCGGCGGGTGACGACGAGGCCGAGGGGGAGCTCGCGCCGATGCAGACCGAGACCATGTCGCCGGCCTACCGCCGCCACCTCTTCGCCTTCCCCGATCTCGCCGACAAGGTCTCGCTGCTGATTCCCGCCGGCCCCGTCGTCTACTACCTCAACCTCTATCGGGACCTCGGCCGGGGGCGCTTTCGTCCCGAGGAGCTGGCGACCCTCGGCGCCCTGCTACCCCTGCTGGCCAGCCTGATCCGCCGCCACTACCGCCAGGCGCGCCCCGCCGCCCTGCCCGCAAGCCCCGAGGAGGCCGCGGCCCTGGCGCCGCTCTCCGCGCGGGAGCGCCAGCTCTGCCTCCACCTGCTGCGCGGCCACACCCTCAAGACCGCCGCTGCCGAACTCGATGTCGCCCTCTCCACCGCCGAGACCTACCGCAAGCGCGCCTACGCCAAGCTCGGCGTGTGCTCCAGGGCGGCGCTGGTGGGGCTGTGTCGGCGGGGGTAGGCGCGCGTCAGGGTAGCGCCGAAAACGAAAAGCCCCGGCGCGGGGCCAGGGCTCTCGGCAGCAGGACGGTTTCTCTTCACTCGGCGGCGCGGCGCTCGAAGGCCTCGGCGTTGGGGCAGAAGCCGCGGCACTCTTCGACGTCGGCACCGGCGCGCATGGCCTGCCAGCAGTGGCCCACCACCGGGCAGGCGTTGCAGGTGTCGCGCAGGGCACCGTAGCCCGGCTGGACGGCCAGGTCGGCATCCTGCAGGCCGAAGCGCTGCATCATCACCGGCATCAGGGTCCTCGACGGCACGAAGGTTACCGGCTGGCCCACCCCCAGCTGCCGGGCCATCTCGCGCTCGAAGCCTGGCTCCAGGGGAGTCTCGAGGTCGGTCAGCAGCTTCTGGTAAGTCGTGCCCGCCTCGTGCTGGACGTCGCGCACCAGCTGGGGTGTGGATGCCGCGTAGCAGCGCTCGGTCAGACGCTCCCACCAGGTAGTACGCTTGATCTGTGCAGTGGCCATGGTGATGCTCCCGTCGGGTGATCGTGTATCTGGTCCCAGTATCGACCCGCGGGAGCCTCGTCGCCTTGACCGAGGTCAAAATAGTTTCAAACGAAACTACATGGCGCTATTGTCGACCACATCTTCCGGCCCCATGCCGGGCTCCTCGGCCGCCCGCTCCAGCTGCTCGCGGAAGTACGCCAGCGCCCCGCTGCCGTCCACGTCGCGGCGTGCCGCCTCGGCCACCCACTGGTCGGGCAGCTCGGCGGCCATGGCCTTGAAGCGCTCCACCTCGGCGTCGGGCAGCTCGATGAAGGTGTTGCCCTGCTCCCGGGCGAACGCCACGCCGCGCACGTCCACCACGTCCATCATGTAGCCGAACAGCCTTGAGAGCCGCTCGCCGGAAACCGATGCGATGGCCTCCCGGCCCTCATCGGAGAGCGACGCCCAGGTGTCGGGGTTCATCACCAGGGAGAAGCTGCCCCGATAGAAGCCGCCGGGCATCTCCACCGTGTAGGGCAGCACCTCGGCGAGGCGGAAGCTGCGCAGCCCCTCCAGGGTCAGCATGGCGCCATCGATGACGCCCTGGGTGGCGGCCTCGTAGGTGCCGCCGGGCGGCAGGGCCACGCCGCTCAGCGACAGCGCACTGGAAACGTCGGCCATGATGCCGCCGCCGATGCGCACGCGCTTGTTGGCCAGGTCATCGAGGTCATCAATGCCCTCACGCAGGAAGAGCGTCCCCGGGCCATGCACCCCCAGGCCGATCAATTCCACGCCGCGATGCTCCCCCGCCTCGGCGAAATACTCGTGATGGGTGCGCCAGTAGGCCACCGAGGCCGCCTCGGAGGAGAACTCCTCGAAGGTGGGCAGCTCCGGCAGCTTGGTCAGTTCGAAGCGCCCCGGCATCAGGCCGTGGAAGAGCCAGGTGGCATCGGCCACCCCGTCGGCGATCAGGTCCATCTGGGCGCCGGGCGGCCCCATGTCATGCACCACGTTGACGGTGACGCGCCCCTCGGTGGCCTCTTCCACCCAGTTCGCCCAGGTGGGCCAGACGATGGTGTTGACGCCGTGGTTGGGGCCGGCCCAGGTGCTGACCTGGAGCTCGGTGGCCAGGGCCTGGGAGGAGAGCGAGAGCGCGCCCAGGCCCAGCAGGGCGGAGGCGGCGGTCAGGGTCACCAGCTTTTTCATTGTTGGATTTCCTTGTGGTGGGTGTGGTTGGCGTACCGGTCATCGGGGTGCCGGCGCTAGAGCGCCAGCACCAGTCGCTTGCCCCGGGCGCGGGAGCAGCAGGTCATGAGGCGATCCTGTCCCTCGCGCTCCGAGGCGGTCAGCACCTTGTCGCGGTGGTCGACCTCGCCGTCGAGGACCGCCACCTGACAGCTGCCGCAGAGCCCCTCCTCGCAGTCGCTGGGCACGTCGATGCCCGCCGCGCGCAGGGTCTGCAGCAGGGTGCGGTCCCGCGGCACCTCCAGGGTCAGGTCGGAGTCGGCCAGGGCGACCTGGAAGGCGTGCTCCCGCTCGGGGTCCAGGGCCGTGCCCTCGGCGGAGAAGTGCTCCACGTGCAGGCTGCCCTCGGGCCAGTGGCGGGTCTGCCGGGCGAGGGCGTCCAGCAGTCGCTCGGGGCCGCAGGCGTAGATCAGGCTCCCCTCCCGCGGCTCGGCCAGCAGCGTCGCGAGGTCGAGCCGCGCGCCCTCGGCCCTGGGGTAGAGGCGCAGGGCCGCCCCGTGGTCGCGCTCGAGGCGGCCGAGGAAGGCCATGGTGTCACGGCCGCGCCCGGCATAGTGGAGCTCGTAGGGCTTGCCCAGCGCCTTGAGCCGGTCGGCCATGGCGATGATCGGCGTGATGCCGATACCGCCGGCGATCAGCAGGTAGCGCTCGGCGCCCTCGTCCAGGCGGAAGTGGTTCCGCGGGCCGCGCACCTCCAGCGCAAGCCCCTCCGTCACCGTCTCGTGCACCCAGCGGGAACCGCCGCGCCCCTCGGGCTCGCGCAGCACGGCGAGTCGCCAGTCGCCGCTGTCGGCCGGGCCGCACAGGGAGTACTTTCGCGTCTCCCCGTTCGGCAGCACCAGGTCCAGGTGGGCGCCGGGGGACCCGGCGGGCAGCCGGCCGCCAGCCGGGTCGGCCAGGGTCACGCCGAGGATGCCCTCGGCCTCGGGCGCGGCGCGGGTGACCCTCACCCGCCGCACGATGGCGCGGCTCTCGGGGGCGCCGATGGGAAAGTCGCGCTGGGCGTTACGCACCGCCGGGTCGCGGCGCTCGGGGTTGCGGGCCGGGTCCCAGCGCACCCGGAGCGCCTCCGGGCCGCGGAAGGAGGTGTTGGGCAGGAAGGTGAAGGTCTGCTCCTCGAGCTCGAGATGCGGCAGGCGGCGGGTGAACTCCTCGAGGAAGATCCGCATCTCCAGGCGCCCCAGGTTCTTGCCCATGCACTGGTGGCTGCCGTAGCCGAAGGTCAGGTGGTCCACGGCGTTGTCGCGGTAGATGTCGAGCTCGTCGGGATTCTCGAAGTGGCGCGGGTCATGGTTGGCCGAGGCGGTGACCATCAGGATCCTGCCGCCCTCGGGAATGGTCACGCCCCCCACCGCCACCTCGCGGGTGGCAATGCGCCGCCAGGCCACCACCGAGCCGGAGTGGCGCAGGCACTCCTCGGCCGCGGCGGGAATCAGCGCGGGGTTGGCGCACAGCTCGGCCCACACCGCGGGCCGGGAGAGCAGCTGGCGGAAGGCGTTGGCGGTGGCCAGCGCCGTGGTCTCGTGGGCCGCCACGATGATCGCCATCATCATCGAGTGCAGGTAGCTGTCGGTGACCACGTCCGGCTTCTCGCGGTTCTTGGCGATCATGTCATGCATCCAGCCGTGGCCATTCGGGCGCGCCTGCATCCGGCGCAGCACCTCGCCGGAGTACTGCCAGAACCGGCCGACCCCCTCGGCCACCTCGACCTGCTGCGCCGGCGAGGGCCGCCCCCAGGTGTTGAGGGTGTGGGCCACCGAGAAGCGCCTGAGCTGCTCCATGTCCTCCTCGGGCACGCCGAGGAAGTGCAGCGCCACGGTGAGCGGCACCTCCCAGAACAGCTCCGCCACCAGGTCGGCGCGCCCACGGTCGATGATGGCGTCCAGCCGCTCGCGGACCAGGCGGCGCACCATGGGCGCATGGGCCTCCAGGGCCTCAGGGGTGAAGGCGTCCAGCAGCTCGCGGCGCCGCGCCATATGGGCCGGCTCGTCCTCGTTCACCAGGGTGCGGTGCATGCCGTAGTCGTAGCGCTTGAGCACCGCGAGGGCCTCGTCGCTGGGCGGCGTGATCTTCTCCAGGGCGATGGAGGGCGAGAAGGTATGGTTGTCGCGGAAGATCGCCTTGATGTCGTCGTAGCGGCTCACCACCCAGTAGCCGAGCCTCGGGCTCCAGAACACCGGCTCCTGGTCCCGGGACCAGCGCAGCGCCTCGGCGGGATCGAGCTGGTAGGGGCGGTCGAAGGGATCGAAGGCGGCCGCCTGCGACGACACCGGGCAGCCGTTGGGGGCCGGCTCGCCGGCGCGGTGGAAGGGGCAGCCGCTCGCCTCGGCAGCGGGCTGGGAAGGGGCAGAGGTCATGCTGGGCTCCGTCTGGGTCGGTGCGGCGACGTTGCTTGTCGTGGCCTCGTCGTGACTGGCCTTGTTTTTACTTTTATCGCACACTTTGTTCTATTCAACGCACAATGCGAAAAATAGGCCCCTTTCCCGGCGACGTCAACCGCGCCCCGGAAGCCGCACGGGGCCGCTCACGACGCCCAGGAGGTTGCCCATGTCCACCACCCTGCAGACCCTCGACCGCGGCCTGAACGCCCTGGCGATCATCGCCGAGCAGGCCGGTGGCCTGAGCGTGGCCGAGCTGGCCGAGCGCCTGGCGGTCCACCGCGCCATCGCCTACCGCATCGTCACCACCCTGGAGCAGCACGGCCTGGTGAACCGCGGCCGTGACGGCCTGCTGCGGCTGGGCGCCGGGATCAGCCTGCTGGCGTCGCGCTTCGAGCCCCAGCTGCGCGCCCTGGCCCAGCCGCGCCTCAAGGCGCTGGCGGCCGCCACCCGGGCCACCGCCTTCCTCTCGGTCGCCCAGGGCGAGGAGGCCGTGGTGATCCTGGTGGCGGAGCCCGACGACGGGCTGCTGCGGGTCGGCTATCGGGTCGGCAGCCGCCATCCGCTCAGCCTGGGCGCGGCGGGCATCGCCATCCTCGCCGGACGCCCCGCCGAGACGGGCGAGGCCGAGGCCGTCACCCGGGCCCGCCGGGAGGGCTACAGCCTGACCCGGGGCCAGCTGCAGCGCGGCGCCGTGGGGGTGGCCAGCCCGATCCCCGCCGATCCGCGGCGCAGCGGCGTGGAGGCCTGCGTGGGGGTGGTGGCCATGGACGACCTGGAGAGCGACACCGCCATCGCCGAGGTGATGGCCGCCGCCCGGGCGCTGGCCGCGCTGGTGGCCCCCGGCGACGCCGCGGCCCCGTGAAGCCGGCGCCGCGGCGGAGTACACTAGCGGCCGTCCACTCCCCCGCCAGCCGAGGCCGCGCCGATGATTTCCCACCTGCTCTCCGTCGATTCCCTGACCCGTGACCATGTCGACCACCTGATGCGGGTCGCCGCCCGCATGGAGCCCATCGCCCAGCGGCGCCAGGTCACCCGCGTGCTGGAGGGCGCCGTGCTCGGCAACCTCTTCTTCGAGGCCAGCACCCGCACCCGGGTCAGCTTCAACGCCGCCTTCTGCCGGCTGGGCGGCAGCGTCTGCGACACCACCGGCTTCACCTTCTCCTCCATGGCCAAGGGCGAGTCGCTCTACGACACCAGCCGGGTGATGAGCGGCTACTGCGACGCCATCGTGATGCGCCATCCCGAGCTCGGCTCGGTGGCGGAGTTCGCCGCCGCCACCAATGTGCCGGTGATCAATGGCGGCGACGGCCCCGGCGAGCACCCCAGCCAGGCGCTGCTCGACTTCTACACCATCGACAAGGAGTTCACCCGGCTGGGCAAGAAGCTGGCCGGCGCCCACGTGCTGATGACCGGCGACCTGAAGTTCGGCCGCACCGTGCACTCGCTGATCAAGCTGCTCTCCCTCTACGCGCCGCTGCGCATCACCCTGGTGGCCCCGCCAGGGCTCGAGATGCCGAGCCACCTGGTCGACCTGGTCACCTCCCGCGGCCACCGCGTGGAGCAGCGCGACAGCCTGGCCCAGGACTATGCGGACGTGGACGTGGTCTACACCACCCGCATCCAGAAGGAGCGCTTCACCGCCGAGATGAGCGAGGGCTTCAGCCTGTCGCGGGACTTCACCGTGGACCGTGCCTTCCTGGACCGCCGCTGCGGCCGCGACACCCTGGTCATGCACCCGCTGCCCCGGGACAGCCGCCCGGATGCCAACGACCTGGACGTGGACCTCAACGGTGACCCGCGCCTGGCGATCTTCCGCCAGACCGACAACGGCATCCCGGTGCGCATGGCGATCTTCGCCACCCTGCTGGAGGTGGACGAGCTGATCGAGCAGGACCTGCGCCCGGTGCGCTGGTTCGTGCCGGCCCGCGTGGGCGTTGACGACCGGGAGCTCTGACGGGAGGCACTTCGGCGCGCTTCGCCTATGCTGATGGCTGATGACGATCAGGGGCTCGGCCGCCAGCCGGCCCCGCTGTCCCTTTCAGGAGGAGAGATTCCCATGAGCCTGCGACGCGCCTATCACCTGCTTGCCCTCTTCTACACCTGCCTGCTGCTGGTGGGGCTGATCGCGCTGCTGGCCGGCGGCGGCACGCCCATGGCGCTGGCGCACCTGGTGGTGGGTGCACTGGCGGTGGTGGGGCTGTGGGGCTACATCCTCAAGCGCGGGTTCATGGGGCAGCGCATGTGGCGCCCCCTGGCGGCTGCGCTGGCGGTGGGGGTGGTGCTCCAGCTGTTCGTGCTGCTGAGCATGCCGCTCTCCGGCACGCTGACCACCTGGATGCTCACCAGCACGGTGTTCGCCGCGCTGCTGGTGGTGATCCTCTACCGCTACGGCGACCGCGACCAGGCGATCTGGGCAACGCCGGAGGAGCTCGAGGCCGCGCGGCAGCTGGAGACGCTGCTGGAGGGTCAGCCGCGGCTCGAGGCGCAGAAGCGCGAAGGCGGCCGGGAGGCCAGCGTGCGGGTGGTGAAGGCCGGCGACGAATACCGGGCCAGCGTCACCAGGCGCGGCGAAGGAGCGCAGGAGAGCTTCGAGGAGCGCTTCCATCACCCCGCGACCCTGGTGTTCTTCCTGGAGAAGTTCACCGGCATTTCGGTGAACGACTTCGACCGGGCCGACCCGGCCTGACCCCGTCCTTCAGCGTCCGGGCAGCCCCTCCCGGGCGGCGAACCAGCGCTCGACAATCAGCACGGCGCTGATGCCGTCGACGCCCTCCTCGCGCCAGCTGCCGCGGTGGCCACGCTGGCGGGCGATCACCTTGGCCTCGCCGGTGGAGCCGCGTTCGTCGACCATCTCGCAGGGCACGCCGAAGCGGCCGAACAGCCGCTTGCCGAACTTGCGGGCGCGGGTGCTCATCAACTGCTCCTCGCCCGCCGCGGTCAGCGGCAGCCCCACCACGAAGAGGTCGGGCTGCCACGCCTCGACCAGCCGCGCCACCTGGTCCCAGTCCGGAATGCCGTCACGGGCAGGCAGCGGGTCGAGCTCCCGGGCGCTGGCCAGCAGCTCGTTGCCCACCGCCACGCCGATGCGCCGGGTGCCGAAGTCGAACCCCAGCACCAGCCGCTCGCCTTTCCGCGCCATCAGCGTCGCCCTGCCATCACCCACGCCCCGGCATCAGGAGTGCCCCGCCTCGCGGGTCATCAGGTTGAGGTCGACGCCGAGGATGCCGGCGGCGGCGCTGAGGCGCTGCTCCGGCGGCACGTCGAAGAGGATGTCGGGACGCCCCTCCACGGTGAGCCAGGCGTTGTCCAGCAGCTCCTGCTCGAGCTGGCCGGACTCCCAGCCGGCACAGCCCAGGCAGATCAGGAACTGCTCGGGGCCCTCGCCCGCCGCCAGCGCCTGAAGGATGTCCATGGAGGTGGTCAGGGCGATGTCCTCGGCCACCTGGATGCTGGAGTCCCAGGCGGCGCTGGTGCCGCGATGCAGGATGAAGCCGCGATCCTTGTGCACCGGGCCGCCGTAGTAGACCGGCGCGTTGCGGTGCGGGCTCTCCTCGCCGCCGAGCTCCAGCTGCTCGAAGAGCGCCTCCAGGGTCAGCTCCAGCGGCCGGTTGACGATGACGCCCATGGTGCCCTTCTCGTCATGGTCGCAGAGGTAGCTCAGGCTGCCGGCGAAGTTGGGATCTTCCAGGTGCGGCATGGCCAGCAGGAAGTGGTCTCTCAGGCCGAAGTTTTCCACTGATTGCATGTGACTCCCCGGCGGTCCTAACGCACGCCGTAGTGATTGCCTTGGCCGAACCGCCAGACGCGGGTGATGGAGAGGCTGTCCAGGTCGCCCATCCCCCGGTCGAAGGGGCGATAGGGCGCGGCGCCATGAACGGTATCCAGCGCGGCCTGGTCGAGTTCGGCGTGTCCCGAGGATTGTACCACCTCCGCCTGGCGAAGCTCGCCGTCCCGGCCAATCACCACGCGGATGCGCAGCTGGCCCTGCAGGTGGCGCGGCGCGGGGTGGACCCGGTTGCCGTAGTCCTCGACCCGTCGCGTCCAGTCGTCGATATAGCGGGCCTCGGCGGCGCGCTGGGCGGCCAGCTGCGGGCTGTCGGCGGCGGGGCCTGGGGCCTGGGGCGCCAGCCCCTGCTCGCGGATGCTCTGGGTGGCCTGGGCCAGCAGGTCACGCCCCGAGGCGGAAGGCGCCGCGGCGCTGGGCGGCGCCGCGGCATCCGCCGCCTGGGGGGCACTCTCGCGGGGCTCGGGGGGCATCTCGGTGTCGCGCGGGGCCTCCGCGGCCGGCGGGGCTGCCTCGTCGGGAAGCGCCTCGGGCTCGACCCGGGCGGCCTGCTCCGGCTCCGCCGGGGTGGCCGGGTCGACGTCGCTGGCGCTATCCTGCACCGCCGGCAGCGCCTCCATGGGAGTGGCCAGCGACTCCGCCGGCGCCTCCTCGCGCTGTTCGCCGGCCGCCTGCTGGTCCGCCTCGGCGATGGCATCGGCCTCCATGGGCGCCTGCGCCGGGCGAGTCACCAGCACCACGTCGAGGCTCGTGCGCTCGGCGGGCGGGGCGGCGAACTGCCAGCTCGCCACCACGCCGATCACCGCCAGATGCAGCAGCAGCGCCGCCGACCAGGCCAGCCAGCGGCGATACGGCCGGGTGACCGGCGCATACTGGATGGGATCGCTGACGGTGGCGCTCATGGGCGGCCTCCCGGCTCCGTGTGCTAGGCCTGCTGCCCGGCGAGGCGGCGCTCGATGGCGTCCAGCAGCAGCCCGGCGATGTCGGTGCCGCGCTGGTCGTCGATCTCGCGCACGCAGGTGGGGCTCGTCACGTTGATCTCGGTGATGTAGTCGCCGATCACGTCGAGGCCGACGAACATCAGCCCCTTCTCGCGGATCATCGGCTGCACCTGACGGATCAGCCAGTGGTCGCGCTCGGTGAGCTCGCGGCTGACCCCGGTGCCGCCGGCGGCCAGGTTGCCACGGGTCTCGCCGGCCATGGGCACCCGGGCCAGGCCATAGGGCACCGGCTCGCCGTCCACCAGCAGAATGCGGGTATCACCCTCGGTGATCTCGGGAATGTAGCGCTGTGCCATGATCTGGCGCTGGCCGCGCTCGGTGAGGGTCTCGATGATCGCCCCCAGGTTGCGGCCCTCGGGCTGCACGTGGAAGATCCCGCTGCCGCCCATGCCGTCCAGGGGCTTGAAGATGACGTCCTGGTGCTCGGCGTGGAAGGCGCGCAGCACCGGCTCGCTGCAGGAGACCAGGGTGGGGGTGCAGCACTCGGGGAACTGCTGGGCGAAGAGCTTCTCGTTGCACTCGAGCAGCGCCCGGGTCGGGTTGACCACCAGCACCCCCTCGCGCTCGGCGAAGCCCAGCAGGTGCACGGCGTTGAGGAAGTGGGCGTCCACCGGCGGATCCTTGCGCATCAGGATCACGTCCAGCTCGGCCAGGGGGCGCGCCTCGGGCTCGCCCAGGTCGTACCAGTGGGCCGGGTCACGGTACACCTCGAGGTCGCGCAGGCGGCCGAAGGCGCGACCGTCGCGCAGGAAGAGGTCCTCCTGCTCCAGGTAGTGAAGCGACCAGCCACGGTCCCGGGCGGCCCACAACATGGCCAGGGTGGTGTCCTTCTTGTAGGTGAGGTCGGCGATGGGGTCCATCACCACACCGATCTTTAGGGCGCGTTCGCTCATGGGCTCGGGGTTCCGGTAGAGAGAATGGATGGCGCCAGTATGCCGGCTACTCGCCGCCGGGCGCCAGCCAGATGCCGGTGGGCGAAAGGGTGATCAGGCGCTGCTTGTAGAGCCGGCCGATGGCCTGCTTGAAGGCGTTCTTGCTCACCCCCAGCCGCACCTTGATCTCGGCGGCGTCGCTCTTGTCCCCCAGCGGCAGGTAGCCGCCACTCTCGCGCAGCGCCTTGAGCACCGCCTCGCCCACCACGTCCAGGCGCGCCGCGCCCGGGGGCAGCAGCGAGAGGTCCAGGCGGCCATCCTCGCGTCGGCGCTTCACGTAGCCGGTCAGGCGCTGGCCGCGGCGCAGCGGCCGGGTGACGTCGTCGCGATAGAGCAGCCCCCAGCAGCGATGGTCGACCACCGCCTTGAACCCCAGGTCGGTCTGCTCGGCGATCACCAGGGTCACCTCGTCCCCCGCCGCGAGCCCTTCGGCCTCGTCGGAGACGAAGCGATCGAGCTTCTGGGAGGCCACCGGCCGCCCCTGCTGGTCCTCGTAGATCCTCACCAGCACCCGCTTGCCCACGCTGGGCCGGAAGCGCTGCTCGCCGAAGGGCAGCAGCAGGTCCTTGGGATGCCCCCAGTCGAGGAAGGCGCCAGTCTCGTTGACGGTGACCACCTCCAGGTAGGCCACCTCGCCCACCGCACACTTCGGGGCGCGGTAGCGCCGGCCGGCGGCGGGACGTGGGGTGCGCGGGTCGCGGGAATCGGACATGGGGGGCTCCCTGAACAGTGGGAATAAGAACGAGAGTGGGCGCCTACAGATCGCCGAAGCGATACTGGAGAAGACTCAGCGCCACCACCGGGGCGGTCTCGGTGCGCAGGATGCGCGGGCCCAGCGAGAGCGGCGCGAAGCCGGCGGCGCGGGCGGCCTCGACCTCGCCCTCGGCGAGACCCCCTTCGGGGCCGATCAGCAGCGCCGCGTCGGCCGGGGCGGCCTCGCGGTCCAGCGCCCCCCGCGGCTCGGCACCGGTGGCCGGGTGCAGCACCAGGCGCAGGGCCTCGTCGCGCCCGGCCAGCCACTCGGCCAGCATCAGGGGGGGATGCACCGGCGGTACCCGGGCGCGGCCGCACTGCTCGCAGGCGCTGGCGGCCACCGCCTGCCAGTGGGCGAGCTTCTTCGCCTCGCGCTCGCCCTTGAGGCGCACGTCGCCGTGCTCGGTATAGAGCGGGGTGATCGCCGCCACCCCCAGCTCCACGGCCTTCTGGATGGCGTAGTCCATGCGGTCCCCCTTGGAGATCGCCTGGCCGAGGTGCACGGCCAGCGGCGACTCGCCGCCGCCCGCCTCGACGGACGCGATGCGTGCCACCACCCGCTTGCGGCTCGCCTCCACCAGCACGGCATCGGCCTCGAGCCCCCTGCCGTCGAAGAGGCGCAGCGGGGCGCCCTCACCCAGGCGCAGCACCCGGGCCACGTGGCGGGCCGGCCCCTCGGGCAGAACGACGTCGCCGCCGACGAGGAAGTCGGCGGCGACGTGGATGCGCGGAGCCTTCATGGCCATCGGCTATCCGTCACTGGGTGGTCTGGGCACCCTGCTGCTGGGCCTGCTCGGCCTCGCGCTTCTTCTTCTGGGCGTAGATCGCCTCGAAGTTGACCGGCGCCAGCATCAGGGGCGGGAAGCCACCGCGGTTGACCAGGTTGTCGATGCACTCGCGGGCATAGGGGAACAGCACGTTGGGACAGAAGGCCCCCAGGGTGTGGTCGAGCTGGGCGCCCTCGAGGCCACCGATGCGGAACAGGCCGGCCTGCTCGATCTCGGCCAGGAAGGAGGTGGTGCCCTCCTCGCTGTGGGTCACCTGGGCGGTCACCTTGACCACCACCTCGTAGAGGCCCTCGCCCACCTGCTGGCTGGAGGTGTTGAGGTCCAGGCCGACCTTGGGCTTGAACGGCTGCTGGAACACCGCCGGGGAGTTGGGCGCCTCGAAGGAGATGTCCTTCACGTAGATGCGCTGCAGGGCGAACTGCAGCTGGGGCTTGTCCTGCTGGCCGGCGGCCTGGTTGCCGCTGCCGGCATTCTGGTTGTTCTCTTCCGCCATGGGAAAGGTCCTTTGAATCGGTGAACGGAGGTTACTTCTTGACGACCGGCAGGCCGTCGGCCTGCCACTGCATCATGCCGCCCTTGAGCTTGAGCGCACGGGGGAAGCCGGCCTTGGCCAGCTTGGCCACGGTGACGCCCGACGACTGGCCGGACTTGCAGACCACGATGATCGGCTTCTCCTTGACCTTGTCGAGCTCGCCCAGGCGCTCGTCGATGCGGCTCTGGGGAATGTTGCGGGCGCCGGCGATGTGGCCGGCCTTGAAGTCCCCGGCCTCGCGGGTATCCAGCACCACCGCATCCTCGCGGTTGATCAGCTGGGTGGCCTCGCTGGAGGTCACGCCGCTGGCGGCGCTGTTGCGGACTTCGTAGGCGATCCAGGCAGTCAGCACCAGGAGGAAGGCGCCCACCAGCAGCGGGTGATTCTGCACGAATTCAAACAGCTGATCGATCATGGGTCCGGGTAACTCTTGTCTCGGTGCACGAAGGATGATGGCCGGCGCCGCCGGGGCCGCCATCGAACGGCAGCCAGTATACACGAAGCGTCGACGGGCCGCGGGCCCTGAGGCCCCGCCCATGACGCCCGGCAGTGCCGTGCGATATGATGCCGCAAGCAGATGCAAGTCGCGACCCCGATGACCGCGCCGTGTCGACAGCGGGTCGCCCACGACAACGAGGCCCTCCCCATGACCGACACGACTTCCCCCCCGCGCCCGGTGGCGCTGATCATCCTGGACGGCTACGGCCACAACCCCGATGCCGCCGACAACGCCGTGCTGGCGGCCCGCACCCCGGTGATGGATCGCCTCCAGCAGGAGCACCCCGCCACCCTGATCCACACCGACGGCCGCCACGTGGGGCTGCCGGACGGCCAGATGGGCAACTCCGAGGTCGGCCACATGAACCTGGGGGCCGGGCGCGTGGTGTACCAGGACTTCACCCGGATCACCAAGGCGGTGGAGGACGGCGACCTGGACACCATCGCCGCCCTGACCGCCCCCATCGATGCCGCCGTGGCCGCCGGCCGCTCGGTGCACCTGCTGGGGCTGCTCTCGCCGGGCGGCGTGCACAGCCATGAGGACCACTTCATCGCCATGGCCGAGCTGGCCGCCCGCCGCGGCGCCCGGCGCCTCTATGTCCACGGCTTCCTGGACGGCCGCGACATGCCGCCCAAGAGCGCCCTGGCCTCGCTGGAGCGCATCAACGCTCGCCTGGCCGAGCTGGTGGGCGCCGACAATGGCTACGTCGCCTCGATCATCGGCCGCTACTACGCCATGGATCGCGACAACCGCTGGGATCGGGTCGAGAAGGCCTATCGCCTGCTCACCGAAGGGGTCGGCGAGTTCGAGGCCGTCAGCGCCGAGGAGGGGCTGCGCGCCGCCTACGAGCGCGACGAGACCGACGAGTTCGTCAGCTCCACCAGCGTCCGCCCGGGCGGCGCCCCGGTGGTGCTCGAGGAGGGCGATGCGGCCATCTTCATGAACTTCCGCGCCGACCGTGCCCGGGAGCTGACCCGCGCCTTCGTCGAGGAGGCCTTCGACGGCTTCGAGCGCCGCGTGTGCCCCCGGCTCGCCGCCGATGGCCTGGTGATGCTGACCCAGTACGCCGCCGATATCCCCGCCCCGGCGGCCTTCCCCCCGGCCGACCTGCACAACACCCTGGGCGAGGTGATGGAGCAGCGCGGCCTGACCCAGCTGCGCATCGCCGAGACCGAGAAGTACGCCCACGTCACCTTCTTCTTCTCGGGGGGGCGTGAGGCCGAGTACGAAGGCGAGACCCGGGTGCTGGTGCCCTCCCCCCAGGAGGTCAGGACCTACGACGAGAAGCCGGAGATGAGTGCCGTCGAGGTGACCGACCGGCTGGTGGCCGCCATCGAGTCCGGCGACTACGACCTGATCGTCTGCAACTACGCCAACGGCGACATGGTGGGCCACACCGGCAAGTTCGACGCCGCGGTCAAGGCCATCGAGGCGGTGGACGCCTGCGTCGGCCGGGTGGTCGAGGCCATCGAGAAGGCGGGGGGCGCCTGCCTGGTCACCGCCGATCACGGCAACGCCGAGCAGATGGTCAACCCCGAGACCGGCAACCCCCAGACCGCCCACACCACCTTCGAGGTGCCGCTGGTCTACGTGGGCCGGCGTCCGGCGCGGCTGCTCGACGACGGCAGCCTGTGCGACATCGCCCCGACCCTGCTGACCCTGATGGACCAGCCGATCCCGGAGGAGATGACCGGCCGCGTGCTGATCGACTTCGACTGAGCGGATGGCAACCGGGCTGGGAGGCCAGCGGATGACAAGGGCCGTCGCGACGCTGGGCATGCTGCTGCTGGCCCTCTGCCTGACGGCCCCGCTGGCCGCCCAGCCCAGCGAGCGCCAGGCCCGGGAGCGGCTCGACGCCCTCGGCGAGGAGATCCAGGGCATGTCGCAGCGGCTCGGCGCCACCCGGGACGCCCGGGACGATGCCGCCCGGGAGCTGCGCGAGGTGGAGACGGCCCTGGCCGAGACCCACCGGCGGCTCGACGTCCTGCAGGCGGAGCGCCGCGAGCTCGACGAACAGGTCACGGGCCTGGAGGCGGAGCGTGATGCCCTGGAGGCGGAGCGGGCCGAGCAGGTGGCGGCGCTCAATGCCCAGCTCGACGCCCTCTACCGCCTGGGCCTCACCCCCCAGCTCAAGCTGCTGCTCAACCAGGACGATCCCGCCCGCCTGGATCGCCTGCAGCACTACCTCAATCGCCTGGCCAGGGCCCGCAACGAGCGCCTCGACGCCCTCGCCCGGCTGGACGATGCCCTGGCCGACAACCACCGCGAGCTCGAGGCCCGCGGCCAGCGTCTCGAGGCGCTGGCCGGGGAGCTGGCGAGCCGCAGCAGCGACCTGGCCGCCCAGATGCGCGAGCGCGCCGCGCTGGTGGCCGACCTGGACGCCCGCCACGCCACCGAGGAGGCCCGGCTGGTCGAGCTCGAGCAGGACCGGGCCCATGCCGAACGGGTGCTGCGCCAGGTGCAGGAGGAGCTCGCCCGCCTCGAGCGTCCGCCGCCCTCCACCGCCATCGAGCAGACCCGGGGCGACCTGCCCTGGCCGGTGCAGGGCAGCGTGGCCTCGCGCTTCCGGGCCGGAGACGGCGTGCACCGCAACGGCATCCTGATCCAGGCTGCCGAGGGCACCCCGGTGCGGGCCGTGCATGCCGGCCGGGTGGTCTTCGCCGACTGGATGCGCGGCTTCGGCAACCTGCTGATCGTCGACCACGGCGACCAGGTGATGACCCTTCACGCCCACCTGCAGCACTTCGGTGTCGCGGTGGGCCAGGCGGTCGCCCGGGGCGATACCCTGGGCGGCGTGGGGGCGACCGGCGGCCATGGCCGCCCGGCCCTCTACTTCGAGGTGCGCCGCGGCGGCGACCCCATCGACCCCCAGTCCTGGATCGCCTCGCGCTGAGCGGGTGTTTCCCTGCCCGGGCCGGCCGGGCTATGCTGGTCGCTCACCGTCCCGGAACAGCGGAGATCGCATGACCCCAGCGCTTCCCTTGCCTGGCAGGACCCGCCGCGCCCTCTCGCCGAGGCGCCTGTTGGCCCCCCTGCTGTCCGTTGGCCTGCTGGCCCTGCCCCTGGCGGCACCGGCAACCGCGGCGACCGACGACCTGCCGGTGGAGGAGATCCAGACCTTTGCCGAGGTGTTCGAGCGCATCAAGCGGGGCTATGTGGAGGAGGTCGATGACGGCACCCTGCTGCGCAATGCCATGCGCGGCATGCTCAGCGAGCTCGACCCCCACTCCGCCTATCTCGACCGGGAGGAGTTCCAGAGCCTGCGCGAGTCCACCCAGGGGGAGTTCGGCGGCATCGGCATCGAGGTCGGCCTGGAGGATGGCCAGCTGACGGTGATCACCCCCATCGACGACACCCCCGCCTCCCGGGCCGGGCTCCAGGCCCGCGACCAGATCCTGCGCATCGACGACGCCCCCACCGAGCAGCTCTCGCTGCAGGAGGCGGTCAACCTGATGCGCGGCGAGCCGGGGACGGCGATCGAGCTGACGATCCTGCGCCGTGGCGAGAGTTCGCCCCGCACGGTCACCCTGACCCGCGAGGTGATCCGCACCGAGAGCGTGCGCAGCGAACTGCTGGAGCCGGGCTTCGGCTACCTGCGGATCAGCCAGTTCCAGACCCGGACCGGCGACCAGGTCGGCGAGCACATTCGCCGCCTGGAGCGCGAGGCGCCGCTCAGCGGCCTGGTGCTCGACCTGCGCAACAACCCGGGAGGCGTGCTGCAGGCCGCCGTGGCGGTGGCCGACGCCTTCCTCGACGGCGGCCTGATCGTCTACACGGAGGGCCGCCTGCCGGACACCGAGATGCGCTTCAGCGCCGCTTCCCAGACCGCCGCGCCCGACGTGCCCCTGGTGGTGCTGATCAATGGCGGCAGCGCCTCGGCGGCGGAGATCGTCGCCGGCGCCCTGCAGGACCAGCGCCGTGGCGTGGTGATGGGCACCGAGAGCTTCGGCAAGGGCTCCGTGCAGCAGATCATGCCGCTGGGCAACGGTGAGGGGCTGAAGCTGACCACGGCGCTCTACTTCACGCCCGGCGGCCGCTCCATCCAGGCCCAGGGCATCGCCCCGGATGTGCAGGTGGTGCGCGGGCGTGTCGAGGTCACCGAGAGCAGCCGCCAGGTGCGCGAGGCGGACCTGGAGGGGCACCTGCGTTCCCGCGACGCGCCGCGGGAACGCACCGAGCTCAGCGAGCGCCTGCGCGAGGACTACCAGCTCGGCGAGGCCCTCAACCTGCTCAAGGCGCTCAATGTCCTGAGCCAGCGGGAACGCTAGCGCCACCCTGCCGGCAGCTGGCCGGCAGGCGCCCCCGCTGGCCGACCGCCTGCTGCATCAGCAGGTGCTTGAGGGGGCCCAGCCGGTCGACGCCGTTCATGCCCAGGTTGCGCGCCAGGGTCAGCGCCGGATGGCGAGCCCCGAACAGCAGCCGGAAGCCATCCATCAGCGCCAGCATGCCGGCGTTGTCGCCCCGGCGGCGGCGGGCATAGCGTGCCAGGATGCGTTCATCGCCGGGCGACACCCCGCGCCCCATGGCCAGCAGCAGCTCCTCGGCCAGTACCGCCGCATCCATCAGCCCCAGGTTCACCCCCTGGCCCGCCAGGGGGTGGATGCTGTGGGCGGCATCTCCCACCAGGGCAAAACCGGGCAGCACATAGCGTGCGGCGTGGCGCTGGGTCAGCGGCACCGCCAGGGCCCGGTCCACCACGCTCACCTCGCCCAGGCGCCCGTCGATGGCGGCGGCGAGCTCGCGGCCCAGCGCCTCGGGCGCCAGGGCCACCAGGCGCTCGGCGTCCGTCGGCGAGGTCGACCAGACGATGGAGCAGTGCTGCCGCTCGCCGCCCACCCGCAGCGGCAGGAAGGCCAGCGGTCCGGTGGGGAGGAAGGCCTGTCGCGCCACCTCGCCGTGGGGCCGGGCGGTCCTCACCGTGGTGACCACCGCCACATGGCCCGTCTCCCGCGCGCTCACCGCGATGCCCGCCATCTCGCGCAGCGGCGAACGGGCGCCATCGGCGGCCACCACCAGCGGCGCCGCCAGGCGCCGCCCGTCCTCGAGGATCACCTCGCGGCCCTCGCCTTGACCGCCGCGTTGCGCCTCGAGCCCGGCCACCCGCGCGCCCAGGAAGACGCGCACCGTCGCCAGGTCGGCCAGCCGGGCCTCGAGGGCCGCCAGGGTCACGTCGTTCTCGACGATATGCCCCAGCAGCGGCACTCCGGCCTGGTCGGCCGAGAAGCTCACCGACCCGCTGCCCTGGCCGTCCCACACCTGCATGCCACGGTAGGGGCTGACCCGCCGCGCCGCCATCCACTCCCAGGCGCCCAGCCGCTCCAGCAGCCGCTGCGACACCGGGGTCAGGGCGCTGACACGCAGGTCAGGATTCCCCCTCCCCACCGCCTCGGCCTCCAGGGGCGCCGTTCGGGCATCGACGAGGGCGACCCGTCTGCCCGCCTCGCCGAGCAGGCAGGCCAGGGCCGCCCCGACCATGCCCCCGCCGACGATCACCGCCTCGAATGCCTGGCTGTCACTGTGCTTCATTGCCTCTCCTCGCTGCTGGCAGCCATGGCGCTCCACGCCCGGCTGCCGCGGTTGTCCTGAGTCACCCCGGGCATCAGCGCTCCAGCCCCATGGCCCGGCGGGCCAGCCCGCGCCGCAGCGGGCCGGCCAGGTTCAGGCCGACCAGCCCCGCGGCCCGGGCATGGGAGAGCAGCGCGCTGTCGATGCCGAACAGCCGGATCAGGCCGTCACTGAAGCGGATCACGCTGTCGCGATCCCCCCACCGCCGCGCCTCGAAGGCCTCCAGCACCTCGACGCTGCCGGGCGCATCGCCCTCGGCCTGCCCCGCCTCGATGGCCGCCACCAGGTCCATGACGCCACGCAGGGCCAGGTTGAAGCCCTGGCCGGCCACCGGATGCAGGGCATGGGCCGCATTGCCCAGCACGGCGAGCCCCGGGCGCACCGTCTCCCGCGCGGTGACCAGCGACAGGGGATAGGCATGGCGGGTCCCCACGCGACGGAAGCGGCCGGCGCGGTCGCCGAAGGCGCGCTGCAGCTCGGCCAGGAAGTCCCCCTCGGAGAGCGCCAGCCGCCGGGGCTCCTGCCCGGCGGCATGGGTCCAGACCAGCTCCATGGCCTGGCCCCGCAGCGGCAGCAGCGCGATCGGGCCCTCGGGCGTGAAGCGCTCCCAGGCCATGCCGCGGTGCGGCTCGCTCATCTCGACGCTGGCGATCAGCGCGACCTGGTCGTAGGGCCGGGCATCGCTCTCGATGCCCAGCTGCTCCTTGAGGCCGGAGCGGCCGCCATCGGCTAGCACCGTCAGCCCGGCATGGAGGCGGCCGCCGTCGGAGAGCCGCAGCCGGTATCCCGCGTCGCTCGGCCGGATCGACTCGACCCGGGCCGGGCAGTGCCACGCCAGCGGCACCTCGGCCAGCCGACGGTGCAGCACCCGACCCATCCAGGCGTTGGGAATCACGTGGCCCAGTGCCTCGACGCCCAGGTCATCGCTGCGCAGCCGGGTCGCGCCGAAGCGACCCTGCTCGCTGACATGGATCTGGCGGATCGCGGCGGCCTGCTCGGCCATGGCCGGCCACAGTCCCATCGCCGCGAAGTGCAGGGCCGAGCCGCGGGCGATGGCGCTGGCCCGGGCATCGAAGCTGGGCTGCCAGGGCACCGCCACCTGGTCGAGCAGCGGAGCGGCCTCGATCACCGCCACCGAGAGGCCCGATCGCTCGATCAACGGCACCAGGGCACAGCCCAGGCTGGCCCCCACCAGGCCGCCGCCGATGATGGCAATGTCCACCTGCCGCTCTTCTGTCTCATGGGCCGCCTGGGCTCTGGTCATGGCGTACCGCGCCTCCCGATATCGTAACGTACATTACATAATGTCATGCTCGAGACCTCCCGGGGTGATCACGCCTTGCGCATCAGGGCCTCGATCTCATCCACCCGCTTGGGCACCCCGGCGGTCAGCACCTCGTGGCCGTCGGCCGTGACCGCCACGTCGTCCTCGATGCGGATCCCGATGCCGCGAAAGGCCTCGGGAATATCGTCCTCGGCGGGCACGTAGAGGCCCGGCTCCACGGTCAGCACCATGCCCGGCACCAGGGGTCGCGGCTCGCCGTCGCGGCGGTAGCCGCCCACGTCGTGCACGTCGAGCCCCAGCCAGTGGGAGGTGGAGTGGAGGTAGAAGCGCCGGTAGCTCTCGTCGTCGATCCGCGCCTGCACCTCCCCCTCGAGCAGGCCCAGCCCGATCAGCCCCTCGGTGAGGCCACGCACCACGCCCTCGTGGACCGCGGCCAGGGTGACGCCGGGCCGCACGGCGGCCACGGCACGCTCCTGAACCGCCAGCACGACCTCGTAGAGCGCCCGCTGGGCATCGCTGAAGCGGCCGGAGACGGGGAAGGTGCGGGTGATGTCGCCGGCGTAGAGGTCGAACTCGGCGCCGGCGTCGATCAGCACCAGCTCGCCGTCGCCCAGCGCGTCGCGATTCTCGATGTAGTGCAGCACGCAGGCATTGGCGCCGCTGCCGACGATGCTCGCGTAGGCCGGGCCGCTGCCGCCCTGCCAGCGGAACTCGTGCTCCAGCTCCGCCTGCAGCTGGTACTCGGCGAGGCCCGGACGCGCCGTGTGCATGGCCCGCCGGTGGGCCCGGGCGGAGATCTCGGCGGCGTGGCGCAGCAGCGCCAGCTCCGCCTCGCTCTTGATCAGCCGCGCCTCGTGGAGCAGCGGTGACACGTCGGCCAGCGCCTCGGGAGGGCGCGCCCCGTGGCGCACCCGCGCCGCCAGCTCGCTGCGCACCTCGTCGGCCAGGGCCATGGCCTCGCCGTCGGCCAGCGGCAGGAAGAGGGTCCGGCGACCGTCGAGCAGCGCCGCGAGGCGCTCGTCCCGCTCGGCATTCTCGAAGGCCTGGTCCACGCCATGTTCGCGCACCGCGCCGTCGGCCCCCAGGCGGATGCCGGTCCAGGCCTCCATCAGCGGGTTGCGGTCCTGGCAGAAGAGCACGCTCTCGCCCTCCTCGCGGCCCGGCAGCAGCAGCAGCAGGGCGTCCGGCTCGGGAAAGCCGGTCAGGTAGTGGAAGTCGCTGTCCTGCCGGAAGGGGTACTCGCTGTCGCGAGAGCGGGTCACCAGGGAGGCCCCCGGCAGCAGCACCGCGCTGTCGGCGGGCAGGGACGCCATCAGCGAGCGGCGCCGGGCTCGGAACTCGTCGAGGGTGATCGGGGCGGGGCGGGGCAGGATCTCGGGCAGCATCGCGGCTCCTGTCGGTATCGGGATCAGTATAGGGGCAGTGGGCGCCCTCAGTGGCGGGTCGGGGCCTCGGCGCTCTCGACCTGGGGCTTGCCGGGGTGCTGCTCGGTGTAGAGCAGCATGGCGGCCATGCGCACATGCTCGGTCAGGGCGAAGAGGTCACCCTCGTTCTCGGGGCTCTCCTCCAGGTCGGTTTCCATCCCGGCGAGCCCCGCGAGGTCCTCCAGCGCCTCGCGCAGCGCCGACGACCAGCCCTGGCGCGGGGCGTCACCGGCGTCCTCCACGACCTCCAGGAAGCCCAGCGTCCACTCCTTGAGCGCCTGGGCGCGCTCGGCCAGGGAGAAGAGGTCGTCGGGCAGCAGCGGCTCGTAGCCGAGCTCCGCCGCGGAGAGGGCCTCCAGGGTCTGGCGCCGCCAGGCCAGGAAGCGCTCGGCGCTCGGCTCATCGCGCGGCTGCTCGACCCCGAGGGTCAGGCAGACCTGCTCCAGCCAGGCGTCGGGGGGCAGGTCATTCAGCGCCAGCCCCGCGCAGAGCCGGCCGTCGAGGAAGGCCGGCGACTGCATGCTGCCATGCAGCAGGAAGAGGTCGGCGATGGTCGAGAAGTCCTGGCGTTCGTTGATCAGTGACATGGGGAATCCGTACTGGCGTCGTGCATGGGGAGAGCCGCGGGGGGATGTACCGGGCCGAGCCCGCGTTGACCGCCCGAGAAGGGCTCTCTTATAGTGGGGTGCGAATCGATTCTCCCCATGGATGTTAACGCATCGGACCCCCGGGACGCGCGGCCATTGCCCCGCCCGCCGGGCCGAGCCGGAGCCCCCCAATGACCGATGCCACGCGGCCGACCACCGACATCACCCTGCTGGGACGCAGCTACGTCATTGCCTGCCCGCCCGACGAACAGGAGAAACTGGAGCGGGCCGCCCGCTACCTGGACCGCGCCATGAGCGGCATCCACGCCCAGAACAACCTGCTGGGCACCGAGCGGATCGCCATCATGGCGGCCCTCAACATCGCCCACGAGCTGCTCGAGACCCTGGATACCCAGCGTGCCGGCGAACAGAGCCTGGATGCGCTCAGCGCCCGCCTCGAGCAGGCCCTAGCCGATACGCCACGCCGCTGATCGCCGCCGGATTCCGTTGGCCGGCCCATCCCGGCTCTGGTACGATGAAATCGTTCCCTGGGGTGTTTGCCAGTCGTTATCGTCCCTCGAGCCTATGCGCAGTACCCAGGGGGCCACATGCTAGCCGGACCCGTGTGCATGTCCGCGCGTCGGAAAGCCTGACGGTTCGGCTGCGGCCACCCACCTTGAACCACTGGGTTCAAGGGCCAGAACGACAGCGGCACTCTGGGGAACCTCGTCTGCCATGACCCACCTCATGACGACACCTGCCGCACCCCTCTCCCTCGACGCCTTCGATGGGTCACGCCAGGCCCTGCGCCGTGCACTCCGCCATCGACGCCGCCGCCTGACGCGCGAGCAGCGCCGGCTGGCCAGCGTGCGACTGTGTCGCCGGCTGAGGCGCCTGCCGGAAGTCCAGCGCGCCCGGCGCGTCGCCCTCTACCTGCCCAACGACGGCGAGATCGACCCCACGCCACTGATCGACTGGCTGGAGCGACGCCGCGCCCGTGTCTACCTCCCGGTGCTCCGCCCGCTCTCGCGCAACCATCTGTGGTTCGTGCACTACCACGCCGGCACCCCCATGGTGACCAACCGCTTCGGCATCCCCGAGCCCCAGGCCCGCCATGGCGCCCATCGCGCCAGGCGCCTGCCCGCCTGGGCCCTGGACCTGATCCTGCTGCCGCTGGTGGGATTCGACGATGCCGGCCAGCGGATGGGCATGGGCGGCGGCTTCTACGACCGCACCCTGGCCTTCACCCGCCGGCCGGGCCCCCGGCCACGCCTGATCGGCCTGGCCCACGACTGCCAGCGGGTCGAGCGCCTGCCGGTGGCTCCCTGGGACGTGCCGCTGGATCTCATCGCCAGCGATGCCCGGGTGGTTCGCCCCCGAGCCAGGCGGTGACCCCAACGACGCGGGGGCCGATGCCGGTGGCATCGGCCCCCGCGGGGCGTGCTCTGGTCATGGCGCTGCCGGCCGGATTCGGGCTCAGTTGCCCACCAGCGCCTGGGCATAACCGGTCGCCACGACGCCAATGCCGAATACCAGCACCAGTGCCATGACCAGATCGGGCTTGCGCTTCATCGTCGACTCCAGGAGGGAAGGGTTACCACATGCCACCCACGCCCGAGGGGGGAGCGGCGTCGCAACGACTATAGGGCCAGTCCCCCGGGTATGACAACTGCCGTTTCAACGGTGTTACATATCTAAACACACGGTTGGTCGGGGCTGCGGCGCGAGTCAGCGCTCACCTCGCCGCCATCGGCAGCGCGCTCAGGCCATGAACAGGCGATAGGCGGCGTTGTCGCTCTCCTTCCAGTAGCGATAGCCGATCTCGTCGAAGTGCTCCTCGACGTGGGAGCGGTCGCCGTTGGGGATCTGCATGCCCACCAGCACGCGGCCATAGGCGGCCCCGTGGTTACGGTAGTGGAACAGCGAGATGTTCCAGTCGTGGGGCAGGTGGGTGAGGAAGTTCATCAGCGCCCCGGGGCGTTCGGGAAACTCGAAGCGGTAGACCTCCTCGTCGAACTGCTCCTTCGGGCGGCCGCCGCCCAGGTGGCGGATGTGCAGCTTGGCCAGTTCGTTGTCGGTGAGGTCCTCCACCGGGTAGCCCGCCTCGCGCAGCCGGTCGATCACCGCCTGGCGGTCCTCGCCGCCGGGCTTGACCTGGACGCCGACGAAGATATGGGCGCTTTCGGGGTCCGCATAGCGGTAGTTGAACTCGGTCACCATGCGCTTGCCGATGGTCCGGCAGAACTTCTTGAAACTGCCCGGCTGCTCCGGGATGGTCACCGCCAGGATCGCCTCGCGCTGCTCGCCCAGTTCGGTGCGCTCGGCGATGTGCTGCAGGCGGTCGAAGTTGGTGTTGGCTCCGGAGTTGATGCACAGCAGGGTCTGCCCCTCGGCGCCGGTCTGCTGGATGTACTTCTTGAGGCCCGCCAGGGACAGGGCACCGGAGGTCTCGGCGACCGCGCGGGTATCCTCGAAGATGTCCTTCACCGCGGCGCACATCTCGTCGGTATTGACGGTGATGACGTCGTCGATCAGGTCGCGGACGATGGAGAAGGGCACCTTGCCGATCTGGGCCACGGCGACCCCCTCGGCGAAGACCCCCACCTGGTCGAGGGTGACCCGCTTGCCAGCCGCCATGGCGGCCTTGAGGCAGGCACTGTCCTCGGACTCGACGCCGATCACCTTGATGTCCGGACGCAGGTACTTGACGTAGGCGGCCACGCCGGCGATCAGGCCGCCGCCGCCCACCGGCACGAAGATGGCATCCAGCGGGCCGGCGTGCTGGCGCAGGATCTCCACGGCCACGGTGCCCTGGCCGGCAATCACGTCGATGTCGTCGAAGGGCGGGATATAGGTGTAGCCATGCTCCTTGATCAGCTCCTGGGCATGCTCGGCGGCCGCAGCGAAGGCGTCCCCCTTGAGCACCACCTTGGCCCCGCGGGCGCGCACCGCCTGGACCTTGATCTCCGGCGTGATACGCGGCATCACGATCACCGCCTTGACGCCCATCAGCTTGGCCGCCATCGCCAGGCCCTGGGCATGGTTGCCGGCGGATGCCGCGATCACGCCCCTGGCCTTCTGCTCCTCGCTGAGCTGGGCCATCTTGTTGTAGGCCCCGCGAATCTTGAAGGAGTAGACCGGCTGCAGGTCCTCGCGCTTGATCAGGATGGTGTTGTGGAAGCGGCGGGAAAGGAAGGGGGCCGGGGAGATCGGCGTTTCCCGGGCGGCTTCGTAGACCCGGGCCTGGAGAATCTTCTTGACGGTAGCTTCGAGCATCCTGATATCCCAGAGGCGTGACGCGGGGCGGCAGACGGTTGCTGCACTGCAGAGAACCCCTATTGGTAGCATCCCGGCCCACATGGCGTCCAGCGGCGCCATGGCAGGCTGGGCTATCGCAATTACCGACAGGGTGATAGCGAAAGGCGCCGGGGACAGGTCGGAGAGGGGGTCCGAGGACCAGGGATGGCCGAGGTAGCCTACAGGGAAGTACTCGTAGCGCCCCATCGAGGGCCTGTCGCCGGAACAGCCTTGAGCGGCACCGCGCCCTGATCGGCAGGCGGGACTTGCTGCTCTATAATGGCGCCCGACCTGTTGCCCACCCATCCCACCAGCCGGAGAGCGAACCATGACCCAGGACGAACTGAAGGACGCCGTCGCCGCGGCCGCCATCGACGAGATCACGCCCTGGCTCGAGCGCGATACCGTACTCGGCATCGGCACCGGCTCCACCGCCAACCGGTTCATCGACCGGCTCGCCAGGCTGCGTGACGACTTCAAGGGCGCCGTGGCCAGCTCCGAGGCCAGTGCCGAGCGGCTGCGCGGTCACGGCATCGAGGTGTTCGAGCTCAACAGCGTGGGCACCGTCCCCTTCTACATCGACGGCGCCGACGAAGTGAACGCTCACCTGCACATGATCAAGGGCGGCGGCGCGGCCCTGACCCGGGAGAAGATCGTCGCCGCCTGCGCCGAGCGTTTCATCTGCATCGCCGACGCCTCCAAGAAGGTCGAGCGGCTGGGTGAGTTCCCGCTCCCGGTGGAGGTGATCCCCATGGCGCGCTCCTACGTGGCCCGTGAACTGGTCAGGCTCGGCGCCGACCCGGTCTACCGCGAAGGGGTGGTCACCGACAACGGCAACCAGATCCTCGACTGCTTCGACTTCATGATCGACGACCCGGTGGCCATGGAAGCCAGGATCAACGCCATCGTCGGCGTGGTCACCAACGGCCTGTTCGCCGCCCGGGGCGCCGACGTGCTGCTGCTGGGCGCCGAGAGTGGCGTGACACGCCTCATCCCCGCCTGACGCCCCAGGGGGGCGCCGCCAAAGTGAGCGCTCACTTCGCAGGCAGAAGCCGCGCCAGGCCCTCCAGGGTGCGTTCAAGCGCTCCGCGGTTGGCCGCCACCACGGCGCGGCCCGCCTCCCCCAGCCGGCGCCGCTCCGCCTCGTCGGCGAACAGCCGAGCCAGGGCGGCGGCCAGCGCGGCCTCGTCGGCCACCTCCACCAGGGCATCGGCCTCCCGCAGCACCTCCGCCACCTCCGCGAAGTTGGCAAGCTCATGGCCGGTGAGCACCGGCACCCCCAGCGCCGCCGGCTCCAGCAGGTTGTGTCCCCCGATCGGGACCAGGCTGCCCCCCACGAAGGCGAGGTCGGCGGCGCCGTAGAGCGCCAGCAGCTCCCCCATGGTATCGCCCAGGTAGACCGCCGCGGTGGCCGCCGGCCATTCGCCGCGGGAACGGCGCGCCGCTGGCATGCCCGCCTGCTGGCACAGCGCCGCCACGGCCTCGAAGCGCTGGGGGTGACGGGGCACCAGCACCAGCAGCGCCTCGGGGAGGGTCTCCCGGAGCCGGGCATGAGCGGCCAGCAGCAGCGCCTCCTCGCCCTCGTGGGTGGAGCCGGCCACCCACACCGGCCGCTCGCCCAGCCGCATGCGCAAGCGCTCACTTACTTCACGCGCCCCGTGATCGCGGGCGATATCGAACTTGAGCGAGCCCACCACCGAGGTACGCCCGGGCGCCATGCCCAGCGCCGCGAATCGCTCGGCGTCGGCGGTAGACTTGGCGGCCAGCCAGTCGACGCCGGCCAGGGCTTCGCGCATCAGCGGGCGCAGCCGGCGATAGCCGCGGAAGGCCCGCGGTGAGAGGCGCCCGTTGACCACCGCCACCGGCACGCCGCGGCGGTGGCAGGCGTGAAGCAGGTTGGGCCACAGCTCGGTCTCGAAGAACAGCGCCAGTTCGGGACGCAGGCGCCCGACGAAGCGCGCCGCCGCGGCGGGGAAGTCCAGGGGCACGAAGCGGTGGACCAGCCGCCCGTCGCGGCGGGCCCCTGCCAGGGCCAGGGCGCGCTCGGCGCCGGTGGCGGTCATGGTGGTGAGGGTGAGGCGGTGCCGGGGATAGCGGTCGAGCAGCGCCTCGATCAGCGGGCGGGCCGCCTGCACCTCGCCCACCGAGGCGCAGTGGAGCCACAGCATGGGCTCGCCGGTGGGCGTCTCGGGAACCTGTCCCAGGCGCAGCTCACGGGGGTTGGTGAGTGCATGCTCACGGCGCAGGCGCCGCCAGGCGAGCGGCGCGACAAGATGCAGTGCCGCCGAATAGAGGCCCCGGGCCCAGCCCATCAGGTCTCGCGATCGAGGATGGTGGAGATCATCGCCGTGGTGGAGACGCCGTCCTCGAAGCCCAGCACCCGCACCTCGCCGCCGGCCTCGCGCACCGCCTCACCGCCCGCGATCTGCTCGGGGCGATAGTCGCCCCCCTTGACCAGCACGTCGGGCAGCACCGCCTCGATCAGCCGCTGGGGGGTGTCCTCGGCGAAGGGCACCACCCAGTCCACCGCCCCCAGGCCGGCCAGCACCTGCATGCGCCGGGCCAGGGGGTTGATGGGCCGCTTGGGGCCCTTGAGACGCGCGATGGAGGCGTCGTCGTTGACGGCCACGATCAGGCGGTCGCCCAACTTGCGGGCCTGCTCGAGGTAGGCGACATGGCCGGCATGGAGGATGTCGAAGCAGCCATTGGTCATCACCACCCGCTCGCCCCGGGCCTGGGCGGCACGCACCGCCTCGATCAGCGCCGGCTCCTCGATCACCCCGAACTCGGCCAGCTTGTCGCCGTGCAGGGCGGTATAGAGCTCGGCAATGGAGAGGGTGGCGGTGCCCGGCTTGGCCACCACCAGGCCGGCGGCCAGGTTGGCCAGGGTCATCGCCTCGGGGAAGCCATGGCCGGCCGCCAGGGCCAGGCCCAGCACGCCGATCACGGTATCGCCGGCGCCGGTGACGTCATAGACCTCACGGGCCCGGGTCGGCAGGTGCAGCGGCTCATGTCCCTCGCGGATCAGCGTCATGCCCTTCTCGCTGCGGGTAATCAGCAGCGCCTCGAGCTCGAGCTCGGCGCACAGCGCCTGGCCGCGGGCGGCCAGCTCGGCGTCGTCACGGCAGTGGCCCACCACCGCCTCGAACTCGGTCAGGTTGGGGGTGATCACGCTGGCCCCGCGGTAGCGGGTGAAGTCGCTCCCCTTGGGGTCCACCAGCACCCGCTTGCCGCTGGCCCGCACCAGGCGGATCAGCGCCTCGACCTGGTTCAGGGTGCCCTTGCCGTAGTCGGAGAGGATCACCAGGTCACAGGCCGGCAGGGCGGCCTCGACCCGGGCCAGCAGGCCCGAGGTGTCGACCTCGCCGAGCCCCTCCTCGAAGTCCAGGCGAATCAGCTGCTGGTTGCGGCTCATCACCCGGAGCTTGGTGATGGTGGGAATCCCGGGGCTGCGATCGAAGTGAGTGCTCACTCCGGCGCTCTCCAGCCGGGCCACCAGGCGGTCGGCATTGTCGTCGGCGCCGACCAGCCCGGCCAGGGCGGCATGGGCACCCAGCGAGGCGATGTTCAACGCCACGTTGGCCGCACCGCCGGGGCGATCCTCGGACTCCTCGACCCGCACCACCGGCACCGGCGCCTCGGGGGAGATCCGCGAGGTGCCACCGTGCCAGTAGCGGTCGAGCATCACGTCGCCCACCACCAGCAGGCGCGAGTGTTCCAAGGCGGTCAGGTCAAGTTTCATCGGCGGGGAACTCCCTCTCCTTGTGGTCCTGGACGTGCCGCAGCACGGCCTCGAGCCGCTCGATCACGTCCTCGGCATGGATCAGCGACATGGCATCGGGGTGGCGAACCCGCTGTCCCCACGGGACCTCCTCGAGATCCTTGTGCAGGTAGCTCCGCACGGCATCCGGGTAGCGGTCGACCACGAAGTCTCGCCAGCAGTAGGGGCCGGCGCGATCGGGATTGGTGGTGGCATAGAGGCCGACCACCGGGGCGCCCAGGGCATTGGCCATGTGCACCGGCCCCGAATCGGGGCCAATCACCGCCCGAGCCCGGACGATCAGCGCCAGCAGCCCCTTCAGCGAGGTCCCGCCGATGGCGTCGATCACCGCCTCGGGCTGGCAGAGCGCCTGGATGCGCTCGCCCATCTCGCGTTCCTGGGTGCTGCCGCCACCGGTCAGCACCGTCCGGAAGCCGTGCTGGGTCCAGGCGTGCTCGATCACCGCCGCATAGCCCTCGGCGGACCAGTTGCGGAAGTTGCGCAGGCGCGGGTTGGCACAGGGGCTCGTCAGCAGGTAGGGCGATTCGCCGGTGAGGGAGGCGGCCTCGTCATGGGCCGAGGGCGGGATCGACAGGTTCCACCGGGGGGTCAGGTCCTCCACGCCGAGCAGCCGGGCGAAGTCCAGGAAGGACTCCAGCACGTGGGCCCGTGGATGGGGGGTCAGCTGGCGGTGGGTGAACCAGTGCTGGGCATCCTTGGCCCGCGCCTTGTCGTAGCCGATCCGCACATCGGCCTTGAGCCCCAGCGACAGCACGCTGGCCCGCAGCGCCTGCTGCATGTGCAGCAGGACGTCGAAGCGCGTATCGGCCAGCTCGCGCCACAGCGCGCGCATGCCGGAAAGCCCCGAGCCCTTGTCGTAGACCACGAACTCGACCCCGGAGAGGCCGGACAGTAGACTGTGCTCGCCCTTGCCGATGATCCAGGTGATGCGCGCCTCGGGCCACTGGCGCTGCAGGGCACGAACCGTCGGCACCAGGTTGCACACATCGCCCAGGGCGGAGAGTCGCAGCACGCCGATGTGCCGGGGTTGGGCGGGCAGAGGATGCTTCATGCGCTTGGCAACATGTCGGACGGGAAAGATATCCATTCTATATGATGCGGACAGTTTATGTGACGCCGGGAAGGCGCCACAAATCGGCCCGCACCTGGTCGACCCCGACCACTGGCGACACGCCGGCCGCGTCATCGGCGAGGCCCCCGGCCGGGGCGCCAGCCTGTTCCTCGACGCCGGCGCCGGTCGCGAATGGGTGCTGCGCCCCTACCGCCGCGGTGGCCTGGTGGCCCGGCTCAATGCGAGCCGCTATCTGTGGACCGGCCTCGAGCGCACCCGCGCCTTTCGGGAACTTCGCCTGACCGCCGACCTGCATGACCGCGGCCTGCCGGTGCCTCGCCCCGTCGCTGCCGGCGTGACCCGCCATGGCCCGACCTACGAGGCCGCCCTCGTCACGTGCAGGATTGCCGGGGCCCGCGCCCTGGCCAGCCTGCTGGAAGGCGATGAAACCAATGACGACCTGCTGAAGCACGTCGGCGCCACCATCCGCCGCTTCCACGATGCCGGCCTCGACCATGTCGACCTCAACGCCCGCAACCTGCTGATCGACAAGGACAAAAAGACCTGGCTGATCGACCTGGACCGATGCCGACTGCGCCAGGACGGTGCCTGGAAGACCCGCAACCTCGATCGGCTGGCACGGTCGCTGGCAAAGTTCGGCGCCCCGGAGGCCATGGCGCCGATCCGGCGGGGCTATGGGGACAGCTAGCCCGAGCGGGTAGCCGAATACTCCTCGATCAAGCCCGCCACATGGGCCGCCAGGGTGAAGTCTGCCAGCACTCGCTGGCGCGCCGCCTTGCCGAGCCGCGCGCGCAGCGCCGCATCGCCCGCCAGTTCGGCCATCGCCGCGGCCCAGGCATCGGCATCCTCGGGGGCCGCCAGGCGCCCGGTTCCGGCATCGAGCAGCTCGGGAATCGCCCCGCTGTCGCTGCCGATGACCGCCTTGCCGGCGGCCATGGCCTCGATCACCGTCAGCCCGAAGGCCTCGTTGCGCGAGGGCACGCAGACGATATCCAGCGCCTCGAAGAGTCGCGGCAGGTCACGGCGAAAGCCGGCCAGGGTGACCCGGGACGCGAGCCCCAGCTCGGCCAGGCGGGTCCTCAGCCGTGCCACGTAGGCCTCGTCGCTGCCCTCCTCGGCCCTCAGCCCGCCGATCAGCACCCCGTGCCAGGCCGGCGCCGCCTCACCCAGGCGAGCCAGGGCCTCGATCCAGACCTCCTGCCCCTTGCCCGGCGTCAGCCGCCCCGGAAGTCCGATGGCTACCGCACCCTCGGGCACCCCCAGCCCGCGTCGCAGCGAGGCACGCTCCCGGTCATCGAGGCGCGGCGCGTAGGGTTCGGGGTCGATGCCCAGGTAGAGCCGGCGAATTCGCTCGGCCGGCAGCGGGAAGGCCGCCAGGTTGCGCTGTCGGGTCGCCTCGCTGATGGAGAGGAGCCGGGTCACGCGCCCATAGGCCCAGCGGTGATAGGGATCCTTCTTGGGCCGGGTGACGCCCATGTGGTCGGTGAAGAAGAGCCTGAGCGACGGCCGCAGCGTTGCCAGCAGCGCCCCCAGGCGCAGGTCGCTGGACTTGTGGCAGTGGATCACGCCGATATCGTGGGCCTTCAGGTAGCCCAGCAGGCGGCGGGCGGCCAGCAGCGCCCGCCCCTTCGACGGCACGGTAAGCGGCGTGACGCCCGCCTCCCGGAAGCTCTCCGCGACCCGGGAGCCGGCCAGCGCCAGCCCATGGGCCTGCCACCCCTGTCGAGCCAGCTCGGGTATAATCCGTGACGGATACATTTCCAGTCCGCCCCAGCCGTTCGAGAGGCAGATATGCAGGACCTTGCGCGACAAGGGGGTCTCCTTTCCGGTAGCGGGGCTCGGGAGCCCGGATGACTTCAACTTCCGCCGCCGCCCGCAGGACGCCTCCGCGCCTGCTGGTGGTGCGCAACGACAAGCTCGGCGACTTCATGCTGGCCTGGCCGGCGCTGGCCTGCCTCAAGGCGGCCGAACCGCAGCCCCATGTCAGCGTGCTGGTGCCCGCCTACACGGCGCCCATGGCGCGACTCTGCCCCTGGGTCGACCGGGTGCTGATCGACCCGGGCGAGGGTGCCGAACGCCGCGAGCGTCGGCGGCTGCTCGCCGAGGTGAAGGGGGAGCGCTTCGATGCCCTCCTCACGCTGTTCTCCACCCCGCGCATCGGCTGGCTGGGCTGGCGGGCCGGGATTCCCCTGCGGTTTGCCCCGGCCACCAAGTGGGCGCAGTTATTCTACAACCGACGCCTCGTCCAGCGCAGGTCGCGTTCGGAAAAACCGGAGTACCGCTACAACCTGGCGCTGGCCGAAGCGTTGCTTGACGAGCTGGGCCTCGCCCTGCCATCGCCACCGACGCCCCCCTACTGGCCGCTTCCCGACGCCGAGCGAAAGGCCGAGCGCCGGCGGATTGCCGAGGAACTCGGGATCGACAGCCACCGCCCCTGGTGCTTCCTGCACGGGGGCAGCGGCGGCTCTGCCGTCAACCTCTCCCCTGCGCAGTACGCCGAGCTGGCCTGCCGCATCGAGTCGCATCTCGGCGGGGCGCCGGCGCCGGTATGGCTGCTGACCGCGGGGCCCGGCGAGGAAGGGGTGGCCGAGGCGATCCGCGAGAGGATCGTCTCGGCGGGCTACACGGCCGAGCGGCTGCCGTCGCGGAGCGGCCTCGACGCCTTCGCCCGCAGCCTCTCGGCCGCCGACCTCTTCATCGCCGGCTCCACCGGCCCCCTGCATATCGCCGGCTGCCTCGACCTGCCCACGGCGGGCTTCTATCCGGCCCGTCGTTCGGCGACGCCGCTGCGCTGGCAGACCTGCAACGCCGAGGAGCACCGGCTGGCCTTCAGCCCGCCGGAGCAGGCCGGGGAGCAGGACATGGGGAGTATCGATCTCGATGCGGCGGCCAAGGCGATCAGCGACCTGCTCCAGCGTCTGGCGATGGCGGCGACGTCCGTGTCCTGACCCAGAGGTCGGCATACTTGGCGAAGGTGGAGTGGGCCGAGAGAAGCGCCAGCAGCAGCCCCTGTCGACCATCGAGGAAACCCGCCTTGAGCAGGTACATACGCAGGAAACAGCCGATGCCATGGGAAATGCCCGAGGACAGGCTGCCGCGCTTGCCGCGTGCGGCCCGCTGCTCCGCCCAGGCCTGGGCGTAGTGAGCGGATTTTTCCAGATAATGGCGCAGGTCACGGTAGGTGTAGTGCAGCAGGTCACCCTCCAGAGGCTTCACGGGAAGGCCTTCCGGGTTCTCGAGCTTCTCGTGGACCAGGGCGGCATTGTAGCCGGCACGGCCCCGCGGATAGAGACGAGCCACCCGGTCAGGGTACCAGCCGGAGTGGCGGATATAGTCCCCGAAGCACCATGAGAGGCGCGGCAGAGTGAAGATCGCCGCCTCGCCCCTCCCGAGCGCCTGCTGGATGCTGGCTCGCAGCTCGGGCGTCACCCGCTCGTCGGCGTCGACCATCAGGATCCAGTCGCTCTCTACCCGCGACTCGGCCCGCTGGCGCTGGATGCCGAAACCCTGCCAGTCGTCTTCCACCACCACCTTGTCGGTAAACTGTCGTGCAATCCGGCAGGTATCATCCACGCTGCCGGCATCCACCACCACGATCTCGTCGACCCAGGCCAGCGTTTCCAGGCAGGCAGGCAGGTGAGCCTGCTCGTTCTTGACGATCAGCACGGCAGCAATCGACATCGTCTATCCTTGGGTAATGGCTTGTCGCCGCCCAGTGTAAGCCGGCCTCACGGCCCCGCCAAACTCCGGAAGTGCGGCCTGCCGCTCCAACTTGTTAAGCTGGGGCAAACCCATCCGATGATCCCCTCATGACCAGCCGTCTCCTGACCACCCCCCTTCGCCAGCCGCGCTGGTGGGCCCTGCTCGTCATCGGCCTCTGCATCGGCCATGCCGCCGTGGCCGTGACCCGACTGCCGCCCTGGGGCCTGGTACCGGTCGCCGCCGCCTGGCTCGGACTGGGCTGGCTGCTGCGCTGGGGCGCTCCACGGCATTCCCGCCGGCCCGCCAGGGTCTGGCCCTGGTCGCTGTTGCCCATCGCGCTCTGGGGGCTCTACGTCTACCTGGCCGACAGCTTCGGTATCGTCGATCTGGGGGCGATCTTCTTCCACCTCCAGGCGGGCATGTCCGACCACGGCGGCACCGACCGCCTGCTGGCCGCGGTCCTCTATACCCTGTCGATGGCGGCCCTGCTGGTCTCCTTCACCTGGCTGGTCCGCCGCGACCACCGCTGGCGACTGGGCGAGCGGCTGCTGGCCCTGGTGCTGCTGGCCAGCAACCCGCTGTTCTACGGGATGACCCAGCGCGGGGCGGCCATCGTCACCGATGACGGCGCCTGGCTGGATCGCCGCTATGTCCCGCCGGCGATCCGCGAGGCCCCAGACGCTCCCCCCAACCTGCTGCTGCTCTACCTGGAGAGCATCGAACGCACCTACGCGGACCGCGAGCGCTTCGGCGATGCCTACGCCCACCTGGACGCCATCGGTGAACGGGGCCGGGTCTTCGAGGCGGTCCGCCAGATCGAGAACACCGGCTGGACCATGGCCGGGATGATCGCCAGCCAGTGCGGCACGCCACTGATGCCCGCCGGCCTGCTCCACGACAGCCAGTTCGAGCCACTGGGCCGCGTCGTCCCCGGCGTTGACTGCCTCGGCGACGTGCTGGCCGGGCAGGGCTATCGCCTCGCCTACCTGGGCGGTGCCAGCAAGGCCTTCGCCGGCAAGGGAATCTTCTACGAGGACCATGGCTTCGAGACGGTGCTGGGCCGGGAGGAGCTCGCCCCCCGGCTCGAGGACCCCGACTACGTCAACAACTGGGGACTCTACGACGACAGCCTCTACGACTTTACCGTCGAGGAGATCAGGCGCCTGGAGGCCGAGGGCGACGGTCCCTGGGGCGTGGTCAACCTGAGCCTCGCCGGCCACGCGCCCAACGGCTATCCGTCCCAGGCCTGCCGAGAACGCCAGGGGGAATTCGACGGCCAGGACATCCTCTACTCGGTGGAGTGTTCGGCCTGGCTGGCACGCGACCTGATCGAGCGACTGGACGCGGACGGGCTGCTGGACAACACCCTGGTGGCGATCGCCAGCGACCACCTGACCATGCGCGTTTCCGTCTGGGACGAGCTGACCCGGGGCGAGCGTGACAATACCTTCATGCTGCTTGGCCCCGGTATCGCGACCGGCACCCGCACCCGCCGTGAATCCTCCATGGTCGACCTCTTCCCGACCCTCCTGGAGGCCATGGGCTTCGTCATCGACGGGCATCGTGCCGGCCTGGGGGTCTCGCTGCTGTCCCCGGCTCCCACCCTGCTCGAGTCCCACGGCCAGGCCGACCTGGCAGCCCGCATGCACGAGGAGACGGCACTGCAGCAGCGCCTGTGGGAAGGGCTGGTGCCGGAGCGTCGTGAGGAGGAGCCAGCCCCCCAGGAGCAGGTCGTGGAAGCCCCCGAGGACGCGACCGGCGAGGCGCCCGCCGAGGTGCAGTGACGGCGTCGGGGGCCTCAGCCCCGGGCGAGGGTCGCCGCGCGGCTCGCCAGCACGGCGGCCAGCAGCCGCTCGGGCGGGATCTCCGTGAGGCAGCGGGTATGGCCCAGGGGACAGTGGCGCTGGAAGCAGGGCGAGCAGTCGATGCCGAGGTAGTGGATCTCGGCCTGGTCGGTCATCGGCGGCGTGTAGGCCGGTGACGAGGAGCCATAGATGGCCTGCACCCGGGTCCCCACGGCCGCGGCCACGTGCATCAGCCCCGAGTCGTTGGTGACCACCTGCGCGCAGTCCGCCAGCAGGTCGACGGCATCGGCCAGTCGCGTCCTGCCGCACAGGTTGTGCACCCCGTCGAGCCCCTCGCTGATGGTATCGCCGGCGGCCTGGTCCCCGGGGCCACCCAGCACCCTCACCTCGAACCCCTCGGCGACGAGCCCGCGGGCGAGCTCGCGGTAGTGGGCCAGCGGCCACTGCTTGGCGGGACCATACTCGGCACCGGGCATCAGGCCGATGGCGGGCAGCGACGAGAGCCCATGGGCCTCGCGCAGCCGCGCCTGGTTGGCCGCATCCACGGCGAGCCGGGGATACGGCAGGGGGAAATCACCGGACGCCACCTGCGCCTCCGGCAGGCCCAGGGCCACGAAGCGCTTGACGGTCTGGTCGAGGACACCCTTGTCGAGTCGACGCCGCTCGTTGAGCAGGAGGTAGCGCTGCTCACCGGTGAAGCCGATGCGGTGGGGAATGCCCGCCAGGAAGGGCACCAGCGCCGACTTCCAGGAGCGTGGCAGCACGATGGCGCGGTCGAAGCGGCCTCGCAGCGAGGCTCCGAGGGCTCGCCGCGCCGCCCAGCCGAACTCGCCGTGGCCCACCTCCAGGGGAATCACCTCGTCCACCTCCGCCATCCGCGCCAGGATCGGCTGTGACCAGGCGGGCGCGACCACCCCGATCCGGCAGCCGGGATGATGCATCTTCAGGGTGATGAACAGGCTCTGGGCCATGACCATGTCGCCCACCCACGAGGGCCCGACCACCAGGAAGCGCTCGCCGCGGGCGGCCAGGGCCTCAGCCATTCAGCCACTCCAGGTACTCGCGCACCCCCTCGGCCACGGTGCGGAACTCGCGATCGTAGCCCGCCTCCCGCAGCCGCGTGATGTCCGCGCGCGTGTAGCTCTGGTAGCGCCCCTTCAGCTCGTCGGGGAAGTCGATGTACTCGATCTCGCCCTTGCCGTGGAAATCGATCACCGCCTCGCCGATCGCCCTGAAGGGCTCGGCGCGGCCGGTGCCCAGGTTGAAGATGCCGGAGGCATCGGGGTGGTCGAGGAACCACAGGTTCACGTCCACCACGTCACCCACGTAGACGAAGTCACGGCTCTGCATGCCGGCGTCGTAGCCCTCCCAGGCGCCGAACAGCTTCACGTTCTGGCCGGCGCTGATCTGGGTATGGTGGTGGTAGGCGACACTGGCCATCTTGCCCTTGTGCTGCTCCCGGGGGCCATAGACATTGAAGTAGCGGAAGCCGACCACCTGGCTGGTGAAGTCGTCATGCCGGGCGCGAACGTACTGGTCGAAGAGCAGCTTGGAGTAGCCGTAGACGTTGAGGGGCTTCTCGTGCTCGGGCTCCTCGAAGAACACCTCGCTGCCCCCATAGGTGGCCGCCGACGAGGCGTAGAGGAAGGGAATTCCCTCACGCTGGCAGAAGTGCAGCAGCACCTTGGAGTACTCGAAGTTGTTCTCGAGCATGAACCGCCCGTCCCACTCGGTGGTGTCGGAACAGGCCCCCTGGTGGAAGATCGCCTCGATGGGCGGCAGGTGCGACGGCTCCCCGTTCAGTGCCGACTTGATCCGGGCAAGGAAGTCGTCCTTGTCCAGATAGTCGCCGAGGGTACAGTCGGCCAGGTTGACGAACTTGGTGCCGTCACTCAGGTCATCGACCACCAGGACGTCATGGTGGCCGCGGGCATTGAGTGCCTTGACCAGATTCGAGCCGATGAAGCCGGCTCCGCCTGTCACTACGATCATGGAGGATTCCTCTGTCTCGGGGCGAGCGCCTATAACCGATCTGCCTGTGATTGTATACTTGACGCCTCGTGAATTCATGGCCAACGGTGCTTCCGCAATGACACAGTCGACGCCAGACGTGGCAACCTTCCAGGGGCTGATCCTCGCCCTGCAGCAGTACTGGGCCGAACAGGGCTGCGTGATCCTGCAGCCCCTGGACATGGAGGTCGGAGCCGGCACCTTCCATCCGGCCACCTTCCTGCGCTCCATCGGACCCGAGACCTGGAACGCGGCCTACGTGCAGCCCTCCCGCCGTCCCACCGACGGCCGCTACGGCGAGAACCCCAACCGCCTGCAGCACTACTACCAGTTCCAGGTGGTGATGAAGCCCTCCCCTGCCGAGCTCCAGGAGCTCTACCTGGGCTCGCTCAAGCGGCTGGGCCTCGACCCGCTGACCCACGACATCCGCTTCGTCGAGGACAACTGGGAATCGCCCACCCTGGGCGCCTGGGGGCTGGGCTGGGAAGTCTGGCTCAACGGCATGGAGGTGACCCAGTTCACCTACTTCCAGCAGGCCGGCGGCCTGGAGTGCTTCCCGGTCACCGGCGAGCTGACCTACGGCCTGGAGCGGATCGCCATGTACCTGCAGGACGTCGACAGCGTCTACGACCTGGTCTGGACCGTGGCACCGGATGGCACCCGAGTCACCTACGGCGACGTCTATCTGCAGAACGAGCGGGAGCAGTCCGCCTACAACTTCGAACATGCCGACGTGCCCGCCCTGTTTGCGGCCTTCGACCACCAGGAGCGTGAGTGCACCAAGCTGCTGGAGGCCGGCCTGCCCCTGCCCGCCTATGAGCAGGTGCTCAAGGCCTCCCATACCTTCAACCTGCTGGATGCTCGCCACGCCATCTCCGTCACCGAGCGGCAGCGCTTCATCCTGCGGGTACGCACCATGGCCCGCGACGTGGCCCACGCCTACTACGACTCGCGCAAGGCCGCCGGCTTCCCGCTGGCCCCCGAGGCCCTGCGCCGCGAACTGCTGGACAAAGAATCGATTGCCGAACAGGGAGACGTGTGATGGCTGCCAACACCCTACTGGTTGAACTGGGCGTCGAGGAGCTGCCCCCGAGCGCCATCGACCCGCTCTCCGACGCCCTGGCCACGGGCATCCAGCGCGGCCTGGCCGAGGCCGGCGTTGCCCATGGCCCGGTGCGCGCCTATGCCACCCCGCGGCGGCTCGCCGTGCAGATCGAGGCGCTGGAGGACAAGCAGCCCGATCGCGAGGTGGAGCGCCGCGGTCCGGCACTGGCCGCCGCCTTCAAGGATGGCCAGCCGACCCGGGCCGCCGAAGGCTTCGCTCGCTCCTGCGGCGTCGCGGTCAGCGAACTGATCCACCTCGAGACCGACAAGGGCACCTGGCTCGGCTATCGCGAACAGCAGCAGGGCGAGGCCACCACCACCCTGCTGCCCGGCATCGTCGACAAGGCGATCGCTGGCCTGCCGGTACCGAAGAACATGCGCTGGGGCGCTTCCCGGGTGGAATTCTCGCGTCCGGCTCACTGGCTGGTGATGCTCTACGGCAGCGAGGTGATCGAGGCCGAGGCGCTGGGCCTCAAGGCCGGACGGACCACCCGAGGCCACCGTTTCCATGCCCCGGCGCCCCTCGAGCTGGCCGATGCGGACGGCTATCTCGCGGCCCTGGAGGGCGCCTGGGTGCTTGCCGACCGCGATGTGCGACGCGAGCGCATCCGCGAGCAGGTGCTGTCCGAGGCCGAGGTGCAGGAGGCCACGGCGGTGATCGACGAGGATCTGCTCGTCGAGGTCAGCGGCCTGGTGGAGTGGCCCGTGGCGCTGACCGGCAGCTTCGACGAACGCTTCCTCGAGGTGCCGGCCGAGTGCCTGATCTCCTCCATGAAGGCCAACCAGAAGTACTTCCACCTGCTGGATGACGAGGGTCGCCTCAAGCCGCTCTTCATCACCGTTGCCAACATCGACAGCCAGGACCCGCGCCAGGTCATCGAGGGCAACGAGAAGGTCATCCGTCCCCGCCTCGCCGATGCCGCCTTCTTCTACGACACCGACCGCAAGCGCACGCTGGCCTCACGGATAGAGGAACTCGCCGGGGTGGTGTTCCAGAAGCAGCTCGGCACCCTGGCCGACAAGGCCCACCGCAACGCCGCCGTGGCCGCCTTCATCGCCGGGCGCATCGATGGCGATGTGGCCCAGGCACGCCGCGCGGCCGAACTGGCCAAGTGTGACCTGGTCACCGAGATGGTGCTGGAGTTCCCCGAGCTGCAGGGCATCATGGGCCGCTACTACGCCGAGCATGACGGCGAACCCCGGGAGGTCGCCCAGGCGCTCGAGGAGCAATACCTGCCACGCTTCGCGACCGATGCCATTCCCTCGACTCGGACCGGCATGGCCCTGGCCCTCGCCGACCGCCTCGACACCCTGACCGGAATCTTCGGCATCGGGGCCCGCCCCACCGGCACCAAGGACCCCTTTGCCCTGCGCCGCGCCGCCATCGGGGTGCTCAACATCCTGATCAAGGGCGAGCTTGACCTGGACCTTCGCGAGCTCCTCGAGCTTTCCGCCGCCCAGCACCAGGAGCTCCCCTATGCCGAAGGGCTGGTGGAGGAGGTGCTGGGTTACATGCTCGACCGCTTCCGGGCCTGGGGGCAGGACGAGGGCATCGAGGCCGAGGTCTACCTGGCCGTTCGCGCCCGCCCGGTCAACCGGCCGCTGGACTTCGCACGGCGACTGCGCGCCGTCCACGCCTTCGCCAGCCGTGAGGAGGCCGCTGCCCTCGCCGCCGCCAACAAGCGTGTCTCCAACATCCTCGCCAAGCAGGAGGGTCCGGTCGGCGAGGAGGTGGACGTCGCACGGCTCCAGGATCCCGCCGAGAAGGCCCTGTACGAGGCCGTCAGCTCCCGCCGCGAAGGGGTCATGCCGCTATTCGCCGAGGGGCGCTACGCCGAGGCGCTGGACACCCTGGCCAGCCTGCGCGAGCCGGTCGATGCCTTCTTCGACCAGGTCATGGTAATGGCCGATGACACGGCCGTTCGCAACAACCGGCTCGCCCTCCTGGCCAGCCTGAGGGCGCTGTTCCTCGAGGTGGCGGATATCGCCCAGCTCCAGCAGTAACCGCCCCGCGGTGTCACGAGGCCGGCAGCCAACGCTGCCGGCCTTTTTCATGCGCACCCGTCCCCAACTGTTTCACGTGGAACATCGCCGCCCGGAGTCGAGCCCTCCTTGGCAGGACTCGCCCTCCACCGACAGTCGCTGACCTTCCTTTCCCATGGTCGCCTCGCCGCTTGGCATGGCGTGTTCCACGTGAAACACTCAGCTTCGTCATGCACCGATACCCGGAGACCCTTTCCCCATGCCCTCAGCCGAACGCCTGGTGATCCTCGATCGAGACGGTGTCATCAACCGGGATTCCGATGACTACGTGAAGTCCATCGACGAATGGATCCCCTACCCCACCGCCATCCTTGCCATCGCCAGGCTGACGCGTGCGGGCTGGAAGGTGGCCGTCGCCACCAACCAGTCCGGTATCGCCCGGGGCTACTATGACGAGACCGCGCTGGCCGAGATGCACGCCGCGCTGGACCGCCTGGTGCATGAGGCGGGCGGCGAGATTGCCCACATCGCCTGGTGCCCGCATGGTCCCTCTGACGGTTGCGACTGCCGCAAGCCGCTCCCGGGCCTGCTGGTGCAGATCCGTGACGCCCTGGGCCTGGAAAGCCTGGCAGGAAGCTGGATGGTGGGTGACAGCCTGCGCGATCTTCAGGCCGGTGATGCCCTGGGCTGCCATCCGGTGCTGGTCCGAACCGGCAAGGGTGAGCGCACCTTGGCCAAGCACCCCGAACTGGCTTCAGCTCACACTGAGACGCGGGTCTTTGATGACCTGGAGGGTTTCGTCGACTGGCTGCTCGAGGAGAAGGGATAAGCTGCAAGCTGCAAGCTGCAAGCTGCAAGCTGCAAGCTGCAAGCTGCAAGCTGCAGCAGGATTGTGGCCTCACCTGCCAGCCAAGCAAAAGCCCGCCATCGTTGCCGATGGCGGGCTTTTGCTTG
>NZ_JACHZF010000004.1:57359-197201 GCF_014193375.1 Halomonas campaniensis
TTGCTTGGCGCTTGGCGCTTGGCGCTTGGCGCTTGGCGCTTGGCGCTTGGCGCTTGGCGCTTGGCGCTTGGCGCTTGGCGCTTGGCGCTTGGCGCTTGGCGCTTGGCGATTGGCGCTTGGCGCTTGGCGCTTGGCGCTTGGCGCTCAGTCATGTTTCACGTGAAACACGGAATCACACGTCGAGGTTGGCCACCAGGGCGTTACGTTCGATGAAGTCACGGCGCGGCTCGACCTCGTCACCCATCAGGGTGTTGAACATCATGTCGGCGGCGACCGCATCCTCGATCGTCACCCGCAGCATGCGGCGGGTGTCCGGATTCATGGTGGTCTCCCACAGCTGATCCGGGTTCATCTCACCCAGCCCCTTGTAGCGCTGCAGGGAAAGTCCGCGCTGGGCCTCGCTCATCAGCCACTCCAGGGCCTCGTAGAAGGTGCTGACCCGCTTCTTGCGTTCGCCACGCCCCACGTAGGCTCCCTCTTCCAGCAGGCCATCGAGGGTCTCGCCGAGGCCGGCAATGGCGCGATAATCCGCACTGGTGAAGAAATCGAGCCCCCAGACATAGTCGGTGGTCACGCCATGGGCCGCCAGGGTCACGGCAGGCAGCCACAGGCTGCGCTCCGCGTCTTCCTCCAGCCGGAAGGTGTAGCGTGGACCGCCCTCGTAGGCCACCAAGGCATCCATCTCGCCCTGCAGCTGGTCGATCCAGTGCTGCATGGTGACCCGGTCGCGAAGGCTCGCCTCCCCATCGAGGCGGGCCGCATGCACCACCTTGCGCAGCACCTCATTGGGATAGACGCGGGACAACCGGTCGATGCGCCGCATGACGTCACGGTACTCGTTGACCAGCGCCTCGAGCTGGGAGCCCGCGATGCCGGGCGCATCGGCGTTGACGTGCAGGCGGGCGCCATCCAGCGCCGTGGTGGTCAGGTAGTCGATCATCGCCTGCTCGTCCTTCAGGTAGAGCTCCTGCTTGCCGCGCTTGATCTTGTAGAGCGGCGGCTGGGCGATGAACACATGGCCGCGCTCGATCAACTGTGACATCTGGCGGAAGAAGAAGGTCAGCAGCAGCGTGCGGATGTGGGAGCCGTCGACATCGGCATCGGTCATGATGATGATCGAGTGGTAGCGCAGCTTGTCCGGATTGAACTCCTCGCGGCCGATACCGCAGCCCAGCGCGGTGATCAGCGTACCCACCTCGGCAGACGACAGCATCTTGTCGAATCGTGCCTTCTCGACGTTGAGGATCTTGCCCTTCAGCGGCAGGATCGCCTGGGTGCGACGATCACGCCCCTGCTTGGCACTGCCGCCCGCCGAGTCACCCTCGACCAGGAAGAGCTCGGAGAGGCTCGGATCCTTCTCCTGGCAGTCGGCCAGCTTGCCGGGCAGTCCGGCGATATCCAGGGCTCCCTTGCGACGGGTCATGTCACGCGCCTTGCGGGCGGCCTCCCGGGCTCGGGCGGCGTCGAGCATCTTGTTGACGATCGCCTTCGCCTCGTTGGGCTTCTCCACCAGGTACTCGGAGAACAGGCGCCCCATCTCCTGCTCGACCGCCGTCTTCACCTCGGAAGAAACCAGCTTCTCCTTGGTCTGCGAGGAGAACTTCGGGTCGGGGACCTTGACCGAGATGATCGCGACCAGGCCCTCCCGGGCATCATCGCCGGAGGTGTTCACCTTGGACTTCTTGAGCAGCCCCTCGGACTCGATGTAGCCGTTCAGCGTCCGGGTCAGCGCGGCCCGGAATCCCGCCAGGTGGGTGCCGCCGTCACGCTGGGGGATATTGTTGGTGTAGCAGAAGATGTTCTCCGAGAAGGAGTCGTTCCACTGCATCGCCACCTCGACGCTCACGCCGTCCTCACGTTCCGCGTTGAAGTGGAACACCGGGTTGAGCACCGCCTTGTTGGTATTGAGGTGGTGGACGAAGGCCTCCAGGCCACCCTCGTAATGGAAGAGTTCCTCCTTGCCGCTGCGCTCGTCGATCAGGCGAATGGCGACACCGGAGTTGAGGAAGGAGAGCTCACGCAGGCGCTTGGCGAGGATATCGTAGTGGAACTCGATATTGGCGAAGGTCTCCGGAGAGGGGCGGAAATGCACCCGTGTCCCGCTGTTCTCGGTCTTGCCCACGACCGCCAGCGGCGCCGCCGGAACGCCATGGTAATAGACCTGCTCGAAGACCTCGCCGGCCCGCCAGATGGTGAGCTTGAGCTCCTCGGAGAGGGCGTTGACCACCGAGACACCGACGCCGTGAAGGCCACCCGAGACCTTGTAGGAGTTGTCGTCGAACTTGCCGCCGGCATGCAGGACCGTCATGATCACCTCGGCCGCCGACACGCCCTCCTCCTCGTGGATATCGGTGGGAATGCCCCGTCCATTGTCGCTGACGGTGACCGATTCATCGGGATGGATCACCACCCGGATCTCGCTGCAGTGACCGGCCAGCGCTTCATCGATGGAGTTGTCCACCAGTTCGAACACCATGTGGTGCAGGCCCGTGCCGTCATCGGTATCACCGATGTACATGCCGGGACGCTTGCGTACGGCATCCAGCCCCTTGAGTACCTTGATGCTCGATGAATCGTAGGCCTGTTCGCTCATTGACTGCTCCGTCATGAAGTCTGTCGTTCCAGTGGCTCCAGGTGCCCCGCCCCGTCACTCGAACGTTTCACGTGAAACACCGAGATCGGCGTATCGGGTTGCCACAGATCTGCCAGGGCATCGTGGTCGACGCTGGTGATGAACACCTGGCAGTGCATGCTTTCCAGCCAGTGACAGAACACGCGTCGATGTGCGCTGTCCAGCTCCGCCGGGAGATCATCGATCAGGTAGATGCAGGTACGTCCGGTGATGGCCTCCAGAAGTCGCCCCTGGGCCAGCTTGAGGGCGCTGACCACGAGCTTCTGCTGGCCGCGGGAGAGCACTTCCACCGCGGGTCGCCGATCGAGTCGTATCGCGAGGTCCGCCCGCTGGGGCCCCTGCTGGGTAAACCCCATCTGCCTGTCGGTCTCCCTCCCCTGGCGCAGGATCTCGGCGAGATCACGGCGCTTGTCCCAGCCGCGCGAGTAGCGCAGCCGCAGCCCGCTGATCGGCAGCAGGCCATCCAGCGTCTCCTCGAAGACCGGAAGGAAGGCCTCGACCCAGGCGCTGCGCAGGGCATCGATCCGCTCGCTCCACTGCACCAGCTCCTGCTCCCAGGCCGACAGGGAAGCATCGTCCATTCTACCATGCCTGAGCAGGGCATTCCGATGTTTCAGTGCCCGCCGGGCACGCTGCCAGGCGTCGAGAAAGTCGTGTTTCACGTGAAACACACCCCAGTCGAGAAACTCGCGCCGACCGGCCGGCGCCCCCTCCAGGAGGCGAAAGGCATCGGGGTTGATCAACTGCAGGGGGAGGGTCTCGACCAGGCGGGTGACACGGGTGATACGCTCGCCGGCCAGCCGCATCTCGAGTTCGCTCTCGCTGCGCAGGCGGCGCACGCCGAAGGGCACCGGGGGTTCACCGGCCAGGCGACCGTGAAGCACCAGGCCATCGCCGTCATGGGCAATGACATGGCGCATGTTGCGGGTGCGGAACGAACGGCCCATGCCGAGGATATGGATGCCTTCCAGCAGGCTGGTCTTGCCGCTGCCGTTGGCGCCACTGATCAGGTTGATCCGGGATCCCGGTTCAAAATCAATGGCTTGCAGATTCCTCAGGCCCTGGAAGACGAGACGATCTAGAGGCATGTTCACAGGGGAGCAGCACCCCGCGGGGTGCCACCCGGGTCTCAGAGGCGCATCGGCATGACGACATAGAGGGCGTCGCCGCCCCCCGGCTCCTCCATCAGCGCGCTGCTGTTGGGGTCCGCCAGGGTCATCTGCACGCGGTCCTCATCGATGGCATTGAGCACGTCGACCAGATAGCCCACATTGAAGCCGATCTCCATGGCCGGACCGCTGTACTCGATGGCGATGTTCTCCTCGGCCTCCTCCTGCTCGGGGTTGTTGGCCATGACCCTCAGGTTGCCCTCCTCCAGGTTGAGCCGGACGCCGCGATACTTCTCGTTGGAGAGGATCGCGGTTCGCGACAGCACCTGGCGCAGTTCCGCACGGTCGGCGATGAAGACCTTGTCGCCACCCCGCGGCACCACCCGCTCGTAGTCGGGAAACTTGCCGTCCACCAGCTTGGAGGTGAAGGTGAAGTCGCCCGTGTGGGCGCGCACATGGCTCGCCCCCAGGGTCAGGCTGACCGGCTCCTCGCCGTCATCGAGCAGGCGCACCAGCTCGAGGATGCCCTTGCGGGGGACGATGAGCTTCTGGGCGGGCTCGACCTGCACCTCGGCCGGGCGCGAGCAGACCGCCAGGCGATGGCCATCGGTGGCCACCGCGCGCACCAGGTTCGAGCGTATCTCCAGCAGCATCCCGTTGAGGTAATAGCGCACGTCCTGCTGGGCCATGGCGAAGGAGGTGGCATCGATGAGCTGCTTGAGGACTCCCCGCGGCAGGCTCAGCTCGATGCTGCCCTGGCTATCCTCGATGTTGGGGAACTCCGCCACCGGCAGGGTCGAAAGCGTGAAGCGCGAACGACCGCTGCGCAGCACCGCCCTGCCCTCCTCCAGGGAGAGCTGGATCTCGGCCTGGTCGGGAAGGGACTTGCAGATATCCATCAGCTTGCGCGCCGGCACCGTGGCGGCACCCGGCTCGTCGACCTGGCTGGCCACGGTCCGACCGATCAGCTCGACCTCCAGGTCGGTCCCGGTCAGTGCCAGCTGATCCTGGTCCACCTGGATCAGCACGTTGGAGAGGACCGGCAGGGTCTGGCGCCGCTCGACGACGCCGGCGACCAGCGCCAGCGGTCGCAGCAGAGCTTCGCGGGAGATGGAAAATTTCATGTCGGCTCCACGTCTTGTCCTGAAGGGTTGCAGCCGGCGCGGCTCTGGCCGAACGGCATGGCGGTTATTTAAACACAGGCGAGCAGGAACAGGGGCAGGTGGCTACGCTCGCAGCGCTAGCTGGTCAGCAGTCGGAGGAGGTTCTTGTAGTCCTCGCGGATATCCGCGCTCTCCTCCTGCAGCGCCTGGACCTTGCGGCAGGCGTGCAGCACCGTGGTGTGGTCACGACCGCCGAAGGCATCACCGATCTCCGGCAGGCTATGGTTGGTCAGTTCCTTGGCCAGGGCCATGGCCACCTGGCGTGGCCGCGCCACAGAGCGCGAGCGACGCTTGGAGAGCAGGTCGGAGAGCTTGATCTTGTAGTACTCGGCCACGGTGCGCTGGATGTTGTCGACGCCCACCTGCTTGTCCTGGAGCGCCAGCAGGTCCTTCAGGGATTCCCGGATGAAGTCCTGGGTGATCGGCTTGCCCATGAAGTGGGAGTCGGCAATCACCTTCTTCAGCGCGCCCTCGAGCTCACGCACGTTGGAGCGGATCTTCTGGGCGATGAAGAAGGCGGCATCATGGGGCAGCTCGACCTTGGCCTGATCGGCCTTCTTCATCAGGATCGCCACCCGCGTCTCGAGTTCGGGTGGCTCGATGGCCACGGTCAGCCCCCAGCCGAACCTCGACTTCAACCGCTCCTCGACGCCGCTGATCTCCTTCGGATAGCGATCCGAGGTGAGGATCATCTGCTGGCCACCCTCCAGCAGGGCATTGAAGGTGTGGAAGAACTCCTCCTGGGAGCGCTCCTTGCCGGCGAAGAACTGGATGTCATCGATCAGCAGCGCATCGACGCTACGGTAGAAGCGCTTGAAGTCGTTGATGGCATTGAGCTGCAGCGCCTTGACCATGTCGGCCACGAAGCGTTCGGAGTGCAGGTAGACGACTCGGGCGTTCTCGCGGCGCCCGGCCAGGGCGTTACCCACGGCGTGCATGAGGTGGGTCTTGCCGAGGCCGACGCCGCCATAGAGGAACAGCGGATTGTAGGCCCCTCCGGGGTTCTCGGAGACCTGCCGAGAGGCCGCCCGGGCCAGCTGGTTGGACTTGCCCTCGACGAAGGTCTCGAAGGTGAAGTTGGGGTTGAGGCCACTGTTGTGCTTGAGGCTGCCCTCGACCTGCACCTGACGCTCGCCGCCGGCGCGCCGGCTGGCTGCCCCCTCCTCGCGCAGCGCCTCGATCTCGCGTTCGTCCCCCACGTCACCTCGCGGCGGCACCTGCACCGCCGGGGCTGCAGGGCGCCTGGGGCTCGCCGATACCGGGTTGCCCAGCTCCCGTGGCTGGGGCCTGGGAGCCGTGCGGCGGCTGCCCACCGACAGCACCACCTTGGGGGGCTTGGCCGGCGAGAGCTCACGCATCAGCTCCCCGATGCGCTTGGCATACTTGTCGCTGACCCAGTCCCGCACGAAGCGGTTGGGTGCCAGCAGACACAGCTCGTTCGACTCCCCCTCCTCCGCCTGCAGCGGGCGAATCCAGGTGTTGAACTGCTGGGAGCTCAATTCATCCTGCAGGGTGTCCAGACACTGTTGCCAGAGAGCTAGCGACACGCGACCTCACCATCGGTTGGAAAACGACCGCATATTGTATCGTTGACGGCACGGGTTATCCACACCCTTGCCCACGACCTTGGTGGCTGTGGAAAACTCCGCGTCTTCCGGCAGGACAGCCACCCCCCGGCCCTGGGGATATCTGCGGCCTGTGGATCGCTGCCGATAGGGTCCACCGGTCGCCAACAGCTTCGACACGCCTTTCACGCCACTTCCCCACAGATTTTCACTGAATACAACCGGTTGTTTCACATTTAAAAAATCATGTTATCCACAGAACCTGTCCCCAGTATTAATAACAGCATCTACAGGAAGACCTTAACCAATAGTGATGGTAGTCCCTCCCTGGTCGCGAACCCTCGTCAGGCTTCGCGGCGATGACGGAACGGAAAAATTGCACCGGAGGCCCGAAATCACTACAATTTCCGGTCTTGAGCCGAATACCACCGGGTTCCCCAGCGGAATCCGGACGCCTCGAAATTGTCGATTCGTCCTAAAAACCACGTGGGAATAACGAGTTATGAAACGCACTTTTCAGCCCAGCGTTCTCAAGCGCAAGCGCGTGCACGGCTTCCGTGCCCGCATGGCCACCAAGAACGGTCGTGCCGTCCTGGCGCGTCGTCGCGCCAAGGGTCGCAAGCGCCTGAGCGCCTGATCACGGACTGCACGTGTCCCGTCAGGCTTTTCCCCGCCGTCTGCGCCTGCTGACGGCGGGGGACTATCGGCGCGTCTTCGAGACGGCGGCCTTCAAGGTGCACGGCGAGGGACTCCTGGTCCTGGCGGTGCCCAACGATCTGGGGCACCCCCGTCTGGGGCTGGTGGTCAGCAAGAAGAATCTCCGCCGCGCCGTCGATCGCAACCGTCTCAAGCGTCTCGCACGAGAGTCCGTCCGCCTGCATCAGCAGCAGCTTCCCCCTGTGGATATCGTGTTGCTGGCCAGGCGTGGTGTGGGTGAGCTGGACAACCCCACCCTGCACCGCCAGCTGCAAGGCATGTGGCGACGTCTCACTCGAGATGCCGGGAAGGTCCTGGCCACGACGCCGGAACGGAGTGCGCCAGCCGAAAGCACCTGCGGGACCGTCGGCCACGGCGGGTGACCGGCCAGCCAAGGAGTCAGCACGATGCCACGACTTCCTCTCCGGGTGATCATTGACGCCGCCGCAACGACCGCCGACAGTCCGTGTCCGGAATCCAGCCTGCCTTCGGCAGGCTTTTGTCTATATCGGGCGTGCGATCCCTTTCGCGCCATTGGCATCTTCACTACCCATCGGGCAGAACCCTCATGGACGTAAAACGACTCCTATTGCTGATTCCACTGGCGGTGCTCGCCTACCTGATCGTCGTTCAGTGGAATCAGGACTACGGTCAGGTAGCCCCTGAACCAGAAGCCCCCTCCTTCACCAGCAGCGCTCCACAAGCCGAGGGCGCTGCCGAGGCCGACAGCGGTGATGGCCTGGCGGTCCCCAGCGCCCCGCGCGCCGAGGGTGACATGGGCGAAGCCATGCCCGGCGACAGCGCCGGTGCGGCCCGCAGCCGCGACCTGATCGCGGTGGTCACCGATGTCCTCGATCTGCGCATCGATCCCCAGGGCGGCGACATCGTCTATGCGGCCCTGCCGCAGCACAAGCTGACGCTCGGTTCCGACCGTCCCTACGTCCTGCTGTCGGACAGCGAGTCCCGCAGCTACGTGGCCCGCTCCGGCCTGCAGCTCGATGGCCACGCCGGTCGCATCGCCTTCACCCCGGGAAATACCGAGTACCGCCTGGCCGAGGATGATAACCGTCTCGAAGTCGACCTCACCGCCGAGGTGAACGGCGTCGACATCATCAAGCGCTTCGCCTTCGAGCGCGGCAGCTACGCGGTCGACGTGAACTACTACCTGGCCAACAACACCGAGGAGCCGGTCACGGCCCGTTTCATCGGCCAGCTCGCCCGCGACAACAGCCCCGACCCCTCGAGCGGCGTCGCCATGGGCATGAGCTCCTACCTGGGGGCGGCCTTCTCCACCGAGGAGAGCCGCTACGAGAAGGTCGACTTCGACGATATCCAGCGCGGCCGCTTCGAGAACCGCGACTCCCAGGGCGGCTGGGTAGCGATCATCCAGCACTACTTCGTCTCCGCCTGGGCGCCGTCCCAGAACCAGCCGAATCTCTTCTACGCCACCACCGACTCCCAGAACCGCAACGTGGCTGCCTTCGCCGGCCCGGTCAGCACTCTGGCCCCCGATGGCGAGGCCCGCCTGGGTGCCACCCTGTATGTGGGCCCCAAGGTCCAGGACTACCTGGAAGCCGTGGCCCCGAACCTGCGTCTGACCGTCGACTTCGGCTGGCTGTGGTTCATTGCCAACCCGCTGTTCTGGCTGCTCGACCAGATCCACAGCCTGATCGGCAACTGGGGCTGGTCCATCGTCTTCCTGACCATCGTGGTCAAGCTGGCCCTGTGGCCGCTCTCCGCCAAGGCCTACAAGTCCATGGCCCGCATGCGCAAGCTGGGCCCGGAAATGCAGCGCCTGAAGGAGCAGTACGGCGACGATCGCCAGAAGATGTCCCAGGAGATGATGAAGTTCTACCAGAAGGAGAAGATCAATCCGCTGGGCGGCTGCCTGCCGATCCTGGTCCAGATGCCGGTCTTCATCGCCCTGTACTGGATGCTGCTCGAGTCCGTGGAGCTGCGCCATGCGCCCTTCATGTTCTGGATCCAGGACCTGTCGGTGAAGGACCCGTTCTTCATCCTGCCGATCCTGATGGGCGCCTCGATGTTCGTGCAGCAGCTGCTGAACCCGACGCCGCCGGACCCGATGCAGGCGAAGATCATGCGCATGCTGCCGATCGTCTTCACCTTCTTCTTCTTGTGGTTCCCGGCCGGCCTGGTGATCTACTGGGTGGTCAACAACATCATCTCGATCGCCCAGCAGTACGTGATCACGCGCCGGATCGAGAACGATCCCAGCGTCGGCAAGGGCATGAAGACCAAGTAGCCGCTTCCCGCCACGCACCAACCCGGACCCCCGCCCCATGCGGGGGTCTGGCGTTTCCGGCACCCGAAAAGGACAATGGCCCCACCCAGCCCGCGCCAAGGACACCAGGAGACTACGATGCCCGGCACCCTCTATGCCCAGGACACCATCGCGGCACTCGCCACCCCGCCGGGACGGGGTGGCGTCGGCATCATTCGCGTCTCCGGGCCGCTGTGCACGGCGATCGCCGAGGCCATGGTGGGTCACTGCCCCTCGCCACGCCGCGCCCACTATGGGCCCTTCCACGGCGACTCGGCGGTGATCGACGAGGGGATCGCGCTGTTCTTCGCCGGTCCGCACTCCTTCACCGGCGAGGACGTGCTGGAACTGCAGGGCCACGGCGGCACGGTGATCATGGACCTGCTGCTCGAACGCTGCGTGCGGCTGGGGGCCAGGCTGGCGCGTCCCGGCGAGTTCTCCGAGCGGGCCTTCCTCAACGACAAGCTCGACCTGGCCCAGGCCGAGGCGATCGCCGACCTGATCGACGCCAGCTCACGGGCGGCGGCGGAGAACGCCCTGCGCTCGCTGCAGGGCGAGTTCTCGCGCCGGGTCGAGGGGCTGGTCCAGCGTCTCATCGAGCTGCGCATGTACGTGGAGGCGGCCATCGACTTCCCCGAGGAGGAGATCGACTTCCTGGCCGACGGCAAGGTCGCGGCGATGCTCGCCGAAGTGAAGGCTGAGCTGGATGCGGTCCGCACGGCCGCCGGCCAGGGGGCGCTGATGCGCGAGGGCATGAGCGTGGTGATCGCCGGCCGACCCAACGCCGGCAAGTCCAGCCTGCTCAATGCTCTCACCGAGCAGGAGACGGCCATCGTCACGGATATCGCGGGCACCACCCGGGACGTGCTTCGCGAGCATGTGCATATCGACGGCATGCCGCTGCACGTGATCGATACCGCCGGCCTCCGCGACACCCCGGACGCCGTGGAGAAGATCGGCGTGGCCCGGGCCTGGGCCGAGATCGAGAAGGCCGACCGCGTGCTGCTGCTGGTCGATGCCGGCACCACCGAGGCGACCGACCCCATGGCCATCTGGCCGGAGTTCGTCGCACGCCTGCCCGATGCCTCCCGGCTTACCCTGGTCCGCAACAAGATCGACACCAGCCGGGAAGCCCCGGGAATCGAGTTATCCACAGCCACGCCGATCGTCAGGCTCTCGGCGAGGACCGGCGAGGGTGTGGATAACCTCAAGACGCACCTCAAGGCGGTGATGGGCTATGCCGCCACTCCGGAGGGCCGCTTCTCGGCCAGGCGGCGCCACCTGGATGCCCTGGATCGGGCCCGCCAGGCGCTCGAGAGCGGCGAGGCCCAGCTGGTCGGCTACGGTGCCGGCGAGCTGCTGGCCGAGGACCTGCGTGACGCCCAGCAGGCGCTGGGAGAGATCACCGGCGAGTTCAGTGCGGATGATCTGCTCGGCGAGATCTTCGGCAGCTTCTGCATCGGCAAGTGATAAGGATCACGGCGCATCCGCACGGCCTGTATCACCCCCGCTCGGCGTGAGCGTCGGCAGCGAGGCTACTCCTCGACCCACCAGCCGCCCGTATGGCGGCTCGTCCTGTCCAGCAGGGGGCAGACCCGGGACATGGCCTCCTCCAGCCGTTCGCCCAGCCCCCAGGGCGGATTGACCACCAGCATCCCGCTGCCGACCATGCCGCGCTCGTCCTCGGCAGGCTCGTGGTGCCGAAGCTCGCTGCGCCAGATCTTGCGAAGACCGCCGTCGCGCAGCGTATCCAGCAGCTCGTGGTGGCGAGCGGCCGGCAACAGCGGGTACCACACCAGCACCACCGCGTGCCGCGCCTTGTCCATCGCCGACAGCACCGTCTCGGCCACCTCCCGATACTCCGTCTTGCGTTCGTAGCTGGGATCGATCAGCACGCAGAGGCGGGGGGTCGAGACCGGCAGCCGCCGCAGCAGGCCCGCCAGGCCATCCCCCTGGATGCGCTGCACGTTGGTCCCCAGCGCCTGGTCCTCCAGGTGCCGATACTCGCCGGGATGCAGCTCGAACAGCACCAGCCGATCGCGGGGTTGCAGCCGGTGGGAGAGCCACCAGGGGGATCCTGGATAGCATGCCAGGGACGCCGCGCACTCCTGGGCGGCGGCGAGTGAGGAGAGCCAGGGTCCCAGCAGCGGCGTCGCCTGCAGCGCCTCCCGGGCCTGCCAGAGCGGCGCCACGCCCTGGCGGTACTCCCCCAGCCTGGCGGTCTCCTCGGCCGATAGCGGATAGAGGCCGCGGCCCGAATGGGTATCGATATACGTAACAGGGGATTTCTTACGTAATAGATGATCGATGACGGCGAACAGCGTCAGATGCTTGTGAACGTCGGCGAAATTGCCGGCATGGTAGGCGTGCTGATAGGAAAGCATGGAAGACGGTCCGTGAATCGGCAAGGCGGTCGACAAGGAAAGGGGCCCGCCACTTCGCAGTGACGGGCCCCGGAGGCAGGGTCGCGGGAAGCTACCCGGCGATTACTGGAACTGGCTCTCGATGGGCGAGAGGGTGATCTCGACACGGCGGTTCTGTGCACGCCCCTGCTCGGTGGCGTTGCTGTCGACAGGCTGGCTCTGGCCATAGCCGGTCATGTAGAGGCGGTTGCGCGCCACGCCGGACTGGGCCAGGTAGTTGCCGACGGCCTCGGCACGCCGCTCGGAGAGGCGCTGGTTGTAGTCGGCGTTGCCGGTGCTGTCGGTGTGACCGCCGATGTTGACCCGGGTGTCGTCGTACTGGGTGAGGATCGACGCCACGTCGTTCAGCGCATTGCGAGCGCTCATGGTGAGCTCGCTGGAGTCGAAGCCGAAGGTCACGCTGCTCGGCATGTTGAGCACGATGTCATCGCCGCGACGATCGACCTGGATACCGGTCCCCTGGGTGCTCTGACGCAGCTCCTGCTCCTGGCGATCCATGTAGGCGCCGATGCCGGCCCCGGCGGCGGCGCCCACGGCGGCACCGATCAGGGCGCGGTCGCGGCGGCTGGTGCTGCCGTCACCGCTCAGCGCACCGGCGGCGGCACCCACGGCGGCACCGATGGCCGCACCGGTTCCGGTCGTGGAGCGCTGGGTCTGCCCGGAGTAGGGGTCGGTGGTGGCGCAACCCACCAGCAGGGCAGCGGCGGCGACCGGGACGAACAGACGTGGGAACTTGATCATGGGGTATCTCCTTGATGTCGGGATGGCAGTTCCGGACCGCCCTCCTGGCGGCAGCGGATCAGCGATGAGCGATGAGCGATGAGCAGAAAGATCGTCAGTCCTGGCTGATCAACGCCAGCAATTCGTTCAAGAATAATAGACCCTGTGGCGATGCCTGCAGGCGCTTCGCATCTTCCACAAGAAGTCCTTTTTTCCGGGCGGCCGACAGGCGTTCCTCGAGGGCCTCCCGCGAACGACCGGTATGCGCCGACCAGGTCGACAGCGGGACCCCCTCGACGAGGCGCAGCGCATTCATGGCGAACTCCAGCGGCAGCTCGTCCCCATCGACCCGGCTGCGGCCCGCGACAAACCCTCGCGGATCATCCCGTCGCCTCAGGTAGGCCTCCGGCTGGCGGCTCTTCCAGCGCCTCTCGATGGCCAGCGACCCCTCGCCCTCGACGCGACTCAGCTTGCCATGGGCGCCGGCCCCGATGCCCAGGTAGTCGCCGAACCGCCAGTAGTTGAGGTTATGCCGCGAGCGAAGCCCCCCCCGGGCATAGGCGGAGATCTCGTAGCGGGAGTAGCCGGCGGCCTCCAGCCGGGCGTGCCCCTGGTCCTGGATGTCCCACAGCGTCTCCTCCTCGGGCAATCGGGGGGGATGGGTGTGGAACTCGGTATTGGGTTCGAGGGTGAGCTGGTACCAGGAGAGGTGCTCGGGGGCGAGCGAGAGGGCTCGCTCGAGGTCGTCGAGGGCCAGCGCCGGTGTCTGCCCCGGCAGCCCGTGCATCAGGTCCAGGTTGAGATTGTCGAAGCCGGCCGCGCGGGCCTCAGCCACCGCCGCGACGGCATCACGACCCGAGTGGATGCGGCCAAGCGCCTCGAGCTGGGGATCCTGGAAGCTCTGCACGCCGAGCGACAGGCGGTTGATGCCCGCCTCCCGATAGCCGGCGAAGCGCCCGCGCTCCAGGGTCCCCGGGTTGGCCTCCAGGGTGATCTCGATATCGGAGGCCATGGGCAGACGCGCGGCGATATGGTCCAGCAATTGCTGATAGAAGGACGCCGACATCAGGCTCGGGGTGCCACCGCCGACGAACAGGCTGACCAGCTCACGCCCCGCGGCAAGCTCGAGCTCCTGGTCCAGGTCCGCGACAAGGGCCTCCAGGTAGTCCGCCTCGGGCAGCGCGGCGCCACGCCCCACCCCGTGGGAGTTGAAGTCGCAGTAGGGGCACTTGCGCACGCACCAGGGCACATGCACATAGAGGGAGAGGGGCGGCAGCATCGGGCCCTTCATCGCGGCGCCGGACCCAGGGCCTCTACCAGGGCCCGCAGGGCCCGGCCGCGATGGCTCAGCCGATTCTTCTCCTCGGCGGCAAGCTCGGCCACGCTCATGGCCTGGTCCGGCAGCCAGAACAGCGGGTCATAGCCGAAGCCGCCCTCGCCTCGGGGGTGGGCCAGCACTTCCCCTTCCCAGCTACACTGAACGATCAGCGGCACCGGGTCCTCGGCATGGCGCAGGTGGACCAGCACGCACCAGTAGCGGGCAGTCCGCTGGCCTTCGGGGACCTCGGCCAGGGCCTCCAGCAAGCGGGCATTGTTGCGCGCATCGCTCTTCGGCTCGCCGGCGAAACGCGCCGAGTAGATTCCGGGGGCGCCGCCGAGCGCATCTACCTCCAGGCCGGAGTCGTCGGCGAGCGCGGGGAGACCACTCACCCGGCTCGCTTCCCTGGCCTTGAGCAGGGCATTCTCGACGAAGGTCAGACCGGTCTCGTCGACCTCGGGGACATCGAAGTCGGCTTGGGGCCGCACTTCGAATCCCAGCGGCGCCAGCAGCTGGTGGAATTCGCGGAGCTTGCCGGCGTTGCCGCTGGCCAGCACCAGGGGGGTCGGGGTCATGTCTCTACTCCGGGAAGCGGGTGGGTGCACATTCTACGGTTCACCCCTGCCGATGGAAATGTGTGCCGGCGCGGCCGAGGACGGGTATGAGAAAGGTCAGTCGGGGAGGACGACAGGGTATCAGGACACTGAGCCGGCCATGGTGATTTTCACTGCGAGTGGAGGAGCGACAAAGCGTCCCGATGGCGGCAACGGATTGATTCCATGTGGAAACATGATTTGTTTATGGCATTTTCGAATAAAAAACCATAGCTAAAGACCAAAAAGTTAGTAACAGAATCTTACATTGTCGCCAACACTTCACCGAAGTCATCTTATTTTTATCATCCCTACAGACGCCAGGGGATTCACGAAGCTTCCCTGGGAGGCTACCCATGAACCAATCAAAAGGCATGGTCCTGCTGGTCACGGCCAGCAACCCCCAGACTCAGCTCTTCATCGACTACCTCCACAAGCAGCTGGCTTGTCCGGTCTCCGTGCTCTCCCCCGGCATCGAGTGGAAGCCCCGCGACGCGCGGCAGGCACTCATCCTGCTGGATGCGGACCACATGAGCGAGGAAACCATGCAGCAGTGGCATGCCCGCACCACCGAGGACGAGAACCTGACCCTCGCGGCCTTCAACCTGAAGGACGAGGACCATGCCCTCAGGGCCATGTCGGCGCTGCACCTGCAGGGGGTGTTCTACGGCAGCGACAGCCTGCCCATGATCTGCAAGGGGCTGGAAGCGTTGCTGGCCGGTGAGCTCTGGATGTCGCGCTCGCTGATGACCCGAATGATCTCCTTCCTGAGGCGGCAACAGCTCAACTCCTACCGGCCCGTATGCGGGCTGACCCACCGCGAGCTCGAGATCATCGGCCTGCTGGGGTCGGGGGCCTCGAACAGCGACATCGCCGACCGGCTCTTCGTGAGCGAACACACCGTCAAGTCGCACCTCTACAACATCTTCCGCAAGATCCAGGTACACAACCGGGTCCAGGCGGTGAACTGGGCGCGCCAGAACCTGGGGGTTCCTCCACCGCCTGACCTCTGTCGGCGACGGGGGTCCACCTCATCGGCGGCGAAGTCGGAGCCCCGCGACGGCTTCAGGTAAGCTTGACATGCTCCTCGATCAGGCCGACCAGGGTCTCGACGGCGTTGTCCGCCGTGGTGTCCAGGTGGACCAGGTGCAGGCGCTCCTCGTCGGCAAATGACTCGAAGGCCACCTGCTGCCGCGACAGCACGCGGAGGCTCCGGGCCACGTCGCTGCCCTGGCGACGCGCGCGCTTCTCGATGCGCCGCCTGAGCGTGGCATCATCCGCCTCGAAGCTGACCAGCAGGCAGGGCAGGCCCCGCGCCTCGGCCTGCTGGCGCAGCAGGTCCCGCTGCCAGCGGCAGAGGAAGGTCCCATCCACGCAGGCCGGGATACCGGCATCGAGCAGGGCCCCGGCACAGCTCGCCAGCCGGCGGTAGGTCCGGTCGGTGGCCTCGTCGGAGAAGATATCCACAGCCGCTCCGTCGCCGCCCCCCTGTGGATGGATGGCGACGGGGTCGAGGCCATGGAGGCGGCGCCGCTCCGCATCCGAACAGACCCGAATGGCCCCCAGCCGGGCGACCAGGCCACTGGTGAAGCGACTCTTGCCGCTGCCCGACACGCCCACCGCGATCACCAGCGGGGGGAACCGGAACTCGGCGATGCGTTCGGCCAGCGCCAGGTAGCGGCGGCACTCGCCCATGCACTCGGCCAGCAGGGCCGGGTGCTCCGGATCCTGGCCGTTGCCGGGCCGCCGGCGCAGCGAGCGGCGGGCACCGGAAAGCGCATGGCAGGTGCCGTAGAGCGACAGCAGCCTGGCCAGCTCGTAGTCCCCGGAAAGCCGCAGGTAGAGGTCCAGCGCCTGTCGCGTCAGGGCCGATTCGCCGCGGATCTCCAGCCCCACCATCAGGGCCGCCAGGTCACTGGCCGGGTCCGCCGGCAGGTCGGCCCCGGGTGCCTCGGGGTCGCGGCCGATGGCATTGGCCATCAGCACCCGGCCCTGATGAGCAAGCCGGCTGCCGGGATGCGAGAGGGCCCAGCTGGGCAGCGCTGCACGCGCCTCCAGCAGCGGCCCCAGCCGGGCCATGTCCTGCTCCAGCCATGCCTCGAGGTAAGCCAGGCGTTCACGGTCCTCGTCGCCGGGGAGCCGCTCGCGGAGCGCCGCGATCTCACCATCGGCCAGGGCACGGACGGCGGCGGCCCCGGGCGCGCCAGGCGAGGGCTCGGCATCGGCATGAAAGGCCACCAGGTCGGCGATCAGCGCCTCGAGCTCCAGGACTTCATCCTCTTGTCTTTGGCCCATCGTGCATCTCCGGGGATAGTCGATCGGTCAGGCGACGGTCACGCCTGCTGCATGGTCACGAAGGCCTTCTCGGCCGCATCCAGGGTCAGCTGGATGTCCTCAGGCGCATGGGCACTGGACATGAACCCCGCCTCGTAGGCCGAGGGTGCCAGGTAGACCCCCTCGTCGAGCATCGCCGAGAAGAAGCGCCGGAAGGCGCCGGCGTCGCAGGCCGTGGCCTGGGCGAAGTTGTCGACCCGACTCTGGCGGGTGAAGAAGAGCCCGAACATGCCCCCGGCACGCTGGGTGATCATGTCGACGCCAGCGGCATCGGCACGCTCCTCAAGCCCGTGGCAGAGGGTCTCCACGCGCTGGGCCAGGGCATCATGGAAGCCGGGCTGGCGCAGCTTGGTGAGCAGGGCGATGCCGGCGGCCATGGCCAGGGGATTCCCCGACAGGGTCCCCGCCTGGTAGACCGGCCCCAGCGGCGAGATGTTGGACATGATCGCCTCGCTGCCCCCGAAGGCCCCCACCGGCATGCCGCCACCGACGATCTTGCCCAGGCAGGTGAGGTCGGGGTGGATGCCGTAGTGGGCCTGGGCACCGCCCAGGGCGACCCGGAAGCCGGTCATGACCTCGTCGAAGATCAGCACGCTGTCATGGGCATCGCACAGCTTGCGCAGGGTCTCCAGGAAGCCCGGCTGCGGGGGAATGCAGTTCATGTTGCCGGCCACCGGCTCGACGATGATGCAGGCGATCTGGTCACCGATCTCCTCGAAGCACTGCTCCACGGCATCCAGATCGTTGTAGGGCAGGGTGACGGTGTGCTCGGCCAGGGACGCCGGCACGCCGGGCGAACTGGGCTCGCCGTGGGTCAGGGCGCCGGAACCGGCCTTGACCAGCAGGGAGTCGGAGTGGCCATGGTAGTTGCCCTCGAACTTGACGATCTTGTCGCGGCCGGTGACCCCGCGGGCCAGGCGGATCGCCGACATGGTGGCCTCGGTCCCGGAACTGGTCATCCGCACCATCTCGATGGAGGGGATGATCTCGCAGATCAGGTCGGCCATGGTGGTCTCGATGGCCGTGGGGGTACCGAACGACAGGCCGTGATCCAGGCGGCTGCGAACCGCCTCCAGCACCTCCGGATCGGCATGGCCGGTGATCATCGGCCCCCAGGAGCCGACGTAGTCGACGTAGCGCTTGCCCTCGACGTCGAAGAGGTAGGCACCCCGGGCACGCTCCATGAACACCGGTGGACGCTCCAGTCCCTTGAAGGCGCGCACCGGAGAGTTGACGCCACCCGGGATGTGCCGGCAGGCCTGTTCGAAGAGCTGTGCGGATGTGGTCATGTGGATCGGGTCCTCGAAAAGCATGTGGATAATTCTCTGGATAACCTTTTCATGGTTCTCCCGTTGCCCCCATTCTCGATGCTGGGGCACGCGATGGCCAGCCCGCCCTCATGCATCGGGGCGAGCCCAGCGTGGTTCGGCCGGCGAGGGCAGCTGCCAGAGACGCCGCGGCAGGGCCTGGTCGCTGCCGGGTCGCCAGCCGTGGGCCAGGGCCTGCCAGGTAAAGGCCTGGGCCTGCTCGCAGGCAGCCACCAGCGACTCGCCTGCCGCCAGCCGCGCCGCCAGCGCCGCTGCCAGGGTGCAGCCGGACCCATGGAAACTGCCCTGTAGCCGCGGCCAGGACCACTGGCGACTCTGGTCGGGGGTATGCAGCGTGTGGGCCACTCGGTCTCCGGGGGTACCGGCAGCCGGCGAATCCGTGCCGGTCACCAGCACCGCCTGACAGCCCAGCGTCATCAGCTCCACGGCGCGTTCGGTGTCCTCTTCCTCCGAGACCGACAGCCGGCGCAGCTCGTGCCGGTTGGGCGTCAGGATATCCACAAGAGGAAGGAGGCGGGACCGGCACGCGTCCACCAGCTCGGCTGTGGATAACTCACCGCCGCCGCCGGCCCGCAGCACCGGGTCCACCACCAGCGGCACCCCGGGAAAGCGCCGCACGATGTCGGTGACCGCGTCCAGGGTCGCCAGGTCGGCCACCAGGCCGACCTTGATGGCGGCGATCTCGAACTCGCCAAGGGCGGCCGCCATGGCACGCATGGCATCGGGATCGCCGGGGAACACCGCCGTGACATCCCGGCAGTTCTGCACGGTCAACGCCGTGGGGATGGTCAGCGCCCAGCCGCCGCAGGCGGCGATCGCCTCGGCATCGGCCACCAGGCCGGCTCCCCCGGTGGGGTCATGGCCGGCGAGCACCAGCACCGCCGGCAGGTGTCGGGTGAGGGAGGTCTCGTCGGCCATCAGAAGGGCTTCAGCACGGCCAGGAAGACGATCACCAGCAGGGCGATGACCGGCAGCTCGTTGAACCAGCGGAAGAACACGTGGCTCCTGGTGCAGCGTCCCTCGCGGAACTGCTTTAGGTAGATCAGGCAGACATGGTGGTAGGCCACCAGCAGCGCCACCAGCAACAGCTTGGCGTGCAGCCACCCCTGGCTCAGCCAGAAGGGCATCTGGTAGAGCATCACGCCGCCGAACAGCAGTACGGCGACCATCGAGGGCGTCATGATCCCGCGGTAGAGCTTGCGCTCCATCACCAGGAAGTGGTCGATGGCCTGCTGCTCGCCGCGGTCGCGCGCCATGGCGTGGTAGACATAGAGCCGCGGCAGGTAGAAGAGCGCGGCAAACCAGGTGACCATGGCAATGAGGTGCAGGGCCTTGATCGACAGATACATGAGGGCTCCTCGGCAGGAAGGGGCACGTGGCCGGTGCCCCGGGCGGGTGGCACTAGTCGCTGAGACGGTAGTAGCGCTCGATGGCGCCACGCGTGATGATACCGGAAATCCGCTTCTGTTTCGGGCGGTTGCCATGCTCCACGTAGAGCGCATCCACCGCCTGGTCATTGAGCCGTTCGAAGGCCTCAGAGAGGGTGGCCTGCAGGTGGATGGGCGCCATCTCCAGCCGCACCCCGGGGATCTCCAGCAGGTCGATCAACGGCGCCTCGTCGACCTCCACCTCGGCATTTCGGGACTCGTCCTCCATGAGCCAGCGGGCCAGGTCCGCCGCCTTCAGCGCCAGGGTCGGCTTGTCGTCGCGGGAGCGCTCGATCAGCACCCAGACCGGATTCGCCTCGAGCAGGGCCCGGGCCCGGTCGCGGCTCACCAGGCGCGGCGTGCGGACCAGGCTGCGCTCCATCACCGCCGGCACGGAGACCCGCGACAGCGCCTGCATCAGCGGCTGCTGGAGCGGATGCAGGCCATGGCGGGTGGTGCTGATGAAGAAGCCGTCGCAGCGACACAGCTGGCGGGAGGTGAGCCCGGAGACCACCACCGCCAGCATGCCGGGCAGGATGATGTTGGGGTTGTGGGTCAGCTCGAGCAGGGCCATCAGGGCCGCCAGCGGCGCCTGCAGCACCGCCCCCATCATCGCCGCCATGCCGAGCATGGCATAGACCCCCGGATCCGCGCCCCGCGCGGGCCAGATCCAGCCGCCGAGCAGCCCCATCAGCGCCCCCGCCGCGGCACCGATCACCAGCACCGGGCCGATGATGCCGATGGGGATGCCGCTGGCCACGGTGATCGCCGTGAGCAGCAGCTTGGCCACCACCAGCGCCAGCAGCACGTCCACCGCCAGGTCACCGGTCAGCGAGGCGCTCAGGCTGTCATAGCCGATGCCCTGGACCTCGGGATACCACCAGGCCACGCCGGCCGTGGCCACGGCCACCAGCGAGAGGCGCAGCCACACCGGCAGCCGGGTGATCCAGGCACTGCGCGCCACGTGGATGAAGAGCCCGGCCAGCAGGCCGATCACCAGCGCCGTCACCACCAGCCAGGGCAGGTTGGAGAGGGAACCCAGGCTCACCGTGGGCACCTGGAAGGCGGGCTCGGAGCCATAGACCAGCTGGGCCACCACGGCTCCCATGGTGGAGGCGAGGATCACCGGCATGAAACCGGCGATGGTGTACTCCATCATCACCACTTCCATGGCGAAGATGACGCCGGCGATGGGCGTGTTGAAGGAGGCGGAGATCCCCGCCGCGGTGCCGCAGGCCACCAGCACCCGCAGGCTGTTGTGGGGCAGGCGCAGCTGCTGGCCGAGGCCGCTGGAGGCGGCGGCGCCGAGATGGATCGCCGGCCCCTCGCGGCCGGCAGAGAGGCCGCCCAGCACCGTGACCACGCCGACCCACCACTGGTTGAGCCAGTTGCGCAGCGGAAAACGCCCCTGGTGGTAGGTCAGGCGCTCCACCACATGGCCCACGCCCAGCTTGCGTGCCGCCTGGGGCTGACGCCACAGCAGCACGCCGACGAGGATGACCGCCAGGATCGGCAGCAGGGATCGCACCAGCGGCGAGAGCCCCTCGAAGGCCTCGGGATCACCCCCGGGCATGAAGGCCAGCCCGCCCAGGTCGAGCAGCAGCCGGAACCCCACCATGAACCCGCCGGTGATCAGCCCCGAGACCACGCCCAGCACGCAGAGCTGGGGCAGGGCATCGACGTTGGCCAGGCGCTGGCGAAAGCCCTCCAGGCTGAGGTCGGGTAGTGAGAAACGCGGCACGGCAAGAGTCCTGTTCTACCGGTTCCATGGCCTGCACTGTCACCGCTGGTGTTGACTCGGGGCTGATCCGTCGACAGGCCTTCGAGGAGGCGCTGTGAACCCATCCCTGGGCGCTACCGATGCCATCCCTGGCATAGGACCTCCTCTTCGGCCTGTCCCCGGCGCCCCTCGTCCCCCGGCAGGACTGCACAGCTTCCTGGAGCCTATGGGTCGGCCCCCGCCTTCTTGTGTATCATATTCGTCACAACCGAGCCCAGCCCGAGACCAGGCGGAAGGAGTGGAACGTGATCAAGGTCGGAATCGTCGGCGGCACCGGATACACCGGGGTCGAACTGCTCAGGCTGCTGGCCCAGCATCCCGAGGTGGAGGTGGAGGCCATCACCTCCCGCTCCGAGGCGGGCATGGGGGTCGCCGAGATGTACCCCAACCTGCGTGGCCACTACGACGACCTGGCGTTCAGCGAGCCGGATGCCGACCGCCTGGGCGCCTGCGACGCGGTCTTCTTCGCCACGCCCCATGGCGTGGCCCACGCCCTGGCCGGCGAGCTCCTCGAGCGCGGCACCCGGGTGATCGATCTCTCCGCGGACTTCCGCCTGCGCGACGCCGAGGAGTGGGCCGAGTGGTACGGCCAGCCCCACGGCGCACCGGCGCTGCTCGGCGAGGCGGTCTACGGCCTGCCGGAGGTGAACCGCGACAGGATCCGCGAGGCCCGGCTGATCGCCGTGCCCGGCTGCTATCCCACCGCCGTCCAGCTCGGCATGCTGCCGCTGCTCGAGGCCGGCCTGATCGATGCGGACCACGTCATCGCCGACTGCAAGTCCGGGGTCACCGGCGCCGGGCGCGGCGCCAAGGTCCCCTCGCTGCTGGCCGAGGCCAGCGAGTCGATGAAGGCCTACGGCGCCGCCGGCCACCGCCACCTGCCGGAGATCCGCCAGGGCCTGGGCGACGCCGCCGGCGGCCCGGTGGGGCTGACCTTCGTGCCCCACCTGACCCCGATGATCCGCGGCATCCATGCCACCCTCTACGGGCGGCTCACGGGCGAGCCGGGCGACCTGCAGGCGCTCTTCGAGCGGCGCTTCGCCGACGAGCCCTTCGTGGATGTGATGCCCGCCGGCAGCCACCCGGAGACCCGCAGCGTCAAGGGCGCCAACCTCTGCCGCATCGCCGTGCACCGCCCGGGCAACGGCGACACCGTGGTGGTGCTGGCGGTGATCGACAACCTGGTCAAGGGCGCCTCCGGCCAGGCGATCCAGAACCTCAACCTGATGTTCGGCTTCGCCGAGAACGCCGGCCTCGCCGCCCCGGCGCTGATGCCCTGAATCCCGCTCACCTTCTCCCCCAGCAAAAGTTGACCCTTTTGCTGGGGATTGGGGATAATGGTCGATCGAAATCCCCATTTCCCTTCAGGGAGCTCTCCATGAGCGGTGCCGAATCCTTTGTTCCCACGCCCCTGCTGCTCTCCGACAGCGCCCGGACGCGGCTCCAGTCGCTGATCGAGGAGGAGGGCAACAGCCACCTCAAGCTGCGGGTCTTCGTGACCGGCGGCGGCTGCTCGGGCTTCCAGTACGGCTTCGATTTCTCCGAGGAGGTCGCCGAGGATGACACCGTGATCGAGTTCGGTGAGGTGGCCCTGGTGGTCGACCCGCTCTCCTACCAGTACCTGGTCGGCTCCACGGTGGACTTCGAGGAGGGGCTCGCCGGCGCCCGCTTCCTGGTGCAGAACCCCAACGCCACCACCACCTGCGGCTGTGGCGCCTCCTTCATGGTGTGATCGCTTCCCGCGCAGCGCTGACAGCCCCGACTTGACGCTCTGGGGGATTCTCGCCAAGGTTGAAAAGGCGAATCCCATCAGAAAATACCCAAGAACGGGGAGTCTCATGAAAGCATCCACCTGCGCTTCACCGCGGCTGAAGCAATCCACGCTGGCCGCCGCCCTGGCACTCGGCCTCGGCATATCCGCCTCGGCCAGCGCCCAGAATCCCACCGTCAACGTCGTCACCGACCCGAGCTTCGTGCCCTTCGAGATGATGGATCCCGAGACCGGCGAGATGATCGGCTTCGACATGGACATGATCAACGAACTCGCCGAGCGTGCCGGGTTCGAGATCAACCTGACTACCATGGAGTTCGCCGGCATCATCCCCGCCGTGCAGACCGGCAGCCAGGAAATCGCCATCGCCGGCGTGACCATCACCGAGGAGCGCGCCGAGATCGTCGACTTCTCGGATCCCTACTACGACTCCGGCCTGCGCATCATCGTGCGTGCCGACAACGACAGCGTCGAGACCCTCGAGGACCTCGCGGGCCTCGCGGTGGCCACCCGCATCGGCTCCACCAGCTACGACTTCCTCCAGGAGAACCTGGGCGACAGCGCGGACATCACCCCCTACCCGGGCAACAGCGACATGTACATGGCGCTGCTCGGCCGCAACGTCGATGCCGCCTTCTACGATGCCCCCAACGTGGCCTACTTCTCCCAGACCCGTGGCGAAGGCCGCACCAAGGTGGTGGGGCCTCTCTACGAGGGCCAGCAGTACGGCATCGTCTTCCACAAGGGCAGCCAGTGGGTCGAGCCGGTCAACGAGGCGCTCGCCGAGATGCGCGAGGACGGCACCTACGCCGAGCTCTACGAGAAGTGGTTCGGCGAGGCACCCGAGGAAGATTGAATCCCCGATGTGCCCTGAACCTCCCGCCATGGCGGGATGACCAGCGGGGCCGGGCGGTACTGCCTCCCGGCCCCGCGTCGTTTCCAGCTATCCCGGAGAGACGCCCGTGGAAGTGACCTTTCAATTCGACTGGGCGGCCGCGTTCCGCTCGATCCCACACCTGCTGCCGGGCATTCCCTGGACCCTGCTGATCTCCTTCGGCGGTCTGGCCATCGGGTTTGTCATCGGCATCATCTTCGGGCTGATGCGCATCAGCCCGTCACGCCTGCTGCGCCTGCCGGCCATCGTCTACATCGAGGTGTTCCGCGGCACGCCCATCCTGGTGCAGGTGCTGTTCATCTTCTATGGCCTGCCCCAGCTGCTGGGCGGCCCCATCAACGCCCTGACCGCAGGCATCGCCGCCATCGCGGTCAACTCCGGCGCCTACATCTCCGAGGTGGTGCGCGGCGGGGTGCAGTCCATCGAGCGCGGCCAGCGCGAAGCCTCGCTGTCGCTGGGGCTATCCCGCACCCAGGCCTTCCGCTACGTGATCTGGCCCCAGGCCTTCCGCCGCATGATCCCGCCGCTGGGCAACCAGGGGATCATCAGCATCAAGGACACCTCGCTGTTCTCGGTGATCGGCGTCGGCGAGCTGGTCCGCCAGGGGCAGATCTACATCGCCACCACCTTCACCGCCCTGGAGGTCTACTTCATGGTGGCACTGATGTACCTGGCCATCACCTGGAGCCTGTCGCTGCTGCTGCGCCAGCTCGAGAAGCGCGGCCTGGTCGGCCAATGAGAGGGAGCCCACGCATGACACAGAACGAGAACTCGACCGCTCCCATCGTGCGCATGGAGAAGGTCAACAAGCACTTCGGCAGCCTGCACGTGCTCCAGGACATCGACCTCGAGGTAGCTACCGGCGAGGTGGTCGTGGTCATCGGCGCCAGCGGCTCCGGCAAGTCGACGCTGATCCGCTGCATCAACGGCCTGGAGGAATTCCAGGACGGCCACATCGAGGTGGACGGCAACGAGCTCACCCCCCACGGCAAGAGCGGCAAGGCGCTGCAGAAGATCCGCACCGAGGTGGGCATGGTGTTCCAGCAGTTCAACCTCTTCCCGCACCTCAGCGTGCTCGACAACGTCATCCTGGCGCCCATGAAGGTACGCGGCTGGAGCCGTGCCGACGCCGTGGAGACGGCCCAGCGGCTGCTGGAACGGGTCGGCATCAGCGACCAGGCCGCCAAGTACCCCAGCCAGCTCTCCGGCGGCCAGCAGCAGCGGGTGGCGCTGGCCAGGGCGCTGGCCATGGAGCCGCGGCTGATGCTCTTCGACGAGCCCACCTCCGCGCTCGACCCGGAGATGATCGGCGAGGTGCTGGATGCCATGCGCGAGCTGGCGCGGGAGGGGATGACCATGATCATCGTCACCCACGAGATGGGCTTCGCCCGGGAGGTGGCCGACCGGGTCATCTACATCCACAAGGGGGAGATCGCCGAGGAGGCGCCGCCCGAGAAGATCTTCGACACCCCCGAGGACGAGCGCACCCGCAGCTTCCTCGCGCGCGTCCTCAAGCACTGACCCCCGCTCGGCGCCGCCAGATCGGGCCCTGTCGACTGCGACAGGGCCTTTTTTTTTGCCTGTGGACAAGAGATCGGCCAGATATCGCGATAATGCCCCAGGGGCCCCATGCCAGAGGCGTTGTGGACAGCCAGGGGCGGTTGTTCACAGCCGCGGGCACAAGCCTTGTAGCCGCCGGTGGACAAGCCTTGCAGGCCTCACGCTGTGGACAGGTCGCGATTCCATCCACAGGCTCCGGCGGCTCCCTCCGCAGGCAGTCACCCGCTTGTCCTGGCTTTGGTCAACAATGCATCCTGTTGATAATAATCTGGATTATTTAGTTATCCACGGAAACTGTCCACACCAGTAGTAACAACCACAACAGAACTTCTCTCTTTATATTCTGTTTTAACTGATAGGGAAGCCGGCGTGGTGGAGACCCGAAATCGGCATGTGGAAAACCCTGACGATTACCCACAGGGGGTTTATACTGGCGGGCTGATTTCATCCTGACCGCGAGACAGGCGCCCGGCGCCAACGAGGTGCACCTTGGATTACCCCGACCGCTTTGACGTCATCGTCATCGGCGGTGGCCATGCGGGAACCGAAGCCGCCCTGGCCTCCGCCCGCATGGGCTGTCAGACCCTGCTGCTGACCCACAACATCGAGACCCTGGGCCAGATGTCCTGCAATCCCGCCATCGGCGGCATCGGCAAGAGCCATCTGGTCAAGGAGATCGATGCGCTGGGCGGTGCCATGGGCGTTGCCACCGACCTGGGTGGCATCCAGTTCCGCGTGCTCAATGCCCGCAAGGGGCCGGCGGTGAGAGCGACCCGGGCCCAGGCCGATCGCGTTCGCTACAAGGCGGCCATCCGCGGCATCCTGGAGAACCAGCCCAACCTGACGCTGTTCCAGCAGGCCGCCGGTGACCTGGTCGTCGAGGGCGACACCGTCCGCGGCGTGGTCACCGAGACCGGCATCCGCTTCCTCGGCGAGACCGTGGTGCTGTGCACCGGCACCTTCCTCGGCGGGGTGATCCACATCGGGCTCGACCAGAGCCGCGGAGGCCGTGCCGGTGACCCGCCCTCCAATCGCCTGGCCGAGCGCCTGCGGGCCCTCCCGTTCCGGGTCGACCGGCTCAAGACCGGCACTCCGCCGCGGCTGGATGCCCGGAGCCTCGACTTCTCGCTCCTCGAGGAGCAGCCCGGCGATACCCCGACCCCTGTGATGTCCTTCCTGGGCAACCGTGCGCAGCATCCCCGGCAGGTGAGCTGCCATATCGCCCACACCAACGAGCGCACCCACGAGATCATCCTCGCCAACCTCGACCGTTCGCCCATGTACTCCGGCGTGATCGAGGGGGTCGGGCCGCGATACTGCCCCTCCATCGAGGACAAGGTGCACCGCTTCGCCGACAAGGCGAGCCACCAGGTGTTCGTCGAGCCCGAGGGGCTGGACACCCACGAGCTCTACCCCAACGGCATCTCCACCTCGCTGCCCTTCGACGTGCAGCTGCAGGTGGTGCGCTCGATCAAGGGGCTGGAGAACGCCCACATCACCCGCCCCGGCTATGCCATCGAGTACGACTTCTTCGACCCGCGGGACCTGAAGCACTCGCTGGAGACGAAATTCATCCACAACCTGTTCTTCGCCGGGCAGATCAACGGCACCACCGGCTACGAGGAGGCCGGCGCCCAGGGACTGCTGGCCGGGCTCAATGCCGCCCGCCGGGCCCAGGACCTGGAAGCCTGGTGCCCGCGTCGCGACGAGGCCTACCTGGGCGTGCTGGTGGACGACCTGATCACCCTGGGGACGAAGGAGCCCTACCGCATGTTCACCTCGCGGGCCGAGTACCGCCTGCTGCTGCGCGAGGACAACGCCGACCTGCGCCTCACCGAGGCCGGCCGCGAACTGGGCCTGGTGGATGACACCCGCTGGGCTGCCTTCAGCGAGAAGCGCGAGGCGATCGAGCGGGAGAGCGCCCGGCTCAAGGCCAGCTGGGTCCAGCCGGGCAGCGCGGCGGCGGCCTCCGTCGAGGAGAAGACCGGCAAGCCGCTGGCCCGCGAGTACAGCCTGATGGACCTGCTCAAGCGCCCGGAACTCGGCTATGGCGACCTGGCCGGCCTCATCGGCGAGCCGGTGGAGGACGAGGCGGTGGCCGAGCAGGTGCAGATCCAGGCCAAGTACCAGGGCTACATCGATCGCCAGCAGGACGAGATCGACCGGCTCAAGCGCCACGAGGCCATGCCGCTGCCCGCTGACCTGGACTACCGGCATGTCGAGGGGCTCTCCCACGAGATTCGCCAGAAGCTCGCCGAGGCGCGCCCCGAGACCCTGGCCCAGGCCTCGCGCATCTCCGGGGTCACACCGGCGGCGGTCTCGATCCTGCTGATCCACCTCAAGAAGCGCCGCCTGCTCGATGACCAGAAGGCGGCCAGCGCATGACGGCAGTGGAGCCGGCCGTCGCCGCGCGTCTCGACCAGGGCCTCGAACGCCTCGCCATTCCCGTCGATGCCGAACAGCACCGCCGCCTGCTGGCGCTGCTCGCGCTGTTGCACAAGTGGAACCGCGCCTATAACCTCACCGCGATACGGTCGCCCGAGGAGATGGTCTCCCGCCACCTGCTCGACAGCGCCGCCGTGCTGCCCCATATCGCCGGACCGACGCTGCTCGACGTGGGCGCGGGGCCGGGGCTGCCGGGACTGGTGCTGGCGATCCTCAGGCCGGAGGTGGCGGTCACCCTGCTCGACAGCAACGGCAAGAAGGTGCGCTTCCAGCGGCAGGCCGTGATGGAGCTGGGCCTGACCAACGTCACCCCCGTGCAGGCTCGGGTCGAGGCGTTCTCGGGACAGTTCGACCAGGTCATCTCGCGCGCCTTCGCCAGCCTGGGCGACTTCGTCTCCCTGACGCTGCCCCTGGTGGCCCCCGGCGGACAGTGGCTGGCCATGAAGGGCCCGGCGGTGGAGGATGAGCTGGCCGGCGTGCCGGATGAGGTCGTGCCGGTGGCCCGACACACGCTGACGGTTCCCTACGATGTCGGCAGTCGGCTGCTGGTGATCCTGGAGCGCCAGGCTGACCCCCGGGCTCGCCCGTGAGATGTTCGCTCGTGGGGAGCACCGAATGACAATCCGTGTTTCCCAGCAAGGGAGTTGCCCGTGACCAAGATCATCGCCTTGACCAATCAGAAGGGCGGGGTCGGCAAGACCACCACCGCCGTCAACCTCGCCGCCAGCCTGGCGGCGCTGGATCGTCGCGTGCTGCTGGTCGACCTGGATCCCCAGGGCCATGCCACCATGGGCAGCGGGGTGGACAAGCACGAGCTGGAGGGCAGTGTGCTGGACGTGCTGCTGGGCGACCGGGCCGCCGCGGAGGTGATCCTCGACTGCCCCGAGGCCGGCTACACCCTGCTGCCCGGCAACGGCGACCTCACCGCTGCCGAGGTGGCGCTGCTGGATCGCGAGGCCGGCCGCGAGCGCTGCCTCGACCGTGCGCTCACCGATGTCGCCGGCGAGTACGACGTGGTGCTGATCGACTGCCCGCCCTCGCTCAACATGCTGACCGTCAACGGCCTCACCGCGGCCCATGGCGTGCTGATCCCGCTGCAGTGCGAGTTCTACGCGCTGGAGGGGCTCTCGGCGCTGCTCGACACCGTGGAACAGATCAAGGACAGCGTGAACCCCGACCTCGAGGTCTACGGCATCCTGCGTACCATGTTCGATGCCCGCAACAGCCTGACCCGCGACGTCACCAAGCAGCTGCGCGACTACTTCGGCGACACCCTGCTGAAGGCCACCATCCCGCGCAACGTGAGAGTGGCCGAGGCACCCAGCCACGGCCTGCCGGTGACCAAGTACGCCCGCTTCTCGCGGGGCAGCCAGGCGCATCGGGTGCTGGCCAAGGAGCTGATCCGCCGGCTTTCGCTGTAGGCCGGGGGGATCCTGCTGTAACCGCTGTGATGAGGGAATGTCGATGACGCGTAAACGCGCCCTGGGACGTGGACTGGATGCCCTGATCGGTGCCGGTGCCCGTCGCCGCGATAGCCTGGACCTGCCCGAGATCGCCATCGAGGGGAACGAGGAGGCGCCGGCCGCCCAGGCCCCCGATGCCGGCGAGCGCCTGGAGCGCCTGCCGCTGGGCCAGCTCTCCCGGGGCAAGTACCAGCCGCGCCGCGATATCCAGCCCGAGGCGCTGGAGGAACTGGCCGACTCGATCCGTGCCCAGGGGGTGATGCAGCCCATCGTGGTGCGCCCCAGCGGCGAGGACCGCTACGAGATCATCGCCGGGGAGCGGCGCTGGCGTGCCGCCCAGCTGGCCGAGCTGGATACCATCCCGGCGGTGATCCGCGAGGTCAGCGACGAGGTGGCCCTGGCCCTGGCGCTGATCGAGAACATCCAGCGCGAGAACCTCAACCCGGTGGAGGAGGCGCTGGCGCTCAAGCGGCTGCTGGAGGAGTTCGCGCTCACCCAGCAGCAGGTGGCCGACGCGGTGGGCAAGTCCCGCGCCCAGGTCGCCAACCTGCTGCGGCTGCTGGCGCTGGACCCCGAGGTGCAGACCCTGCTCGAGCGCGGCGACCTGGACATGGGCCACGCCCGGGCGCTGCTGGCGCTCTCCGGGGCGAAGCAGCGCCGTGCGGCCCACGAGGTGGTCAACAAGGACCTCACCGTCCGCGACACCGAGGCGCTGGTCAAGCGCCTCGCCGCGGGGGAGCCGAAGAAGGCCGAGAAGGCGTCGCCCAGCCCCGACGTGGCCCGACTTGAGACCCGCCTGGGCGAGCTGCTCGGCGCCCCGGTGAAGATCCAGCACGGACGCGGCGGCAAGGGTCGCCTGACCATCCGCTACGCCAGCCTCGACGAGCTGGACGGCATTCTCGAGCACATCCAGTGACGCTGCGTGGCTCCGCGACTTGTCGACAATCCCTGCACCTTTGGTCGAAATCTGACCGTTGCGGGCGGCAATTAGGCGTGACGTCGGTTGAAGGCCCGGGGGGGGTTCCCTATAATCCGCGGTGGTTTGCCTGCGCCCTCAAGGATGCGGCGGGGCGGTTCGATTGACGTGGGCAGCGGGATCGGCAACCGGCGCGGAACCTCGCCCGCCCGGCCACGCCCACCCCTTCGGCGCCTGCTGGCGCTGCAGGGAGCCATGGTGCTGGCGGTGACCCTGCTGGCGGCCGCGGCCTCGGGACCTGCCTCCCTGCTGTCGGCTCTGACCGGAGGGCTGGTCTGCCTGATTCCCCAGGCCTATTTCGTCTGGCGGCTCGGCGGCGTTCGTGGTGGCAGGCGTGCCAGGCAGTATGTGGCGAATTTTTACCGCGCGGAGGCGGGAAAGTTCGGTTTGACGGTGGCACTGTTCGTGATGGTGTTCGTCACAGTACCCCCCTCAAACCCGATTTTTTTCTTCAGCGCATATGTGGCGGCTCAACTCATGCACTGGCTGGCTCCCTGGCTGCTGCGTGAACGGCCGACCCCCTGAACCGAGGTAAGCACCGCATGGCAGCAGGCAATGAAGTCACGGCGACGTATTACATACAGCACCACCTCCAGAACCTGACCTTCGGCTATCACCCGCAGAACGGCTGGTCCCTGGCCAGCACGTCCGCCGAGGCCACCGAGATGGGCTTCTGGGCGATCCACCTGGATACCATGGGCTGGTCCATCGCCATGGGGGCGCTGTTTATCTGGCTGTTCCGCAAGGCCGGGCGCATGGCCACCACCGGCGTGCCGGGCGGGCTGCAGAACGCCGTCGAGATGGTCGTCGAGTTCATCGAGAACCTCACCCGCTCCGCCTTCCACGGCAGGAATCCGGTCATCGCCCCGCTGGCGCTGACGCTGTTCATGTGGATCCTGCTGATGAACACCCTCAAGATCATTCCGGTGGACTACTTCCCCGAGCTCTTCGCGCGCCTGGGCGTCGAGTACATGAAGATCGTCCCGACCACCGATCCCAACGCCACCCTGGGCATGGCGCTGGGCGTGTTCTTCCTGATCATCTACTACAGCATCAAGGTCAAGGGGGCCGGCGGCTTCGCCAAGGAGCTCTCGCTGACGCCCTTCAACCATTGGGCGCTGATCCCCTTCAACCTGGTTCTCGAGGTCATCGGCCTGCTGGTCAAGCCGCTGGGCCTCGGTCTGCGACTCTTCGGCAACATGTTCGCCGGTGAGGTCATCTTCATCCTGATCGCCCTGCTGCCCTTCTGGGCCATCTGGCTGCTGGACGTGCCGTGGGCGATCTTCCACATCCTCGTCGTGACTCTGCAGGCCTTCATCTTCACGGTGCTCTCCATCGTGTACCTGAGCGCCGCGCATGAGCACCACTGAGAACCGAGCAACGCTTGCAACTCCATTAACCCGTAACCCCTTGAACCAAAACTTGAAATCAGGAGTACTATCATGGAAATGGTCTACATTGCTGCTGCCATCATCATCGGTCTGGGCGCTCTGGCTACCGGTATCGGCTTCGCCCTGCTGGGCGGCAAGCTGCTCGAGTCCACCGCTCGCCAGCCGGAGCTGGGTGACCAGCTGCAGACCAAGACCTTCATCATGGCCGGCCTGCTCGACGCCGTGCCGATGATCGGTGTCGGTATCGCGATGTACCTGATCTTCGTCGTCGCCGGTTAATGACAGCACCGAGCGCAACGCGCTCGGTTTGCTTGTTTCCGGTCGCCACGAATCAGTCAGAGGTACATCCCTGTGAATATCAACATGACGCTTATCGGGCAGACGATCGCCTTCGCGATCTTTGTCTGGTTTTGCATAAAGTATGTGTGGCCTCCGATCAGCAATGCGCTCCACGAGCGTCAGAAGAAGATCGCCGATGGCCTCGATGCGGCCAGCCGTGCCTCTCGTGACCTGGAGCTCGCCCAGGAGAAGGCGGAAGCCACCCTGCGCGACAGCAAGGAGCAGGCCTCCCAGATCCTCGAGCAGGCCCACAAGCGCTCTTCCCAGATGATCGAGGAAGCCCGCGAGCAGGCCCGCGCCGAAGGCGAGCGTCTTGTCGCCAGCGCCCGTGCCGAGATCGAGCAGGAAATCAATCGCGCCAAGGACGAGCTGCGCGCCCAGGTGTCCACCCTGGCGGTCACCGGTGCCGAGCGTGTCCTGGAAGCCTCCATCGACGAGAAGGCCCATCGCAAGCTGCTCGACAAGCTTGCGGCCGAACTGTGAGGAGGTGATCCATGGCGGAAACGTCAACCGTCGCTCGACCCTACGCCAAGGCGGCATTCGAGTACGCACGCGATCACAAGGCGCTGGATGCCTGGTCCGAGTGGCTGGGCAAGGTCGGCATGGTCGTGGCCAGCCAGGACGTGCAGAAGCTGCTCTCCAGCCCCAAGCTTGACGACGAGCGCAAGGTGGCTCTGGTGCTCGAGGTGGCGGACGCCAGCGTCGACGACGCGGCACGCCGCTTCCTCGATACGCTGAGCGACAAGGGGCGCCTGGCGGCCCTGCCGGCCATCGCCGAGCAGTTCGAGCGGCTGCGCGCCGAGCATGACAAGCGTGTCGACGTCACCGTGGTCTCGGCCTTCGAACTCGACGACAAGCAGCAGCAGAAGCTCGCCGGTGCGCTCAAGAAGCGCCTGAATCGCGAAATCTCCATTACCACTCAGGTGGACCCGACGCTTCTCGGCGGTGTCATCCTGCGTGCCGGCGATACCGTCATCGACGGGTCGGTACGCGGTCGACTGAACCGCCTCTCCGAAGCCCTTTCCGCCTGAGTCTGAGGGACATGGCATGCAGCAACTGAATCCTTCCGAGATCAGCGACATCATCAAGCAGCGGATCGAGAAGCTTGATGTCGCATCCGAAGCCCGTAACCAGGGCACCATCGTCAGCGTCTCCGACGGCATCGTGAAGATTCACGGCCTCGAGGAGGCGATGTTCGGTGAGATGATCGAATTCCCCGGCAGCATCTACGGCATGGTGCTCAACCTCGAGCGCGACTCCGTGGGTGCCGTGGTGCTGGGCGACTACCTGCAGCTCGAGGAGGGCATGACCGCCCAGTGTACCGGTCGTATCCTCGAGGTGCCGGTGGGTCCCGAACTGGTCGGCCGCGTGGTCGATCCGCTGGGCAACCCCATCGATGGCAAGGGCGAGGTGGGCGCCAAGCTCACCGACGCGGTGGAGAAGGTCGCCCCGGGCGTCATCACCCGCCAGTCGGTGGACCAGCCGATCCAGACCGGCCTGAAGTCCATCGATGCCATGGTGCCGATCGGTCGCGGCCAGCGTGAGCTGATCATCGGCGATCGCCAGATCGGCAAGTCGGCCATCGCCGTCGACGCCATCATCAACCAGAAGGGCAAGGGCGTCACCTGCATCTACGTGGCGATCGGTCAGAAGCAGTCGACCATTGCCAGCGTGGTGCGCAAGCTCGAGGAGCACGGCGCCATGGAGCACACCATCGTGGTTGCCGCCGGCGCTGCCGACCCGGCCCCGATGCAGTTCCTGGCCCCGTACGCCGGCTGCACCATGGGCGAGTACTTCCGCGACCGCGGCGAAGACGCCCTGATCGTCTATGACGACCTGACCAAGCAGGCCTGGGCCTACCGCCAGGTCTCCCTGCTGCTGCGTCGTCCACCGGGCCGCGAAGCCTACCCGGGTGACGTCTTCTACCTGCACTCCCGCCTGCTGGAGCGCGCCGCGCGCGTCAACGCCGACTACGTCGAGAAGTTCACCAACGGCGAGGTCAAGGGCAAGACCGGCTCGCTCACCGCGCTGCCGATCATCGAGACCCAGGGCGGCGACGTCTCGGCCTTCGTTCCGACCAACGTGATCTCCATCACCGACGGTCAGATCTTCCTCGAGACCGACCTGTTCAACTCGGGCATCCGTCCGGCCATCAACGCCGGCCTGTCGGTGTCCCGCGTGGGTGGCTCGGCCCAGACCAAGATCATCAAGAAGCTCGGCGGCGGCGTGCGCCTGGCCCTGGCCCAGTACCGCGAGCTGGCGGCCTTCTCCCAGTTCGCTTCCGACCTGGACGAGGCCACCCGCAAGCAGCTGGAGCACGGCCAGCGCGTCACCGAGCTGATGAAGCAGAAGCAGTACTCGCCGCTGTCCGTGGCCGAGATGGGCGTGACCCTGTATGCCGCCAACGAAGGCTTCCTGGATGACGTCGACGTGAGCAAGGTGCTGGACTTCGAGCGTGCCCTGCACGACTACATGAAGTCCGAGCATGCCGAGCTGCTCGACAAGATCAACCAGACCGGCGACTACAACGACGAGATCCAGAGCGGGTTGAAAGAGGGTCTCGAGAAGTTCAAGGCCACTCAGAGCTGGTAATCCCGCTGGCCCGTCCCGCCTGCGGGGCGGGCCCAGGAGCTTTCTGAGGGCCACGAACGGAGTAGATCGCTATGGCAGCTGCAAAAGAGATACGCACCCAGATCGGGAGCATCAAGAATACGCAGAAGATCACCAGCGCCATGGAAATGGTCGCTGCGTCGAAGATGCGCAAGGCGCAAGATCTGATGAAGGCCAGCCAGCCCTACGCGCGTCAGATCCGTAATGTCGTTGCCCATATCGCCGACGCCAACCCCGAGTACAAGCACGATTACATGATCGATCGTGACGTCAAGCGGGTCGGCTACATCGTGGTCTCCACCGACCGCGGCCTGTGCGGCGGCCTGAACGTCAACCTGTTCAAGGCCGTGCTCAGGGATGCCAAGGCATGGCGCGACGAGGGCGCGGAGCTCGACTTCTGTGCCCTGGGCAGCAAGGCCGGCGGCTTCTTCAAGAGCTACGGGGGCAACCTCGTCGCGGCGAAGAGCGGCCTGGGCGAGTCGCCCGAGGTCGAGGATCTGATCGGCAGCGTGAAGGTCATGCTGGACGCCTATGACGAGGGGCGCCTGGATCGGCTTTTCGTGGTGTACAACGAGTTCGTCAACACCATGACCCAGAAGCCGGTGGTCAGGCAGCTGTTGCCCCTGTCCCCCGACATGGGGACGGAGTCGCACGACGAAGAAGACAAGCGTCCCGGTAGCTGGGACTACCTGTATGAGCCGGATGCCAAGGCGCTGCTGGACAGCCTGCTGGTTCGATTCATCGAGTCGCAGGTGTACCAGTCGGTGGTCGAGAACGCGGCCTGCGAGCAGGCCGCGCGGATGATCGCCATGAAGAATGCCACCGACAACGCCGGCGGCCTGATCGACGACCTGGAGATGGTCTACAACAAGGCCCGCCAGGCCGCCATCACCCAGGAGATCTCCGAGATCGTCGGGGGCGCCGCCGCCGTATAGCGCCGGGGAGGGCGCGGCCCTCCCGGCACACAGGCTTCATTTGCAGGTATTTGAGAGGATCGCAAGATGAGCGGACGTATCGTACAAATCATCGGCGCGGTGATTGACGTAGAGTTTCCGCGGGACGACGTTCCCAAGGTCTACGACGCGCTGAACGTCTCGAATGTCGAGACAGTGCTCGAGGTCCAGCAGCAGCTGGGCGACGGCGTGGTGCGTACCATCGCCATGGGCTCCACCGAGGGCCTGAAGCGCGGCATGGAAGTGGTCAACACCGGTGCGGCCATCTCCGTGCCGGTGGGCAAGGAGACCCTGGGTCGCATCATGGACGTGCTGGGTCGCCCCATCGACGAGGCCGGCGAGATCGGCGAGCAGGAGCGCATGCCGATCCACCGCAAGGCGCCGAGCTACGCGGACCAGGCGGCGTCCAACGAGCTGCTGGAGACCGGCATCAAGGTCATCGACCTGGTCTGCCCGTTTGCCAAGGGCGGCAAGGTCGGCCTGTTCGGCGGTGCCGGCGTGGGCAAGACCGTCAACATGATGGAGCTGATCCGCAACATCGCCACCGAGCACAGCGGTTACTCGGTGTTCGCGGGCGTGGGCGAGCGTACCCGCGAGGGTAACGACTTCTACCACGAGATGACCGAATCCAACGTTATCGACAAGGTATCGCTGGTCTACGGTCAGATGAACGAGCCGCCCGGCAACCGCCTGCGCGTGGCCCTGACCGGCCTGACCATCGCCGAGAAGTTCCGCGATGAAGGCCGTGACGTGCTGCTGTTCGTCGACAACATCTACCGCTACACCCTGGCCGGTACCGAGGTGTCCGCCCTGCTGGGCCGCATGCCCTCCGCGGTGGGCTACCAGCCGACCCTGGCCGAGGAGATGGGTGTGCTCCAGGAGCGCATTACCTCCACCAAGACCGGCTCGATCACCTCCGTGCAGGCCGTCTACGTGCCCGCGGATGACCTGACCGACCCGTCCCCGGCGACCACCTTCTCGCACCTGGACGCCACCGTGGTACTGGCGCGTTCCATCGCCGAGCTGGGCATCTACCCGGCCATCGACCCGCTGGACTCCACCTCGCGTCAGCTGGATCCGCTGGTGGTCGGCGAAGAGCACTACGACACCGCCCGCGGCGTGCAGAACGTGCTGCAGCGCTACAAGGAGCTCAAGGACATCATCGCGATCCTGGGCATGGACGAGCTGTCCGACGAGGACAAGCTGGCCGTGTCCCGGGCGCGGAAGATCCAGCGCTTCCTGTCGCAGCCGTTCTTCGTGGCCGAGGTGTTCACCGGGTCGCCCGGCAAGTACGTGTCCCTCAAGGACACCATCCGCGGCTTCCAGGGCATCCTCAACGGCGAGTATGACGAGCTGCCGGAACAGGCCTTCTACATGGTCGGCACCATCGACGAGGCCGTCGAGAAAGCCAACCAGATGAAGTAAGGCTTTCCACCAGGGGGACTTCGCTATGGCGAACAGCTTCAAGTGCAACATCGTGAGCGCCGAGGCGTCGGTCTTCTCCGGCGAGGTCGAGCAGGTGATCGCCGCCGGCATGATGGGCGACCTGGGCATCCTCCCGGGGCATGCTCCGCTGCTGACCGAGCTCCAGCCTGGCCCGATCCGCGTGATCCACGACGGTGGGCGTGAGGAGAACTACTATGTCTCGGGCGGCTTCCTGGAAGTGCAGCCCGACGTGGTGACCATCCTCGCCGATGCCGCATCGCGCGCCAAGGACCTGGACGAGGCCTCCGCCGAGGAGGCCCGACAGCATGCGCTGAAGGCGTTCAACGACAAGTCCGCGGAACTGGATTACACCCGTGCCGCGGCCGAGCTCGCCGAAGCCGTGGCGCAGCTGCGTACCATCCAGCAGCTGCGCAAGAAGGCCGGCAAGGGCTGAGACTGCCCTTCGCCGTGCCACGCCGCCCCCCGCCCCCTGTCGCTAGCCAGGGGTCGGGGGGCGTTTTCTTTCATCTCGGCGCGCCTCGCGGCGTCAGGAGGATGCCATGTCGCTGAACGAGACCCTGCAGGAACACAAGGACACGCTGCTGGCGGCGCTGGCCGACGCGCATCACGAGCGCCTCGGCGAGCTGCTCCCCGAGCTGCGGTCGGCGGACATCGCCGAGATCCTCGAGGAGATCCTCGAGGAGGACGACGACCTGCCGGTCGCCCAGGCCCTGCTGGAGTGCCTGCCGCTGGAGCGGCGGGCCAACGTGCTGGGCTACCTGCCGGGGGAGGAGCAGCTCGAGATCACCGAGGCGATGCCCGACGAGGCGCTGCTGCTGCTGCTCGAGGAGATGGGCTCCGATGAGCGCACCGACCTGTTCAAGGTGCTGGACGAGGATCGTCGCGAGGCCCTGCTGCGGCGCATGGCGCGCCAGGAGCGCGAGGACCTCAAGCGCCTGGCCAGCTACGAGGAGGGGACCGCCGGGGCGATCATGACCTCGGACTACGTGGCGATCCCCAGTGGCATGACCGTCTCCCAGGCGATGATGCGGGTGCGCCAGACGGCCCCCGACGCCGAGACGGTCTACCAGCTCTACATCATCGACGCCGAGGGCCGCCTGGCCGGCACCCTGTCGCTGCGCCAGCTGATGGTGGCGCGCCCGGGGGCGAAGGTCGACGACATCATGATCAAGGACGTGATCAGCATGGCCGTCGACGCGGAGCAGGAGGAGGTGGCCCGGATCGTGGCCCGCTACGACCTGCTGGCGCTGCCGGTGGTGGATGCCGACGAGCGCCTGATCGGCATCGTCACCCACGACGACGCCATGGACGTGGCCGAGGAGGAGGCCACCGAGGACTTCCACAAGGGCATGTCCATCGGCCAGCTGGAGGATGGCGTCAGCCGGGTGCCGCTGTGGAGCCTCTATCGCAAGCGGGTGACCTGGCTGGTGCTGCTGGTGTTCGCTAACCTCTTCTCCGGGGCCGGTATCGCCTACTTCGAGGACACCATCGCCGCCCAGGTGGCGCTGGTGTTCTTCCTGCCGCTGCTGATCGGCAGCGGCGGCAATGCCGGTGCCCAGGCCGCCACCCTGATGGTGCGCGGCATGGCCACCGGCGACGTCGGGGTCAAGGACTGGGGCACCCTGCTGGGCCGGGAGCTGCTGGTGGCCGGCTCCCTGGGTCTGACCATGGCGCTGGCCGTGGCGCCCATCGGGGTGATGCGTGGCGGCGAGGCGGTGGCCATGGTGGTCGCCATGAGCATGGTGACCATCGTGCTGTTCGGTAGCCTGCTGGGCATGTGCCTGCCCTTCCTGCTCGATCGCCTGGGCTGGGACCCGGCCACCGCCTCGGCGCCGCTGGTGACCACCCTGATCGACGCCTCGGGGGTGCTGATCTACTTCAGCATCGCCACGGCGATCCTGACCGGGGTCTGATTGACGGGTCTGGCGCGTGCCGGGCGGTGGCCGGGGATCGGTGGCCCTGCCGTCGGGGCGGACAAGGCCATGGGGGATGTGTATGCTCTGCGCGTCGCCTGCGCGGAGCATGCGTCTCCACACTCTTGACGGGAAGCCCCCATGGATTGGCTACAGGTTGTCGTACTCTCCATCGTCCAGGGACTGACGGAGTTCCTGCCCATCTCCAGCTCCGCCCACCTGATCCTGGTGCCGGTGCTCACGCCCTGGGACGACCAGGGGCTGGCCTTCGACGTGGCGCTGCATATCGGCAGCCTGTCGGCCGTGGTGCTCTACTTCCGCCAGGAGCTTGCGCGCATGGCCGTGAGCTGGGCCGGCTCCCTGCGCGGCGGTGGCATGGACGACGATGCCAGGCTGGCGTGGGGCGTGCTGCTGGCGACCCTGCCGGTCTGCGTGTTCGGGCTGGCCTTCCGCGACGCCATCGAGGTGGGCATGCGCTCGCCGCTGATCATCGCCGCCGGCCTGATCGGTTTCGGGCTGGTGCTGGGCTATGCGGACTGGCGCCACCGCGGCGGGCGCAGCGAGTACCAGCTGCGCCTTCGCGATGTGGTGCTGATCGGTCTGGCCCAGGCCCTGGCACTGATCCCCGGCACCTCCCGCTCGGGCATCACCATCACCGCGGCGCTGCTGCTGGGCATGAGCCGGGAGGGCGCGGCGCGCTTCTCCTTCCTGCTGTCGATCCCGGTGATCGTGCTGGCCGGTGGCCTCGAGGTCACCGGCCTGATCCAGGAGGCCGCGACGGTCGACTGGCCCGCCGTCGTCGTGGGGACCCTGCTCTCCGGCATCAGTGCCTACCTCTGCATCCATTACTTCCTGGTCGTCATCAAGCGCGTCGGCATGCAGCCCTTCGTGGTCTATCGCCTGCTGCTCGGCGCCTGGCTGCTGTGGCTGTTCTGGTAGCCGCCGCCCTCAACCGTCACGGAGTGCCTGTCATCATGAAGTCCCTGCGTCTCGTTGCCCTGCCGCTCCTCCTGGGGCTCTCGCTGCTGCTGGCCGGCTGCTCGGAGAGCGACCGGCCCCTCGACTCCCCGGTGCGCCTGGAGGGGGCGATCTTCGGCAGCTTCTACCAGGTGACCCTCGCCGACCCGCTGACCCAGGGCCAGGCCCTGGCCCTGGAGGAGGGGATCCTCGAGGTGCTCGAGGCGGTCGATGCCGGCATGTCGATCTACCGCGAGGACTCGGAGCTCTCGGCCTTCAACCAGGCACCGGTCGGCGAGTGGCAGCCGCTCTCCGACGAGCTGATCGAGGTGCTGTCGATCAGCCAGGCGGTGGCCGAGGCCAGCAACGGTGCCTTCGACACCACCCTCGGTGCCCTGGTCAATCTGTGGAGCTTCGGCGCCGAGGCGCGGCCCCGGGAGGTGCCGGATGACGCGACCCTCGAGGCCCGGCTGGCCGAGGTCGGCTTCGATGCGGTGGAGGTCGACCCGGACGCCCTGCAGGCGCGGCGGTTGCGCGACCTGCACGTCGACCTGGGCGGCGTGGCCAAGGGGCATGCCACCGACCGGGTGGGGGAGTTCCTGGAGGGCGAGGGGATCGAGCACTACCTGGTCAACCTGGGAGGCGACCTGCGGGTACGGGGCTACCGGGACGCCGAGCAGGCACCCTGGCGGATCGGCATCGAGGCGCCGCTGGAGGATCGCCAGGAGGCCCGTCACGTGGTGCCGCTGCACGACATCACGGTGGCCACCTCCGGCGACTATCGCAACTACTTCGAGCAGGACGGCCGGCGCTTCTCCCACACCCTCGACCCGCGCACCGGGCGGCCCATCACCCACCGGCTGGCCTCGGTGTCGGTGGCCCACCCCTCCAACGCCTGGGCGGATGCCTGGGCCACGGCGCTGATGGTGCTCGGCGAGGAGGCGGGCATGGCCCTGGCCCGCGAGCAGGGGCTCAGCGTGCTGATGATCGTGCGCGAGGAGGAGGGTGCCTGGAGCAGCCGCGTCAGCCCCGCCTTCGTCGAACGGTTCGGCGAGGGGCTGGTGGCGGAACTGGGCCTGGAGGTCCAGTGAGACGAGGGGCTCTTCTACGCTGCACCCGGGCGGCTCGATGAATGGAGTGACGGCGCCGCGCCCCCTAGAATGATGTGATCGACGATGATGGACAAGGAGTCATGATGACGCTGGATGTGGTGATTCTCGCGGCGGGCCAGGGGACCCGGATGCGTTCGACCCTCCCCAAGGTGCTGCACCGCCTGGCCGGCAAGCCCATGGTGCGCCATGTGATCGAGACGGCCCGCGGCCTCGACGCCGAGCGGACCCACGTGGTGGTCGGCCACGGCGCCGAGAAGGTGCGTGAGGCCCTGGCCGACTGCGAGGTGCGCTTCGCGCTCCAGGCCGAGCAGAAGGGCACCGGCCACGCGGTGGCCCAGGCCCTGGAGGGGCTGGGCGACGGCAAGGTGCTGGTGCTCTACGGCGACGTGCCGCTGACCCGCCGCGAGACCCTGGCGACGCTGCTCGAGGGGGTCGACGACGACCACCTGGGGCTGCTGACCGTGACCCTGGAGGATCCCACCGGCTACGGGCGCATCCTGCGCAACGCCGCGGGCGAGGCGGTGGCCATCGTCGAGCACAAGGACGCCTCCGAGACCGAGCGCGCGGTGCGCGAGTGCAACACCGGCATCATGGCCATGACCGCCGCCCAGCTCCGCCGCTGGCTGCCGCGCCTCTCTGCCGACAACGCCCAGGGCGAGTACTACCTCACCGACATCATCGCCATGGCCGCCGCCGAGGGGGTGAAGATCGCCACCGTCCAGCCGGCCAACGCGCTGGAGGTCGAGGGGGTCAACAACCGCCTGCAGATGGCGCGGCTCGAGCGGGCCTACCAGCGTGCCCAGGCCGAGCGGCTGATGACCGAGGGAGTGGCGCTGCTCGACCCGGCCCGGATCGATGTCCGCGGCACCCTGACCTGCGGCCACGACGTGGAGATCGACGTGGGCTGCGTCTTCGAGGGGGATGTGGAACTCGGCGAAGGGGTGCGTATCGGCCCCCACTGCGTGATCCGTGACAGCCACATCGGCGCCGAGGCGGTGGTCGAGGCGCACAGCGTGATCGAGGGCGCCGTGGCGGCCGGCCGCAACCGCATCGGTCCCTTCGCCCGGCTGCGCCCCGGCACCCGCCTGGCGGTGGGTGCCAAGGTGGGCAACTTCGTCGAGACCAAGAACGTCGAGGTGGGCGAGGGCAGCAAGATCAACCACCTGAGCTATGTGGGCGATGCCCGGCTGGGCCGCGACGTCAACGTCGGGGCGGGCACCATCACCTGCAACTACGACGGCGCCAACAAGCACCGTACCGAGATCGGCGATGACGCCTTCATCGGCTCCAACAGCGCCCTGGTGGCCCCGGTCAGCGTCGGCCGGGGTGCCACCGTGGGGGCGGGCTCCACCATCAGCAAGGACGTGGCGGACAATGCCCTGGCGGTATCGCGGGGACGACAGATCAGCAAGCCCGACTGGCCGCGGCCCGGCAAGCAGGACGACTGAGGAGAGAAGACATGTGTGGAATCGTGGGTGCCGTTGCCGAGCGCAACGTGGAAGGCATTCTCCTCGAGGGGCTGAAGCGGCTCGAGTATCGCGGCTATGACTCGGCGGGCATGGCCATCCAGTCTCCCGAGGGAGTGCTGCAGCGGCGCCGTGCCGTCGGCAAGGTGGCGGCCCTCGAGGAGCGCCTGGCGGCCGAGCCGCTGCCCGGCCGCTGCGGCATCGCCCATACCCGCTGGGCGACCCATGGCCGCCCCAGCGAGGCCAATGCCCACCCCCACCAGTCCGGCGAGCGCCTGGCGGTGGTGCACAACGGCATCATCGAGAACCATGAGGCGCTGCGCCGCGAGCTGGTCGCCGAGGGCTATCGCTTCGACTCCGAGACCGACACCGAGGTGGTGGCCCACCTGGTGGCGCGGGAGCTCGGCCGCGACGGCGACCTGCTGGCCGCCGTGCAGCGCACCCTGGCACGCCTGGACGGCGCCTATGCGCTGGGCGTGGTCAGTGCCGACGAACCCGACGTCATCGTCGGCGCCCGCAAGGGCAGCCCGCTGGTGGTCGGGGTGGGCATCGGCGAGGCCTTCCTGGGCTCCGACCCGCTGGCCCTGCTGCAGGTCACCGACCGCTTCCTCTACCTTCGTGAGGGCGACGTGGTGCGCCTCTCGGCGGGGGGGCGCATCGAGGTCCTCGATGCCGCGGGTACCCCCGTCGAGCGCGAGGTGCAGACCTTCGAGCATGGCGATGGCGCCGCCAGCAAGGGCGACTATCGCCACTTCATGCTCAAGGAGATCCACGAGCAGCCGGCGGTGATCGCCGCGGCCCTGGAGGGGCGCCTGGGCGAGCGCTCGGTGCTGGTGGAGAGCTTCGGGCCCGAGGCCGAGGTCCTCTTCCGGCAGGTCAGACAGATCCACATCGTCGCCTGCGGCACCAGCTACCATGCCGGCATGGTGGCCCGCTACTGGCTGGAGCGCTTCGCCGGGGTGCCGGTGCAGGTGGAGGTCGCCTCCGAGTATCGCTACCGCCAGGTGGTGGTGCCCGAGGGCACCCTGTTCGTCACCCTCTCCCAGTCCGGCGAGACCGCCGATACCCTGGCGGCGCTGCGCTTCGCCCGGGAGCGGGGCTACCTCGCCAGCCTGGCGATCTGCAACGTACCGGGCAGTTCGCTGGTGCGAGAGTCCGACCTGACCCTGATGACCCAGGCCGGCCCCGAGATCGGCGTGGCCTCCACCAAGGCCTTCACCACCCAGCTCACCGCGCTGATGCTGCTGACCCTGGCGCTGGGGCGTGTCAGGGGGCTCGACGAGGCCGTCCAGGCCGACCTGGTGGCGGCCCTGCGCGGCCTGCCCGGGCTGGTGGAGCGGGTGCTGGCGCTGGACCCCGAGATCGAGGCGCTCTCCATGGCCTTCGCCGAGAAGCACCATGCCCTCTTCCTGGGCCGCGGGGCGCACTTCCCCATCGCCCTGGAGGGCGCGCTGAAGCTCAAGGAAATCTCCTACATCCACGCCGAGGCCTACCCGGCCGGCGAGCTCAAGCATGGCCCCCTGGCGCTGGTGGACAGCGAGATGCCGGTCATCTCCGTGGCACCCAACGACGAACTGCTCGACAAGCTCAAGTCCAACCTCCAGGAGGTGCGGGCCCGCGGCGGCGTACTGTTCGTCTTCGCCGACGAGCAGGTCGGGATGGCCGAGGAGGAGGGCGTGCATGTGCTGCACCTGCCCCATGTCCACGAGGCGCTGGCGCCGATCCTCTACACCCTGCCGCTGCAGCTGCTCAGCTACCATGTGGCGGTGCTCAAGGGCACCGACGTGGACCAGCCGCGCAACCTGGCCAAGAGCGTGACGGTGGAGTGACGCCTCGCGATGCCGCGCCGCGCCTGCACCTCGGCCTGGCCATGTGGGCCAATCCCGAGTGGCGCGGCACCCTCTATCCGCCCCATGGCGGCGGCCTCGAGGAGTATGCGCGGGTGTTCACCACCGTGGAGGGCAATACCACCTTCTACAGCGGGGCGCCGCGGGCGGAGACGGTGGCGGCCTGGGCACGCCAGGCCCCGGCGGATTTCCGCTTCTGCTTCAAGCTGCCGGCGGCGCTGACCCACGAACGCCGCCTGGTCGGCGTGGAGGCGGCGTTCGATGCCTTCCTCGATGCCCTGGCGCCGCTCCATGACCGCCTGGGTCCGCTGATGGTGCAGCTGCCGAGGGATTTCGGCGCCGAGGAGCTCCCCCGGCTGGAAGCCCTGCTGGCGCGCTGGCCCGCGGGAATTCCCTGTGCCGTGGAGGTCCGCCACAGTGAATTCTTCCACAAGGGGGCGGCCGAGACCGCCCTCAACAGATTGTTGATAACTCACGGCGCCGATCGGGTCATGCTCGACGTGCGGCCGCTCTTCTCGACGCCACCCGGCGGTCATCCCGGGCTGCTCCAGGCCCAGCGCGAGAAGCCGAGACGCCCATTACACGTGCTTTCCACGGCAGGCCGTCCGCTGGTGCGCTTCATCGGCCACCTCGATCCGGCGATCAACGAGCGCTATTTCGCGGCCTGGATCGAGCGGCTCGGCCTGTGGATAAATCAGGGGAAAACCCCTTTCCTGCTTGTGCATACGCCCGACAATCGCCAGGCCCCGGAACTCGCTCGGCGACTCCATGCCCGCCTGGTCGAACACTGTTCCCTCCCCCCGCTTGCCGCCTTCCCCGGCGAGGATCAGGCGCGGCTGTTCTGAGCCCCCGGCCGGGCGACGATATCCGGGCCTGCTCATGTAACGGCTTCGGCTGGCCATCCGCCGCCTGATCTGATAGTTTTATGCCCCGGAGTGCCATTACCCAGTGATATTCCCGGATTCTGTGCCGATCCCGTACATTTTCCGTGAGTCTCCGGCACCCGGCGTTCCCGGGCTCGGCGCCACCCGGCCCCCGGCCTGCGGGAACGTGACTCGGCAGTGATCCTGCCTGGATCCTGTCATGCTCTGGTCGGTGTCGTGCCACCCACGGCGCCCTGGACGTGGCAACTACAAGCATAAGCCGTCATCGCGCCAGACCGGTCGATGGCGACACGCACAATCAGGGTGATTCATGTCTAAACACGTACATGCACAGTGGTCATCGAAGATGACCTTCGTGCTCGCCGCCGCGGGCTCCGCGGTGGGCCTGGGCAACATCTGGCGGTTCTCCTACATGGTGGGTGACAGCGGTGGCGCGGCCTTCGTGCTCATCTACCTGGCCTGCGTGGCGCTGGTGGGCCTGCCGATCCTGGTGGCGGAGTGGCTGATCGGCCGCCGCGGCCAGGAGAACCCCATCAACGCCATGGCCGACCTGGCCCGCAAGGGCGGGCACCTGCCGGCCTGGGCACTGGTCGGCGCCAGCGGCGTGCTGGCGGCCTTCCTGATCCTCTCCTTCTACAGTGTGATCGGCGGCTGGTCGCTCTCCTACACCCTGGGTTCCGTCACCGGCCGCTTCACCGGCCAGGATGCCGACGGTACCGGCGCCATCTTCGGCAGCCTGCTGGGCAGTCCCGGCATGCTGACCCTGTGGCACACCGCCTTCATGGCGCTGGTGATCTGGATCGTCGCCCGGGGTGTCACCAAGGGGCTCGAGGGGGCCGTGCGCACCCTGATGCCCGGGCTGGTGGTGCTGCTGATCGTGCTGGTCGGCTACGGCATGACCACCGGGCACTTCGGCGAGGCGCTGGCCTTCATGTTCCGTCCCGACTGGAGCGCGGTGACCGGCGGCGTCGTCCTGGCGGCCATGGGGCAGGCGTTCTTCACCCTGTCGCTGGGCATGGGCATCATGATGGCCTACGGCTCCTACCTGGGGGAGGATGTCAGCCTGATCGGCACCGCGCGCACGGTGATCATCCTCGATACGGTGATCGCCCTGCTGGCCGGCCTGGCGATCTTCCCGATCGTCTTCGCCAACGGCATGAGTCCCGCCGATGGTCCGGGGCTGATCTTCATCAACCTGCCGGTGGCCTTCGGCAACATGACCGGCGGCATGATCCTCGGCCTGATGTTCTTCCTGCTGCTGACCTTCGCGGCGCTGACCTCGGCGATCTCGCTGCTGGAGCCGGTGGTCGAGCTGATGGAGGAGCGCACCCCGCTGTCCCGCGTGGCGGCGACCCTGGTGGGCGGCGCGGCGGTCTGGGCGCTGGGCATCGCGGCGCTGATGTCCTTCAACGTCTGGGACAGCTTCCTGATCTTCGGCCTCAACGTCTTCGACCTGCTGGATACCTTCACCAGCAAGTTCCTGCTGCCGTTGACCGGCCTGGGGGCGATCCTCTTCGTGGCCTGGTGTCTCGACCGCCAGGGGGTGGCGGACGAGCTGGCGCTGTCCGGTGGGCGTGAGCGGCTGTGGCACGTCGTGGCACGCTACGTGGCGCCGATCGGCGTGATCGTGGTGTTCGTCACCGGCCTGCTCTAGGGCCGCTGACCGAGAGGGTGACAACCCCCTGCGAGCCCCGCCCCGGCGGGGCTCGCGACGTCTGGGTCCCGGTGGCCCGTCGGCGGGCCGGGAAGTCAGTGCATCTCGTCGTCGACCAGTTCGTCCTCGGGCAGCTCGGCGATGTCCCGGGACAGCCGCTTGAACTCCTCGTGGAGCTCGATGCCGCGCCGGGCGCGCAGGTTGCGCTGGGCGGCGGTGCGGGAGCGATGCTCGTGTTCGACGACTTCCATGCTCATGAAGATGTCGAGAAGCTCGCTCTTCAGGGAGGTTAACCGTTCGACATTGCGCATGATCGACTCTCCTGTGTCTTGCTCGCGACACTGCAATTACTACTATACCGCACTTGACAGAATGATGACGTCGTGGGCGTTTCGCCACAACGCTGGGCCAACGCAAGGGCATCGGCCGCCCGGCCGGTCAGAATGCCGCGGCCGGTGCGCATCCCTGCCCGGGTTGGGGCATACTGTAGACATGTTCCCTCTATCCGATCCGTCGTCTCGCCCGCTTGGCGCGGCGGCCCGCAAGCAAGGAGTCCCCTCGTGAGCCGTGCCCTGTTCGATGAGATGAGGCGTCGCATGGAGCACTTCCGTCGCTCCGAGCAGAAGGTGGCGCGCTTCGTGCTGCGCAACCCCGAGGAAGTCATCCACATGCGCATCGTCGACCTGGCCACCGAGGCCAAGGTCAGCGAGCCCACCGTGGTGCGCTTCTGCCGGGCGCTGGGCTGCAACGGCTTCCAGGACTTCAAGCTCAAGCTGGCCCAGATGCTGGCCACCGGCAGCCAGTTCGCCCAGTTCTCCATGAACGACAGCGACTCGGTGGCGGAATTCTCCCAGAGCATCTTCGACTCCACCGTGGGCACCCTGCTGTCGGTGCGCGACCGCCTCGACAACGAGGCGCTGAGCCGGGCGATCAATGCCCTGGCCATGGCCAATCGGGTGGAGTTCTACGGCTTCGGCGCCTCCGGGGCGGTGGCCTTCGACGCCCAGCACAAGTTCTTTCGCCTGCAGATCTCCACCGCGGCCTATGCCGACCCGCACATGCAGAACATGTCGGCGGTGACCCTCAAGGAGGGCGACGTGGTGGTGGCCATCTCCCAGACCGGTCGCACCCGGGCGCTGGTGGCCAGCGTGCGCCTGGCCCGCGAGGCCGGCGCGACGGTGATCGGCCTCTGCCCCAGCGGCTCGCCGCTGGCCGAGGAGGTGACCCTGCCGCTCTACATCGATGTCCACGAGGACACCGAGATCTACACCCCCATGAGCTCGCGCATCGCCCATCTGGTGCTGGTCGACGTGCTGGCGGTGGGCGTGGCCAAGACCCGCGGACCGAAACTCGCCGAGCAGCTCAGGGAAGTGAAGAAGAGCCTGACGCCGCTGCGCTTCCCGGAGCAGGAGTCGTAGGCACGATATGCTAAGCTGTCCGCCCATTTTCCGAGCAGCGATGCCCTCCCCATGGACGACGTCACGGCGATCCTCGATCATCTGAATGCCGCCCAGCGCGAGGCGGTGAGTGCCCCCCAGGGCAACATGCTGGTGCTGGCCGGTGCCGGCTCCGGCAAGACCCGGGTGCTGGTGCACCGCATCGCCTGGCTGATGCAGGCCGAGGGGCTCTCGCCCTATGCGGTGCTCGCCGTGACCTTCACCAACAAGGCGGCCCGCGAGATGCGCACCCGCCTGGAGTCGCTGCTGGGTCTCTCCCTGCGCCACGTCTGGGTGGGTACCTTCCACTCCATCGCCCACCGCCTTCTGCGCACCCACTGGCAGGATGCCCGGCTGCCCCAGCACTTCCAGATCATCGACTCCGACGACCAGCTGCGCCTGGTCAAGCGGTTGCTCAAGGACCACGGCATCGACGACGAGCGCTTCCCGCCGCGCCAGGTGCAGTCGTTCATCTCCGGCTGCAAGGAGGAGGGGCTGCGTCCCCACCAGGTGGACGTCCATGGCGACGCCTACCTGGCCCAGATGGTCGAGCTCTACGAGCGCTATCAGCTCACCTGCGAGCGCGGCGGGCTGGTCGACTTCGGCGAACTGCTGCTGAGAAGCCTGGAGCTGCTGCGCGACAACCCGGCGCTGCTGGCCCACTACCGGGAGCGCTTCGCCCACGTGCTGGTGGACGAGTTCCAGGACACCAACACCCTGCAGTACGCCTGGCTGAAGCTGCTCAGCGGCATGCAGACGCCGATGACCGTGGTCGGCGACGACGACCAGTCGATCTACGGCTGGCGCGGGGCCCGCATCGAGAACATCCGCCGCTTCGAGCGGGAGTTCCCCGACACCCGCACCGTCCGCCTGGAGCAGAACTACCGCTCCACCAGCGCCATCCTCGAGGCCGCCAACGCCCTGATCAGCCACAACACCGAGCGCATGGGCAAGGAGCTGTGGACGGACGGGGTCCGGGGCGAGCCGATCTCGGTCTACAGCGGGTTCAACGACCTGGACGAGGCGCGCTTCATCGTCGATACCATCCGCGAGAAGGTCGAGGAGGGCATCAACCGCCGCGAGATCGCCATCCTCTACCGTTCCAACGCCCAGTCCCGGGTGCTCGAGGAGAGCCTGATCCGCCAGGGCATGCCCTACCGCATCTATGGCGGCCAGCGCTTCTACGAGCGCCTCGAGATCAAGAATGCCCTGGCCTACCTGCGGCTGCTGCTCAACCGCGACGACGATGCCTCCCTGGAGCGGGTGATCAACGTGCCGGCCCGGGGCATCGGCACCCGCACCGTGGAGATCCTGCGTACCCGCGCCCGGGAAACCGGCGTCTCGCTGTGGCAGGCCCTCCACGACGGCCTGGCCGACGGCGGCCTCAAGGGGCGGGCCGGCAGCGCGGTGAAGGCCTTCGCCGACCTCATCGAACGGCTCGACAACGATACTGCCGGCCTGGCGCTGCACGAGATCATCGACCAGGTGATCGAGGCCTCCGGGCTGATCGAGCACCACCGCAGCGAGAGGGGCGAGAAGGGCCAGGCGCGGGTGGAGAACCTGGAGGAGCTGGTCACCGCCGCCCGTGCCTTCACCCAGGGCGAGACCTTCGACGCGCCGGAGGCCGGCGAGGGGGCCGCGGCGCTGGAGGCCTTCCTCTCCGAGGCGGCGCTGAACGCCGGCGACCACGAGGCCGACGAGTTCGAGGACAGCGTGCAGCTGATGACCCTGCACTCCGCCAAGGGGCTGGAGTTCCCGGTGGTGTTCATCGCCGGGGTGGAGGAGGGGCTCTTCCCCCACCGCATGTCCCTGGAGGAGCCCGGCCGCCTCGAGGAGGAGCGACGGCTCTGCTACGTGGGCCTGACCCGCGCCATGCGCAAGCTCTACCTGACCCACGCGGAGATCCGCCGCCTGCACGGCAAGGAGACCTTCCAGCGCGCCTCGCGTTTCCTGCGCGAGATACCCGAGGAGTTCCTCGAGGAGGTGCGGCTGCGGGGCCAGATCTCGCGGCCAGTGACGGCCGGCCGGCCGGTGCCCGGGCTGCGCCAGACCTCGGTGCAGGGCGGTGGTGACCTGCCCTCGCTGTCGCTGGGGCAGCGCGTCCAGCACCCGGTGTTCGGTGAGGGGGTGATCCTCAACGCCGAGGGCGAGGGGGAGCGCGCCCGCGTGCAGGTCAGCTTCGAGGGCGAAGGGGACAAGTGGCTGGTGCTGGGGTTCGCCAAGCTGACGCCGCTCTGATCGAGGGCGTTCGGCGAATTTCCGTTGACGTTTCCGTCAGCTCCCGGACTTGTGGGCCAATTCGGCCTTGGCGCATACTCGGCGATGGACACATCGCGCCGAGTCGAGCGCGAACCTCAGAACAAGCTTCCTGGAGTCATGCCCGCATGCAACGCCGCAACTTCCTCAAGACCCTGGGTGCCGGCGCCGCCGGTGTCGCCGCCGCCCCCTTTGTTTCCACCGCCAGTGCCCAGGAGACCATCACCTGGGACATGGTGACCTCCTGGCCCAAGAACTTCCCGGCGCTGGGCACCGGCGCCAACGAGTTTGCCCAGCGCATCGAGGCGCTCTCCAACGGCCGCATGCGCATCCGCGTGCACGGCGCCGGCGAGCTGGTGCCGGCCCTGGAGGTCTTCGATGCGGTCGCCGCCGGTACCGCCGAGATGGGCCACTCCGCCTCCTACTACTGGCGGGGCAAGGTCGCCGCGGCGCAGTTCTTCACCGCGGTGCCCTTCGGCATGAACACCACCGAGACCAATGCCTGGATCTACCACGGTGGCGGCCAGGCGCTGTGGGACGAGATCTACGCCAAGCACAACCTCAAGCCCTTCGCGGTGGGTAACACCGGCGCGCAGATGGCCGGCTGGTTCAAGAAGGAGATCAACTCCCTCGAGGACATGCAGGGGCTCAAGCTGCGCCTGCCGGGCCTGGCCGGCGAGGCGATGAACCGCATCGGCGTCACCACCGTGAACATGCCGGGCTCCGAGATCTTCACCTCCATGCAGACCGGCGTGCTCGACGCCGCCGACTGGGTCGGCCCCTACAACGACCTGGCCTTCGGCCTGCACCAGGTGGCGGACTACTACTACACCTCGGCCTGGAACGAGCCCTCGGCCATCCTCGAAGGCACCGTCAACCTGGATGCCTGGAACGCCCTGCCGGACGACCTCAAGGCGGTGGTCACCGAGGCCGCCCGCGCCTCCAACCTGGCGATGATCAGCGAGTTCACCTTCCGCAACGCCCAGGCGCTGGAGACCCTCGTGGACGAGCACGGCGTGCAGCTGCGCACCTTCCCGGAGGATGTCATGGCCGCCCTCTTCGAGGCTTCCAAGGAGGTCATCCAGGCGCAGGTGGACAGCGACCCCGACTCCGCCAAGGCCTACGAGTCCTACCAGGCCTTCCAGCACCTGGTGCGCCCGTTCAGCGACGCCGGCGAGTTCGAGTACCTCAAGGCCCGTGCGGCGGCCGGCGCCTGATCAGACGCCGAGCGAAGCGATGCAACGAGGGCGCCGGCAGGCGCCCTCGTTGCGTTCCCGGCCGTGTAACGGGCCGGCTCACTCCCGCTGGCGCACCGCGCGGATGCGGCCGTTGTCGTCCAGGGCCACCATCACGAAGCGGGCCTCGGTGACCTTGTGCAGTTCGTCGGGGTCGCGCTCCTGGGGCTGGCGGATCCACACCTCGACATCGATCTTCACCGAGCTGTGGCCGATCTCGCGGACCGCGGTGAAGATGTTGACCACCGAGCCGACCCGTACCGGACAGAGGAAGTCCATGGCCTCGATGGCCACGGTGGCGGTGCGCCCGTGGGCCTCGCGACCGGCGGCCAGTTCGGCGGCCTGGTCCATGTGGGCCGCCAGCCACCCACCGGCAATGTCGCCGTGAAGGTTGGTATCCTGGCGGCTGGCGAGCAGCTTCAGGGTCAGCTGGCCCTGGGGAGCGGGGATGTCGTCGAGGTCTGTCATGACACTGTCATCTTCCTGGCTTGTTATTGTGGCGCCATGTGTGGGATGGCAAATCGGGGGCCATGGTATACGCATGTCGTGCCACGTCACCAGCGCTGCGACACCATGCCCCGCGACCCGTCTGGGGAGAGATCATGATTCCGGGCAGAACGAGAGCAATAACCTGGCTGGGCGCGCTGCTGCTGGCCCTGGCGGCGATGACCGCGGTGGCCGAGGAGGCCGCCGAGGAGGTGGCCGGGACCCTGGGGGCCGTCGGGTCGGACACCCTGGCGGGGCTGATGCTGCGCTGGGGGGAGCGCCTCGGCGAACGTCATCCCGGCATCAGGCTGCAGCTCCAGGCCAGCGGGTCGGCCAGCGCGCCGGCAGCGCTGATCGCCGGCACGACCCGGCTGGGGCCCATGTCGCGGCCGATGACCGGGGAGGAGCGGGAGGCCTTCGTGGCGCGCTATGGCTATCCTCCCCTAGAACTGGAGATCGCCCGGGATGCCCTGGTGGTGGTGGTGCATCGCCACAACCCCCTGGAGAGCCTGCGCCTCACCGAACTGGACGCGATCTTCTCCGACACGCGGCGCTGCGGGGCCGAGTCGGCGATCGACCGCTGGAGCCAGCTGGGGGTGACGCTCCCCGGCGATCGCATCGTGCTGCACGGGCGCAACGTGGCCTCCGGCACCCACGGCCTGTTTCGCCGGGATGCGCTGTGCGGCGGGCACTTCCGGCTGCGCCTCAACGAGCACCCCGGCTCGGCGGCGGCGGTGGCGGCGGTGGCCGCCGAGCCCTCGGCCATCGGCTATGCCGGCCTCAACCACCTGACGGCCAGCGTGAAGGCCGTGGCGAGGCGCGACGCCGCGGGGCGACTCCATCGGCCCGGCCCCGAGACGGTGCGCAGCGGCGACTATCCCCTGGCGCGCGATCTCTACCTCTACGTCAACCTGCCCCCCGGCGGGAGGCTGCCGGGCCCGGAGCAGGCCTTCATCGACCTGGTGCTGTCCCCCGAGGGTCAGGAGATCGTCGAGGAGATCGGCTTCGTCAGGCTCTCCGAGGCGGTCCGCGAGCGCCAGCGGGCCCGGCTAGCGGCCGGCCCGCCTGCCGGCTGAGCCTGTCACGCAACTGTCACGCCAATGTCGTAATGTGATGATCCACCCCTGTTCCATGACTCCCCGGGAGCGGCCATGATCGACCCCCTGCCGCCCAAGCCTGTCCCCCGACGCCAGCGGCTGCGGCGCGGCCGTGACCGCCTGGCCACGGCCCTGATCACCGCCGGGGGCATCGGCGTGGTGGTGGCCGTGATGGCCATCGGGGTCTTCCTGGCGCTGGAGGTGGTGCCGCTGTTCCTTGCCGAGGACCCCCAGGTGAGCTGGCGCGGGCTCTGGCTGCCGCAGCCCATCGAGGGTCACGAGCTGCCCCAGCACCGCTGGCAGCCCGACACCCTGACGGCGGAGGAGTCGCCGCGCTACGGGATGGCCCCGCTGGTCTGGGGCACCCTGAAGGCGGCCTTCTGGGCGCTGCTGTTCGCCGTGCCGCTGGCGCTGGGGGCCGCGGTGCACTCGGCCACCTTCATGTCGCGGCGGCTGCGCACCCGCCTCAAGCCAACCCTGGAGCTGATGGAGGCACTGCCGGGCGTGGTCATCGGCTTCGTCGCCGGCCTGGTGCTGGCCCCCTGGGTGGAACGCCACCTGGCCGGGGCCTTCTCGCTGGTGGCGGTCCTGCCGCTGGGCATGCTGCTGGCCGGGCTGCTCTGGTCGCGGCTGCCGGCGAGCCTCGCGCAGCGGCTGCCGCCGGGCTGGGCCGGGCTCTGGCTGATGCCCTGGCTGGCGCTGCTGGTGATCCTGTCGCTGTGGCTGTCGCCCTGGCTGGAGGCCCGGGTGTTCGGTGGCGACCTGCGCGGCTGGCTGGAGGCCGCCCTGGGGCTCGACTACGCCAGCCGCAACGCGCTGATCGTCGGGCTGGCCATGGGCTTCGCGGTGATCCCCGGCATCTACGCGCTGGCCGAGGATGCGCTCTCCGGCGTTCCCCCGAGCCTGGGCGAGGGGGCCCAGGCGCTGGGCGCCACCCGCTGGCAGACCCTCTGGAAGGTGGTGCTGCCGGCGGCCGGGCCGGGGATCTTCAGCGCGGTGATGATCGGGGCCGGCCGCGCGGTGGGGGAGACCATGATCGTGCTGATGGCCAGCGGCAACACCGCGCTGATGACCCTGAGCCCGCTGGAGGGGATGCGCTCCATGGCGGCGAGCATCGCCATCGAGCTGCCGGAGGCCGCGCCGGGCGGGACCCACTACCGGCTGCTGTTCCTGGCCGCCCTGCTGCTGTTCGTCTTCACCTTCCTGGTCAATACCCTGGCCGAGCTGGTGCGGATGCGCCTGCGTCACCGCTATCGTCGCCTGGGGAGGGGGGCATGAGCCGGCGGCTCCCCCGGGCGCGGGGCGAGGGGCCATGGCCCTGGCTGGCCGCGGGCAGCGTGGCGCTGTCGCTGCTGATGCTCGGCGGGCTGCTGGCCCTGCTGGCCGTGCGCGGTCTCGGCCACTTCTGGCCCGCCGCCGTGGAGCAGGTGGCCCTCGCCGACGGCCGGCTGCTGGCGGGCCAGCCGGTCCGGGAGGAGCGCCGCTTCGACGGCGAGGGCCGCGAGCGGCTCTACCGCACCGACAACCGGGACCTCGACGGCGGCATCTGGACCTGGGTGGCCGTTGAGGCCATCGAGCGGGTGGAGACGCCCCGCGAGCTGCTGGTGCTGGAGCGCCGCCGCTGGGGCAGCTTCGTCGGCTGGCTGGTCGCCATGGAGGGGGTGGACGGCCGCCACGCCGGCGAGGCCGCCTGGCCGGCCCTGCAGGCGCGGCTGGCGGAGATCCAGGCGTTGCGCCGTGAGCGCGACGAGCTGCGCGACCGGGTCGTGGTGCCGCTGGTGCGGCGCCTGGAGCAGGAGGCCGGCAGCCGGGCGGAGCTGGCCGAGGCCAACGCCCGGATTCGTGCGCTGCAGGCGCGCATGGGCGGTGACACCCTGGTGCTGGAGAGCGTCGATGGCCGCCGTCTCGAGCAGCCGCTGGAGGAGGTGCTGCGCGCCTGGCGCCCCAATGCCATGTCGCCCCTCGACAAGCTTGCCGCCTGGGGGCAGGGCGTGTGGCGCTTCCTCGCCGAGGACCCCCGCGCCGCCAACAGCGCCGGCGGCGTCTGGCCGGCGATCTTCGGCACGGTGCTGATGGTGCTGCTGATGTCGGTGGTGGTGACGCCCTTCGGCGTGCTGGCGGGCATCTACCTCAACGAGGTGGCCCACCAGGGCCCCCTGACCCGAATGGTCCGCATCGGGGTACGCAACCTGGCCGGGGTGCCCTCCATCGTCTACGGGGTGTTCGGGCTGGGGGTGTTCGTCTACGGCATCGGCGGCTCGCTGGACGAGTGGTTCTTTGCCGAGGCGCTGCCGTCCCCCACCTTCGGTACCGGCGGCCTGCTGTGGGCCTCGCTGACCCTGGCCCTGCTGACCCTGCCGGTGGTGATCGTGGCCACCGAGGAGGGGCTCGCCCGGGTGCCCGATCACCAGCGCGAGGGGGCCCTGGCGCTGGGCGCCACGCGGATGGAGATGCTCACCCGGGTGGTGTTGCCGATGACGATGCCCGCCATGCTCACCGGGCTGATCCTGGCCGTGGCCCGGGCGGCCGGCGAGGTGGCGCCGCTGATGCTGGTGGGAGTGGCCAAGCTGGCGCCCCAGGTGCCGGTGGACGGTGACTTCCCCTTCCTGCATCTTGAGCGAAAGTTCATGCATCTGGGCTACCACATCTACGACGTGGCCTTCCACGGCGGCGATGTCCAGGCCGCGCTGCCGCTGGTCTATGCCACCGCGCTGCTGCTGGTGCTGGTGATCCTGGTGCTTAACCTGACTGCAATATTCCTGCGCCATCATCTGAGGGCGCGTCATGGGGCGCTGCCGCGCCACTGAACGTCGGCGCCAAGGCGCCCATGTTCAGTGGCGCCGAGGCGCTCATGTTCAGTGGCGCCAAGGCGCCGGGGAGAAGTGTCACCGCGATGTCCGTGTTCTCGACGCCGCATCCGGCCCCGTCCGGACCGATCATCGACTTCGACCGCGAGGCCAGCTGCCTGGAGATCGAGGGGCTGACCCTGGCCTACGGCGACAAGCCGGCGCTGCGCGATCTCACCCTGAGGATCCCGCGGCATCGGGTGACGGCCTTCATCGGGCCCTCCGGCTGCGGCAAGTCGACGCTGCTGCGGGCGCTGAACCGGCTCCATGACCTCAACGAGGAGGTCCGGCGCGAGGGGCGGATCCGGCTGGAGGGCGAGGACATCCATGCCCCCGAGGTGGCGGTGGCCGAGCTGCGCCGGCGGGTGGGCATGGTCTTCCAGGCCCCCAACCCCTTCCCCATGTCGATCTACGACAACGTGGCCTTCGGGCTGCGGCTGCAGGGCGGGATCCGCAAGCGCCAGATGGACGATATCGTCGAGTGGGCGCTGCAGTCGGCGGCGCTGTGGGAGGAGGTGAAGGACCGCCTGAAGAGCTCGGCCTGGGCGCTCTCCGGCGGCCAGCAGCAGCGCCTGGTGATCGCCCGTACCCTGGCGGTGCGCCCCGAGGTGCTGCTGCTCGACGAGCCGGCCTCGGCGCTGGACCCCATCTCGACGCTGAAGATCGAGGAGCTGATCCGCAACCTGAAGTCGCAGCTGACCCTGGTGCTGGTCACCCACAACATGCAGCAGGCCGCGAGGGTCTCCGACTACACCGCCTTCCTGCAGCAGGGCGAACTGGTGGAGTACGGCTCCACCGATACCCTCTTCACCAACCCGCGCCTGCGGCGCACCGAGAACTACATCACCGGGCGCATGGCCTGACGGCCCGGCCCCCAAGGAGAGTCCCATGGACATCACCAGCGACATCCACAGCCAGCATATCTCCCGGCAGTTCAACCAGGAGCTGGAGGAGCTCAAGACCCACCTGATGGCGATGGGAGGCCTGGTCGAGAAGCAGGTCCAGGATGCCGTCAGCGCGCTGCTCGAGAGCGATTCCGCCCTGGGCCAGCGGGTGGTCGACAACGACCGGGCGGTCAACGACATGCAGATCAAGATCGACGAGGAGTGCACCCAGGTGCTGGCGCGTCGCCAGCCCACCGCCTCCGACCTGCGCCTGGTGCTGGCGGTGATCCGTGCCGCCTCGGACCTGGAGCGCATCGGCGACGAGGCGAGCAAGATCGCCCGCAACGCTATCGACCTGATCGACGTGGGCAACGGCAGCCGCGGGTTCGTCGAGGTGCGGATGATCAGCGAGCACGTGCGGCGCATGGTGCGCGATGCCCTGACCTCCTTCGCCCGCTTCGATACCGAGCTGGCGCTGCAGCTGGTCCACGAGGACGAGGAGGTGGACAACGAGTATCGCAGCGCCATGCGCTCGCTGATGACCTTCATGATGGAGGACGCCCGCTCGATCTCTCCCATCCTCAGCCTGATGTGGATCCTGCGCGCCCTGGAGCGCATCGGCGACCACGCCAATAACCTGGCCGAGTACGTGGTCTACCTGGTCAAGGGCCTGGACATCCGCCATACCGACCCGGACGACCTGGACGAGCAGGCGATCACCCGCAAGGGTTGATCGCGGTCAGCGAATCGTCGTCAATGGCGTAGGCGCTTTTCCCGGGGAGGGTCGCAGGATCCTCCCCGGGAGATGTAATCGACCTCCTGCTAGAGACGACGAAATGCTCGACGCCTTCACGGCCCTGACCCGCGGCACCCGCCTGGTCTACTCCCGCGGCCTGCGCCGCTATGTCTTCCTGCCCATCACCGTCAACCTGCTGGTCTACGGCGCCATGCTGCGCTACGTGCTGGCCAACTTCGGCGGCTGGCTCGAGGGCTGGATGGCCATGGTCCCGGGCTGGCTCGCCTGGCTCGAATGGCTGATCTGGCCGCTGTTCGTGGTCAGCCTGGTGGTGATCATCTTCTTCACCTTCACCCTGGTGACCCACCTGATCGCCGCGCCCTTCTACGGCTTCCTGGCGGCGAAGGTGGAGGTGGTGGCCACCGGCCGGCCGCCGCTGGACGACCGTGGCCTGCTGAAGACCGCCGTGGATGCCCTGGGCCGGGAGCTGGTCAAGCTGGGCTATATCCTGCCGCGCATGGCGCTGCTGTTGGTGGTGAGCTGGATCCCCGTGCTGAACGTGCTGGCCCCGCTGCTGTGGCTGGCCTTCTCGGCCTGGGTGATGGCGATCACCTACCTGGACTACCCCATGGACAACAACAAGGTGAGCTTCGCCGACATGCGCCGGCGGCTGTCGTCCCGCTGGTGGCCCACCCTCACCTACGGCGGCTGGGTGACCCTGATCACCTGGGTGCCGCTGGCCAACCTCTTCCTGCTGCCCGGCGCCGTGGCCGGGGCGGTGCTGATGTGGGAGCGCCACTATCGCGGCCTGGTGCCGGCCCGGTCGCCCTCGCCGGGCGGCCCCGGGACGTGACCCGGCAGCCTCAGGCGTGGACGCTGCGCGGGGACTCGCTCGGCGCCGACAGCCGCTCGGCGGGGAAGAGGCAGCGGAACAGCGCGCCCTGGCCGGGCCGGGACTCGATCTCCAGGCGGGCGTCGTGGCGCAGCAGCACGTGCTTGACGATGGCCAGCCCCAGGCCGGTGCCGCCGGTGGCGGTGCTGCGCCCCTTGTCGACCCGGTAGAAGCGCTCGGTCAGGCGCGGGATATGCACCGGGTCGATGCCCTCGCCGTCGTCCTCCACCTCCAGGCAGGCGCCCTCCGGATGAGGCCGCCAGCGCAGCACGATGCGGCTGCCCGGCGGGGTGTAGCGCACCGCGTTGAAGGCCAGGTTGGAGATCGCGCTGCGGATCTCCTGCTCGCTGCCCACCAGGGACGCGGCCTCCTCCCGCTCCACGGTGACCGTCTGGCGCCCGCCGGAGAGCGCCTCGGCGTCGCGGCGGACGCTGTCGAGCAGCTCGTCCATGGCCAGGGGGGCGTGGTCCTCGCCGCCCCGGTCGGTCTCCAGCCGCGACAGCAGCAGCAGGTCCTCGACCAGGTTCTGCATGCGATGGGCCTGCTGCTGCATCTGCCCGAGGCCGCGGGCAAACCGCGGCGGCAGCTGGTCGGCATGGTCGGCGTAGGTCTCGAGATAGCCCGCCAGCACGGTCAGCGGCGTGCGCAGCTCGTGGGAGACGTTGGCCACGAAGTCGCGGCGCATCTGCTCCAGGCGGTGCAGGCGGGTGATGTCCCGGGCCATCAGCAGCCGCTCGTCGTCGCCGTAGAGGGTGATCTGGAACTGCAGGATCATGCGCTCGTCGATGGGCGAGGGCAGGGTGAGGGGCTCGCGGTAGTCGCGGGCGTGGAAGTAGTCGATGAAGCGCGGGTCGCGCACCAGGTTGGTGATGTGGTGGCCCCGGTCATGGCTTGCCTTGAGGCCGAGCATGCGTTCGGCGGCGCTGTTCCACCACTCCATGTCGCCGTGGCGGTCGAGCATCACCACGCTGTCGCGCATCGCCTCGGAGGACTCCTGGATGCGCCGCAGGGTGCCGAGCAGCCGGCCCTGGGTGATGCGCTGGCCCTTCTGGTAGCGGTAGAGCCGGTCGAGGAGGTCCCCCCACAGGCCGCTGGCGGCGGGCGGCTCCGCCTGGGGATTGAGGGTCAGCCAGCGGTGCAGGGCGCGCAGCTGGTAGAGGTGGAAGGCGAGGCAGGCGGCGAGCCCCGCGGCGAGGCCGGCGGCCGGTGCCGAGAGCAGCCAGCCGGTCGCGAGCCCGAGGCCGGCCAGCAGGACGAGGCGCCACAGTTCCCGCTTCCAGAGGCTCACGTCAGCCCTTGGCGGAGAACCGGTAGCCGGTGCCGCGTACGGTCTGCACCAGGTGCTGGTGGCGGTCGCCCAGCGCCTTGCGCAGCCGGCGGATATGCACGTCCACGGTTCGCTCCTCCACATAGACATTGCCGCCCCACACCTGGTCGAGCAGCTGGCTGCGGGTGTAGGCCCGCTCCTGGTGGGTCATGAAGAACTGCAGCAGGCGATACTCGGTGGGGCCCATCTCCACGGCGCGGCCGTCGGCGCTGACCCGGTGGCTGACCGGGTCGAGCAGCAGCCCCTCGACCTCCACCGGGTCCTCGACCCCGCGCGGGGTGGTCCGTCGCAGCACCGCCTTGAGGCGGGCCACCAGCTCGCGGGGCGAGAAGGGCTTGGTGATGTAGTCGTCGGCCCCGGCCTCCAGCCCCTGGATCTTGTTGTCCTCCTCGCCCTTGGCGGTGAGCATGATGATCGGCAGCTCGGCGGTGGTCTCCTCGCGCTTGAGCCGGCGGGCCAGCTCGATGCCGCTGGTGCCGGGCATCATCCAGTCCAGCAGCACCAGGTCCGGCTGGTGGTCCACCACCATGGCGTGGGCGGTCTGGGCGTTGTCCGCCTCGAGGACGTGATAGTCGGCCATCTCCAGCGCCACCGCGATCATCTCGCGGATCGGCGCCTCATCATCGACGATCAGAACGGTCTTGGCGGTCATCCGGAAGCCTCGTGTACTGTGACGGGTCGATGACGATCACACCATGCCAGTATGACACTGGCATGACAGTCCCGCCCGCCCGGTCACGGGCCCGCGGCCGGCCACAGGCTCAGGGCGATCCCGGCGAACACCAGCAGGCCCGACCAGTGGTTGTTGAGGAAGGCCTGGAAGCAGCGGTCCCGGTCTCGCTCCCGGATCAGGACCTGCTGGTGCACGAAGGTGGCGGCCATGGCCGCCAGGCCCAGCCAGAAGAAGCCGCCGAACCCCAGGCGCAGCCCCGCCCAGGCCAGCAGCAGCAGGGTCAGGCCCTGCAGCAGGCCGATCATCAGCCGGTCGGCGCGGCCGAACAGCACCGCGGTGGACTTGATGCCGATCTTGAGGTCGTCGTCGCGGTCGACCATGGCGTACTCGGTGTCGTAGGCCACCGTCCAGGCCACGTTGGCGGCGAACAGCAGCCAGGCCTCGAAGGGCAGATGGCCCAGCACCGCGCCGAAGGCCATGGGGATCGCCCAGGAGAAGGCGGCCCCCAGGAAGAGCTGCGGCAGGTGGGTATAGCGCTTCATGAAGGGGTAGATGAAGGCCAGCACCACGCCCACCAGCGAGAGCATCACCGTGAACAGGTTGGTGAACCAGACCAGCACGAAGGCGGCCATCACCAGGATCAGGAACAGCGCCTGGGCCTCGCCCTCGCTGATGCGACCGGTGGCCAGGGGGCGCAGCCGGGTGCGCTTGACGTGGCTGTCGAAGTGACGGTCGGCGTAGTCGTTGACCACGCAGCCGGCGGCACGCATCAGGTAGACCCCGGCGATGAAGATCAGCAGCACGTCGCGGCCGGGCAGGCCCTCGGCGGCGACCCACAGCGCCCAGAGGGTGGGCCACATCAGCAGCCAGGTGCCGATGGGGCGGTTCAGGCGCATCAGCTGCAGGAAGTCGGGCACCCGGGCGAGTCCCTTGGGGTGCATCAGGGAACGGTCCATCTCTACCTCGTGGATGTTGGCGGCAGGCCCAGAGCCTAGCGCGAAGGGAGGGCGAGGTCATCCGCCATGGCGTCCAGGAACCACTCCTGCACCAGCACCCGGAAGCCGCCGTGGCGGAACACCGAGCGCCGGCCCCAGGGCCCGCGGCCGGCATGGAAGCCGGCGGGGGACGAGGTCACCTCGATCTCGCCGCGCTCCAGGTCCGGCTGGCGGAACAGCCAGCTGCCCAGCGAGCGCTCGCCCAGGTGGTCGAGGCGCTGGCCGCGCAGTTCGTCCAGCGGCGCCACCGAGCGGGCCACCACCCAGGGGCGCTCGCCCAGGCACAGGGCCACCTCGCGCAGCCAGGCCTGGCGGTGGAGCGGCAGCCCCAGGGCCAGCGCCTCGTCGCGGCGCGGCGGGCCGATGCGCTGGTCGAGCAGCCGGACCCGGAAGGGCCGCGGATGGCCGGCCTCGGTCAGTCGGGCGGTGAGGGAGTCGCGGGAGGCGACCCATCGCCACCAGGCAGGCGCCATGGCGGGGCGGGCCGCGGCCAGGGGAATCCAGTGCGCCGGGGCGCGGGTGTCGGCAGGTGGCAGGTCGGACACCGTCGGGCTCCGCGTCGAACAAGGGGGCGGGTAGTGTAACATGCGGTGTCATCCCTTCCCTGACCGAGGAGTCCCATGAGCGCTCCGCTGACCATCATCGGCTCCGGCATGGCCGGCATCGGCCTGCTCCGCCAGCTGCGGGCCCTGGACGCCGATCGCCCCGTCACCCTGATCACCGCCGACAGCGGCGACGACTACGCCAAGCCGCTGCTCTCCACCGGCTTCGCCAAGCGCCTGCCGCCGGGGCGCCTGGCGGCCCGCAGCGCCCTGCAGGTGGCCGATGAGCTGGGCGCCGTGGTGCGCACCCATGCCCGCGTCGAGGGCATCGATCTCGCGGCCAGGACGCTGAGCCTCGGCGCGGAGCGGCTGCCCTGGGGCGAGCTGGTGCTGGCTACCGGGGCGGCGCCGGCCGTGCCCTTTGCGGTGCCCGAGGCCGTGGCCGGGCGGGTCTTCAGCGTCAACGACCTGGACGACTACCGGGCCTTCCATGGGGTGCTCGAGGCGCTGGGTCGGCCGGCGCGGGTGGCGATCATCGGTGCCGGGCTGGTGGGCTGCGAGTTCGCCAACGACCTGCTGGCCGGCGGCCACGAGGTGAGCCTGGTGGCCCCCGAGGGCGCGCCCCTGCCGCGGCTGCTGCCGGTGCCCCTCGGGCGGGCCCTGGGGGAGGCCTTCGAGGAGGCCGGCATGGTGCTGGCGCTGGGAACCGGCCTGACGGCCCTGGCGGAGGCCGGGGCGGCCGTGGGGGTCACCCTGGACGACGGCAGCCGCCTGGAGGCCGACCTGGTGCTGGTGGCTACCGGCCTCCGGCCGCGCACCGCCCTGGCCGAGGCGGCGGGCCTGGCGGTCAGCGCCGCGGGGATTCACACCGACCGATACCTGGCCACCGCGGCGCCCGGTGTCCACGCCCTGGGCGACGTGGCCTGCGTGGACGGCGTCAATGCCATGTACGTGCAACCGCTGCAGGCCAGCGCCAAGGCGCTGGCGCGCACCCTCACCGGCACGCCGACCCCGGTCAGCTACGGTCCCTGGCCGGTGGTGGTCAAGACGCCCCTGCTGCCGGTGGTGGCGCTGCCGCCGGCGCGGCCCCCGGCACGCTGGCGACTCGAGGGCGAGGCGGGAGACATGACGGCCCTGGCCGAGGCCGAGGACGGTCGTTTGATCGGATTTGCGTTGACAGGGGCCTGTGTCCGTCGGAAAGTTGAACTGGCGCGGGTCGCACCGCCGTTGCTAGGCTAGGACACGGTGTCGCCACCGGCCGTGCTGTTGGGCGATATCGGGCATGCCGGTGTCATTCGCATGCTGTCTTCTCGAGTCGGGAAGGCCGCATGCGAGTGACACGGATCGGGGAACTCACCACCACAACAATACCTCCGGCGACCATCCACTGCGTCCGGAGGCAGAAGCCAACACCAGGAGGGCTGTATGCGTAAGCCAGAACTCGCCGCGGCGATTGCCGAGCGTGCCGATCTTTCCAAGGACAAGGCGAGCCAGGTGCTCAACGTCATTCTCGACGAGATCACCGGCAGCGTGTCCCAGGGGCAGGATGTCTCACTGATCGGGTTCGGTACCTTCACCGTGCGCGAGCGTGCCGCTCGCACCGGCAAGAACCCCCAGACCGGCCAGCCGCTGACCATCCCGGCCAGCAAGACCGTGGCCTTCAAGCCGGGCAAGGGCCTCAAGGACGCCGTCGCCAAGTAGGCGCCCCTCGATGCGACCCGCCGCGGTGCGGGTCGCTGAACGTTTTCCCTCCTCCCGCTCGGAACCCTCCATGAAGCTGCGACTGATGCTCTGGCTGCTGGGACTGCTGCTCAAGCGTGCCCTGCGCCGCAAGCCCCGCTTCCGTGAGCTGCTCGGCGAGATGCGCGGCCTCGACTGGGGCATCGCCACCGAGGATCTGGCCATCGCCCGCCACTACCGCATGTCGCCGCGCGGCATCCGTACCGGCCGCGGCCTGCCGGTGGACCTCGACCTGGAGCTGCGCTTCGAGGATCAGGCCACCGCGCTCAAGGTGCTCAGGAAACCCACCCAGCAGGCCTTCCTCAACGGGATGATGGCCGGCACCGTGCGCCTGGTCGGCGACTCCGCCGATCTGCAGAAGCTGCAGCGGCTGCTCAAGCACCTGTAAGCACCGAGCCGATAGCGCCGAGCGCCAAGCAAAACCTTTCACCGCCCGACGGTTTACGCTCAGTCCCTCATACGCAGACTCTTTGCTTGGCTGCTGTCACACCTGCCCGTAGCGGCCCGCCTCCTCGCCCAGCCAGCGGCGGATCAGCGGGCGGCTGGCCTCCGGATGGGTGGCCAGCAGCGCCTCGGCCAGGGGGGCGACGCGCTCCAGCAGGTCGGCGTCGCGCTCCAGGTCGGCGATCTTCATCTGGGCGAGGCCGGTCTGGCGGGTGCCCAGCACCTCCCCCGGGCCGCGCAGCTCCAGGTCCTTCTCGGCGATGCGGAAGCCGTCGTTGGTCTCGCGCATCACCGCCAGGCGCTCCTTGGAGTGGGCCGACAGCGGCCCGTGGTAGAGCAGCACGCAGAAGCTCTCGGTGGAGCCACGCCCCACCCGGCCGCGCAGCTGGTGCAGCTGGGAGAGCCCCAGCCGCTCGGGGTTCTCGATGATCATCAGGCTGGCGTTGGGCACGTCGACCCCCACCTCGATCACCGTGGTGGCCACCAGCAGGTCCAGCTCGCCCGCCTTGAAGGCGGCCATCACCTCGGTCTTCTCGCTGGCCTTCATGCGTCCGTGGACCAGGCCGATGGCCAGTTCCGGCAGCGCCTCGGTGAGCTCGTCGCGGGTCGCCTCGGCGGCCTGGCACTCCAGCACCTCGGACTCCTCGATCAGGGTGCAGACCCAGTAGGCCTGGCGGCCCTCGGCGCAGGCGTGGCGGATGCGCGCCACCACCTCGGGGCGCCGCTCGTCGGGCACCACCACGGTCTTGACGGGCGTACGGCCGGGGGGCAGTTCGTCGATCACCGAGACGTCCAGGTCGGCATAGGCGCTCATCGCCAGGGTGCGCGGGATGGGCGTGGCGGTCATCACCAGCTGGTGGGGCGTCAGGCCGCCGGCCTCGCCCTTCTCGCGCAGCGCCAGGCGCTGGTGGACGCCGAAGCGGTGCTGCTCGTCGATGATCGCCAGGCCCAGGCGCTGGAAGTGCACGTCGCCCTGGAAGAGCGCGTGGGTGCCCACCACCATGCGCGCGCGGCCGTCGAGGATCGCCGCCTTGGTGTCCAGGCGCGCCTTGCCCTTGAGCTTGCCGGAGAGCCAGGCCACCTCGATGCCGAGCGGCTCGAACCAGGCGCGGAAGGCGCGGTAGTGCTGCTCGGCCAGCAGCTCGGTGGGGGCCATCATCGCCGCCTGGCAGTCCCCGGCGATGGCGGAGAGGGCCGCCATGGCGGCCACCACCGTCTTGCCGGAACCCACGTCGCCCTGCACCAGCCGCAGCATGGGCGTCTCACGGGCCAGGTCGGCGGCGATCTCGTCCAGCACCCGGCGCTGGGCACCGGTCAGCGAGAAGGGCAGCTGGGTGAGGAAGCGCGCCTGCAGGCTGCGCCCGCTGGGCAGCGCCGGCGCGCCATCCTCTCGGATGCGCAGGCGCACCTCCTGGAGGCTCAGGCGGTGGGCCAGCAGCTCCTCCAGGGCCAGGCGGCGACTGGCCGGGTGATGGCCGCTGGCCAGGGTCTCGGGGTCGATGTCCGGGGTCGGCTGGTGCAGCACGTGCAGGCAGTGGTGCAGCTCAGGCAGGCGGAAGCGAGCGCGCAGGTCCTCGCTGATCCAGTCGGGCAACGCCTCGGGGTGGGCCTCCAGCTGTGCCAGGGCCTGCTCGATCAGCGCCCGCAAGCGGGTCTGGTGCAGCCCCTCGGTAGTCGGGTAGATAGGCGTGAGGTGGTCCTCCACGGGCGGGGCGTCGGCCTTGAGCAGGCGGTATTCCGGGTGATAGAGCTCGAGCCCCGTGGCGCCGGCGCGGGCCTCGCCGAAGCCGCGCACCCAGCTGCCGGGCTGGAACTGCTGCTGCTGGGCCGGGGAGAAGTGGAAGAAGCGCAGGCTGAGGATGCCGCTGCCGTCGCGCAGCCTTACCAGCAGGCTGCGGCGTCGGCCGCGCACCACCTCGGCGGCCACCACCTCGCCCTCCACCACTGCCTCGTGACCGGCGCGCAGGGTGCCGATGGGCGTGATGCGGGTGCGGTCCTGGTAGCGCAGCGGCAGGTGGAAGAGCAGGTCGGCGACGCTGGCGATGCGCAGCCGGGCCAGTTTCAGGGCCAGGGCCTCACCGACCCCCTTGAGCGACGTGACCGGCGCGTCGAGCGCGTGGGGGGCAGCGCTCATGCCGGCTCGAGTTCGGCCTCGCGGCAGCGGGCGATGGCGTCGGTCACGGCATCGATCGCCTTGGGGCGCGGGAAGCTGGCGCGCCAGGCGATGGCGACGGTGCGCGAGGGGGCCGGCTCGCTGAAGGGACGGCTGATCAGCAGTCCGCTCTCGTAGTGGCCGGTGCCGATGGCCGAGCGGGGCAGCACGGTGATGCCGAGCTTGGAGGCGACCATGTGGCGGATGGTCTCCAGCGACCCGCCCTCGGCGGTCAGGGTGTTGGTGGGGCTGGCGAGCTTGTGGCTGATCGCCGGGCAGGCCTCGAGGATCTGGTCGCGAAAGCAGTGTCCCTCGCCCAGCAGCAGCAGGCGCTCACCCAGCAGGTCCTCCTTGTGGATCGTCTCGCGCTCGGCCCAGGGGTGGTCGGCGGGCATCAGCACCTCGAAGGCCTCCTCGTAGAGGGGCTTGGTGAGCACGTCGGTCTCGGTGAAGGGCAGCGCCACGATGATGGCATCGAGCTCGCCGCTTCTCAGCTTGCGACGCAGGTTGCCGGTGAAGCCCTCCTCGATGTAGAGCGACATCTGCGGCGCCCGTCGGCGCAGCTCCGGCACCAGGTGCGGGAAGAGGTAGGGCCCGATGGTGTAGATGGCGCCGATGCGCAGGGGGCTGGCCAGCTGGTCCTTGCCGGCGTTGGCCAGCTCCTTGATCACGCCGGTCTGCTCCAGCACGCGCTGGGCCTGCTCGACGATCTTCTCGCCCAGCGGGGTGACCTGGACGGTGGACTTCGAGCGTTCGAACAGCGCCACGCCCAGCTCCTCCTCGAGCTTCTTCACCGCCACCGACAGGGTCGGCTGGGAGACGAAGCAGCGTTCGGCGGCGCGCCCGAAATGGCGCTCCTGAGCCAGTGTCACGATGTAGCGGAGTTCTGTTAGAGTCATGATGGTTGCCTGAACGGCATCCTCTTGAAAATCCAATAGGGACTTTTTATCAGGGGGCGAGGGAAAGGTGAAGACAACAACGCTTATTCTGGGCTGCGGGGACATCGGACGGTCACTGGGGCAGCGGCTGCAGGAGGCCGGCCAGCGGGTGGTCGGGGTGCGCCGCAACCCCGGCGCCCTGGAGGGCAGCGGCCTCGAGGCCATCGCCGCGGACCTCGCCGATCCCGCCTCCCTGGCCGGCCTGCCGGATGCCGAGGTGCTGGTCTATGTGGTCAGCGCCGACCACTTCGACGAGGAGGCCTACCGCACCGCCTATCCCGAGGGGCTCAAGGCGGTGCTCACCGAGTTTGCCGGCCGCCAGCGGCCGCCGCGCCGGGTCTTCTTCGTCTCCTCCACCAGCGTCTACCCGCAGCAGGCCGGTGAGCCGGTCGACGAGGCGAGCCCCACTGATCCCAGCGGCTTCTCCGGGGTGCTGATGCGCGAGGCCGAACAGGCGCTGATCGACCACGACCTGCCGGGTACCGTGGTGCGCTTCTCGGGGATCTATGGCCCCGGCCGCGATCGGCTGATCCGCCAGGTCAGCGAGGGGCGCATCGCCCCCTCCAGTCCCGCCATGTACACCAACCGCATCCATCGCGACGACTGTGCCGGCGTGCTGGCCCACCTGATCGAGCTGGCCCTGGCCGACCGGCCGCTCCACGACCTCTACCTGGCCAGCGACTGCGAGCCGGCGCCGCTGCACGAGGTGATGAGCTGGCTGGCCAAGCAGCTCAAGGTCGAGGCCACCGAGACCATCCAGTCGCCCCTGCGCCGCCGGGCCAGCAAGCGCTGCGACAACCGTCGCCTGCTGGAGAGCGGCTACGTGTTCCGCTATCCCAGCTATCGCGAGGGCTATGCCCAGGTGCTCAGGGAGGGCGGCTTCCTGCCCGAGAAAGCCTAGGTGGGTCACAGCGGGTAGCGGTAGCCCAGCGTCAGCGTCTCCAAACCGTCATTCGGTCGTTTGATGCCGGCATTGGAGTAGTGGGTCAGCGCCAGGGAGAGCTCGCCGCTGGCCCAGGGCAGGCCCAGCGCCAGGCGATCCTCGAACTGGAAGGCGGTGGAGAGCTCCCGGGAGTCCACGCGGGTCTCCAGGAACAGCGCGCCGCCGATGCCGGCCTCCAGGAAGGCGCCCCGCTCGCCGGAGAAGGTCCAGCGCAGCGCCGGCGACAGTAGCCAGGCGGCGTTGCCGTCCTCCTCCTCGCTGGAGAGCAGCAGCAGGCCGGTGGCCAGCCGCAGCTCCAGCCGGGGGTGCAGGCTTGCCAGCGGAACGATCCGGTCGACCTCCACCTTGAGGGCGACCGTGGATTCGCTGGTGGCACCGACCGCGACCTGCAGGTCGGCCATGGCCGGGCCGCAAGCCACCAGCAGCGTCAGGGCGGCGCAGGCCGCCCGGTGCGATTCGAGAGACATTCCCTTCTCCCCTCAGTCCCGTGATGGCTCAGGTCGCCCGAGAGCGCGCCAGGGGCACGTAGCGTGCGGCCTGTCCGTCGTTGATCGAATGGATCAGCGTCACCTGATTATAGGACCACTCGAGGTCAACGTGCGGCAGGTCGTCTGCCTCGAGGCGTTCGGCCCGGCGCAGCAGGGTGACATGCGGGATGAAGCGGGAGGGGCGACCGGGGAGCTGGTGGGCCTCCAGGCGGTCCCACAGCCGCTCGTGCAGTCGCTGCAGGGCGGCATCCGGACGGTGGCCCCCCACCCAGACGATGCCCGGGCACCGGAAGTGGCCCCAGGCATCCAGTGTCCAGCACCCGGCGGGGATGGCCAGCGAGCGGATCTCCTCCGCCAGCTCACCGGCCAGGTCGTCGCCGACCTCGCCGAGGAAGGCCAGGGTGAGGTGCAGGCTCTCGTCGGGCATGCGGCGCCCGCCGCAGCGGGCGTGGGCGGCGTCCGCCAGGGCGCCGAGCCGTTCGCGCAGCCCGGGTGGCGGCACCAGCGCCAGGAAGAGCCGCATTCCCCGGTCAGTCGCCGATGACCATCACGGCTTCCGCCTCGAACTGCGCGCCCTTGGGCAGCGCCTTCACGCCCACCGCGGCGCGGGCCGGGTAGGGCTTGTCGAAGAACTCCTCCATCACCTGGTTGACCACCGCGAACTGGCCTAGGTCGACCAGGTAGAGGTTGAGCTTGACGATCTCGCCCAGCGAGCCCGCGGCCTCCTCGCAGACGGCCTTGAGGTTCTTGAAGACCTGGCGGGCCTGGGCCTCGAAGTCGTCGGAGACCAGCTCCATGGTGGCCGGGTCCAGGGGGATCTGGCCGGAGAGGTAGACGGTGTTGCCGGCCTTGATGGCCTGGGAGTAGGGGCCGATGGCGGCGGGTGCCTGGTCGGTGTTGATCACGGCCTTGTTGCTCATGGACGTTCTCCGTGGTGGTGTTGAAGGGTGGTGATGCATGAAAGCGCTGGCCCGCCCGTCGCAGCCGCGACGGGCGGGCCAGGGACGGATTCAGTTGCCGACGCGCGAGATCCTGCCCACGTGGGAGAGGTTTCTCAGCCGCTTGATGATGCGGGCCAGGTGGACGCGATCGCGCACGGACAGGATCAGGTTGACGGTGGCCAGGCGGGCGTCGCGCTCCTCGATGCCGATGCGCTCGATGTTGGCGTCGGCATCGGTGACCAGGCCGGCCAGCTCGGCCACCAGGCCGCGGCGGCTCTCGACCTCGAGGCGCAGGGCCACCGGGAAGTCCTCGGCGATGTCGTCGGACCACTCCAGGGCGAACAGCTTGTCCGGGTCGTTCCTGAGTTCGCCCAGGTTGCGGCACTCGGCACGGTGCACCACGATCCCCTTGCCCACCGAGAGGTGGCCGATCACCGGGTCGCCGGGCAGCGGGTGACAGCAGCGGGCGAACTTGATGACCATGCCCTCGGCGCCGCTGATGACAATGGGCCCGTGGGCGCGTCGCTCGGGCTCGCCCTCGCTACGCGACTCGCCCTGCTGCAGGTCGATCAGGCGGCGTGCCACCACATGGGCGACCCGAGTGCCGAGGCCGATGGACTCCAGCAGGGCGTCCTCGTTCTTCAGGCCGAGCTCGGCCAGCAGGCTGGCCAGCGGCGCCTCGGGCAGCTCCTCCAGGCTGGTCTCGAAGTCGGCCAGGGACTTGTTGAGCAGCCGCCGGCCCAGCTGCACCGCCTCGGTGTGCTGCTGGTGCTTGAGCGCATGGCGGATCGCCGAGCGGGCCTTGGCGGTCACCACGAAGTTGAGCCAGGCCAGGTTGGGGCGCCCCCCCGGGGCGGTGATGATTTCCAGGGTCTGGCCGCTCTCCAGGCGGGTGGAGAGCGGGGCCAGGTGGCGATCGATGCGGCAGGCGATGGTGCCGTTGCCGATGTCGGTATGCACCGAATAGGCGAAGTCGATCACCGTGGCCCCCTGGGGCAGCTCCATGATGTCGCCCTTGGGGGTGAACACGTAGATGTCGTCGGGGAAGAGGTCGTTCTTGACGTGCTCGATGAACTCCAGGGAGTCGCCGGCGTGGCGCTGCATCTCCAGCAGCCCCTTGATCCACGAGCGGGCCCGGGCGTGGCTGCCCTCGGCGATGGGGTGCTGGGTCTGGCCGGCCTTGTAGAGCCAGTGGGCGGCGATGCCGTTGTTGGCCATGGCCTCCATCTCGCGGGTGCGGATCTGCACCTCGATGGGCATGCCGCCGCTGCCGAACAGGGTGGTGTGCAGGCTCTGGTAGCCGTTGGCCTTGGGGATGGCGATGTAGTCCTTGAAGCGCCCGGGCACCGGCTTGTAGAGGTTGTGCACCACGCCGAGGATGCGGTAGCAGCTGTCGACGTCGTCGCAGATGATGCGGAAGCCGAAGACATCCATGATCTCGGCAAACGACTTGCGCTGGTCGCGCATCTTCTTGTAGATCGACAGCAGGTGCTTCTGGCGGCCGATCACCGTGCCCGGCAGTCCCTCGTCGTCGAGGCTCTGCTGCAGGGCGTTCTGGACCTGCCGGATCGCCGAACGGCGGTGGCCGCGGGCGCTGGAGACGGCGCGCTTGATGCGCTCGGCGCGCATCGGGTGCAGCGCCTGGAAGGAGAGGTCCTCGAGCTCGACGCGGATGGTGTTGATGCCCAGCCGGCTGGCGATGCGGGCATAGATCTCGAGGGTCTCGCGGGCGATGCGGCGCTTCTTCTCGGGGCGCAGGGCGCCCAGGGTGCGCATGTTATGCAGCCGATCGGCCAGCTTGACGATGATCACCCGGATGTCCCGGGACATCGCCAGCACCATCTTCTGGAAGTTCTCGGCCTGGGCGACCGCCTTGTCCTCGAAGGTGATCTGGGTCAGCTTGGAGACACCGTCGACCAGCTCCGCCACGGGCTTGCCGAACTGTTCGGCCAGGGCCTCCTTGCCGACGCCGGTGTCCTCGATCACGTCATGCAGCATGGCTGCCATCAGGCTCTGATGGTCCATGTGCATGTTGGCCAGGATATTGGCCACGGCGAGGGGGTGGGTCACATAGGGTTCGCCGGAGCGCCGGCGCTGGCCGTCGTGGGCCTGCTCGGCGTAGTAGAAGGCGCGCTTGACCTGCTGGATCTCGTTCTGGGGGAGGTAGCCGCCGAGACGGTCGGCCAGGTCATCGATCGTGAACATGCAGCGCGCCCTGACTCCTGCGTGAGTGCCCTGGAAGGGAAGGCGGCGGGAAGCCGTCGTGCGGGATCACTCCTCGGCGCCGGCCCCGTAGTGCGGCTCGCGGATGACGCGCACCGGCGCCTCGACCGGCTCGTCGAGCACGCTCTCGTCGACCAGGCCGGCGGCGATCTCGCGCAGCGCCACCACGGTGGCCTTGTCGTTCTCCCAGGGTAGCTGGGCGTCACGGGAGCCGCGGGCCAGCTGGCGCGCGCGCTGGGTGGAGATCATCACCAGCTTGAAGCGGTTCTCGACGTTTTCCAGACAATCTTCGACTGTGACTCGCGCCATGGATGTCTTCCTGCAGCTGACGGGGAACCGCCTAAGCCCCTGCGAGGCACGCGGGGCGGAGATTCCACCAATGGATAGACCCGATAGGTTACTCGACGCCCGGTTGCCGTGACAAGCGCTGCAGTGCAGCGCCTGTGCGGCTCAGCCGAGCAACGCCTTCAGCAGCGGGGCGTGGTGCTCGCCGGCCCGCGCGAGGGTCAGGCGGCGGGCGATGACCAGCGACTGCAGCTCGCGCAGGGCGGTGGTGAAGTCGTCGTTGATCACCAGGTAGTCGTACTCGTCGTGGTGGGACATCTCGCTGACGGCATCGCGCATGCGTCGGGCAATCACCGCGTGCTCGTCGGTGCCGCGGCTCGCCAGGCGACGCTCGAGCTCCTCCCGGGAGGGGGGCAGGATGAAGATCGACACTGCATCGGGCATCTGCTGGCGCACCTGGCGGGCCCCCTGCCAGTCGATCTCCAGGATCACGTCCTGGCCGGCGGCCAGCGCCGCCTGGACGGCGGGGCGCGAGGTGCCGTAGTAGTTGTCGAACACGCGGGCATGCTCGAAGAACTCCCCGCGTTCGATCATCGCCTCGAAGGCCGGGACGTCGATGAAGTGGTAGTTGACGCCATCCACCTCGCCGTTGCGGCGCTCGCGGGTGGTGTGGGAGACCGAGACCTGGAGGCCGTCGAGGCTGTCGATCAGTTCGCGGACCAGGCTGGTCTTGCCGGCACCGGAGGGGGCGGAAACGATGAAGAGGGTACCCTGGGGCATGGTCGGCATCCCTGATTGGCAACTGGGTGAAGCGGCGTGTGCCGTGAGGAAAGCGCGAAGTATCGCATGAATCGTCGGCGTGCTGCAGGGGCTGTTCATTCCCTGCCGCGGGCTATCCCAACACTTTTCTCAGGTTTTCCTGCATGGACGACTTGAAGGCTTCATCGTTGGCCAACAGCTTGTAGAGCTCCAGGTCGGCGCGACGACGCTTCAGCATCACCTCCTCGAAGATCTTCTCAAAGGCCAGCACGCGGTTATGGGTGTCCTGGTTGTTCTTGTACTTCTCCTCGAAGTCCGGGTGAGCCTCGATGCTCCTGGCGATGCTGAGGAACTTGACGCGCTGCTCCTCCGGCGTGGCTTCCCAGCCCTGGAACCAGCGCTCGTTGAAGGTGCGGATGATCTCGTCCAGCGGGTCGGGGTCGGCCCCGCCGTCATGGGCACCGCGTGGGTTCGGGTTGGTGGGGTCGAGTTCCGTCGGTGTCTCGTCCAGGCCGATGCGCTGGCCGAGCTTGACCCATTCCAGGCCGTAGGATGACAGGTCGACCGACTCCAGCAGCGCATCGATCTCGTCGGCCTCCCTGTCACGGACGACAAGCTTGGGAATCAGGAACTTGAGAAACCAGAACAGCTTTTCCCAAGCGATCACCTCATACGGCATGATCGAGGCCATCTGGCTGTAGATCTTTACGAACTGCTTGGCCTTGATCTTGAAATCCGCCTTGTGCGGGTCGTCGAGCGCCAGTTCGTCATTGAAGCGATCCGCCGCCGTATCGATCAGCGGGCTCAGTGCCTGGGCATCGGCATTGCCGAAGTAGTGCCCGATGAAGCTTTCCACCTCGTGCCACTCATAGACGCCTACCTCGTCCAGGGCCTCCTTGAGCTCATGCAGCACGTTGACGTCGGTCGGCTCCGACAGGCTGGTCGCCGTGTAGAAATCATCGAAGGCCGCCTTGATGTCGTCGGTGGTGTTGAAGAAGTCCAGGACGAAGAGATCCTCGGTCTTCTTGCCCAGCTTCGTTGCCGCGCGGTTGAGGCGGGAAAGGGCCTGGACCGCGAGGACGCCCTGGAGCTTCTTGTCCACGTACATGGCGGTCAGTTTCGGCTGATCGAAGCCGGTCAGGTACTTGTTGGCCACCACCAGCAGCCGGTACTCGTCGCCGTCGAACGCCTCCCTCGTCTCGGCCTCGGGGAAGCCGTTGATGTCGGCCTCGGTGTAGTCGATACCATCCACCGTCTTGGTTCCCGAGAAGGCCACCAGCGCCTTGAACGGGCTGCCACGCTCTTCCAGCAGGCGCGAGATGGCCTGGTGGTAGCGGATGGCGGCCTCGATGTTCTGGGTGACCACCATGCCCTTGGCCTTGCCCTTCAGCTTCTTGTGATTGACCACCTGCTGGATGAAGTAGTCGAGCATGATCTCCGCCTTGGCGCGGATGGTCTGGGGATGCCGTTCAACGTAGGCGCGCAGCTTCTTCTGGGCCCTGGCCGTATCGAACAGCGGGTTCTCCTCGATGGACTTCTGGATCTCGTAGTAGCTGCGGTAGGTGGTGTAGTTGGCCAGCACGTCGAGGATGAAGCCCTCCTCGATGGCCTGCTTCATCGAGTAGAGGTGGAAGGGCTTGAACTCGCCCTCTGGGGTGGCCTGGCCGAACTTCTCCAGCGTGCTGCGCTTGGGGGTGGCGGTGAAGGCAAAGTAGGAGGCGTTGCCGCGCATCCGGCGGGCGCGCATGGCCTGGAGCACCTTGTCCTGCACGTCCTCCTCGGACTCGGCGTCGCCACCCATGGCCCGGTTCATCTTGCCGTGGGCATCGCCATCCTGAGAGCCGTGCGCCTCATCGATGATCACGGCGAAGCGCTTCTCGCTCAGGTCGTTGATGCCGTCGATGATGTAGGGAAACTTCTGGATGGTGGTGATGATGATCTTCTTGCCCTGCTCAAGGGCCTGCTTCAGATCGGCCGAGCGCTGTGCCGGCGCAACGATGTTCTTGACCTCCGAGAACTCCCGGATGTGATCGCGCAGCTGCCTGTCGAGCAGCCGCCGGTCGGTGACCACGATGACCGAGTCGAACAGTGGCGTTTCCAGCCCGCGGGCACCGCGCACGTCCTCGGCGTTTGGGTAGGTCTCGATCAGCTGGTAGGCCGCCCAGGTGATGGAGTTTGACTTGCCGGAGCCGGCTGAGTGCTGCACCAGATAGGTCTGGCCGACGCCATGATCGCTGACATGGGCCACGAGACGGCGCACGACATCCAGCTGGTGATAGCGGGGGAAGAACAGTGTCCGTCTGGTCAGCGGCATGCGGCTGCTGCCGTCCAGGCGCATGAAGTGCTGGATGATGTTGGCCACGCTCTCGCGGGTGAAGACCTCCTGCCACAGGTAGGCGCTGCGATGGCCCTGCGGGTTGCGCGGATTGCCCGCCCCGTGGCTCTCGCTGCCCTGGTTGAAAGGGAGGAAGTCGGTCCTCGGGCCCGCCAGCCGCGTGGTCATGTAGACCTCGTCGGTATCCACGGTCATGTGCACCAGGCAGCGCCCGAACTGCAGCAGCGGCTGGCTGGGGTCGCGGTCCTGCCGATACTGCTTCTGGCCGTGATAGCGCGCGGTCTGCCCGGTCCAGGGGTTCTTCAGCTCCAGGGTGGCGAAGGGCAGGCCGTTGATGAACAGCACCATGTCGATCTCTTCGAGGCTGTTGGCCAGCGAATAGCGCACCTGGCGGGTGCAGCTGAACCGATTGGCCGCGAAGTGCTCCTTGACGCTGGCCGAGCTGCTGGCCAGCGGCGCGGGATACATCAGGGTGAAGTGGGTGTCATCGAGGCTCAGCCCCTTCTTGAGCAGGTGCAGCAGGCCATGCTTGCCGACCAGGCGGTCGTAGCGCTCCAGCAGCTTGCGTTCCCAGTCTGGATGGCGCTGCCTGAGCTTGTCCAGCTCCCTGGCCTGGGTGGCCTCGAGGAAGCGCCACAGCTGGTGGGTATCGACGGCGTAGTGCGAGTTGAAGTGATCGGGGCGGCCCGGGTGGTAGCCATGCGCCGGGCTGAAGGGGCGTTCGGCCTGGTTCTCGCCCAGTGCGATGCCGTCCTCGCGGCAGCTGCCCGTCAGGGCGCGTTCGATGCTCGCTTCCAGTGCTTGCTCGTTCGTCTGGCTGACCATGACCTCTCCTGCGTATGACCTGGCGTCCCTGTGCCCTGTCAAATGACGATTATTTAATAAGTTATTGTTTTTATTTTTTTATCGCCTGTCTCCGTCCCTGTGAAGGGGACACTGTCAAATGACCATCAAATGAGATGGTTCCGCTTCCCCTGGCGCTTCGAGGGTAACGCCTGGCGTATCGGTCTGGCCGGAGAATGTCTAGAAATGTCTAGCCGTCAGCGCCTAGACATTCGCCACCGCTTGCCAACTGGTTCGATAACACCTTGATTCTTTAGGGATTGAAGCAGGTTCTTCACCTTGTTGCTCTTCTGCTTGTCACTCAGGATGTCTGGCAGGATGTCTAGGAGCAAGCCGTCGATATCCTTTCGCCTGGCTTCGCCGAACTGCTCGATGAGGTTGCATATCATCTGCTTGTACTGCTGGTCGCTGAGGCCACGGTTGCGGATGTACTGGGCCTTCTCGTCGCTTTGCCTGGCCACCTGCGCCGAGATATGCAGGTTGGGCTTGCGGCCCTCGATCAGCCCCTGGCGCCGGAGGTGCCTGGCCTGCTCGTCCGTCAGTGGCTTTCGCTTCTGCACGCGGTCGAGCAGGATGATGTCGTCCAGCGTCAGGTTGGGAAGCTCCGCCAGCTTCCTGGCGTAGTTGAGGTCGACCACGCGGCCGGTGATGGTCACCTGGACACGGTCGCGGTCCAGTTCATACTCCGGCAGGGGGAAGAAGCGCTGCTTCTGGATGATGAACATCTTGCGGATGCCGCTGCCGATGGTGTCGATCATGTTGAGGTTGACCATGGCATCGGTGAGGAATCGGTTGCGGTAGCGTGACTCCGGCGCATCCGCGTGGATGACCTGCTCCACCGAGCCGGGTATGAAGCGGCCCGGGTTGCTGAAGCACAGCCGCCCATCCTCGAACTCCACCACCGTCACCTTGCCGCCCAGCTCGTAGTTCTGGTGCGCGATGGCATTGTTGAGCGCCTCACGAATGATGAAGGGGTCGTACTGGTCGACCTCTTCGGGGAAGAGGCTGTCATCCGCCATGTAGCGATACTTCAGGTTGCGGATCTTGCGGTAGACCCGCTCGGCGCCGATGAGCAGCGGGCAGCCGAAATGTTCGTAGTCCCGCTCCAGCCCGTCACGGTCCTTGAGGATCCAGGAGATGGTGGGGGTAGCAGGGTTGAGCCAGTGGGCGGCTTCCGGCTTGCCCAGCAGCAGGATGGCGGTGCGCGTGATCTGCCCCCGGATGGTGAGCCTGGCCTTGTTGAGGAAGGTGGTGTCGTCCCAGTCCGTCAGGTCATCGGCGAGCCGGGGGTGCTTGGTGGCGAACTCCTCGCGGGCCAGGGCGATGGCGTCCTGGCTGAGGTCGTCGAGGGTGGCGTCGTGGCAGACCGCCGCGCTCCAGTCGTGCTGCCGGCTCTGGTAGCGAATCCGCTCGATCTCGTCGATGGAGAGCGGGCCGAGTGACTCGCCGTCGCGCCCGTAGTAGTGGCCGTTCCACGCCACCGGCATGCCCTGGGGCGCGGCCGGAATCTCGAACAGCAGCACCCGTCCGTCGGCATGCTGAACGGTATGGATCTCGATGAAGGTCAGGCGGTGGGTGGTCTTGTCGGCGACCTCCTTCTTCAGCGACTGGAGCTCCCGGTGGCTCTCGCGGAAGTGGGTGCCGACCACCCGATGGTTGTCCTTCACCCCGAACACGAGCCAGGCGCTGGGCAGGCCCTTGAGATTGGCCTCGTTGCTCAGCGCCGAGACATACCGGCCGAGCTTGTCGAAGCTGTAGGCGTTCTTCGCCTCCTTGAACTCGACGATCTCGCTTTCGCCCGTGCCGTCGAGGAGCTGCTGAAGCCGGTGTTCGGGTTGCATCAGGCCAACGCCTCCTGCCGGGCGGGATCCTCCACGCCGGGCACCCGGATCTTGCCGGTGACGGCGCTATCGATCAGGGTGGCTCGGTACTCCTTGAGGCGTTCGATCTGGCGTTGGAAGAGGGAAATAGCCCTGTCGATCCGGGTCGATTCCTGGTCGATATGTTGAACGATACGATCCTGTTCATCGAGCGGAGGAAGGAGGGTGAGCATTTGCTTGAACTCTTGCCAGTAGAGTCGCTTGCGAAAATCGGTGATGCCCTTGGAGTGGCGGTCCATCTGGTGGATGAAGAGCGGCGTCCGGTAAAGGTACTCGAAGAATTTTGGCCGAATCCTGGAATCCGGAATTGCCACTGTGTAGGCCGGGCTTACCATACCTGTCGTCGTCACGGCACCGATGGCACCTTGCCAGGCGCGCATCATGTTGTAGACGATATCACCGGGCTGGACGAGGCTGTACTTGGTTTGATCCTCGATCTTGACGCGACCTCTCAGGTTCTCGCCTTCGCTTAGCTCGCCGGCAGATACGCCGGAACGAATGGATACGGTGAGAAGCGGCAAGCTTTCCTTGCCAGGCTCGACACGCTCGGTAAAGAGGGTGCGATTATGGCTGATTCCCCAGTGCTGCGGTATCTCTCCAATCCACTCAATACCGGAATCCCGCATGGGCGCATCCGGATCGAGCCCACGGGTAACGGCATTCTGAATCAGGGATTGCTTGCGCTCCTTTAGCAGGGAGATCTGCATTTCCTTGGTTCTTATTGTTTTAGATATTTTATTGGTTTGCTTATCGATGAAGCCGACAATTTTTTCTTGTTCACTTGGGTTGATAGGGAAGCAAACAGAGAAGTCTTTGATTAGCGGAAGTCTCAGGCTGTCAACAGTTGATTTTGCTGAGCCCAGCAATGCTACGTTGTAAAACTTTGAGGAGATATAGTGAAAAAGATACTTTCCTGAAGCTATCTTAAAGTCACTGAATTTATAGACCCTTTGGTGGTAGTCAAATTTGCCATTTATGTAATGGTAAACCTTTCCTACTCCAGCACCGTCGCCTGCAGTTAATATGGCTTCGCCATCATAAGAGTAGGTGTCAATTTTTTCAGGAATTTGAGATCTGACAAAGAAAGGGTATGATCCACCATCCCTCCGGTCTTCCGTGTTCCGATCCCCTGTCTTTATGGAGCAAAGAAACTTAAGACGCAATAATTTCCAGTGGTTCGGATAGCCTCCAATCCACGAAACTTGAGAATCCTTGTGGTATGTATAATCTTTTATTTGAGAGAGCGATTTATTCACTTTTCACCCCCGAAAAATCTTCAACCTCAATACCCAGAATATCGGCAATCAGCCCTTCCGCCTGCTGCTCCAGCGCCACGATATCGCGGGCGACTTCCTCCATGCTGCGCAGCGGCTGGTGCTTGTAGAAATACTTGTTGAAGCTGATCTCGTAGCCAATCCTCACCGATGCCATGTTGATCCAGGCTTCCGGTACGTGGGGCTTGACCTCGTCCAGGAAGAAGCCGTGGATGCTCTGGTCGAGAGGAATGCTCTCGCTGTCGCGTAGCTCCGCGCTCGCTTCAAAGATGACATATTCGCCAGGCTTGCCGGTCGGGGTGTAGCCGAAGTCGGGCAGATCCTCCTCCCGGCAGCCCAGGAACGCGAGGCGCTGGGCGAGTGCCTCGCCGGTCAGCTTCACGGTCTGCTTGATGACCTTCTCGGCGTCCTCGCTGTACCAGCTCATGGCATTGAGGATGGCGCCCTTGTCGCCGGCGGAGAGCTTGATGTCTTTCCGCTTGGCTAGCGCCTTGAACTCCTGCTCCGCCAGCGACTTGAAACGGTTGTAGTCGTTGAACTCCTCGGTACCGATGACCGCCATCAGCTCACGGGCGGCGCTGACCAGGGCGAGGTGTTTCTGCCAGGTGGCCTCATCCAGCAGCTTCCTGCGCTGTTTGGCATTGAGGCCGAGCTCCTGCTCCTCGCACCAGGCGAGGGTCGCCTTCTCGTGCTCCTTGAGGGTGCCGGGCTCGTAGAGCGTGTCGCCCCACTGCGCATAGGCCCATGCCATGGGCTCGCGCAGGGCCTTGTCGAAGCGCAGGGTCTCGATGCGCTCGGCGCTGAACTGCGCCTTGCGTCGGTCGGGGCGTTCGATGGTGACCTTGTGGTAGCCGAAGTCACGGTTGTCGAAGACCTGGGCGGCGATGCCGTCGCCTCCCGCCGGGCGGTCGATGCTTTCCAGCGCCTGATAGCAGCGGGTGATCTCGCCGATATGCTCGGGTGAGAACTCGCAGTTCTTGTTGCCGAGGTTTCGGCGCAGCTTGCGGTAGAGCAGGCTGGCGTCGATCAGCTGGACCTTGCCGCGGCGCGCTTCGGCCTTGCGGTTGCTGAGCAGCCAGATGTAGGTGGTGATGCCGGTGTTGTAGAACAGGTTGTTGGGCAGCTGGATGATGGCCTCCAGCAGGTCGTTCTCGATGATGTAGCGGCGAATGTTGCTCTCGCCGCTGCCGGCGTCGCCGGTGAACAGGCTGGAGCCGTTGTGCACCGAGGCGATGCGAGAGCCCGGGCCGGTCTCGCCGGCCTTCATCTTGCTGATCATCTCCATCAGGAACAGCAGCTGGCCGTCGCTGGAGCGGGGCGTAGCATCGAGGGTTTCGCGATCGCCCCAGTAATCGGCCAGCGTCACCTTGAAGCGGGGGTCGATGACCTCCTTGCCATCCTTGATGAACTTCTGCTCGCTGGCCCAGCTCTTGCCGTAGGGTGGGTTGGAGCGATCGCCGGCGAACTCGTCGGTGGAGAGGGTAGAGCCGGAGCGGATGTTGGCCGGGTCGTTGCCCTTGATCATCATGTCGGACTTGCAGATGGCGTAGGTCTCGTCGTTGATCTCCTTGCCGTAGAGATAGACGTCGCCACTGGCACGGATGGCGCCTTCCTCGTCCTTGATGAAGTTCTGGGACTCGGTGAGCATCCCGCCGCTGCCGCAAGCCGGGTCATAGATGGTCATCACCGGGGGCAGGCGGTCCTTGACGGGGTCGAAGACCAGGTGGGTCATCAGCTCGATCACTTCACGGGGTGTGAAGTGTTCCCCGGCTTCCTCGTTGTTCTCCTCGTTGAACTTGCGGATCAGCTCCTCGAAGACGTAGCCCATGCCGAGGTTGGAGAGCGCCGGCAGACGGTTGCCGTCCGGGTCCTCGGCGTCTTCGTGGGTCAGGTTGATATAGGGCGAGGTGAACTTTTCCAGCACATCCAGCAGCACGTCCTTGCTGGCCATGTGCCGGACCTGGCGGCGCAGGTCGAACTTGTCGATGATTTCCTTGACGTTGGGGCTGTACCCCTCGAGGTACTCCTCGACGTTGGCCAGCAGGATCTGCTGGTTGTTGGTGGCCGTCCTGTAGAGCTGGCTCAGGGTCCACTTGCTGGTGTTGTAGAACACATAGCCGGCGGCTTCACGAAGTCCCGCCTCGTCCGGCTCTGCCAGCTCCAGTTCCTTACGCTGAAAGGCCACTTCCTTCAGCACGTCGGCCTTGCTTGCCTCCAGCAGGGCGTCGAGCCGGCGTAGTACCACCATCGGCAGGATCACGTCGCGGTACTTGCCTCGCACGTAGACGTCGCGCAGGCAGTCGTCGGCGATCGACCAGATGAAGGCAACCAGCTTGTTGTGAGCGGCGTGATTCATGGTACGAAGATGTTCCTTTCCCTGGTTTATTCGATGTTCTGAATTTGCTCGCGCATCTGCTCGATCAGTACCTTGAGCTCCACCGCGCAGCGGGTGGTGCTGGCGACCACCGACTTGGAGGAGAGGGTGTTGGCCTCGCGGTTGAGCTCCTGCATCAGGAAGTCCAGGCGCCGGCCCACCGGGCCCTTCTGGGTCAGCTGGCGCTCCACCTCGGCGACATGGGTGGCGAGCCGGTCGAGCTCCTCGTCCACGTCCGCCTTCTGGGCGATCAGCGTCAGCTCGGCCTCGAGCCGCTGGGGGTCGAGCTCGGCCTTCACCGATTCGAGGCGTTCCAGCAGCAGGGCGCGCTGGCGCGCGAGGATCTGCGGCATCAGCCGGCGCACCTCGGCCACCTGGCCGTTCACGGCGGCCAGCCGCTCGCGGATCAGGCCGGCGAGCTTGTCGCCCTCCCGGGCGCGGCCGGCGATCAGGTCGTCCAGGGTGGCCTGGAAGAGGGCCACGGCGGCGGCCTTGATGGTGTCGAGGTCGGGCCCCTGGCTCTCGAGCACGCCGGGATGGTCGAGCAGGGCCAGGGCGTCGGGCATGGGGGCGTCGGGCACCGCGTCGCGCACCTCGGCGAGGGCGCGGGCCAGCTCGGCCAGCCGCTCGCGGCTGACCGCCAGGCCGCCGTCGTCCCGGGCGGGGTCGAAGCGCAGGCTGCACTCCACCTTGCCCCGGGCCAGGCGGGTGCGCAGCGCCTCGCGGAACAGCGGCTCCAGGTCGCGCAGGCTCTCGGGCAGGCGGAAGTGGGGCTCCAGGTAGCGCTGGTTCACCGAGCGCAGCTCGATCTGCAGGCTGCCCCAGTCGTCGTCATGGGCCTGGCGTGCGAAGGCGGTCATGCTGTGGACCATGAAGGACTCCTGGCGTGGTCGAGGGTCATGGGGAAGCGCGTGGGGGCAGTGTAACCGATTCCCCCCCCTCGCGCGGACGGCCAGGGGTGTAGAATGGGCGGCCAGGCGTTCCCGCCACCGTCAATCGATGTTCAAGAGAGGTGTCATGACTTCGGAGTTCCGGCGTCCCAGTGGACGCGCCCCCGACCAGCCCCGCGAGATCCGGCTCACCCGCGACTACACCCGCCACGCCGAGGGGTCGGTGCTGGTGGAGTTCGGCGACACCAAGGTGCTGTGCAACGCCAGCGTCGAGCCGGGCGTGCCGCGTTGGCTGCGCGGCAAGGGCCAGGGCTGGGTGACCGCCGAGTACGGCATGCTGCCCCGTGCCACCCACACCCGCGGCGGCCGCGAGGCGGCCCGCGGCAAGCAGGGCGGACGGACCCTGGAGATCCAGCGCCTGATCGGCCGCTCGCTGCGGGCGTCGGTAAACCTCAAGAAGCTCGGCGAGTTCACCATCACCGTGGACTGCGACGTCATCCAGGCCGACGGCGGCACCCGCACCGCCTCGATCACCGGCGGCTGCGTGGCGCTGGTGGATGCCATCCGCTACCTGCAGCGCAACAAGCTGATCAAGGGCGACCCCTTCAAGCAGCTGGTGAGCTCGGTATCGGTGGGCTTGTTCCGGGGCGTGCCGGTGGTGGATCTGGACTACCCGGAGGACAGCGGCGCCGACACCGACATGAACGTGGTGATGGCCGAGGACGGCAGCCTGATCGAGGTGCAGGGCACCGCCGAGAAGGGCAGCTTCAGCCGCGCCGAGCTGAACGCCATGCTGGAACTGGCCGAGAACGCCGGTGCACAGCTCTTCGACCACCAGCGGGAATCGCTGGGCATTCCGCGCTAGGCAGGAAACGAAGGGCGCCGGGCAAGGGCCCCAACGCATCACGCCGGCCATGATGGCCGGCGTGATGCGTTCCGGCGGGCCGGAACGGCGACGAAGGGCACTGACTCAGAGCGTCAGGTCATACTCCACGATCAGCGGGGCGAACTCGGAGAAGGTCGCGTCGTAGTCGATCCAGGCGTCGACGATGTGCCGGCGGAAGTTGGGACCCACGATCTGGTAGTCGATGCGCCAGCCTTCCTGGCGCGCCCGCGGCACCTCCTGGTCGAGCTTCGGCCACCAGGTGTACTCGCCGGCGTCGCGGTTGATCTCGCGGAAGCAGTCGATGAAGCCGGTGGGGCCGAACACTTGGTCCATCCAGGCGCGCTCCTCGGGCTTGAAGCCCGGGGTGGTCTGGTTGTCGGCCCAGTTCTCCAGGTCGATGGTCTTGTGGGCGATGTGCCAGGTGCCGCAGATGATGTACTCGCGGCGCTTGCGGGCCATCTTGCTGAGGTACTCCTGGTACTGGGCCATGAAGGCCTGCTTGGCGGCCGGGTCGCTGCCGTCGGGCATCAGGAAGCTGGCGATGCTGAAACGGTCGTAGTCGGCCTGCAGGAAGCGTGCCTCGTGGTCGCACTCGGGGAAGCCCAGGCCATACATGATCGCCTTGGGGATCTTCCGGCAGTAGAGGCCCACTCCGGAGAAGCCGTCCTGCTCGGCGTCGAGGAAGTAGCCCTCGTAGCCCTCCGGATAGAGGATGCTGTCGTCCAGCTCGAAGCTCTTGGCCTTGAGGTTCTGCACGCAGACGACATCGGCATCCTGGTTGGCCAGCCAGTCGAGAAAGCCTCGCCCGACCGCCTCCCGGATGCCGTTGACATTGATGGTGGCGATTTTCATACATGGTCCCTTTTGCGTCGCGCGTGTATGATACCCGACGTTTCGACGTTTGGGTAAATGGCCACGGCCAATAAAGATGATAGGAGCCCCGAGGTGGAGAATTCCGGCACGCGCGAGAGTCCCGACGGCCAGCTCGAGGCCTACCAGCGTGAGTTCATCGAGTTCGCCATTCAACAGGGGGTGCTGCGCTTCGGCGAGTTCACCCTGAAATCGGGTCGCGTCAGCCCCTACTTCTTCAATGCCGGGCTGTTCCGCACCGGTGCCGCCCTGGCCCGCCTGGGGCGCTTCTATGCCCGGGCCATCGTCGATCGCGCCCCCGCCTTCGACGTGCTGTTCGGCCCCGCCTACAAGGGCATCCCCCTGGCCGCCACCACCGCCGTGGCGCTGGCTGACCACCATGACCGCGACCTGCCCTATGCGTTCAACCGCAAGGAGGCCAAGGCCCACGGCGAGGGCGGCAACATCGTCGGTGCCGCGCTTGAAGGTAGTGTCCTGATCATCGACGACGTGATCACCGCCGGCACCGCCATTCGCGAGGTGATGGGGCTGATCGATGAGGCCGGCGCCCGCGCCGCCGGGGTGGTGATCGCCCTGGATCGCCAGGAGCTCGGCAGCGCTGAAGTTGAAGGCAAGGGCCTGAGCGCCATCCAGGAGGTCGAGGCCCGTTACGGCATGCCGGTGCTCAGCATCGTGACGCTGGACATGGTCCTGGCCTATCTTGAAGGGCAGGCCGGCGAGGAACTGCGTCACCATGCCGCGGCGATCCGCGACTACCGCGACCGCTACGGCGTCCGGGGGCACTGAGCCCGGCCGACGTTTCACGCCTCCGCAGGAGTATCGCCCCGGAGACGATCATGACATGGAGAGCCTTGATGAAATCGATCCTCACCGCCCTTGCCGGTACTGCCCTGCTGACCCTGGCGGGCCTGGCCCAGGCCGGCAGCCTGGACCTGAACCTGGGCCCGGACGCCGTACAGTTCGAGGCGGCCGGTGAAGTGACCGACGGCATCCGCCTGGGCGGCGGCGTGGTCGACAGCGAGTATCGCGAGGATGCCACCGTCTTCCACGCCCAGCTGATGGGCACCCAGCACACCCGCGAGCGCGAGGTCGGCGTGGGGGCCCGCTGGACCCAGTACGATACCGATGTCGGCAAGGGCGGCGGCCTGGGGCTGGGCGGCTACGGCTATGTCTACCTGCCCAACCTGCCCGAGGTCTCCCTGGGCGGCTACGGCTACTACACCCCCGGCGCGGTGACCAGCCGCGACCTGGATGACGGCTATGAGATCGGCGTGCGCGCCCGCTACGCCTTCGCCCCCAACGTGGACGGCTACGTCGGCCTGCGCCAGCTGGGCGCCGACTTCGACAGCGACGGCAGCGGCACCCGTACCCTGGACCGCGGCGCCCAGGTCGGCGTGCGCCTGCGCTTCTGACGCCCCTCGCCATCGCACCCTGAGGCGGGCCCCGGACGGGGCCCGCCTGCGTTCCACCGGGCCCTTCAGCGGAGCTGCCATGCTCGATGTCGTTCTCTACCAGCCCGAGATCCCGCCCAATACCGGCAACCTGATCCGGCTGTGCGCCAATACCGGCTTCCGGCTCCACCTGATCGAGCCGCTGGGCTTTGCCCTGGACGACAGGCGCCTGCGCCGGGCCGGGCTCGACTACCACGAGTGGGCGGCGGTGCGGGTGCACCGCGACTGGGCGTGCTTCCTGGCCGAGGTGGCGCCGGCCCGGGTGTTCGCGGTCTCGACCCGGGGGCGGACCGGCTACCATGAGCCCGCCTACCGCGAGGGCGATGCCCTGGTGTTCGGCCCCGAGACCCGCGGCCTGCCCCAGGCGCTGCTCGATGCCCTGCCCGAGGCACAGCGCCTGCGCATTCCCATGCGCGAGGACAGCCGCAGCCTGAATCTCTCCAACGCCTGTGCGGTGCTGGTCTATGAAGCCTGGCGCCAGCTGGGCTTCGTCGGCGCCGCCGGGGTGGATGTCGCGAGGCCCGCCCCATGAACCTCCCCGTCACCATCCAGCAGCGCCTCGCCGGCCTCAACCCCCGCCAGCAGGAGGCGGTGCGCTACATCGACGGTCCCTGCCTGGTGCTGGCCGGGGCCGGCTCCGGCAAGACCAGCGTGATCACCACCAAGATCGCCTACCTGGTGCAGGCCTGCGGCATGAGCGCCCGTCGCATCGCCGCGGTGACCTTCACCAACAAGGCCGCCCGGGAGATGAAGGAGCGGGTGGGCAGCATGCTCAAGGGCAAGGAGGGGCACGGGCTGACCGTCTCCACCTTCCATACCCTGGGGCTCAACATCATCCGCCGCGAACTCAAGGCGCTGGGCTACAAGCCCGGCTTCTCGCTGTTCGACCCGGAGGACGCCAAGGCGCTGCTGCGCGACCTGATGCACAAGGATGCCCAGGTCGACGCCGACCAGATCAACGCGGTGCAGCAGCGGATCTCGGCCTGGAAGAACGACCTGGTGCTGCCCGGGCAGGCGCTCTCCCACGCCGCCGACGAGGACGAGCTGTTCGCCGCCCGGGTCTTTGAAGCCTACGGCCGCCACCTCAAGGCCTACAACGCGGTGGACTTCGACGACCTGATCCTGCTGCCGGTGGTGCTGCTGCGCGACGACCCGGAGGCCCTCGCCCGCTGGCGCAAGCGCATCCACTACATGCTGGTGGACGAGTACCAGGACACCAACGTCAGCCAGTACCAGCTGGTGAAGCTGCTGATGGGCGAGCGCCAGACCTTCACCGTGGTCGGCGACGACGACCAGTCGATCTACGCCTGGCGCGGCGCGCGGCCCGAGAACCTGGTGACCCTGGGCGAGGACTTCCCGCGCCTGCAGGTGGTCAAGCTGGAGCAGAACTACCGCTCCACCGGCACCATCCTGCGCGCCGCCAACACCCTGATCAGTAACAACCCCCACGTCTACGAGAAGACCCTCTGGTCGGAGATGGGCGAGGGGGCGCCGATCCGCGTGGTGGTCAGCCGCCACGAGGAGGCCGAGGCGGAGCGGGTGGCCGGCGAGATCCTGACGCGGCGTATCAAGGAGCGCGCCGAGTGGCGCGACTTCGCGGTGCTCTACCGGGGCAACTTCCAGGCCCGGCTGCTCGAGCTCAAGCTGCAGCACTACCAGATCCCCTACAAGCTTTCCGGCGGCACCTCCTTCTTCTCGCGCAACGAGATCAAGGATGCCATGGCCTACCTGCGGCTGCTGATCAACCCGGCCGACGACAACGCCTTCCTGCGCATCGTCAACGTGCCGCGTCGCGAGATCGGCCCCAGCACCCTGGAGAAGCTGGCCAACTACGCCACCGACCGCGGGGTCTCGCTGTTCGCCGCCTGCCACGAGCTGGGCCTGGCCGAGCAGCTGCCCGAGCGGGCGGTGGAGCGCCTGGGTCGCTTCACCCACTTCATCGACGGGGTGCGCCGGCGCATGGACCACGGCGATGCCGTCGCGGCGATCCGCGACATGCTGCGGGAGATGGACTACGAGGCGTGGCTCTACCAGAACGCCAGTGCCCCGACCATCGCCGAGCGGCGCATGGCCAACGTCTGGATCCTGATCGACCAGCTCGAGAAGTCGATGCAGGTTGCCCCGGAAGACAGGAGCCCCGAGGAGAGCGCGGCCTCCGAGGAGACCGAGACCGACGACGTGGAGGCCGCCATCTCCCGGCTGGTGCTGCGCGACATCCTCGAGCAGCAGGCCGAGGAGGACGACTCCGACCGGGTCCAGCTGCTCACCATGCACGCCTCCAAGGGGCTGGAGTTTCCCCATGTCTACCTGCTGGGGCTGGAGGAGGAGCTGCTGCCCCACCGCAACGCCATCGAGGCCGGCACCGTGGAGGAGGAGCGCCGCCTGGCCTACGTGGGCATCACCCGGGCCCGGCGCACCCTGACCCTGACCCTGGCCCGCCAGCGCAAGGCCTATGGCGAACTGATGGACTGCGCGCCGAGCCGCTTCCTGGACGAGCTGCCGGCGGAGAGCCTGGAGTGGGAGGGGCGCGCGGACAAGGAGGACCCGGAGAAGAAGCAGGCGAGGGGGCAGGACGCCATCGCCGGGCTGCGCTCTCTCTTGGGCTGAGGATTGGATTCCGCGGGAGCACTGCCTGCTGCGCGAGGGGGGAGCCCCTGCCTGATATCAGTCGCCCTGCACGCCTACGCAAGCGGGGCGCCCTGAGGCGCCCCGCTGACGGTTCCGCTGGCCGGTAACAGCCTTGCCTACTGCACCGCCTCGACCATGAAGTCCACCGCGGCCTTCACCTCGTCATCGGAGAGGCTCATGTTGCCGCCCTTGGCCGGCATGGCATTGAAGCCGTTGATGGAGTGATCGTACAGGGTCTCCATGCCCTGCTCCAGGCGCGGGCCCCAGGCATCGGCGTCGCCCTTGATCGGGGCGCCGGCGGCACCGGTCATGTGGCAGGCCATGCAGGCCTGGTTGTAGATCGCCTCGCCATCGATGCCGGCATGGGCAGGCTCGTCGGCGGCCGCGGCATCATCTGCTGCCTCGGCGACCTGCTCCTCGTCGGAAGCGGCCTCATCGGCAGCAGCTTCCTCGGCCGGGGCCTCATCGGCACCGCCACCGAGTTCCGGCACGTCCATCACCGGCTCCACCAGGTAGGCGGTAGCCGCGGCGACTTCGTCATCCGAGAGATTGGGGTTGCCGCCACGGGCGGGCATGGCGTTGAAGCCGTTGATGGAGTGGTCGAGCAGCGTATCCCAGCCCTGATCGACGCGGGCCGCCCAGGCGTCGGCATCGCTGCGCACCGGAGCACCGGCGGCACCGGTCTCGTGGCAGGCCATGCAGACGCGGTTGTAGATATCGCCACCGTCGATGCCGCCGGTGCTGGCGTCGGCGGGAGCCGCCGCTGCCGCGGAAGCGGTGCCGCAGTCCTCGCCCTGCAGGCATACCTGGCCCACCGGCTTGAGACGCTCGGCGATGGCGTCACGGTCGACCTCGGCCTGGGCGGAGGCCATGCCGGCGGTCATGCCCAGGGTGGCCAGGCACCCCATGATCAGCTTGCTGGATTTCACTCTCACCACCTCTTGACGGTCCTGTAATGAAAACGGCGTGTGGCGACGTCGCGAGCGGGCCATCACCACGGCCGAGACGCCATGACGCGCACAGTGCCGGACAGTATACCGGCATCCCGTACGGCTGGAAAATGCCGTGCCCCCCGCCATTGGCATGAGAGGACCCCCCCGGGCAGGCAGACGGGCGCTGGACAGGCGCCCGCCTGGCGGTTAGGATGTCGTCCGCCTGGCGCCTGCGCCGGGCCATGTGCGCCCGTAGCTCAGCTGGATAGAGTATCGGCCTCCGAAGCCGAGGGTCGCAGGTTCAAGTCCTGCCGGGCGCGCCACGAATTCAAGGGCCTACGACGATATCGTGGGCCTTTTTTTCTTTTTTCTTGCATATCGTTCCCAGGACCCCCCCGAGATTTCCCCCAACCTCCAGCCCTTGATCGGTTGGAGCCAGCGGGAGTCACGAGACTTCCTTTTCTACTCGAAGACGATCCTCGGCAGGTAGAAGGCCACCACCCAGTTGGGTGCATCGACGATCTCGCTGATGCGCAGGTCGCCGCACACCGAGCAGAGCATGTAGGCCTGCTCGGCCGGCAGGTTGCGCGTCTTGCCCAGCCAGTCGATGGCGCCTGCCACCGCCTGGCGAGCCCCGGTCATCAGGTCGGGCCCGATGCCCGTGAACACCCCATAGCCGGCGCCGTCCAGGTGACGGGATTGAGCCGCTCGAAGGGCATGCTCGTGACATCGGCGGCCATCGAGTCGCGGGTGAAGTAGCCGCCGGCGGCGTCCTGGCACTCGAAGGAGAGCGTGGTCCCGGGGGCCACCGTCGCGACGGGGGCGTTGGTGCGGTTCCAGCCGTGATGGCAGTGCTGGCCGTGGATCGTCTTGATGGGCGTCGGATGGGCCATGGCGGCATCTCCTTGCTGTGGGAACGACTCAGGGCATCAGGGCGCTGGCGATACTCAGCAGCCGCTGATCCTGGTAGCGGTCGGCGATCAGCTGCACGCCGACGGGCAGCCCCTGGGGCGTCCAGTGCAGTGGCAGGTTCACGCAGGGCACCCCCAGCAGGGTCCAGACTCGCGAGTAGATCGGGTCGCCGGTGCTGGCGAGGCCTTCCGGGGCCACGCCCGGGGCGCTGGGGGCAAGCAGCACGTCGAAGCGCGCGGCAAGCTGTTGCGAGAGCGTGAACCTGGCCCGGTCGGCGGCCTGCCGAGACGCCCAGTAATCCGCCAGGGAGAGGCGCTGTCCCTCGTCCAGCAGCGCGACCAAGGCCGGGCTCATCGATGCCTCGAAGCGCTCACGCTCGCTGGCCAGGGCACGGGTGGCCTCGTAGGCCAGGATGACCTGCTGATGCGTCACGAGCTCATCGAATGACGCGCCCAGCCCGGCGGTGCCGATCTCGGCGCCAAGGGTGGCCATCTTCTCGCGGGCGCCTTCCAGGGCGGCGGCGGTCTCCGGCGACGGCGAATGCGTGCCGGGCACCCGGCAGAGGCCGACGCGCAGGCCGTCGAGCCGCGTCAGGGCGCGGATCGGGGGACTGCCGGTGAGGGCGGTGAACAGCGTGCGGGTGTCCTCCAGGTGCCGAGTGAACCAGCCCAGGGTGTCCAGTGACGGGGCGAGTGCCTTCAGGCCGGCGACGCTCAGCGTGCCGTGGGTGGGCTTGAACCCCACGACGCCACAGTAGCTGGCGGGGCGGATGATGCTGCCCACGGTCTGGGTGCCCAGCGCCACGGGCACCATGCCGGCGGCGACGGCGGCCGCCGAGCCGCTCGAGGAGCCGCCCGGGGTGCGTGTCGGGTCGTGGGGGTTGCGGGTCTTGCTGGGCTGGAAGTAGGCATACTCGGTCGACACCGTCTTGCCCATGGGCAGGGCGCCGAGGCGCGTCAGCTGGGTGACGATGGCCGCGTCCATGTCGGCGCGGTCGACCCGGTGATAGCCCCGGGTACCCCAGGTGGTAGGCAGTCGGGTCGTGTCGATGATGTCCTTGATGCCCACCGGGACGCCGCCAAGGGGCGCGTGAGGGGGCCCGCCATCCTGCGCGGCGATGGCGGGCTCGGGGGCCAGGCACTCCCAGGCCTGGACGGTGGGGTCCCGGGCATCGATGCGCTCCCGGCAAGCCCGCCACCAGTCGAGAGGCGAGAACTCGCCGCGGGCGAGTCCGCGCTGAAAGCCTGCCAGGGTCATCCGGGTCCAATCGGTCATCTGTCTTCCACTCCTGACTGACCTGCTGCGTGAAGGGTGGCGTGAGCGCTCCGGCAAAACGGAGGATCAGGGGGCCGGCGGCTCCCCGAGCAGGTCGGGGCCGGTGCCCAACTGCTCCTCGATGGCCTGGCCGATGGCCAGCAGCCGGGCGTCCTGCCAGGGGCCTGCCAGCACCTGCAGCCCGACCGGCATGCCGGCACCGTCCTTGCCGGCCGGCAGGGTCAATCCGCAGAGCCCCATGAAGTTGGCGATCACCGTGTTGCGCAGCGCCTGCATGTTGGCCCGGGCGTAGGCGCCTTCGGGGAGCAGGCTCTCCAGGGTGGGGGGCGTGATCGCCACGGTGGGGGTGAGCATGGCGTCCACGTCGGCCAGGCGCGTCGCGGCCGCGGCAGTCAGCTTGTCGATGACGGCGCGGCGGCGGACGTACTCCCAGGCCGGCATGTCGTCCGCGGCCTTGACCCGGGCGGCGACATTGGGGTCCAGGGCCTCGATCATCTCGGGCAGCTCGGTCTTGAGGAGGGCCGCCAGTTCGGCTGCGGCGAGCCCCCCCTGCTGGAACAGCGTGTAGGCCTCATCGGTATGGGGCAGGTCCAGGGTGACCACGCGGGCCCCGGCGGCCTCGAGCCGACGGATGGCCGCCTCGACGGCCTCGGCAACCCCGGGGCTGCAGTCGTCCCAGAAGAAGGCGCTGGGCACGCCGAAGGTGAGATCGGCCAGCACCGGCGGCGCTGGGACGCGGGCGGCGCGACGGGTCAGCGCGCCATCGAGGGCATCGAAGGCAAAGGCCAGATCGTCCACGCGGTGGGCCAGCAGGCCCGGGGTATCCAGGGTGCTGGAGAGCGGCACGATCTGGTTCGTCGGCCAGCGGCCGGCGGTGGTCTTGAGCCCTGCCACCCCGGTCATGGCGGCGGGGATGCGCACCGAGCCGGCGGTATCGGTGCCCAGGGCCAGGCTCGCGGTCCCGCCCACCAGTGATACGCCGGCACCGGCGCTGGAACCGCCGGGCGTGCGGTGATCCTTGAGATCCCAGGGATTGCGTGGCGCGCCCCAGTGGGCGTTGGTCCCGAGGCCGCCGAAGGCAAACTCCACCGTGTGGGTCTTGCCCATGACGCTGGGTAGCTGGGCGAGCAGGGCGGAGACCATGGGGCCGGGCTGTTCCCACGTCTGGGGCAGCCGCTGCGAGGAGCCGGCGTAGGTCGGCAGGCCCGGTACCGCATAGATGTCCTTGATGGAGACGGGGATGCCCATCAGGGCCCCGGCATCCCCGCCCTGGCGGATCACCGCATCGGTGGCCTGGGCGAAGGCCAGCGCGGCCTCGCCGTTCCAGGTCAGGTAGGCATGGTCATGTTCGCCTCGGGCCTGATGGGCCGCCAGGGAGGCCTCGGCCAGATGGGTGGCGGTGAGCGTGCCGCTGCGCAGCCCGGCGTACTGCTCGCGGAGCGGGCGCTTCAGGGGAGAATCGGTCATGGCGGGCTTCCTTGGGATCAGTCGCGAATCTCGAAGATCGATTCGACTTCGACGGCGGCGTTGCCGGGCAGGGTGGCGACTCCGATGGCGGTGCGGGCATGGCGTCCATGCTCGCCGAACAGCGCGATGAACAGCTCCGAGGCGCCGTTGATCACCAGCGGCACGTCGTGGAACCCGGGCGCCACGTTGACGAATCCGTTCATGCGCACGCAGCGCACGACCCGGCTCATGTCGCCGCCCACCGCATCGCTGAGCGAGGCCAGCAGGTTGAGGGCACAGGCCTGGGCGGCCAGCTTGCCGGTCTCGAGGTCGAACTCGGCACCCACCTTGCCGGGGTAGAGGACCTCGCCGCCCCGCTCGCAGATCTGGCCGGCCAGGAACAGCTGGTTGCCCAGCCGCGACCAGGGCAGGAAGGCGCCGCGGGGGCGCGGGATCGCGGGCAGGGTGAGGCCCTGGGCGGCCACGGCCGCGTCAATGGTCTGGGTCATTTCAGTCATTCCTTGTCATGAGCAGCGTCTCGACGGCGTGCATCAGGGTGCGGACGGCAACCTCGGCGTCGGCGCGCTCGATGTGTTCATCGGGGTGGTGGCTGATGCCCGCGCGGCAGGGGGTGAAGAGCATCGCCGTGGGGCAGAGGTGGGCGAGGTGGATGGCGTCGTGAAAGGCCCCGGACACCAGCCGCGGAGCCTGCGGCCAGTGCGCCTTGACGGCCTCGTCGAGCACGGCGACCAGGGCGTCATCGAAGGCCACCGGGGCCACCCGTGAGGTTGCTTCCAGGCGGGCCGTGCAGCCGGACCACTCCCGCTGTGCCAGCTGCCGGAAGGCCGCATCCAGCGCCTCCAGCACCGTCGGGTCGGGGTGGCGAAGGTCGATGGTAAAACGGGTCTGCTGGGGGATGGTGTTCACCGAGTTGGGCGACAGCGCGAACTTGCCGATGGTGAAGCGCACCTGGTCGTCGTGGGCCGCCACGGCCGCCTTCAGGGCGCCGACCAGGGCGTGGGCGCCCATGAAGGCATCGCGACGCGACGCCTCCGGCGTGGTGCCCGCATGGTTGGCCTGGCCGTCGACCTCGACCTCGTACCAGTGGACGCCCTGGATGCCGGTGACGACACACACCGGCGCGCCCTTTTCCTCCAGCACCGGGCCCTGCTCGATATGCAGCTCCAGGAAGGCGTGGGGCACCACCGGCGCGGAGCGGAAGCGGGCGCCGTGGGCCTCCAGCAGCGCCAGGCAGTCGGCCAGCGCCGCCTGGAAGGTGATCCCCGCGTCGTCCCGCGCGGCGAGGATCGTCTTGGCGTCGCGTCCGCCGGCAAACCAGGAGGAGCCGGAGGCCCCGGGGGCGAAGCGCGCCCCCTCCTCGTTGGTCCAGGAGACCACCTCCACCGGCTGCCGGTGGGCAATGCCCTGCTCCGACAGGGTGCGCAGGACCGCCAGGCCGGCCACCACGCCCAGGGTGCCGTCGTAGGCGCCGGCGCTGGGCTGGCTGTCGAGGTGGCTGCCGATCAGCAGCGGGGCCAGCGTCGGCTCCTGCCCCTCCCGGCGCAGGAAGACGTTGCCCAGGGCATCGTAGTGGGCGCTGCAGCCGAGCGCCTCGCCCTGCGCCATCAGCCACAGCCGGGCGCGATTGTCCTGGTCGTCCAGGGCCAGGCGGCGGATGCCGCGAGGGGAGAGGGCGCCGATCCGGGCCTGGGCCTCGAGATCGGCCCAGAAGCGCGCGCCGTCGACCGCGCCGGCCAGGGATGAACTCGTCGTGTGCATGGTCGGCCTCCTCAGTAGAGCAGCGATGGCAGCCAGGTGCTGATCCAGGGCACGTAGGTGATGACCATCAGGGCGATCAGCATGATCAGGATCAGCGGCAGGCAGGCCTTGAAGACCTCCTGCAGCGACATCTTCGAGATCGCCATGGCCACGAACAGGTTCAGCCCGACCGGCGGGGTGATCATGCCGACGGAGAAGTTGACCAGGGTGATGACACCGAAGTGGACCGGATCCACGCCGACCTGGGCGGCGATCGGCTGCAGCAGCGGCGAGAGCACGATGATCGCCGAGGCACTGTCGAGGAAGAAGCCGGCAATGATCATCACCACGTTGAACAGCGCCATCACCTGGAAGGGATCATCGGTGAGGGAAAGCACCTGGCTCGCCAGCTGGGTCGGGGTGCCGGTGATCGCCAGCAGCCACGAGAAGGCCGAGGCGCCGGCGGTGATCAGCAGCAGGGTGGCCGAGATCAGGCCGGAGCTGCGCAGGGTGCCGATCAGGTCCCGGAAATCGATGGTGCGGTAGACCACCATGCCCACGAACAGCCCGTACATGCAGGCCACCGCGGCGGACTCGGTGGGGGTGAAGACGCCGCTGTAGATGCCGCCGAGCAGGATGAACGGCAGGCCCAGGCCCCAGGCGGCCGACTTGAACGCGGACCCGACCTGGCGCAGGGTCGGAAACGGCGAGCGCTCGTAGCCCTTGAACGACGAGTAGACGATGCAGTAGGCGATCAGCAGCGAGCCGATCAGGATGGCCGGTAGCAGGCCCGCCGCGAACAGCCGGCCGACCGATGTGCCGGTCACCGAGCCATAGATGATCAGCGCGATGCTCGGCGGCACGATGGGCCCCAGGGTGCCCGCGGTGGCGATCAGGCCGATGGCGAAGCGCTTGTCGTAGCCCGCGGCCACCAGGGCCGGGAACATGATCGAGCCGATGGCCACCACCGTGGCGGGGCTGGAGCCCGAGATCGCCCCGAAGAACAGGCAGGAGAGCACGGTGGCCGCCGCCAGGCCCCCCGGTACCCAGCCGACCAGCGCCTTGGCCAGGTTGATGAGCCGGTCCGAGAGGCCGCCGATGCGCATCAGTTCGGCGGCCAGGATGAAGAACGGGATGGCCATCAGCGAGAAGTTGTTCATCCCGGTGAACATGCGCATCGGCACGATGACCGGGTTGGTGTTGCCGAAGAACTCGATGGCCAGGAAGACGGAGAACGCCAGCGCCGCGAAGATCGGCAGCCCCAGCAGCAGCACCGCGAAGAACAGGGGAAGAAGTGCCGTGATCATGTGGGTCTCCAGTCGTTAGACGAGCTTGTCTTTCTCGGCGGCAAGCTCTTCGGCAAGAGTGACCGGCGGCTTGGTCCAGGCCTCATGGATGACCCACAGGTAGCGCAGGATCAGCAGGATGCCGGAGATGCCGATGGGCAGGTAGAACCAGGCCATGGGCAGGCGCAGGGCGGCCGTCAGCTGTCCGCGTCCCAGCGTGTTGAAGTAGAGGTGGAAGCCGTAATAGACCAGGAAGCCGGCGAAGGCGATGCCCAGCACGGCGGCGATGATATGCAACCAGCGGTTGATGGCCGGCGACACGAAGGCGTTGAGCACGTCGACGGAGATATGCACGCCGTGCCTGACCCCCATGCTGGCCCCCACGAAGCTCATGCAGATGATGGAGTAGATGACGACTTCCTCGGCCCAGAACAGCGAGCCATTGAAGCCGTAGCGATAGACGACCTGAATGGTGGTAATGATGGTCGCGATCGACATGAACGCGACCATCGCCACACTCTCCAGGAAATCAATCACCTTGTTGAGTGCTTCAAACATGGTGAGTGCACCGGATTAGAGTGACATCGAAGGGGAAGGCGGGATCAGTACTCGATACCCACCGCGTCATAGACCTTGTGCAGGAGTTCGGTGGTGACCACGCTCTCGTACTCCTGGTGCACCGGCATGCTGGCCTCGATGAAAGCCTCGCGCGCCTCGGGGGTGATCTCGTTGATCGCGATCTCGTCCCGGATGGCCTCGAGGATGGTCTGCTCGTCCTGCAGGGTCAGCTCGCGTGAGGCGGTACGTCCGTTGTCGAAGGCCTCGAGCATCACGGCCTGCAGATCCTCGGGCAGCGAGTCCCAGGAGTCCTGGTTGATCACCGCCGCGTAGGCGTGATAGGCGTGGTTGGTCAGCGACAGGTAGTCCTGTACCTCGTGGAAGCGCATGGTGTAGATGTTGGCCAGCGGGTTCTCCTGGCCGGCGACGACCCCCTGCTGCAGGCCGTTGTAGACCTCGGTGAAGGCCATGGCGGTGGCGTTGGCGCCGTAGTTCTCGTAGGTGGAGATGATGATCGGCGCCTGCATGGTGCGCATGCGGATGGCGCCGAGGTCCTCGGGCCCATGGATGGGCCGCACGTTGTTGGTCATGTGGCGGAAGCCGGCGCCCCAGAAGTTCACGCCATACATGTTGTGGCCGCTCAGGGTGTCCAGGATCTCGCGTCCCACGTCGCCATCCAGGGTCGACACCATGGTGTCGTAGTCGGCGATCAGGAACGGCAGGTCGAGGATCTGCATGCGCGGCTCGAAGTTGCCGAGCGTGGCGGTGGGCGGGATGCCGATATCGACCAGGCCCATCTGGATCTGCTCGATGATCTCCACGTCGCCGCCGACCTGGGCCGCGGGCAGCACGTTGATCTCGATGCGTCCCTCGGATTTCTCCTCGACTTCCTCCTTGAAGCGAAGTGCTGCCTGCCCGTTGGGCGTATCCTCGATCAGGACGTGGGCGAAGCTGAAGGTGTACTCGGCGGCCTGTGCCTGGCTCATGCCGAAGGACGCGGCGGCAATCGCCGCCACCAGTGACACCTTGGTCAGTTTGCTCTTCATTGTCAGCACCTTGTTGGGTTGTTGGTGTGCATCTTCGCGTGACGTTCGACACCGGCGTCACCCGGCGTCACCCGCACTCGGTACGGGCCCTTTCAGCCTGACGCGGCCAGGCGGAGCATGTTGCCGGCCATGCTCAGGCCGTCAGGGTTCGCAGTGGTGCGGCGACCTCGCCCTTCGTGGAGGCGAGGAGGGCCGACAGGGCAAGGCGGGCCTTGCGGGCGCTCAGGTCGGGGACGGCGATGACGCCGGCCGCCTCCAGGCTCGCGAGGCTGCCCATGAATTCGTAACTGGCGTGGACCGGCCCGCTGGGGCAGCTGCTGACGATCGCCACCGGGATGCCTTGCGCGGTAATGCGCGGGATGACATCCAGCCAGTCCGGGGGGACATGGCCGCGCCCCAGGCCGTCGATCACCAGCCCGGCGGCCCCCCCCGCCACGGCGGCCTCCAGCAGGGCGGGCGAGGCGTCCAGATAGGCGGGCAGGATGTCGACCCTCGGCAGCGCGGCGTCGGCGGGGAGCCCCAGCCTCTCGACGCGAGCGGGACGCATCGCGACGCTCACTCTTGCCCCGTCGACATAGCCGAGCGGGCCGGCCTCCGGCGCGGCGAAGCCGTTCACCTGAAAGCTGCTGACCTTGCGCACCTGCCGGGCAGAGAAGATCGACTGGTTGAACACCACCAGGGTGCCGAGGCCACGGGCCTCTTCACTGGCGGCGACCATCACGGCGTCGGCGATGTTGCGAAAGGCATCCGTGCCGGGCTCGTGGGGGGCACGCTGCGAGCCGGTCAGCACGATGGTGGGGGAGGCCGGCAGGGTGATATCGAGGAAGTAGGCGGTCTCCTCGAGGGTGTCGGTGCCATGGGTGATGACGATGCCCGCCACCTCGGAGGACTCGGCCAGGGCCTGGCACTCCTGGCGCAGGCGCATCAGGTCATCGCGGGTGATGGCATTGCTGGGCTTCTGCAGCAGGGAGCGGACCTCGACGTCGATGGCCGCACCTTCCGGCAGCGAAACCCGGCTCATCAGCACGTCACCCTGCAGCGCCCCTGACCGATTGCGGCCGGAATCATCCGGGCTACTGGCGATGGTGCCGCCGGTGGTGAGGACCACCACTCGGGCGCTTGTCCTGGCTCTTGTCATTGTTGTCACCGTATCGGGCATGGGGGACTGGGCCCGCGATGCCGCTTCAGTGTTCAGACATCAGATGTCTGTTGTCTGAACCCATGCTAGACTCGATCTCGAGTCGTCTGCAAGCGGGAAATGACAGAACGTCCAACCATTTCGGCATCGACAAATCAAAATTCGCTTCGATGCGGCACGCCACGCCAACACGAGACGCCAGCATGAGCCTGAAACGCCAGCCCACCCTGCCGCTCACTTCCATGGAGAGTTTCGGCAGCTCCATCGACCGCAGCTCCGTCGCCCTGCAGCTGCTGGAACGCATCAAGGCGGCGCTGATTCGCGGTGAACTCCAGCCGGGCGATTACCTGCCGTCGGAGACCGAACTGACCCAGAGCCTGGGGATCGGCAAGTCGAGCGTTCGCGAGGCCATCAAGATGCTCCAGGCGATCGGCATCGTGGAGGTCAAGCGGGGGCAGGGCACCATGATCTGCCGCGAACCGGGCGCCCCCCTGGTGGACCCGATGGCCTTCGGCATGATCCTGGCCCGGGGCATGACGCGAGACGTGCTCGAGTTCCGCAGGATGTTCGAGCCGGCCTATACCCTGCAGGCCATGCACAATGCCCGGCCGGAGGACCACGTGCGCATCGGGCGGAGCATCGAGGCCATGGCCACGGCGATCGCCAACGGGGAGCAGACGGCGCGTCACGATGTCGCCTTCCACCGGGCGATCCTTCAGGCGACCCACAACCCGATGACCATCCGGGTGGGCGAGACCCTGATCCAGCTGATCGAGGCGGCCCTGGAAACCTCCATGCAGACGCTTCCGGAGGTCGCCCTGAAGGACCACCGGGCGATCTATGCCGCCTTCCAGGCGGGCGACGAGGCGGCGGTAAAGGCGGCCATCGAGATCAGCAGCGAGAGCTGGGAGACCAACCTGACCTACGTCGACTGACAGCCCACCGCATGTTCGTGATCGGGAAAATCAGTCCAGTGTTTACAACTGCCAGGTTCATCAGTAACGCGTGAATAAACCGTTGTCGCTCCCCTTGAAGGGCCCATGAGTTGGCATCTGCCCCGATGCGTCAGCACGCCCGCTGCTGCTCCTGAGGGAATGGCTCGGCGGCATGCGTGAGGACCCGGTTGCGACCGGCATGCTTGGCGGCGTACAGCGCCCGGTCGGCTTGCGCCATCATCTGCCCCAGCGGGTCGGGGGCATCGCCGGACTGGCGGGCGATCCCCAGGCTGATCGACATCGCGACGCGAGCCTGGCCGCCCCCTGGCACGTCCACGTGGAAGGGCGCCTCGGCGACGCGCCGCCGCAGCCGTTCGGCCAGCGCCAGGGCCTGGTCGTCCTGCATGCCGCTGATCAGCACCGCGAACTCCTCGCCGCCCAGGCGCACCAGGCAGTCATCCGGGCGAAGCTCGTGGCGAAGCCGCTTCACCATCAGGCGCAGCAGGGCGTCGCCGACCGGGTGGCCGTGGGTATCGTTGATCTGCTTGAAGTGGTCGATATCCAGCAGGATGAGGTGGCGGTCCATCGCGTCCTGCTCCGCCCCCTCGAGGTGTCGCGCCAGGCCGCGGCGGTTGAGGGCGCCGGTCAGGGCGTCGAGCTGGGAGGCGGCCAGCGCCTGCTCCTCGTGCTGCTTGCGCCGGCTGATATCGAGCAGCAGGCCGGCGATGGCGACCGGCCGTCCCTGCTCGTCATGCTGGAACTCGGCGATGATCTCGTGCCAGACCCAGGCGTGGCCGGCGAGCCGCAGCCGGGCATCCAGGCGGAACTGGGCGCTTCCGTCGCCGCCCCGCACGCGCCTCAGCGCCGTCCAAAGCCCGGCGCGATCCACCGGATGGAGCCGGGCGAGCAGGCGACGCAGGGGAACGCGCGGGTAGGTCTCCGGGTAGCCCAGCGTCGCCTTGAGCGCCTGGGAGCACCATACCCGGCCATTGCGCAGGCTGACCTCCCAGACCCCGCAGTCGGCCACCTTGTGGAACAGCTCGATCTGGCGGGAACGGTGGTTCAGCTGGTAGCGGTAGAGGGCGGCCGCGATCAGCTGGCCGGCGGCCTCGAGCAGGTCGAGCCCGGGGCCCCTGCCAGCCGACGGCGCGCTCGCAGTCGTCGATGCCCAGGGTGCCCCACCACTGGCCGTTGACGAAGATGGGCACCGTGGCCATGGACCGGATCGCCTGGCTCTCGAGGTTGGTGCGTAGCGGCCCCGACGGCATGGCGGGAACGCAAAGGTCGTGACGTTTCCCCGCCTGTCGCTCCTCGACCAGCCGGCGATAGAGCGGATCCTCGAGGGACGAGGAGAAGAAGCGGAAGCGGCGCTGGTCCAGCTGCCGATAGCGCGCCGACGCGGCCCACTCGAAGACATAGTCCTGGACCACCGCGTCGGCCTGTACCTCCAGGAGCTGGAAGATCCAGACGCGGCTCGCCCCGGTGGCGTGGCCGATCTCCGCCAGCAGCCGGTCGACCCCGTCGGCCCAGTGCTCGGCCCCCAGCAGGGCGCTGCCGCCACGGCTCAGTGCCGCCAGGCAGTCCGCGGGATCGATCGGGGCCGGGGTGGTTGTCGTGGCGGAACGGGCGGGGCGGCCTGGCATCGAGCACGCTTCCTGTCGGGTGGGGATCTGGTGCAGCTTCGTCGATACCGGCAGGGATGCCAAGCCGCGATGCGTCCGGCGTCTCAACGGCCCTGGATGACGCCGCGTCACCGGGCAGCAAAAACCCCAACTCCAGGGCCCGAAAACGGAAAATAAAATCGCCCCGATCGGCCCCGGGGGCTCTCGGGTCGCGCCCCCAAGGTCTGCTATCGTCTCGCACTGGATCCACGCCCCGTGTCCCTGTCCCGGGGCCCCCACAGAGGAGGCAGCAGATGGCAAGCGAACCCCGCGATGCGACCCTACCCGCCACCATGTCGGCCATGCTGCTGACCGGCCATGGCGACATCGACCAGCTGGTCTACCGTGACTATGTGCCCGTTCCCCGCCCCGGGCCGGGCGAGGTGCTGGTGCGGGTCACCGCCACCGCCAAGAACAACACCGACCGCAAGGCCCGCGAGGGGCTCTACCCGGTGAAGAAGGGCCAGGTGACCTCCTTTGCCATGGGCGGCGAGCCGACCCTGACCTTCCCGCGCATCCAGGGCGCCGATATCGCCGGGCGGGTGGCGGCGGTGGGCGAGGGCGTCGATCCGGCGCGGATCGGCGAGCGCGGCCTGCTCGACTTCAACCTCTATGCCGATGCCCGCCGCGACATCAACCTGACCCCGGACTACTACGGCCACGGCGCCGACGGTGGCTTCGCCGAGTACGTCGCCGTGCCCGCGGACCAGTTCCACCACGTGCCCAACCCGGCGCTTGCCGATGCCGAGCTGGCCGCCCTGGGCATGTGCTCCTACCAGACCGCCTACCATATGATGACGTCCGCCCGAGTTAGCGCGGGTGAACGAATTCTCGTCAGCGGGGCCAGCGGCGGGGTGGGCACCGCGCTGATCCAGCTCTGTCGCATCGTCGGGGCGATTCCCTATGCGGTGAGCCAGCCGGAGAAGGCCGATGCGCTGAAGGCGCTGGGCGCCGAGGCGGTGATCGACCGCGGTGACCTCGGGAGCTTCGTTGCGCGGGTGCTGGAGGCCACCGGCGGCGCGCCCATCGACGCGGTGATGGACCTGGTCGGCGGCGAGATGACAGACCTGTTCATCGACACCATGATCCACGACATGAAGGCGCGGACCACCTATCCGCGGCTCTCCATTGCCGGCGCCAGCGGCGGCAACATCTCGGAGATCCTCTGGACGCGCATCTACCTCTATCAGGTGCAGATCTTCGGCGTCTCCCACGGCACCCGCGAGGAGGCCGAGCAGCTGGTCGAATGGATTCGCTCCGGCGAACTCAAGCCGGTGCTCCATGCCGCCTTCAGGCTCTCCGAGCTGCACGCCGCCGAGCGCTACTTCGTCAGCCGCGGCAGCAATTTCCTGGGCAAGATCGTCATCGTCCCCGATGCCCAGTGGGACGAGCACGGTGCCCCGTTCGCCCTTGCCACTCCCCAAGCGGAGCGCCCGTCATGAACCCGTCACCGGCCCCCGGGGCCCTCACCCTGCGCCTGATGGACACCCACGCCGGCGGCGACGTCAGCCGCATCGTGCTCGGCGGCATCGACCCGCTGCCCGGTGACACCGTGCGCGAGCAGATGCACTACCTGCGTGACGACGCCGACGGCCTGCGCAAGCTGCTGCTCTTCGAGCCCCACGGCGTTCCCGAGATGTCGGTGGATCTGATCGTGCCGGCCACCGACCCGGAAGCCGCCGCGGGCTACATCATCATGGAGGTGATGGGCTACCCCATCTACTCCGGCTCCAACACCATCTGCACCGCCACCGCGGTGCTCGAGGCCGGCATCGTGCCCAAGCGGGAAGGGGTGCAGCACTTCACCCTGGAGGCCCCGGCGGGGCGGGTGAAGATCGAGGCCCGGGTGGAGAACGGGGTGGTGGAGGCGATCACCTGCGAGGGGCTGCCCAGCTACATCGACACCTACCGGGCGACGATCCATGTGCCCACCCTCGGCGAGGTCACCTACTCGGTGGCCTACAGCGGCGGCTTCTACGCCCTGGTGGACGCCACCGAGCTGGGCTTCTCGCTGGTACGCGAGGAGGAGCGGGCGCTGGCCGACTGCGCCCACCGCATCGTCGAGGCGATCCAGGCGGAGCGCGGCTTCTCCCACTACACCCTGGGCGACGTGGGGCCGCTGCCCTTCCTGCACTTCATGGGGCCGGTGGAGCAGGTGGCCGATGACTTCTACCGCTCCCGCTCCACCACCTACGTGCACCCGGGGGTGATCTGCCGCAGCACCACCGGCACCGGCACCTCGGCGCGCCTGGCGCTGATGAACCACGAAGGGCGCATCCGCCCCGGGGATCGGCTGGAGACCGTCTCCCTGCGCGAGACCGGCTTCATCGGCACCTTTACCGGCACCCATCGGGAAGGGCCGCACACCGTGGTGGAGAACACCATCACCGGCAAGGCCTTCGTGCTGGCCCACTCGGACATCGTCGTCAACTGCGACGACCCCCTGGTGGAGTGCTCCGGCCTGCACCATATCCTCAGCGCCCGCCACGGCTGAGTCTTGCCCCCGCCATCTTGACTCGGCCGATCCGCCAGCCTGCCCCTTGAGCCCTCGGGCGAAAGGGGTCAGGCTGGCGCTCATTCCCCACCCTTGCCCTGGAGGCCTTCGTGTCCATCACCAACTTTGCCGACCTGGTCAGCGAGGCTCGCCTGCAGCCCGACGCCCAGCGCCTGCTCTTCGTCTTCACCCGCGCCGAGCTGCCGGACAACCCCACCGCCGAGCAGCGCCGGCACTTCGAGCAGGGCGTCGGCGGCGTGCTGACCCCGGCACTCTGCGTCGACAAGGCCCCGGAGGAGCTCAGCGACATGGCCGCCCTGGTGGCGGAGTCGAGGGAGACGGGCATCGAGTGGGACATCGTCTTCGTCGGCGCCCTCTCCGGCCGCGGCGGCGAGGCGCCGAGCGCGGAGCAGGCCGAGGCCCAGCTCGAGCGCATGGTGGAGTCGCTCAAGATGGGCAACGTCGATCAGTTCCTGGCGCTGGACCGCCAGGGTGAGGCGGTACGCATCGGCTGACCTCCGCTCGTCATCTCCATAGGGTTGAATTATCAGTTCGATGGCACCATTCAATTTACGCTATCGGGAGATGCGGGCTACCATGCGCTCCGTATCTCGGTCACCCCTCATACCAAAGTCGAAAGGAGCATTGTCGAATGTCCCTGCTGAACACCGAAGTCAAGCCGTTCAAGGCCACCGCCTACCACAACGGTGAGTTCGTTGACGTCACTGAAGAGAGCCTCAAGGGCCAGTGGAGCATCTTCTTCTTCTACCCGGCCGACTTCACCTTCGTCTGCCCCACCGAGCTGGGCGACCTGCAGGACAAGTACGAAGAGTTCAAGAAGATGGGCGTCGAGATCTACAGCGTCTCCACCGACACCCACTTCACCCACAAGGCGTGGCACGACAGCTCCGAGACCATTGGCAAGCTGCAGTACCCGATGATCGCCGACCCGACCCTGCAGATCTCCCGCAACTTCGAGGTGCTGATCGAGGAAGCCGGGCTGGCCGACCGTGGCACCTTCGTCGTCGACCCGGATGGCAAGATCCAGATCATCGAGCTGAACGCCGGCAACATCGGCCGTAACGCCGAGGAGCTGCTGCGCAAGGTCAAGGCCGCTCAGTACGTTCGCGCCAACCCGAACGAAGTGTGCCCTGCCAAGTGGAAGGAAGGCGAAGAGACCCTCGCCCCGTCCCTGGACCTGGTCGGCAAGATCTAAGCGACTCGCTCCCGCCGCGAGGCCCCTCCCGGGGCCTCGCCGCCTCACCCGGGCGTCCCCGCCCGGGTGTCTTCGAACCGTCACAAGCACGCCTCGAGCGGCGCCTCCGGCGTTCGCACGGCCCCCTTGTGACCCCGTTACGCGCACATGAAGGAACCCGCTGTCATGTTGGACGACACTCTGAAAAGCCAGCTCAAGGCCTATCTGCAGAAGGTGACCCAGCCGTTCGAGATCGTCGCGTCCCTCGATGACGGCGCCAAGTCGCAGGAGCTGCACGGTCTGCTGACCGAGATCGCCGCCCTGTGCGACAAGATTTCCCTGCGCACCGACGGCCAGGACGCGCGCCGGCCGTCGTTTGCGCTGAACCGCCCCGGCCAGGAGACCGGCATCGTCTTCGCCGGCATCCCCATGGGCCACGAGTTCACCTCCCTGGTGCTGGCGCTGCTGCAGGTGGGCGGCCACCCGCCCAAGGCCTCCGACGAGGTGATCGAGCAGATCCGGGGCCTCGAGGGCGAGCTGCGCTTCGAGACCTACTACTCGCTCTCCTGCCAGAACTGCCCCGACGTGGTCCAGGCACTGAACCTGATGGCGCTGCTCAACCCGAATGTGCGCCACGTGGCCATCGACGGCGCCCTGTTCCAGGACGAGGTCGAGGAGCGCCAGGTGATGTCGGTGCCCAGCATCTACCTCAACGGCGAGCCCTTCGACCAGGGCCGCATGAGCCTGGAGCAGATCCTCGCCAAGGTGGATACCGGCGCCGCCAGGCGCGAGGCCTCCAAGCTCAACGAGAAGGACCCCTTCGACGTGCTGGTGGTGGGCGGTGGCCCGGCCGGCGCCGCGGCGGCGGTCTACGCCGCCCGCAAGGGCATCCGCACCGGCGTTGCCGCCGAGCGCTTCGGTGGCCAGGTGCTCGACACCATGGCCATCGAGAACTTCATCTCCGTCTCCCACACCGAGGGCCCCAAGCTGGCCGCGGCGCTGGAGGAGCACGTCAAGGAGTATGAGGTCGACATCATGAACCTGCAGCGTGCGGTCAAGCTGGTGCCGGCGGCCCAGCCGGGCGGCGAGCACGAGGTGCAGTTCGAGTCCGGGGCGAGCCTGAAGAGCAGGACGCTGGTGCTGGCCACCGGCGCCCGCTGGCGCGAGATGAACGTGCCGGGCGAGGCCGAGTACCGCAACAAGGGCGTGGCCTACTGCCCCCACTGCGACGGCCCGCTCTTCAAGGGCAAGCGCGTGGCGGTGATCGGCGGCGGCAACTCCGGCGTCGAGGCGGCCATCGACCTGGCCGGCATCGTCGGCCACGTGACCCTGATCGAGTTCATGGACGAGATGCGCGCCGATGCCGTGCTGCAGAAGAAGCTGAAGAGCCTGCCCAACGTCGACATCATCCTCGGCGCCCGCACCACCGAGGTGAACGGCGACGGCACCCGCGTCAACGGCCTCACCTATGAGGAACGTGCCAGCGGCGAGATCAGGAAGCTCGACCTGGAAGGCATCTTCGTGCAGATCGGCCTCGTGCCCAACACCGAGTGGCTCAAGGGCTCCCCGGTGGAGATGTCCGAGCGCGGCGAGATCATCACCGACGCCCACGGCACCACCAGCGTGCCCGGCATCTTCGCCGCCGGCGACGTGACCACCGTGCCCTACAAGCAGATCATCATCGCCATGGGCGAGGGATCCAAGGCGGCACTCGGCGCCTTCGACCACCTGATCCGCAGTTGATCGGCGGGGCCCGGGCTCAGCGTCCAGGGCCCCGGCCATCGCAACGACGCCCCCGCAGGCCTGGCCTGCGGGGGCGTCGTGTTTTTCGGGAATGATCCAACTCAGTAAAAGAAAGATTTCTTCATCAAGTTTCAGCGCCCCGGGCCGAAACTAGATAGAGTCAGGATATAGCCCCCCTACCCAGGAGACGCCATGGCCTCCGATGCCTCTGGCCCGCCCTTGCCGCCCTCCTTCGGGAAGGGGCGCCGCGCCGTTTCCGCCCACCCGGCCCGCCAGGCGATGCTGGCCTTCGAGCGTGCTCCGGTTGGCCTGGCCACGGTGGATGGCGATGGTCGTCTCCAGGCGGTCAATCCACGCTTCTGTGAGCTGGTGGGATCGACGGAGGTCGCCCTGCGTGGCCGGTTGGCCAGCGAGCTGCTGCCGGTGGGGGAGGCCCTTGTCTCGTCAGCCGAGGAGGGGGCGCCGGTGAGCTGGTATCAGCTATCGCCAGACGCCGACCATGCGCCGCCCGGCGACCTGCTGCTGGCCGTGGGCCGCAGCGATGATGCGACGATGCGGCTGCTGACCCTGGTGCGACGCGACGAGCTGCCGGGGATCCCGGAGCAGGATGCGCTGACCGGCTCGACCAGCCAGGGGCTCTTCCAAGATCGCCTCCGCCATGCCATGGAGCGCGCGGATCGGCTCGACCAGGGCCTCGCCCTGCTGCTTGTCCAGCTCGATCCGTTCCAGTCGCCGGCCAAGGGGGTAGTGGAGGCGGAGCTGGTCCGTCAGGTGGCCCGGCGAATCCGGCAGACCTTCCGCCAGGAAGATACCGTGGCCTGGTTCGGCAAGGCCCGCTGGGGGGGGCTGATCGAGCATCCGGTGACGCCCGAGAGCCTGCAGACCGCGGCGCTACGTTTCCAGGAGGCCATGGATGCCCCCTTTCACCTGGCCGGCAGGATGCAGCTGCTCACTACCTCGATCGGTATCGCCCGCTACCCCGATGATGCCGAGGATGACGTCGCCCTGATGGAGCAGTCGGAGGTGGCCCTGCGGCGCGCCGTCCGCTCCGGCCCGGGCCACCATGAGTTCTTCGAACCGCGCCTGCGGCGTCGCCTGGAAGAGCGGGCGGTCTTCCTGAGTCAGCTTCAGGAGGCCCTGCTGTCGCCGGGCCAGCACTTCCACCTCGTCTACCAGCCCCAGGTCGATCTGGCCAGTGGCCGGTGCCTCGGTCTGGAAGCGCTGGTGCGCTGGCAGCACCCTCGCCTGGGGCTGCTCTACCCCCGCGATATCCTGCCCATGGCCTCGGAGCTGGACCAGGTGATTCGCCTGGACCGCTGGGTGGTGGAGCGGGTGATCCTACAGCGCCGACAGTGGCATGAGGCGGGGTCGCCACTGGCCGGACTCGGCCTGTCGGTCAACCTCGACCCCTCCATGCTCGAGCAGACGGTCTTCGACGGACGGCCGCTGGACCACTACCTGCGCCAGCAGGCCACGGCGCTGGACTGGCTCAGCCTGGAGATCAAGGCGAGCGGACTGGAGCTCATGGGCGAGGCCCACGTCCACCTGCTCAAGCGGCTTCGCCAGCTGGGGGTCTCCCTGGTGGTGGACGATATCGGCACGGCCCCCGTTTCCCTGCCCCGCCTGGCATCACTGCCCCTGTCGCGGGCAAAGCTCAACCGCGAGCTGGTCAGTGCGCTCGGCCGGCGGGCCCTGTCGAAAAGGGTGCTGGCCGCCATGACGGCCGGGCTGAAGGCGCTGGGCCTGGAGACGGTGGCGGTCGGCGTGGAGACCGAGGCCCAGTGCACCTCGGTCGATGCCTTGGGCATCGCCCTGGTGCAGGGGAATGTCATCTCGCCCCCGCTGGCGACGGGCGAGCTGGCGGCGTGGCTGGAGGCGCGTGGGAAATAGCGGGAGGGGGGCGAAGCGGCGGTGAGGGCGATGCTCAGGCCGATGTGCTGAGGCGGCCCGACTGGCGTCCGGAGCGCCCGCTGGGATCATAGAGGGTCTTCTCCGACACCTCGTGGATGAAGTCGAGCATCTGCTGGTTGTGCTTCAGCCGCATGCCGAGCAGCTGGCCGGCCAGGTCGTTGAGGCGGGCAGTCCGCTCGGTGGCGGCCAAGCAGGCCTCCCAGGCGCCCAGGCAGTTTGCATCCTTCGCCGCGGCCAGCGAGCCGGCCGGGTCCATCGGATAGCCGAGCCGCTGCTGTACCTGGCGGCGCAGGGTTTCCGTCCGCTCCAGTTCGGCCAGCAGCTCTCGTTTCCGGCGGGCGATGCCCTTGAGCAGCTCGCCGTCGACCTGGCCGACCGTCAGCGCCTCCAGCTCCTGCTCGAGCAGCCGGACCAGCTCGCTAAGGCGTGCCTGCTGGTCGCTCAGCAGTCTGGCCAGACTCATGCCTTGTCGTTCCCCAGCAGGTCACGCACGCTGGCGATCAGCCCGTCGGCGATGCGGTCGGCTCGAATCTCCAGGCGGCCCTCGCGAATGGCCTCGCGAATCTCCTCCACCCGGGCGGTATCGATATCCTGTCGGGTATCGGCCGCGCGCTGACTCAGGTGGGTCATGGCCGCGGGGCCGGCGTCCTTGGAGCCCGGCTGATCAGCGCCCTTGACCTTCTGGGTCTCGTCGCGCTGCTGGGCCTGACCGGGGCGGATCAGCGGGTTGTGGTTGTCGATCTTCAAGATGATTGCCTCTTGACCGGTGCACTGTTCAGGGGTCTTGCCTCTGATATCGGCCGGTCGACGGGGAACTTTAGCCCATGTGGTGAAGGGGGCAGCCTAGCCAAGGGCCCGTCAGAAGTCCACGACCAGCCGGCCGTTTCCAACCACCCTAGCCGTCACCAACTCTCGGCTGCCGAAGCGAACCCTCACCCGCTCGCCATGGCCCCCCGGCTCCAGTGCCTCTCCCTCGCGCGTCACTCGAAAGCTGGGCCCCTGAGCTTCGACCACCACGGCCTGGCCGCGTTCGACCAGGGTGGGGGCCTGGAACTGATGCGCCTGCAGCGTTTCGCCGGCGCGGATCGGGCGGCTGGCCTGCTGGCCCAGCAGCTCATCCGCGTCGAGGATCGCATGCCGGGGCAGCCGGCTGAGGTTGCCGCGACGAGTCTCCAGCAGGTCAGCCGTAACGAGGGTGCCCGCGGCCATGTCCCGGGCGGCGACCGGATAGTCGCCGATGACTCCCACCTCGGCCTGCAGATAGCGCACCTGTCGGCCCTGCTCGCCGCAGCGCACCCCCACCGAGACGCGCCCCATCACCGGCTGGCCGGCATGGGGCAGGAAGGGCTGGGGGGAGTTGCAGGCCGGCAGGTGCGCCGAGGGGGGGCGCACCTCGATCACCACTTCGTCACCCAGGCGGTTCGCCTCGTCATAGAGGAAGGCATGTACCTCGGCCAGCATGGCCTCGTCCGCGGACGAGGCCATGCTGGCCAGCAGCAGGGCCGCCGCCATCAGGAGGCGGGGCAGGCGGTTGGGGGTGCGGGTCTGGCGGCAGGCTTGGGGCATGGCGGGCTCGGGTGACAAGGGGCCAAGGGCATTCTAGAACGCCTGCCCCGCGAGAAAGAACCGAAATGGAGGGGGAACACGGGGCTGTTCGACCCTTTGGGCTGACGACGGCCTGGCTATTCTGCATCGTCAACAAATGCCGTTTGCACAGGAAGCGCCGGGATGATCGACCAGCTCGAGGCCGCGTTCAACTACCACCAGCAGGCGCTGGGGCTTCGTCAGCAGCGCCACAAGGTGCTGGCCAGCAATATCGCCAATGCCGACACGCCAGGCTACAAGGCGCGGGACATGGACTTCGCCGCCGAGCTGAAGCAGGCCGTGGCGAACGGCAATGGAAGCGGTAAGGGCCTGTCACTGGCCCGCACCTCGGAGCGGCATATCGTCGGCCAGGGTCTGCCTCACGGCGACGCCGGGCTGCTCTACCGCGTGCCCGACCAGCCCAGCCTGGACGGCAATACCGTGGACATGGATCGCGAGCGCACCGCCTTCGCCGACAACTCGGTGCGCTACCAGGCCGCCCTCACCATCCTCAACAGTCGCATTCAGGGCCTCAAGAACGCCATGCAGCCCGAGTAAGGAGCTACCTCCATGTCGATGTTTTCCGCCTTTGATATCGCCGGGTCGGCCATGAGCGCCCAGTCCCAGCGCATGAACGTCACCGCCAGCAACCTGGCCAACGCCGACAGCGTGGCCGGCCCCGGCGGCGAGGCCTACCGCGCCAAGCAGGTCATGTTCGAGAGCCGGGCCGCCGCCGCCCACGGCATCGGCGGCGTGGGGGTGCGCGAGGTGGTCGAGGACCCGACCCCGATGCGCCTCGAGTACCGGCCCGAGCACCCGCTGGCCAATGACGAGGGCTACGTGACCATGCCCAACGTCGAGCCGGTGCACGAGATGGTCAACATGATCTCCGCGTCGCGCTCCTACCAGGCCAACGTCGAGGTCATGAACACCACCAAGCAGATGATGATGAAGACCCTGACACTGGGCGAGGGCTGATCCCATGACCTCTCCCATCGGCAGCAACGTCCTCAACACCGTCAATGCTGGGGCCCCAGCGGGCATGGCCAGCCGTCAGTCCGACGAGCTGCGCGACAACTTCATGACGCTGCTGATAACCCAGCTGCAGAACCAGGACCCGCTCAACCCGCTGGAGAACAACGAGCTGACCTCCCAGCTGGCCCAGATCAACACCGTCAGCGGCATCGAGCAGCTCAACAAGACCCTTGACGGCATCACCAGCCAGATCGGCGCCGGCCAGACCATGCAGGCCGCCGGACTGATCGGCCAAGGCGTGCTGGTGCCGGGGGATCGCGTGCTGCTGGAGCGGGACGCGGAGGGGCAGGCTCATGCCACGCCCTTCGGCATCGAGCTGGCGGAGTCGGCGGATAACGTGCGGGTCACCATCGTCGGCGGCGATGGCCAGGTCATCAATCGCTATGACATCGGCCCTGTCAGCGCCGGGGTGGAGTCCTTCACCTGGGACGGCAGGACCCGCGAGGGGGAAGGCGCAATTCCCGGCGCCTACCGGGTGCGCATCGAGGCGCTTCGCGGCGAGGAGGCCCTGTCCGCCGAGACCCTCAACTACGCCGTGGTGGGCGGTGTGACCCCGCCGGATGGGCAGGGCGGCGTCCGCCTGGACTTGGGCGCCATCTATGGCCAGGTCGGGCTCGACCAGGTCAAGCAGATTCTCTGAACACGTATACAGGCCGGTAGGCAGAGGAAGTCGACATGAGTTTTTCACAAGCGCTGAGCGGCCTGAACGCCGCCAAATCCAACCTGGGCGTGCTGGGCAACAACATTGCCAACTCCCAGACCGTGGGCTTCAAGGGCGCCAGCTCCCAGTTCGCGGATGTCTTCGCCAACTCCCAGGTGGGCCTGGGCACGCGGGTCTCGGCGGTGCTCCAGGACTTCAGCGAGGGCAACATCGAGGCCACCAACCGCAACCTCGACCTGGCGATCAGCGGGCAGGGCTTCTACCGCTTCGAGCAGGCGGGAGAGATCGTCTACTCCCGCAACGGCCAGCTCACCCTGACGCCGGATGGCTTCCTTCAGAACGCCCAGGGCGCGCGGATCATGGGCTATGGCCTCAACGCCCAGGGTCAGGTTCAGGCCGGCGGCCAGCCCCAGGTGCTGACCGTGCCCGCCGACGAGATGCCGGCCAGCGCCACCACCAACGTGGCGACGACCTTCAACCTGGATTCGCGCAAGGCAGAGGGTGAGGGCCTCAGCGTTTCCGAGGTGACGAATATCGCGACCGATAATCCCCAGGATATCAACTACCACTATTCCAATAACTTTACCGTCTACGACTCGCTGGGCAATCCTCGTAATGTCACCGTGTATTATGAAAAGACCGCTTCAAACACTTGGGATGCCAAGGTGGTGATGGACGGTAGTTACGATGCGAATAACGATTTCCAGGTCGAATTCGACAACAGCGGAACACTGGCTGCCCCTGTGGCGGGTGCTATGCCGGAACTGACCTTCGATGACACGACACTGGGTGACGATCCGGAAGATCTGACATTCACTCTCAATGTCGCCGGCTCCACCCAGTTCGGTAATACCTCCACCACCAGCGCCCTGACCCAGAACGGCTATACCTCGGGCGCCCTGGTCGGCATCACCATCCAGGACGACGGCACCATCATGCGCAACTACGCCAACGAGCAGTCGCGCCCGGCGGGTCAGATCGCCCTGGCCAACTTCCGTAACCCGGAGGGCCTCAACGCCGCGGGTGACAACGTCTGGACGGCCACCAACGCCTCCGGCCAGGAGTTGCTCGGCGCCCCGGGCACCGGCGTGCTGGGCAGCGTGGTCTCCGGCGCCATCGAGACCTCCAACGTGGACATGGCCAAGCAGCTGGTCGACATGATCGTCTCCCAGCGCGCCTACCAGGCCAACTCCCAGACCATCAAGACCCAGGACGAGCTCCTGCAGACCGCCATCAACCTGCGCTGAGGCGGCTGACACGGGAGCCTGAACCATGGATCGCATCCTCTATACCGCCATGAGCGGTGCCAAGCAGAGCATGGACCAGCAGTCGGTGGTCAGCCACAACCTGGCCAACGTCGACACCGCGGGCTTCCGCGCCCAGCTGCACGCCATGCGCGCCGTGCCGGTGCAGGGCGAGGCCGCGCTGGCCACCCGCACCTCGGTGGCGGCCTCGACGCCGGGCAGCGACTTCAGCCCGGGCCCCATGGCTACTACCGGCCGTGAGCTGGACGTGGCCATCGACGGCAACGGCTGGATCGCCGTCCAGGCCGCCGACGGCACCGAGGCCTACACCCGCCGCGGCGACCTGCAGGTGGACGGCGACGGCCTGCTAATGGTCACCGGCCGCCCGGTGATCGGCGAGGGCGGCCCGATCATCGTGCCGCTGGGCGCCCAGCTCTCCGTGGGCGCCGACGGCACCCTGAGCGCCATCGGCGAGGGCCAGGGGCCCGAGGCGCTGGTCGACGTGGGCCGCATCAAGCTGGTCGATCCCGGCCAGGCGGCGCTACTGCGTGGCGACGACGGCCTGTTCCGTCCCGCCGCCAATGCCGAGGGTGAGGTCGTGCCGCTGGGCCAGGACGAGGACGTCCGGGTGGTCAGCGGCGTGCTCGAGGGCAGCAACGTCAGCGCCATCGAGGCCATGGTGTCGATGATCGACGTCGCCCGCCGCTATGAGATGCAGATGAAGGTGATCAGCACCGCCGACGAGTCCGCCCAGCGCGCCAACAACCTGCTCTCCCTGCAGGGCTGAGGGTTCTCCTTACAGGGCTGATGCCCGAGCAACAGGAATGCTTCCATGATCAAGTCACTCTGGACCGCCAAGACCGGCCTGGAATCCCAGCAGGTCAAGCTGGACGTCATCTCCAACAACCTGGCCAACGTCAGCACCAACGGCTTCAAGCGCAGCCGGGCGGTGTTCGAGGATCTGCTCTACCAGAACCTGCGCCAGCCGGGTGCCCAGAACGACGTGCAGAACCGTCTCCCCTCCGGCATGCAGGTCGGTACCGGTGTGCGTCCGGTGGCCACCGAGCGGCTCCACACCCAGGGCGGGCTCGAGAACACCGAGAACTCCCGTGACCTGGCCATCAATGGCAACGGCTTCTTCCAGGTGCTGATGCCCGACGGTTCCACCGCCTATACCCGCGACGGCAGCTTCCAGCTCGACGAGAACGGCCAGATGGTCACCGCCAACGGCTACCCCCTGGAGCCGGCGATCATCATTCCCGACAACGCCCTGTCGGTCTCCATCGGCGAGGATGGCACCGTCTCGGTGACCCAGCCGGGCGTGGCCCAGTCACTGCAGGTGGGCCAGATCAGCATCTCCACCTTCGTCAATCCGACGGGGCTGGAGAGCATCGGCGGCAACCTCTACCTGGAGACTACCTCCTCCGGCCCGCGCAACGAGACCATGCCGGGCATGAACGGCGCCGGTCGGCTCTTCCAGGGCTACGTGGAGACCTCCAATGTCAACGTGGTCGAGGAGATGGTCAGCATGATCCAGACCCAGCGGGCCTACGAGATCAACAGCAAGGCGGTGCAGACCAGCGACGAGATGCTGGCGCGCCTGGCACAGCTGTAAGGCCCCAGGGCCGGGAGAGACGACCATGATGCCGAGGATCATCCTGCGCGCCGCCGCGCTGCTGACGGCGCTTGCCCTGCTGACCCTGGCCGGCTGTGCCCAGGTGCCCCGCGCCTCGGTGGTGGGCGAGCAGGAGCAGATCGACATCTCCGAGCCGCCGCCCCGGCAGGCCAACGGCTCGATCTACCAGGCCCACCGCGGCTACCAGCCGCTGTTCGAGGATCGTCGTCCGCGCATGGTGGGCGACATCCTGACCATCGTGCTGGACGAGCAGGTCAGTGCCAGCAAGAACGCCCAGTCCAACATGTCCCGAAACGGCTCGGCGGAGCTCAATCTGTCAGCGCTGCCCGATGTGCTGGAGCGCCTGGCCGAGGAAGGTATCGACCTCTCCGGTGACCTTTCCGGCAATAGCAGCTTCAACGGGGGCGGCGGCTCCCAGGCCAGCAACAGCATGACCGGCACCATCACCGTCTCGGTGCTGGAGGTGATGCACAACGGCAACCTGAGGGTGCGGGGCGAGAAGCAGATCGCCATCAACCAGGGGGTGGAGTTCATCCGCTTCTCCGGGGTGGTCAATCCGCGCACCATCACCGGCCAGAATACCGTGCCCTCCACCTCGGTGGCCGATGCGCGCATCGAGTACGTGGGCAACGGCTACATCAGCGAGGCTCAGCACATGGGCTGGCTGCAGCGCTTCTTCCTCAACATCTCGCCGTTCTAGGGGGCAGCATGCATCGCGTGTCCAAGATCGTTTCCTCACGCTGGCTGGCCAGGTGGCTGCTGGTGGCGCTCGCCTGCCTGGTGGCGCTGCCGGCCCAGGCAGAGCGTATTCGGGAGCTTGCGACCTTCGCCGGCGTGCGCGACAACGTGCTGGTCGGCTACGGCCTGGTGGTGGGCCTCGACGGCACCGGCGACCAGACCATGCAGGCGCCCTTCACCGGCCAGAGCCTGACCAACATGCTGTCGCAGCTGGGCATCACCGTGCCGCCCGGCACCAACATGCAGCTGCGCAACGTCGCCGCAGTGATGATCACCGCCGACCTGCCACCCTTCTCACGCCCCGGCCAGCGCATCGACGTCAACGTCTCCTCGGTGGGCAACGCCCGCAGCCTGCGCGGTGGCACCCTGCTGATGACGCCGCTCAAGGGGGCCGATGGCGAGACCTACGCCATCGCCCAGGGCAACCTGCTGGTGGCCGGCGCCGGTGCCGAGGCCGGCGGCAGCAGCGTGCAGATCAACCAGCAGGCTGGCGGGCGCATCGCCGGCGGTGCCATGGTCGAGCGCGAGGTGCCCCTGGCGCTCGGCGCCAATGGCGGACTGCTCGAGCTGGAGCTCAAGGAGGCCGACTTCGGCACCGCCCAGCGGGTGGTCAGTGCCATCAACCAGGAGTTCGGTCGCCCGGTGGCGGCGGCACGCAACGGCCGGGTGATCGCCCTGGACGGGCCGACCAACGACAACTCCCGGGTCAACTTCATGGCGCAGGTGGAGAATATCCGCGTCACCCCCACCGAGGCGCCGGCCAAGGTGGTACTCAACTCCCGCACCGGCTCGGTGGTGATGAACAGCGCCGTGACCCTGCGCCGCGCCGCGGTGGCCCACGGCAATCTTTCCATCGTCATCGACACCCGCTTCGGCGTCAGCCAGCCGTCGCCCTTCGGCGAGGGTGAGACGGTGGTGATCCCCGATACCGACATCGAGATCGAGCAGCAGGACGCTTACCTGCAGGTGGTGGAGGGCGCCGATCTGATCGACGTGGTCAACGCCCTCAACGCCCTCGGGGCCACTCCCCAGGACCTGATGGCGATCCTCGAGGCCCTGAAGGCCTCCGGCTCCCTGCGCGCCGATCTGGAGATCCTCTGACATGAGCCTGGACACCACCGGCGGCCAGTTCGCCCTCGACATGCAGGGCCTGCAGCGGCTCAAACACAGCGCACGCCAGGACCCTTCCCAGGGCGTACGCGGTGCCGCCGAGCAGTTCGAGGCGCTATTCATCCAGATGATGCTCAAGAGCATGCGGGATGCCGTGCCCACCACGGGACTGATCGACAGCAAGCAGACCGAGTTCTACCAGTCGCTGCTGGACCAGCAGTGGTCCCAGACCATGGCCTCCCGCGGCATCGGCCTGGCCGATAGCCTGGTGGTCCAGCTGGAGCGCAGCGGCATGGTGTCGGCCCCGCCGCAGCAGGGCAGCGCCGTCGATGAGCTGATCGCCGGGATTCCCCGCGGGGCACCCCGGCCCCTGCAGGATGCCCTGCGCCCCGATGCCGACAGCGGCGGTGAGGAAAAGGATGAGGCGGCCAGCGCCGATGGTGCCGAGCCAGTAACGCCCCCGGCCAGCTTCATGGAGGCCCTCGAGACCGCCCCGGTCGGCTTCATGGATCGCATGGCCGCCGTGCCGGCGGCCGAGCGGCAGACCCGCGGCGATGCGCGCAGTGAGCCGACCCCCGCCGTGAACGCCACCGGCGGCGGCGCCAGTCGCAGCGAGTCGGCACCGGATCATGTGCAGGCCTTCCTCGACCGGCTCACCGGCCCGGCCCAGGCGGCCAGCCGCAAGACCGGGGTGCCGGCCGAGCTGATCCTGGCCCAGGCGGCGCTGGAGACCGGCTGGGGGCGGCACGAGATCGCCACGGCGGATGGCCGCAACAGCCACAACCTGTTCGGCATCAAGGCCGGCAGCCAGTGGCAGGGGCCGACCACCGAGATCACCACCCACGAGTACCTGAACGGCCAGCGCACCCGGGTGAGTGACAGTTTCCGGGTCTACGGCTCCTTCGAGGAGGCGTTCACCGACTATGCCCGGCTGATCGGCGATAATCCCCGCTACGCGCGGGTGACCACGGCGCCCAGCGCCGAGCAGGCGGCCCGTGAGCTGCAGGCTGGCGGCTACGCTACCGACCCGGCCTATGCCGACAAGCTGATTGCGGTGATGAACACCCTGGGCCCCATGGCGCCTGGCAACGACTCCCTGGTCTTCCTGCGCTACTGAACCGGCAGCCGCCTGGCCTGGAATCCTAAAGACTTGATGGTGCTTGCCGATAGAGAGATATCGGCTTAAGGAACGGACAGCATGAGCATCTACTCCATCGGGCTCAGCGGCCTCAATGCCGCCCAGAACGCCCTGAACACCACCAGCAACAACATCAGCAACGTCTACACGCCGGGCTACAACCGGGAGCTGGTGATTCTGGGGGAGGGCCGCGGTGATGGCGGGGTGCGGGTCAACGATATCCAGCGCCAGTTCAACCAGTACGTGGCCAGCCAGCTCAATGCCGCCACCAGCAGCTCCAGCGCGCTGGCCGCCTACCAGGGCCAGGTGAGCCAGATCGACAACCTGCTGGCCGACCGCGAGGCCGGCCTGGCCCCGCTGATGCAGAACTTCTTCTCCTCGCTCGAGGACCTGGCCGGCGCGCCTTCCGATCCGGCGGCGCGCCAGGGGGTACTCGGCACCGCCGATACCCTGACGGCGCAGTTCCGGGCCTTCGACGGCTACCTGCAGGACATGCAGTCGGGCATCAACGGCCAGATCCGGGATGAGGTCACCCAGATCAACAATACCACCGAGCAGCTCGCCACCCTGAACCGCGAGATCGCCTTGGCTCGTGCGCGCACCGGCGAGGCGCCCAACGGCCTGCTCAACCAGCGCGACCAGCTGGTGGCCGAGCTCAGCGAGCGCATGGATGTGCGGCTCAATATCCAGGACGGCAAGACCTACAACATCAGCCTGTCCAACGGCCAGCCGCTGGTGGCGGGCACCAACCACTATCGCCTCGAGGCCATGGACGCGCCCAACGACCCGCAGCGCACCGTGCTGGGTATTCGCGACTCCAGCGGTAACCTGGCGGCGCTGCCGGAGAGTACCGTCCAGGGCGGCACCCTGGGTGGTCTGATGACGTTCCGCGCCGAGACCCTGGACAAGACCCAGAACCAGATCGGCCAGCTGGCCGTATCGCTGGCGGTGGGCTTCAACGCTCAGCATGCGAAAGGCATGGATCTCGATGGCGAAGTTGGGGGTGATTTCTTCTCCACCGGTGAGCCTCGAGTCTACGGAAACGCCCGCAACAGCAGTGATATCTCAGTAGGCAAGGCATTTGATCCGGTTCGCATCGGTGAGCTGGCTGCGACCGACTACGCCATTCGCTTCGAGGAAGGGGAGCCAGCCATTACCCGTAAGGACGACGGACAAGCCGTTATGCTTGAGGCTGGTGACTGGGACGCTGGCAGCAATACCCTAAGATTTGGCGGCATGACCCTGACCTTTGCCTCATCCCCCCAGGACGGGGACCGATTCGAGGTTCAGCCGGTTCGCCATGCCGCGGGAGACCTCAAGACCGAAATCAGTAAACTGGACAGGATCGCCGCCGCCCAGCCGGCCAACCCCGAGGATGACTCGGCGGTCTGGGAGTTCACCGGCACCGGCGACAATCGCAACGCCCTGGCGCTGCAGGGCCTTCAGGATCAGATGCTGGTCGCCGATCGTGCGTCACTCAGCCAGGCCTATGCGGGCCTGGTCAGCGACGTGGGTAACCGCACCAATATCGTCCAGGTCAATCTCGAGGCCCGCCAGGGGCTGACCGACCAGCTCAAGGCGGTACAGCAGTCCGAGTCCGGCGTGAACCTGGACGAGGAGGCCGCCAACCTGCTGCGCTACCAGCAGTTCTATGCCGCCAACGCCCGGGTCATCGATACCGCCTCGACGATCTTCGACACCATCCTCGGCCTGCGTAGCTGATTCAGGGGAAGCACACGATGCGTATCAGCACCGTCACCATGTATGAGCAGAGCGTGAACTCCATGAACCGCCAGCAGGGCGAGTTCATGAAGGTGGGTCAGCAGATCGCCACCGGCCGCCGGGTGGTGAACCCCTCCGACGATCCCCAGGCGGCCTCCCGTGCGGTGGGCGTCTCCCAGGCCAAGGCGGTCACCCAGCAGTTCGCCGACGCCCGCGTCAGCGCCCGCAACTCCCTCTCTCAATCGGAGAGCGTGCTCAACAGCGTCAGCGACGCCATCACCAGCGCCAAGACCCTGATGGTGCAGGCCGCCAGCGACACCCTGAGCGATGTCGATCGCCAGTCGGTGGCCTCGGAGCTGCGCGGCATCTACGAGACCCTGATCGGCCAGGCCAATGCCACCGACGGCAACGGCCGCTACCTGTTCGGCGGCTTCAATGACGATGCGCCGCCGTTCCAGAAAAACGAAACTACCGGTGCTATCGAGTATCAGGGTGACCTGAACGTGCGGGAGCAGCGTATCGACGCCTCTCGCCTGTTGCCGGTCGTCGATCATGGACAAACCATCTTCCGGCACGGCCCCGGTGGCGATGCCACCGACCTGTTCCAGACCATGGAAACCGCGCTGGAGGCGCTCGAGAACCCGAGAGGGCCAGACTTCAGGGACGACATCAACAGCGTGATGCGCGAGCTCGACAACAGCCTCGACAACGTGCTGACCGTGCGTGCCTCGGTGGGCGCGCGCCTCAACGAGTTGGACGTGGTGGATGCCGTGGGCGGCAACCGCATGCTCAACTACGAGCAGACCCTCTCCGACCTGGTCGACCTGGACTACGCCGAGGCGATCTCCGAGTACAGCCTGCGCCAGGTCGGGCTCCAGGCGGCCCAGAAGGCCTTTGTGGACATCAAGGGGCTGTCGCTCTTCGACTACCTGCGCTGACGCCCTCCCGTATGACGCCTGTCCCGGCTTGCCTCCCTGTCAGCCGGGATCCCTTGCCGCCTTGGCTTCCCGGCCCTGGCGGCTTTTTTGCGTCACGCGTTCCTTAGCCGGAGGCGGCGCTCAGGTCGCCGGTGGCAGCGGTGCCAGCGCCTCCAGCAGCTGGCGCATGAATTCCAGCGCGTTGGCGAAGAGACCCTGCAGGAAGCGGCCGATGTCGGTCATCAGCACCATCATCAGTGCCAGGCCCACGGTCAGCGAGGTGGGAAAGCCGATGTTGAAGACCGTCAGCTGGGGCGCCGAGCGGTTGAGGATGCCCAGTGCCAGGTTGATGATCAGCAGCGACCCGACCAGCGGCAGGGCCAGCAGCATGCCGGAGAGGAAGATGGTGCCACCGTAGCGCGCCAGCATCTCGAAGGCGCCGGCGTTGAAGCCCCCCAGGCCGATGGGAAGCGTCACGAAGCTGGTCGCCAGGATCTCCAGTACGATCAGGTGGCCGTTGAAGGCCAGGAACATCAGCAGGGTGACCATGTAGAGGTAGCGCGACAGCACCACCATGTTGGTGCCGCTGCTCGGGTCGAAGAAGGTGGCGAAGGCCAGGCCCATCTGCAGGCCGATGAATTCCCCGGTGGCCTGCACCACGGCGAAGGTGACCTGCATTACCAGGCCGATGGCGATGCCGATCAGCATCTGCTCCATCAGGATGCCCACGCCCGCCCAGGAGGCCAGCGGCACGTCCGGGACGCTGACCACCGGGGCGATGACGATGGCGACCAGCGCCGCCAGCCCCACCTTGGCCTGGTTCGGTACGCTGGAGTGCCCCCACAGCGGCGAGGCGGCCAGGAAGGCCGTGAGGCGGGCAAAGGGCCACAGGAAGGCCACCAGCCAACCATGCAGCTGGGCGAAGGTCACCTCGACCATGGCCGGCCCGTCACGACACCATCATCGGAATGTTGAGGAACAGCTCACGGGTGAAGTCGGTGATCAGCTTGAGCAGCCAGGGCCCGGCAAGGATCAGCACCAGGAAGACGCCCAGGATCTTGGGAATGAACGACAGGGTCATCTCGTTGATCTGGGTCGCCGCCTGGAAGAGGCTGACTGTCAGGCCCGTCAGCAGCGCCGTGAGCAGCAGCGGTCCCCCCAGGAAGAGGGTCACCTTCATGCCCTGGTAGGCCAGGCCCATCACCATCTCCGGGGTCATCGTCCGTCTCCTCGCGTCAGATGTAGAAACTCTGGGCCAGGGAGCCCACGATCAGCTGCCAGCCGTCCACCAGCACGAACAGCATCAGCTTGAAGGGCAGCGAGATGGTGATCGGAGGCACCATCATCATGCCCAGCGACATCAGCGTGCTGGCCACCACCAGATCGATGATCAGGAAGGGAATGAACACCATGAAGCCGATCTGGAAAGCGGTCTTCAGCTCGCTGGTGACGAAGGCCGGCACCAGAACACGCAGCGGCACGTCCTCCGGCCCCTGCATGGGGCCCGCCTCGGCCAGCCGGGCGAACAGCGCCAGGTCGGGTTCGCGGGTCTGGCCCAGCATGAACTCGCGGAACGGCTGCTGGGCCAGCTGCAGGAACTCCTCGAAGTTGATCTCCTCAGCGGAGAGCGGCAGCCAGGCCGTCTCGTAGACCATCTGGAACACCGGCGCCATGACGAAGAAGGTCAGGAACAGCGCCAGGCCCAGCAGCACCTGGTTGGGCGGCGTGGCCTGGGTGCCCATGGCGGTGCGCAGCAGGCTCAGCACGATGATGATGCGGGTAAAGCCGGTCATCATCAGCAGCAGGGCCGGCAGGAAGGCCATCGAGCTGAGCAGCAGCAGCGTCTGCAGCGACAGCGACCACTGCTGGCCGCCATCCTCCAGGGGCTGGCTGACGATGCCCGGGATCTGCTGGCCCAGTGCCAGGCCAGGCACCAGCAGCATTACCAGCCCGGGAAGCAGGGCCAGCAGGATGCGAGACAGGCGGCGTATCACGATCGGCCACGCCCCACGCCGGACCTGTCCTTGAGCCCCGCGTTGTGCTTGAGTGCCTTGGCGAAGCGCGTGGCGAAGCTGTCGCCGGCCTCGAAGCCGATGCCCCCGGCCGCGGGTTCGGCGGGGGCATCGGCCGGGGCCGGCAGCTCATGGAGCTTGCTCACCTGGCCGCCCCCCACGCCCAGCACCAGCCAGGTCTGCTCCACCTGGACGATCACCACCCGCTCGCGCTGGCCCACGGCGGTGGCCCCCACCACCTGCAGGCGGCCGCCGTGGCGCTGGCGGCTGACGCCGACCCGCTTCAGCACCGCACTGGCGGCCAGGATGATCAGCACCACCAGCGCCAGGGCGGCGGCGGTCTTGCCGAGGGTGGCCATGCCGATCAGGGCATCGCCGCCGGTCGTCACGGCCTCAAGGCCGCCGCCGGCGGCGTCGCGGGCGGGGGTGTCGCTCATCGGTTCAGCTTCTGCACGCGCTCGGAGGGGGTGATGATCTCGGTGATGCGGATGCCGTACTTGTCCTCGACCACCACCACCTCGCCCTGGGCGATCAGGTAGCCGTTGATCAGGATGTCCATCGGCTCCCCGGCCAGGCCGTCGAGCTCGATCACCGAGCCCTGGGCCAGCTCGAGCAGCTGCTTGATGGTGATTCGGGTGCGGCCGAGCTCAACGGCGAGCTTGACCGGGATGTCCATGATCATCTCAAGGTCGCGGGCGGCGGAAAGCGAGCCGCCCTGCTCCAGCGGGCGGAACACGCTGTCGCCGGCGGCGCGGGCCGGCTTCGGCGCCTCGGCGGGCTCCGGGGCCGCGTCAGCGGACTCGGCGGCCGCCTGCTCGGCCATGGCCGCGGCCCAGGGGTCCTCCTCCTCGCCGGGGGCGTCGCCCCGGGAGTCGGCCTTCTCCTGTTCGAACATGGCGTCGGCCCAGTCGTCGTCGCCGATGGGCTGATCGGGCTTCTTGGGATCAGTCATTCTTGGATTCCTTGGATGGCGGCGCCGAGCCCCTGACGAAGGCATCGGACGAGGCGGTGTTCTGGGCATGGTCGATCATGCGCAGCACGCGCAGGGCGCGCTGGTCATGCTGGCTGCCGTACTCGCACTCCATGACCGGTACGCCGTCGACCCGGGCGATCACCGTGTCGGGCAGCTCCAGGGGCAGGATGTCGCCCACCTTGAGCGCCATGACGTGGGCGATGCGCGTCGGAACCTGGGTGAAGTCGGCCACCAGCTCGACCTCGGAGTGGCGAATCTCGCCGGCCATGCGGCGTTTCCAGCTGCCGTCCTGGTCGTGGTGGCCGTCGTTGAGCGGGTTGGCCAGCAGGTCGCGCAACGGCTCGATCATCGAGTAGGGCATGCAGACCTGGAAGTTGCTCGACAGGTTGCCCACCTCGATGTTGAAGGAGGTGTTCACCACGATCTCGTTGGGCGAGTTGGTGATGTTGGCGAATTTCGATTGCATCTCCGAGCGCAGATAGCTGATCTCCAGGGGGTAGACCGACTTCCAGGACTCGCTGTAGGCGTCGATGGCCAGGTTGAGCAGGCGCATGATGATGCGCTGCTCGGTGTTGGTGAACTCCCGCCCCTCGGAGCGGGTCAGGAACCGCCCGTCGCCGCCGAACAGGTTGTCCACCACCATGAACACCAGGCTCGGCGGGAACACGATCAGCCCCGAGCCGCGCAGCGGCTTCATGGCGATCAGGTTGATGTTGGTCGGCACCGGCACGTTGCGCGAGAACTCGCTGTAGCTCTGGTAGCGCACCGTGTCCACGGTGATGTCGGCGCTGCGCCGCAGCAGGTTGAACATGCCCATGCGGAAGTGGCGGGCGAAGCGCTCGTTGATGATGTCCAGGGCGTGCAGGCGCTCGCGGATCACCCGGTGCTGGGTCGCCGGGTCGTAGGGGCGCATCCGCGATTCGTCGCGTCCGCCGGAGGAGGAGGACTCCTCCTCGCCGCTGACGCCCTTGAGCAGGGCGTCGATCTCTTCCTGCGAGAGCAGATCGTCTTGGGACATGGGGTCGATCCGCGTTATTGCACGATGAATTCGGTGAACAGCACGTCCTCGATGGCCAGCTCGGGCTGGTGCTCGGTCATCGGGTCGTGGAGCACGGCTAGCACCTTGTCGGCCAGCGCCTCCTTGCCGCCGGGGCCGGTCAGCTCACGGGCCTCCTGGCCGGAGAACAACAGCAGCAGGCGGCTGCGCACCTGGGGCATGTGCTCCTCGAGGATCTCCCGGGTCTCGGTATCGCCGACCTTGAGCGACATGCCGGTGTAGAGCAGGCGGGTGCCGTAGACGTCGTCGGCCAGGTTCACCGTGAAGGGGTCGATCTTGACGAAGATCGGCGCGCGCCGCTCGGGCGTCGCCTGGACCTGCATCGCGGACGTACTGTCTCCACTGCCCTGGCCGAGCACCAGGTAGATGGCCGCCGCCGCCGCTGAGGAGGAGAGCACCACCAGCACCATCATGAGCCACAGCAGCTTGCGCGAGCCGCCCTTAGAATTCGCCATTGCCTTGCTACCTCTGGGCTGTGCCCGAAACGTCCACTCTTGCCACCCGTGCCAGTATGCGGACCGGGAGGCGAGCATGATGAAGGGAACAGGCCCCGCTAAGGGGCCTATCTCGGCTTTTTACCTGCCGTTCGACGCCGGGCTGGCGGCTCGCCTCAGGCGTAGAGATCCACCCGGCCGTCCAGTGAGATATCGGCCGGCGATGCCGCGACTGAAGCGGCCAGCGCCTCGCCCTCCTCGCCGGGTGCCGCGTCAGAGCCGCGCGTGCCGGTGCCGCCCTGGCCGGCCAGCTCGCCCCCGGTGTCGTCTTGGCGCTGCTCACCCACCGAGGTGTCGCCCAGGCTGATGCCCTGTTCGGCCAGCGCCTCGCGCAGCTGGGGAATCGCCTGCTCCACCGCGCCCCGCACCGACGCGTGGGCGGAGAGGAACTGGGCCTGGGCCGCCTGTTCGCTCATCTTCAGGGAGATCGTCAGCGGGCCGAGCTCGGCCGGGTTGAGGTGCAGCTCGATGCGCTGCTCGCCCCCGCGCTGGCCCAGCATCATCATCTGCTGGCCGACCTGCTGGCTGAACTGCTGGGGCCAGGCGGGGCTGTTCAGGGGCGCGGAGAGGGCGGCCGCGTTCGGTCCGGCGCCGGCCGCCGGTGAGGCCAGGCTGCCAGGCTGGCCGTTCAGCAGCGCCGCGAAGCCCTCGCCGCGGGGCTCGCTCCCGCGCCCCTCGCTGGCGGTGAGCTGCCCGTCGGGCCGCGGGGGCAAAGCGCTGATGGCGGGCTCGGCGGCCCGGGGGGCGGCCCCCTCGACGGCTGGCCTTGCCGCGGCCCCTGCCCTGGCGTCGAGGCGCTCGGCCTGAGCGAGCGCCGGCGGCTCCATGGCGGAGAGCCGCGGGGGCGCCTTTCCGTCGGCAGCGGCCTCGCCATGGCGCAGGCCGCGGGACGCCTCGTTGACCCCCGGCTGGGCGGCGACCGCCAGGGCGGCCCACTCGCCGGCAGCGGCCATCTCGGGCTCGCCCTCCGGCGACACGTTCGCGGCTGGTGCCGGCAGCGCGGCGTGGTGGGCCTCCGTGGATGGCATGGCGGCCTCGGCGGTGGGCGGCGTCTCGGCCTGCTGGCCCGCCGCCTGGATCAGCGCCAGGCGCTCGGCGATCTCGGCCAGGCGCGCGTCGACGCCCTCGGCGGGCAGCTCGCCCAGCGCCTGCATCATCGCGTCCAGCCGCCCCTGGGGCAGGTCGATCTCCAGCGCGGCCAGCGGCGAGGCGGCCAGCCCCTTCGCGGAGGCGCCGGGCAGCTGGGTGCCGGCCTGGCCGGGGGCGCCAGGGGCACCCGCCGCGCCGAGCCTTTCCAGTGCCAGCGAGAAGCCGCCGTCGCCCTGGGTGGGCTTGCCGGAGAGCGCCTGGCCTTTGCCGGCCACGCCGGCGAGAAGAAGCGAAATGTCCATGGTGAGGTCTCCGGGGCGTCAGGATTCGCTGGATGGGCGACTGCGCAGCAGGCGGCTGTTGACCAGGTCGTCGCTGGTGCGCAGCTCCTGGCGCTGGGCCTTGCGGTTCTGCTGGGCGGCGCGGCGCTCGGCCAGGGTGTCGTAGGAGGAGAGCCGGCGCTGCTGCTGCTGCCACTGGGCCTGGCTCTGGCCCACCCGCTGCTGCTGGGCGGCCAGGGCCTGTCGGGCCCGCGCCAGGGCGTCATCCAGCGAGTCGAGGAACCGCTGGTAGTTGCGCATGGTGGCCGGGTCGATGCCCTCGCGCATTGCCTGCTGGAGGCGCTGGGCATACTCGAGGCGGTAGCGGCCCAACGATTCGAGCTGGCCGGCCACCTGGCGCTCGCTCTGGCGCTCGCCGGCCAGGGCCTGGCCGGCCTGGTCCCGGGCGTCGCGAGCGAGGCCGATCAGGGTGTCGAGGGGGGTGGAGGGGGTCGTCATCGTCTGCCTCCCAGTGCCTGTGCCAGTTCCTGGAGCGCCTGCTCCATCGGGGCGCGTTCGTTGATCTGCTGCTGCAGGAAGGCCTCCAGGGCCGGGTAGCGCTGTACCGCCTCGTCCAGCTGCGGGTCGTGGCCGGGGCTGTAGGCGCCGACGCTGATCAGGTCGCGGTTGCGCTGGTAGCGGGAAAACAGCCGCTTGAACGCCTGGGCCATCTGGCCCTGCTCGTCCGAGATGATGTGGGTCATGGCGCGGCTGATGGAGGCCTCGATATCGATGGCGGGGTAGTGGCCCGCCTCGGCCAGCTCCCGGGACAGCACCACGTGGCCGTCGAGGATCGCCCGGGCCGAGTCGGCGATGGGGTCCTGCTGGTCATCGCCTTCGGTCAGCACCGTGTAGAAGGCGGTGATGGAACCGCCGCCCCGCTCGGCGTTGCCGGCCCGCTCCACCAGCCCCGGCAGCTTGGCGAACACCGAGGGCGGATAGCCCTTGGTGGCCGGCGGCTCGCCGATGGCCAGGGCGATCTCCCGCTGGGCCATGGCGTAGCGGGTCAGGGAGTCCATGATCAGCAGGACGTCGCGGCCCTCGTCGCGGAAGCCCTCGGCCAGGCGGGTGGCATAGGCGGCGCCCTGCAGCCGCTGCAGCGGCGAGGTGTCGGCGGGCGCGGCCACCACCACGGCGCGGCGGCGCCCCTCCTCCCCGAGGATGTTGTCGATGAAGTCCTGCACCTCGCGGCCCCGCTCGCCGATCAGGCCGACCACGATCACGTCGGCCTGGGTGAAGCGGGCCATCATGCCCAGCAGCACCGACTTGCCCACGCCCGAGCCAGCGAACAGGCCCATGCGCTGGCCGCGGCCGACGCTGAGCAGGGCGTTGATGGCGCGGATGCCCACGTCGATCTGGCGATCGATGGGCGCCCGGGAGAGGGGGTTGAGCGGCGGGGTCTGCAGCGGGGCATGGTGCACCTCGTCCAGGGCGCCCTTGCCATCCAGGGGCTCGCCGTTGCCGTCGACCACCCGGCCCAGCAGCGCCTCGCCCAGCGGGAAGCGCCTCGCCCCGTTGCCGCCCTCGCCCAGCGGGAAGACCCGCGCACCGGGCAGCAGGCCGGTGACCTCGGCCAGCGGCATCAGGAACAGCTTCTCGCCGGCGAAGCCCACCACCTGGGCTTCGGCATGGCGGGGTGGGTCATCGCTGTAGGGCGCCGGCAGCTCGATCCGGCAGGCGCTGCCCAGCGGCGCCTGCAGCCCGACCGCCTCGATCACCATGCCGGTGGCGCGCACCACCCGGCCGCTGGCGCGGAACGGCGGTACCTTCTCGACCCGCGAGCGCACCTTGAGCAGCGACTGCTGCCAGCGCTGGTGATGGGGGTTGGCCGTTGCCACGCCGTTCATGCGCCTGCCTCCGGGCTGGCTGAGCCGTCCGGGCTGGCCGAGCCGCCGGCGTCACCGCTCGCCTCGGGAGTGGGCTTGCGGCGGCGCACCTGGCGCTTCACCGCCGCCCAGCGGCTCTCCCAGGTGGCGTCGAGTTCGCCGCTGGCGCTGGTCACGCGGCAGCCGCCGCGGGTCACCTGGTCGTCGGGCTGAAGCACCCAGCCGGCCGCTACCAGCTCCTGGCCCAGGTGCTCCTCCACCAGGGCGTGGTCGCGCGGGTGCAGCCACAGGCGCGGCTTGCCAGTCATGGCGGGTTCGGTGTGCAGCAGGGCGCGGACGATCTCCAGCACCTGCTTGGGGCGTGCCTTGAGCGCCTCGCCGGCCAGCTGGCGGCCGGTGGCCAGGGCCAGCTCGACCAGCTCGTTGGCGACCTCCTCGTCGAGGCGGGCCAGCGCCTCGCCGAACTGCTCGGCCAGCGGCTGAAGCGGCGCCAGGGCCTCACGGGCCTCGCGCTCGAACGCCTGGCGGGCCTGCTCGCGGCCCTCCTCAAGCCCCTTCGCCAGGCCCTGGGCATGGCCCTCGGCGTGGCCGGCCTCGAAGCCCTCGCGGTGGCCCTGCTCGCGAGCCTCCTGGCTGACCTTGTCGCGCAGGGCACGCAGCTCGGCCTGGCGCTGGAAGGCCGCCTTGCGCCGAGCGGTCTCGTCCGCGGAGGGGGCGCCGGCCTGGCCGGACTCGCGGGGCGTGCGCAGCTCGCCCATCCGCCAGGGCCGCCAGCTGACCTCGGCGTCCTGCAGCGGCACCGATTCCTCCTGCGGCCGGCGCTCAGACATAGGTGTCGTCTCCGCCGCTCAGCACGATCTCGCCGCTGTCGGCCAGGCGGCGCACGATCTGCAGGATCGCCTTCTGCTCGGCCTCCACCTGGGAGACGCGGATCGGGCCGCGAGCCTCCATGTCCTCGCGGACCAGATCGGCGGCACGCTGGGACATGTTGCGCAGGAACTTGTCCATGAGCGTCTCGGGGGCGCCTTTGAGGGCCACCACCAGGGAGTTGGTGTCGATCTCCTTGAGCACCAGCTGGATGCTGCGGTCGTCCAGGTCGAGCAGGTTCTCGAACAGGAACATCTCGTCGATGATCTTCTGGGCCAGGTCCTCGCTGTGGGCGCGTACCGTCTCGATGACGGCCTCCTCCTGGCTGGAGTTCATCAGGTTGAGGATCTCCGCGGCGGTCCGCGCACCGCCCATCTTGCTGCGCTTGAGGTTCTGGCCGTCGAGCATGCCCGAGAGCACCTCGGTGAGCTCCTGCAGGGCCGCCGGCTGCACGCCGCTGAAGGTGGCGATGCGCAGCACCACGTCGTTGCGCAGCTTGTCGTCGAACAGCTCCAGCACGTCGGCGGCCTGGTGGCGCTCCAGGTGGATCAGCACCGTGGCGATGATCTGCGGGTGCTCGTCGCGGATCAGCTCCGCCACCAGCGAGGCCTCCATCAGGTTCAGCGCATCGATGCCCGAGCTGGCGCCGGAGCTCTCCAGCACGTCCTCGATCAGGCTCGAGGCGCGCTCGCTGCCCAGCGCCTTGGTCAGCACGGAGCGGATGTGCTCGCTGGAGTTGAGGTTCAGCGCGATGAACTCCTCGGTCTCGGCATGGAACTCCGCCAGCACCTGCTGCATCTCCTCGTGGGAGACCTGATCGAGACGCGCCATCTCGGCGCTGATCGCCTGGATCTCCTTGGCCGACAGGAACTTGAACACCTCGGCCGCGCTGTCCTCGTCCAAGGCCAGCAGCAGGATGGCGCTGCGGCGGGCGCCGCTCAGGTTCTGTGCCTTACTCATGCTTGTTCATCCAGCTGCGAACGATCATCGCCACCATGCGCGGGTCCTCCTGGGCCATCTCGCGCAGGTCGCTCAGGTTCTGCTCATAGGCCGAGGCCTTGCGACGGCGCTTGCGCGGTGCCTCGTAGGTGTCTTCCTCGGCGTTGCCGGCGGTGTCCGGCGCCTGGGGCTTCTCCTCCTCGTCGCCGACCTTCACCCGCAGCGGGGCGTTCATGGTGGGCTGTGGCAGGGGAGCCTGGGTATGCCGCTTGATCAGCGGGCGCAGCAGCAGCAGGTAGAGCAGCAGGGCGGCCAGGCCCACCAGCAGGTAGCGGCCCAGGGTGAGTGCCAGCTGCTGAATCTCCGGCGACTGCCACCACTCCAGCGCCTCGTCACGCTCGTCGAGACGGTTGAAGCGGCTGTTGACCACCTCGATCGCGTCGCCGCGTGCCTGCGAGAAGCCCATGGCCTGGCGCACCAGGCGCTCGATCTGGGCGATCTCCACGTCGGTCAGCGGCACCCGCGCAAGCTCGCCCTCCTCGTTCAGCTCGTCGCGGTAGTTCACCACCACCGCCGCCGTCAGGCGCTCCACCTGGCCCAGACGGTGCTGCACGTGGGAGACGCTGCGGTCCACCTCGTAGTTGGTGACCTCGTCCTGGCGCAGGTTGTTGATGGCCTGAAGCGCGGCCTGCTGGGCCTCGCCGTCCTCGCCTTCTTCGCCCTCGGGCAGCTCGATGGGCGAGGGGGCGGTGCCGGGGGGGGTGTTGCTCAGCGCGCCGGGGATGCCCTGGGCCAGCCCCTCGTCCCCATTGTAGGAGATGCTGGCCTGGCGGCTGCGCACCGCCGCTTCGTTGGGCGGCTGGTTGGGGCCGTAGCGCTCGGCGGTCTCCTCGCGGCGTGAGAAGTCGATCTGGGCGGCCACCTGGGCGCGCACGTTCTCGCGGCCCAGCAGCGGCACCAGGATGTTCTCGATACGCCGCTGGTAGGAGCGCTCCACCTCGTCGATGTAGTTGAGCTGGGAGCCGTCGAGGTCGTGGCGGCTGGCCGCCTGGGAGGAGAGCATGCGGCCGTCCTGGTCGACCACGGTGACGTCCTCGGCGGAGAGCTCCGGGACGCTGCTGGAGACCATGTGGACGATGGCGCTGACCTGGCCGTCGCCGAGCAGGCGCCCGGGATGCAGGGTCAGGATCACCGACGCCTTGGCGGGCTCGCGATCGCGCACGAACACCGACTGCCGCGCCATCGCCAGGTGGACACGGGCCCGGGAGACCGGCCCCAGGGACTCCATGGAGCGGGCGAGCTCGCCCTCCAGGCCGCGCTGGAAGTTGACCTGCTCGGCGAACTGGCTGATGCCGAAGGCCTGGTCGTCCATCAGCTCCAGGCCGACGTTGCCGCCGCGGGGCAGCCCCTGCTCGGCCAGCTGCAGGCGCAGGCCGTGGACCTGGTCGCCCGGCACCATCAGCACCTGGCCGCCCTCGTTGAAGCGGTAGGGGACGCCGCGGCTGTCCAGCTCGCTGATGATGCGACCGCCGTCGCCATCGCTGAGGTTGCTGTAGAGCACCCGGTACTCCGGGCTGCGCGCCCACATCAGCAGCGCCACGATGATGGCGATCGAGGCGGCGCCGGCGACCATCAGCAGCACCATGGGGTTGCCGCGCAGCTGCCCCTTCAGGCGCTCGAGGCCTGAGGGTGCGGCGCCGCCCGGCGGGGGCGAGGCATTCTGGGAGCCGGTGGCGGTGGCGCCATTGCTCATGCCCACCACCCCGCGGGGGCAGTGTGGGCGGGGGCGCTCACTGTCATTGAAGAAGAGGGCATGTCCTGCGTCCGTCCATCGCGGTAGGCCGCCTGCAGCAGGCGGAACTCTGATGGACGCCATTATCCCGGGCGGCGTCGAGCCCGAACCCGGGAAAAAACCCGTTTTTCATGCGCAATTGCCGGCATGGGCTGGCCGGGCAGGGTGCTAGCCTTGGCAGCATCGAATCGTCTGCCAGTCGAGGTCACACCATGAGTTCACCCGCCATCCAATCGGCCCTGTCCCAGATGCAGTCGCTGGCGACCCAGGCGGCCGGCCAGTCGGCCAAGGGGCAGCAGGTCGCCACCTCGGTGGGTGCCGGTGGCTTCGCGGGGGAGCTGCAGGCCTCGATCCAGCGCATCAACCGCCTGCAGCAGGCCTCGGCGGCCAAGGCCGAGGCGTTCCAGGCCGGCGACCCTGGCGTGGAGCTCAACGACCTGATGGCCGACATGCAGAAGGCCAGCGTGGCCTTCCAGATGGGTGTCCAGGTGCGCAACCGCCTGGTGACGGCCTACAAGGACGTAATGAACATGCAAGTGTGAGCTGGCCGAGCCCGGCGTCATGCCTCCAGGTTGACCAGCCGCCCCTGCACCTCGCCGAGCCGCTCCGCCACCCGCAGCACCTCCTCGGCGGGAATCTGACGGATCACGTCGCCGCTCTCGCGGTCGACGATGCGCGTCACCACCCGCGACTCGAACTCCCCCAGCTCGAACTGCACCCCGTAGTTGCGCATCACCTCGTTGATGCGCTGCAGGGGCTCGACCAGCTCCCCCTTGCCCAGCGCCACGCTGCTGCTCTCGGCCTGGGAGAGCGCGCCGCCGGCGGTGGGCAGGGTGGCCAGCACCCGCTCGACCTGCTGCCGAGGCGTCAGGTCATGCACGGGTGCCGTGGAGGGGGCCGAGGTGGCATCGGTCAGCGGTGAACTCATGGCCAGCTTCCTTCTTCTTCTGGTGTATGCCGGGGCAGGACGGCCGCGATGTCAGGGCATCGCGGCCGCGCCGCAGTAACTCGCTACTCCTTCTATCGGCCAGCCGGCCGCGACACTTTAGCGGCCGGGTGAGTGACGGCTCAGGCGAACTCGGCCTGGGCCTGCCGAGGCTTCATGAGGCCTTCCAGGGTCTGAGGCGCCTCGCTGACCTTGAAATGCCCGATCAGGCCGGCCATGTCGGTGGCCTGGTCGTCCAGCGAGCGGCTGGCGGCCGCCACCTGTTCCACCAGGGCGGCGTTCTGCTGGGTCACCTCCTCGAGCTGGGCCACGGCCTGGTTGATCTGCTCGATGCCGGCGGACTGCTCGGTGGTGGCCGAGGACATGTCGGCGACCAGCTCCGCCACCTTGGCCACCTGCCGGGTGATCTCCTGCAGGGTGTCGCTGGTCGCGCTGACCAGCTGCTCGCCGGCATCGATGCGGGCCACGTTGGTGTCGATCAGGCGGCGAATCTGCGAGGCTTCCTCGGCGCTGCGGCTGGCCAGCTTGCGCACCTCCTGGGCCACCACGGCGAAGCCGCGGCCGTGCTCGCCGGCCCGGGCGGCCTCCACCGAGGCGTTCAGCGCCAGCAGGTTGGTCTGGAAGGCAATGTTGTCGATGGCGGCGACGATGGAGGTGACCTCCTGGTTGGCGGCGTGAATCTGCTGCATCGCCTCCTGAGCCTGGGCCGCCACGTCGCTGGCCTCGCGGGCCTGGCCGGCGACGCCATCGGTCATGCTGCGCGCCTGCTGGGCGTTGTCGGCGGTCTGGCGCACCGTGGCGGTGATCTGCTCCATGCTCGAGGCCGTCTCCACCAGCGAGGCCGACTGCTCCTCGGTGCGCTGGGCCAGGTCCTGGTTGCCCTGGGCGATCTCGCCGCTGGCCACCTCCACCGAGAGCGCGCCCTGGCGGATATTGGCCACCAGCTGCTCGGTGTCGGCGGTGGAAGCGTTGAAGGCGCGGTAGAGCCGCGACAGCTCGTCGCTGCCCGGCACCGCCAGGCGGCGGGTCAGGTCGCCGCCGCGGCTCTCGATGTCGTCCAGGGCCGCACGCAGCGAGCGCACGATGCTCTGCACCACCAGCACCGCGAAGAGGATGGCCAGGCCGGCGGCGACCAGGGTGATCACCAGGTAGCCGACCAGCTCCTGGCGGGCCTCCTGCCTTAGCCCCGCGGCCTCGTCCAGCACGCCCTCGGCCACCGCGTCCTCCAGGGCCTTGAGCCGGTTGATCTTGGCCGTCTGCCAATCGAACCACTGCTGGGGATCGACGTTGTAGCCGCCGGCGACGCCACGCTCCAGGGCGATCTGGCGCAGCGGCAGGACGCGCTGGACCTCCTCGCCGGCCAGGATCTCCGACAGCCGGTCGCGCATCTCGGCATTGGCCAGGGCCCGGAAGCTCTTCAGGTAGGCGCCCTCCTGGCCGAGCATCGACAGCAGCCGCTGGTGGGTGGCGGTGCGCATCAGGTTGGCGCTGAAGGCGTTGGCCAGCAGGGCGCGCTCGACTCCGGCCAGGTCCTTGGCCTTGAGCAGGGTGAAGTAGGCGCCGAGGCGGCGCGAGATGCCGGCATCGGCGGTCAGGTGCGTCACGCGGCCGACCATGCCCATCAGGGCGTCGTTGAGGCCGGTGTAGTGGGCCACCGCTTCCTCCGCGCCGGTCTCGAGGCGCTGCACCTGCTGGCGAACGGCCGTGGTAGCCGCCAGGCGCTGCTCGATGTCCGCGGACTGGCGGGCCAGGTCCGCATCCAGCGCCGCCAGGTCGGTACCGGCCAGGGCCTCGCGGAAGTCGCCGATGGCCCGGTCGGTTTCGGTGCGCTGGGCGCTCAGCCGGTTGCCGAACACCTCGCCACGGCTGCCGATGAAGCCCGAGGACATGCCCCGCTCACGCTGCAGCTCATGGACCAGGTTGCCGGCATGGCGGGACAGGGCCGTCAGGGTTTCCAGCCCGGCCATGTTGGTGGCCAGGCGCTGGCGCTCGAGGATGCCGCTGCCGGCGAACCAGGCGAGTGCCAGGAGCGGCAGCAGCAGGGTGAGCAGGAACTTCCTGCCCATGGGAATGCGGTGCAGCAGGTGGCGCATCGAAAGTCTCTCCAGGTCGCGGCGGCGGAGGCCGCCGATCCATCGTGTCGGTTAACCGGGCAGGGGAAGCGGGCGGACTCTCGTTGTGGTTGTGTCGCGGTCTGGCGGCCTGCCTGTAACCGGTATCGGCGGTATGACTTCAGGCTTGAGCGGGCCAGAACCTGCATCGACGAGGCGGCTGACCTGTGTCAATTTCCGCGCTCGATCAAGGGCGGCGGCCACCCGCTGCGGGGTGGCCGTGGTAAAGACGAGAGCCATGGTGCGGGGCTGGGAGCGAGGTCAGAACTCGGCCCACTCCTCCTGGCGCTGGGGAACCTGCGGTGATGAGGGCTTTTCACGCTGTCCGTCAGGCCGGCCGGTCGGCTGACGAGTCACCCGTTGCCTGGCGGTGTCATCGACCTGGGGGCCCGAGCGGGTCGTGAAGGCGGCGGTCAGGTTCGCCAGGCGCGTGGCCTGATCCTCGAGCGAGGCGGCGGCGGCACTCGTCTGCTCCACCAGGGCGGCATTCTGCTGGGTGACCGAGTCGATCTGCGAGATGGCGATATTGACCTGCTCGATGCCTCGGCTCTGCTCCTGGGTGGCCTGGGTCACGTCATCCATCAGAGAGGCCACTCGGCGCACCGATTCGGCGAGCTTTCGGATGTTATCGCCGCTTCGGCTCGCCTGCTCGGCGCTTTCCGACGTCTTCCTGCGGCTGGCCTCGAGCATGGTGCGAATCTCGGCCGCCGAGGCGGCGCTGCGGCTGGCCAGGGCACGCACCTCGCTGGCCACCACGGCAAACCCGCGGCCATGCTCTCCGGCTCTCGCCGCCTCCACCGAGGCATTCAGGGCCAGCAGGTTGGTCTGGAAGGAGATGGCGTCGATCATGCCGACGATATCGCTGATCTGGGCGGATGTCTGCTCGAGCTCCCGCATCATGCCGAGCATCGTCTCGGCCTCCTCGGCTGACGACATGGCGGTATCGGCCGCCTGTGACGAGAGGCCATTGGCTTCCAGGGCGTGTTCGGCATTCATCTTCACCGTGGCGGTCAGCTGGTCCATGCTGGCGGCGGTTTCCTGGAGGGCCGCGGCCTGCTCCTCGGTGCGGCTCGCCAGGTCCTGGCTGCCGGTGGTGATCTCTCCCGAGCCGGTGAAGATGCTTTCGCTGCCGACCTTCAGCTCGGTGACGATGCCTTCGAGCCGCTGCTGCATCTGCTGAAGGCCGAGCCACAGCCGTCCGATCTCGTTCTTGCCCCGGGCCTCGATCCGTGCCGTGAGATCCCCGCTGGCAATCTGGTTGAAGTGGCCGATGATCTTCTCGATCGGTGTCACGATGGTCATGGTCAGGAACTGCCGTGAAGCGATGACCATCAGCATGGCGAGCACGATCAGGCCCAGCGAGATGAGGTTGGTCTGCCGGCTGCCGGCCGCATCGCTGGCGAGCATCTCCTCTGCACGCAGTTCGCTGAACTGGATGAAGTCACGCACGACGCTGTCCAGTTGCCGCGAGGCCCGGCCGACCCCCTGCCAATGCGACCGGGCCTCCTCCAGGCTGGCGGCCATGAGCATGGCATCGAAGTGCTCACCGGTAAGGGTGTCGAACGCCGCGTCGACCCGCTCGATCAGCTCGGCTCGTCGGCTGCCCTCCGGCACGCTGACGGAGTGAAACTCCGCCAGCCTTTCCCGCGCCCGAACCAGCGACCGGGCTGCCACCTGCTTGGCTTCCTCGGCCAGGCGGCCGTTCTGTTCGAGCTCTCCGGCGTCCAGGGCGTCCTGCAGGGCGGCACGGACTTCCGCAAGATTGACCAGCGAGCGGTTGATGGCATTCATCTGGACGATGCCGGTGTCGGCAAGCTCGCTCAGTGCCGCCGAGCCCGCGCGGTTGGTCACGAAGCCGACAGCGGCCATGGCCAGCATGAAAGTGATCAGGAGGGCCATGACCAGGGTAAGCCCAGCCTTGATCGAGAGGTCGTTCACGAGCCGTTTCATCGGTGTCTCCGGGGCATGCGCCCCTGCCAGTCTGGGGTGTATCGGCATCCCATGCCGCTACTGGCAGTGATATCGTCACGTCGAGGCACCGGGTTGAATTGCTTTTCACTATCCCTTGGTCGTTTCTGATAGCGCTCTCCCTGCGCAGGTCTGATCGCCGCCATGGGTTCAGCGCGCCGCGAGGCAGCCGTTCTCCAGGAAGGCTTGAAGGGAGCCGAGTGGCATGGGGCGGGCAAACAGGAAGCCCTGGTAGAGGTCGCACCCCTGGTCTTCGAGGATGCGACGCTGCTTCTCGTTCTCGACACCCTCGGCGACGACGGTCAGCCCCAGGCGATGGGCCATGGCGATGATGCCGCTGACGATGTCGACATCCCGCTCGCTGCTGGCGAGTTCCTGAACGAAACTGCGATCGATCTTCAGCTTGCCGATCGGCAGGTGCTTGAGATAGCTCAGGCTCGAGTAGCCGGTACCGAAATCATCGATGGAGGCGCCGATGCCCATCTCCTGCAGCGCGAAGAGCCGCTCGATGGCGAGCTCGGTGTCTTCGAGCAGGATGCCTTCGGTCAACTCCAGTTCGAGGCAGCGGGCCGGCAGGCCGCTGCTTGCCAGGATGCGACTCAGGGTGTCGAGGAAGCCGGGGCGCTGGAACTGAAGCGGGGAGAGGTTGACCGCCACCCTCAGCTCGCCGAACCCCTGGCAACGAAGATCGGACAGGTCGCGGCACGCTCGCTCCAGGACCCACTCGCTGATGGGAACGATCTGGCCCGTCTCTTCGGCCAGGGGAATGAAGACCCCGGGCGAGACGTAGCCATGCACGGGGTGCCGCCAGCGCAGCAGCGCCTCGAAGCCGGTGACCCGGGCACTCCTGGCGCAGACCAGTGGCTGGTAGTGCAGCTCGAACTGGCGGCCCTCGATGGCAGCCTGCATATCGCGGCGAAGGGCCAGGCGCTGGCTGACCTGAGTGTCGATCTCGCTGGTGTAGGTCCGGCAGGTGTTCCTGCCCAGCTTCTTGGCGCGGCGCATGGCCAGGTCGGCCTGCTGCAGCAGGGTGGTCGGGTCGTCGACGCCATCGGCGCTGAACGAGAGGCCAATGCTGACGGTGACCACCAGTTCTTCCTCTTCGATGCAGTAGGGCCGCGACAGGATTCCCAGCAGAGAGTCGGCAAATGCCAGGGCGGCCTCCTCGCTCTCCAGGTCGGGCATCAGCACCACGAACTCGTCACTGCCGAGTCGCGCCAGGGTGTCCAGCGTCCTGAGCTCATCGCGCAGCCGCCGTGCCACCTCGACGAGCAGCCTGTCGCCGATGGCATGGCCGAGGCTGTCATTGATGGTGTTGAGGTCATCCACGTCGAAGAGCAGCACCGCCAGCAGACGCTCGCTATGGCCGGCCAGGATCAGGTCATGACGCAGGCGATCCTCCAGCAGGCTGCGATTGGCCAGCCCCGTCAAGGCGTCATGGCTGGCGTGATAGGCGAGGCGGTCCTCGTAGTCCCGGTTCTGGGAGATGTCGTTCTGCACCCCGACATAGTGGGTGACCGCGCCGCTGAGGTCCTTCACCGGGGAGATGAACAGGTCGTTCCAGAATGGCGAGCCATCCTTTCGGTAGTTGCGCAGCGTCGCCTGCACCTCCCGCTCCTCGGCCAGGGCCTGGCGCAACCGGTCAACGGCAGCCGGGTCGGTGTCGGGGCCCTGCAGGAATCGGCAGTTGTGGCCGAGGGCCTCCTCCCGGGAGTAGCCCGAGATACGCATGAAGGCCGCGTTGACGTAGATGATCGGATGGTCGGGCCGTGAGGCGTCGGCGATGATCACCCCGTTGATGCTGGCTTCCAGGCTGCGCTCGAGGATGCGAAGGCGGGTCTCCTGCTGCTTGCGCCGGGTCACGTCCCGGGCGATGCCGTAGACCCCGGTGACCTGGCCCTCCACCACGATCGGCATGTTGATGACGTCCAGCTCATGCCGGTCGCCGCTGGCATCGACCAGTGACAGCTCGAAGGCCTGCACCTCGCCATCCCTCGCCCCCATGAAGTGTTCCTGGGTCTGGGGGTGATCCCTTGCCTCCACCAGCGTCGAGAAGTGCTGCCCGACGATATCGGCCTCCCTGAGGCCCGTGATCTCCTCGGCGGCCCGGTTGACCCCGACGAAGATCCCCCGGGGGTCGAGGGCGAACACGCCGTCCGGGTTGAAGGTGTACAGGGAGCGAAACCGCTCCTTGGCGGTGGCCAGCTCCCGGGAGCGGGCCTGCCCGATGGCCAGCATGCCGAGGTTGACGCTGAGCAGGAAGGTCAGCACGAGCCCCGCCAGCCAGGTGGTGGCCGGCAGCAGGCCGCTCAGTCTGGCCAGCGTGAGCGTGTCCCCATGAACCGCGACGCGCAGGGGAGTGGCCGATGCAAGTGACACCTGGCGCTGGGTGAGTGGGCCTCCATTCGCCAGGGCGGGCAATGCGGGGGTATCGGCGAGCCGATGCAGCGACGTATCGCCATGGGCTATATGAATGTCGTAGACATGATGGATTGACCTGCCCCGCCTCAACGTCGTGGGTTACGTTGAGGTGGGGACACCCAAACACAGAGCCACTATTGAGGGAGGCAGGT
>NZ_JACHZF010000005.1 GCF_014193375.1 Halomonas campaniensis
CAGGCCGGATATATGGCAGCAACCTGTACCTGCATCGATGAACGGAGCCTTGCAAGCCGGGAGGAGACCATATAGGGGTTCACAGCGCCCCCTCGACGGTCCGGCGCTCCGGGGCCTGTCGCCGGAAAAGCCTCGAGCATAATAGTCATCTTCGACTGCCTGGAATCCGAAGAAAAGCCCCGCGCTGCAGGGCAGGGCGGGGCGCTGGGGCAACGAGGGGCCGGTGCTATGCCTCGAGGCGGCGCTGCGGCTCGCCGCGGGCGGGGGCGTCGCCCGCGACGTAGTAGGGCGCGTCGCTACGCGGCAGCGGCTCGCGGCCGCGGATCCGGTCGGCGAGCTTCTCGGCCAGCATGATGGTCGGCGCGTTGAGGTTGCCGGTGGGGATCAGCGGGAAGAGCGAGGCGTCCACGACCCGGAGCCCCTCCACGCCGTGCACCCGGCCCTGGCCGTCCACCACGGCGTCCTCGCCCTCGCCCATGCGGCAGCTGCCGCAGGGATGGTAGGCGGTCTCGGCATGGGCCTTGACGAAGGCGTCCAGCTCGGCGTCGGACTGCACCTCGGGCCCTGGCGAGATCTCCCGGCCGCGGTAGGCTTCGAAGGCGGGCTGGTTGATGATCTCCCGGGTCAGGCGGATGGCGTCGCGGAACTCCTGCCAGTCCTTCTCGGTGGACATGTAGTTGAAGAGGATGCTCGGTGCGGCCTCCGGGTCCCGGGAGGCGAGGCGGATGCGGCCGCGGCTCTCCGAGCGCATGGAGCCCACGTGGGCCTGGAAGCCGTGGGCCTGCACCGCGCTCTTGCCGTTGTAGCTGATGGCGATGGGCAGGAAGTGGTACTGCAGGTTGGGCCAGGGCTCCTCGTCGCTGGTGCGGATGAAGGCGCAGGACTCGAACTGGTTGCTGGCGCCGATGCCGCGGCCGAGGAAGAGCCACTCGGCACCGATCTTCGGCTGGTTGTGCCACTTCAGCGCCGGGTAGAGGGAGATCGGCTCCTTGCACTCGTACTGGATGTACATCTCCAGGTGGTCCTGGAGGTGGGCGCCGACGTTGTCGTTGACGTGCACCGCCTCGATGCCGAACTCGTCGAGCACCTCGCGGGGGCCCACCCCGGAGCGCTGCAGGATCTGCGGCGAGGCGATGGCGCCGGCGCAGAGCAGCACCTCGCGGCGGGCACGTACCCGCTGCGCCTGGCCCTTGTGCTCATAGCGCACGCCCACGGCGCGCCTGCCCTCGAACTCGATGACGTCGGTGGTGGCCCGGGTCTCGATGGTCAGGTTGGGGCGCGGCTTCGCCATGTCCAGGTAGCCCCTGGCGGTGGAGGCGCGACGTCCCTTCGGGGTGACGAAGCGGTCCATGGGGCCGAAGCCCTCCTGGCGGTAGCCGTTGACGTCCTCGGTCTCGGCGTAGCCGGCCTGCCTGCCCGCCTCGATGAAGGTGCGATAGAGCGGGTTGTTGCCGGCCTTCGGGGTCGTGACGCTCACCGGCCCGTCGCCGCCGTGGTAGTCGTCGGGCCCGATGTCGCGGGTCTCGGCCTTCCTGAAGTAGGGCAGGCAGTCGGCGTAGGTCCAGTCCTCGAGGCCCGGCGCCTTGGCCCAGTTGTCGTAGTCCAGGGCGTTACCGCGGATGTAGCACATGCCGTTGATCAGCGAGGAGCCGCCGAGCCCCTTGCCGCGGCCACACTCCATGCGCCGGCCATCCATGTGCGGCTCGGGGTCGGTCTCGAAGGCCCAGTTGTAGCGCTTGCCCTGCAGCGGGTAGGCCAGGGCCGCCGGCATCTGGGTGCGGAAGTCGAAGCGGTGGTCGGGGCCGCCGGCCTCCAGCAGCAGCACCGATATGTCCGCCTCCTCGGTGAGGCGGGTGGCGAGCACGTTGCCGGCCGAGCCGGCGCCGATGATCACGTAGTCGAATTCACGAAGCTCGGACATGTCGCCTCCTTAAAAGACCGATTCGAAGGGGCCCATCTCCACCTGCACCGACTTGGTCTGGGTGTAGTGGGCCAGGGTCTCGAGGCCGTTCTCGCGGCCGACGCCCGACTGCTTGTAGCCGCCCACCGGCATCTCGGCGGGGGACTCGCCCCAGGTGTTGATCCAGCAGATGCCCGCCTCCAGGCGGTGAATCACCCGGTGGGCGCGGTTGAGGCTCTCGGTGAATACCCCGGCGGCCAGCCCGTAGTGGGTGTCGTTGGCGCGGCGGATCACCTCCTCCTCGTCATCGAAGGCGAGGATCGCCATCACCGGGCCGAAGATCTCCTCGCCCACGATGCGCATCTCGTCGTTGCAGTCGGTGAACACCGTGGGGGCCGCCCAGGCGCCCTGGCTGAAGTCACCGCTGTTCCAGCTCTCGCCGCCGGCGAGCAGGGTGGCGCCCTCCTGCCGGCCCAGGGCGATGTAGGAGAGCACCTTGGCCTGGTGCTCGAAGCTCACCAGGGGACCGAAGTTGACGCTCGGGTCCAGCGGGTCGCCGGCGCGGATGCGTGCCACGCGCTCGGCGATCTTCGCCTCGAAGTCGTCCTTCACCGAACGCTCGACGAAGACCCGGGTGCCGTTGGTGCAGATCTGTCCGCTGGAGTAGAAGTTGGCCATCATGGCGGCGTCGGCGGCGCGGTCCAGGTCGGCATCATTGAAGACCACGAAGGGCGACTTTCCGCCCAGTTCCATGGTCACCTCCTTGAGGGTGGAGCCGCCGGCGGCGGCCATCACCTTCCTGCCGGTGCCCACCTCGCCGGTGAAGGAGACCTTGTCGATGCCGGGATGCCCGGTGAGCAGGGCGCCCACCTCGCCGGCACCGTGGACCACGTTGAAGACGCCGTCGGGCAAGCCCGCCTCGGTGAGGATCTCGGCCAGCTTCATGGCGGTGAGCGGGGTCACCTCGCTGGGCTTGAAGACCACGGCGTTGCCGGCGGCCAGGGCCGGGGCCGCCTTCCAGCAGGCGATCTGGATGGGGTAGTTCCAGGCGCCGATGGCGCCGACCACGCCCAGCGGCTCGCGGCGGGTGTAGACGAACGAATCCTCGCGCAGCGGGATCTGGGTGCCCTCGATGGCGGCAGCGAGGCCGGCATAGTACTCCAGGGCGTCGGCGCCGGTGACGATGTCCACCGCAGCGGTCTCGCTGATCGGCTTGCCGGTGTTGCGGGTCTCGAGTTCGGCGAGCTCGTCGTTGCGCTCCCGGAGCAGCGCCACGGCACGCTGCAGGATGCGCCCGCGGGCCATGCCGCTCATGGCGGCCCATTCGCGCTGGCCGCGCCGGGCGGCCGCCACGGCGGCGTCCACGTCGGCCGCCGAGGCCTGCTGGACGCGGGCCAGCAGACTGCCGTCGAAGGGGTTCACGACCTCGAAGGTCTCGCCGGCGGTGGCGTCCACTTCGCGGCCGTCGATGTAGAGGGGCAGGGAATCGCGCTGGGTCATGGGGAGTCTCCTTCAGTCGGTGGTGGCGGTGGCAGCGAGCAGCTGGTCCAGGGTGTCGAGGGCCGTGCGGCGCGCCGAGTCGGCATCCAGGCCCCCCGGGGTCAGGGCGCCGCGCAGCCACAGGCCATCGATCACCGCGGCGAGGGTACGTGAGGCCTGGCGCGCCTCGTCGCGCGCCATGACGCGCCGGAACTGGGCGCACAGGTTCGAGTAGAGGCGGCGGTCGTTGACCTGCTGCAGCCGCGACAGCTGAGGCCGGTGCATGCTGCTGGCCCAGAAGTCCAGCCAGGTCTTGGCCACCGGACCGGTCACCTGGCTGCGATCGAAGTTGCCTTCGATGATGGCCCTCAGGTGCGACCGGGGGCTGTCGTCCACCAGGGCGCGTCGCCGTGCGGCCACGGCATCCCCCAGGTCGCTCAGGATCTGACGCATGGTTGCCTCCAGCAGGCCGTCCTTGCCGCCGAAGTAGTGGCTGATGATGCCGGCGGAGACGCCGGCGTGGCGGGCGATGCGCGCCACGGTGGCGTCGGCCAGGCCGACCTCGTCGATGGCCGCCATGGTCGCCTTGATCAGCTGCTGGCGGCGAATGGGTTCCATTCCTACCTTGGGCACCTCGAGACCTCCTTGTTGATGGGCAGAGTTGCTGGGCAGACTTGCCACCACACCGGTGAGCATGGTTAGGATAGACACAGCCTGCCATTTTTTTATTGAACGTTCAATCAATAACGTTCGATCGACACGTTCCCGGCCGGCATCGTCTCGCCTCGGCCTGTCGCCGAGCCCGTTTCGTCAGACATCCCAAGGAGGTTTTCCCATGACCGCATCTCCCATGACTCGCCGCCTGGCCCTGGGCCTGGGTGCCGCCGCCACCCTGGGGGCGACGCCGCTCTACGCCCAGGAGCCGGAAAGCTGCGCCACGGTGCGTTTCGCCGAGGTGGGCTGGACCGACATCACCGCCACCACCGCGCTGACCACCGAGGTGCTCGAGGCGCTGGGCTACGACACCCGCATCGACACGGTCTCCGTGCCCATCGCCTACCAGGGCATGAAGAACGACGACTTCGATGTCTTCCTGGGCAACTGGATGCCCTCCATGGCGTCGATCAGCGATCCCTACGTGGAGGAGGGCAGCGTCGAGCGGCTGGGGGCCAACCTGGAGGGCGCCAAATACACCCTGGCGGTGCCGCAGTACGTCCATGACGCCGGCGTCACCTCGGTGGCCGATCTGGCCGAGCACGCCGAGGCGTTCGACAGCACCCTCCACGGCATCGAGGCCGGCAACGACGGCAACGAGCTGATCCAGCAGATGATCGATGACGACGCCTTCGGCCTCGGCGACTGGCGGCTGGTCGATTCCAGCGAGGCGGGCATGCTCGCCGAACTGCGCGCCCGGGTACCGGAAGAGCGCTGGATGGTGTTCCTGGGCTGGGAGCCGCATCCCATGAATACCAACTTCGACATGGCCTACCTGGAGGGGGCCGACGATTACTTCGGTCCCGACCTGGGCGGCGCCACCGTCTACACCAACACCCGCGGTGGCTACGTCGAGGAGTGTGCGAATGTCGGGACGCTGCTTTCGAACCTCGCCTTCACCCTGGAGATGGAGAACCAGCTGATGGCCGAGATCATGGACGCGGGCGAGGATCCCCGGGATGCCGCCCGCGCCTACCTGCAGGCCAACCCCGAGGTGCTGGAAGCCTGGCTCGAGGGTGTCGAGACCCGCGATGGCGAGGAGGGCCTGGCCGCGGTACGCCGGGCGCTTGACCTGGACGCCTGAGGTGCCGGCGGTGGGCTTGCCAAGGGGCGGCCCACCGTGCATAATTCACCCCCGTCGCACGGCGCATTGGCGTCGGCGCATTGGCGTCGAGGCGGTGGAAAATGGCTACGTAGCTCAGCTGGTTAGAGCACATCACTCATAATGATGGGGTCCCCTGTTCAAATCAGGGCGTAGCCACCAGAACGCTCGCAAGACGCCCGCCAGGCCCTCGTCCCGGCGGGCGTTTTCCGTTGTGTGGCTGCCGGTTGCGGGGGCGTCGGAAGCCCAAACGGCCCTTGACCTGGCAGGCGTGATCCGTATACTACGCCCCGTACTCGACGCCGTTCCTCGATAGCTCAGTTGGTAGAGCAAGTGACTGTTAATCACTGGGTCGCAGGTTCGAGTCCTGCTCGAGGAGCCAACGTCGGTTCGAGTACGCTGCGGTAACGGTCGATCCTCGATAGCTCAGTTGGTAGAGCAAGTGACTGTTAATCACTGGGTCGCAGGTTCGAGTCCTGCTCGAGGAGCCAGCCGCCGCACCCCTCTGCAGTATCCGGTCATTCCCCGATAGCTCAGTTGGTAGAGCAAATGACTGTTAATCATTGGGTCGCAGGTTCGAGTCCTGCTCGGGGAGCCATCCGTATTTTCCTGTCGTCGCGCTGATGCCGCCGCGGGCTCCCGTCAGGGTTCCCGATCTCTTGCCGTGCCCGGATGACGGCCGGGTTCACCGCGCCGGTCCGGCGCTCGCCTCCGCGTCGCCTCCAACGCAGTGCGCCGGCCCCAGGGGCCGGCACACGGTGTGGCGGTGCTCGGTGATCGGGCCGTATCAGTCCCGGTTGGCCAGCCGGTAGCCGCCGCTGAGCTTCGCGTAGTCGAGCAGGATATGGGCGGCTTCCACCACCTGCACCTGCTCCACCGGCTCGTCGTCGCTCTCCTCGCCGCGGGCGTCGATCCACTCCTCGAGGGGGTCCAGGCCCAGTGCCAGGCGGCGCTGGTTCTCCAGGGCGAGCTGCTCGGCCTCCTGGGCCTCCACCTCGCGCTGGCGCTGTTCGCGGTTGAGGCTGACGCTGGTGTTCTGCTCGCGCATCCGGCGGGTCAGCTCGGCCTGCTGCTCCAGGTAGCGGAAGTTGGGCAGTTCCTCGGCGCGCTGGCGATGGCGGTCCTTGAGGGACTCCATGTGGCGCCAGGGCTCGCCGTAGTTGCGGTACTGCACCGAACGCACGGTGTCCCAGTCGAGGGCGTTGTCGAGGCTGCTTTCGCCGATCAGCGCCGGGTCGATCAGGCTCGGGAAGATGATGTCGGGCTCGACGCCGCGGTGCTGGGTGCTGTCGCCGGAGATCCGGTAGAACTTGGCACGGGTCAGCTTGATCTGGCCATGGGAGAGTTCGTTGAGGGTCTGCACCGTGCCCTTGCCGAAGGTCGGCGTGCCCATCACCAGGCCGCGGCCGTAGTCCTGGATGGCGCCGGCGAAGATCTCCGAGGCCGAGGCCGAGAGGCGGTTGACCAGCACGCCCAGCGGGCCGTCGTAGATGGCGCCGGCCTCGGTGTCGCCGTAGAGGCTGATGCGGCCGCGGGCATCCCGCACCTGCACGGTGGGGCCGCGATCGATGAACAGGCCGATCAGCGAGTTGGCCTCCTGCAGGGCGCCGCCGCCGTTGTTGCGCAGGTCGAGCACGATGCCCTCGACGCCCTCGGCCTTGAGGCGCTCGATCTCCCGGGCCACGTCGCGGGTGGTGCTGCGGAACTCCTCCTCGCCGGCCTGCCAGGCGTCGAAGTCCACGTAGAAGGTGGGAATCTTGATGCTGCCGATGCGGTGGATGCCGTCCTCGCGTTCGATCTCGATCACCTCGCCGCGGGCCGCCTGGTCCTCGAGGTTGACGGTGTCGCGGGTGATCTCGACGACCTTGGAGCGGGTCATGTCCACGGCCTGGGCCGGCACCACGTCGAGGCGCACCACGGAGCCCTTGGGCCCGCGGATCAGGTCGACCACGTTGTCCAGGCGCATGCCCACCACGTTGACCATCTCGCCCGCTTCCTGGCCCACGGCGATGATGCGGTCGGCGGGTTCCAGGGCCCCGGCGCGGTCGGCGGGGCCGCCCGGCACCAGGCTGGCCACCTTCACGTACTCGCCGTCGGACTGCAGCAGGGCGCCGATGCCTTCCAGCGACAGTCGCATCTGGATGTCGAAGGATTCGCCCTGACGCGGGGAGAGGTATTCGCTGTGCGGGTCGATGCTGCTGGTGACGGCGGCCATGAAGAGGCCGAAGACGTCCTCCTCGTTGGTCTGGCGAACCCGGGAGAGCTGACCCTCGTAGCGCTGGCGCAGGTTCTCGACCACCTGCTCGTCGTCCTGGCCGCTGATGGCCAGGGTCAGCGCCGCATTCTTCTGCCGCTTGAACCAGAGGTCGTCCAGCTCGTCCAGGCTCTCGGCCCAGGGGGCCTCGTCGCGGTCGATCTCGAGGCGCAGGTCGCTTTCGTAGCGGAAGGCCAGGCCCTCGTCCAGGCGCTCCAGCAGCCATTCGAAACGCGCCTCGGCGCGCTGGTGATAGCGATCATAGAGCGCGAAGGCATCGTCGAGCTCGCCGTCCAGCAGGGCGTCGTCGAGGCGTTCCTCCAGATGGCGGAAGTCGGCGACATCATCGGCCAGCAGGAAGGCCCGCTGGCCGTCGAGGACGTCCAGGTAGCGCTCGAAGGCCTGGCGCGACCAGGCGTCGTCGAGGCGGATGTCGGCATAGTGGCCGTAGCGCAGCGACTCGGCGACCTCCACGGCCGCCTGGCGCTGCGCATCGGTGGGTTGCGGCTGGGCCAGCGCGACGGTGGCGACCAGCAGCAGCCCGACCAGAGCAGTGGTCGAACGCCCCAGGTTGGCAAGCAGGCTCATCAATGAAGCACTCCCGGTTTCATGTACACTCTATTCCCTTGACCCTCGCCCGGTTCATGAGTTGCGTGAACCGAGCAGGCATTGTAGCAGCTTCGGTTGTCATCCCATGACATCTATGTAGAGGAACCCATGTCCCAGGACGACCTGGTCGAGCGTCTGCTCGACTTCCTGCGCCGCTCTCCCACTCCCTGGCATGCCGTCGCCAGCATGGCGTCGCGCCTCGAGGCCGCCGGCTTCCGGCGGCTCGACGAGCGCGAGCCCTGGCAGCTGGCCCCCGGCGAGCGGGTCTACGTGACCCGCAACGACTCCTCGATCATCGCGCTGCAGCTGCCCCGCGAGCCGCTGGCCGCGCTGCGCATGATCGGCGCCCATACCGACAGCCCCGGCCTGCGTCTCAAGCCCCATGCCGCCCAGAGTGCCGCCGGCTGGCTTCAGCTTGGCATCGAGATCTACGGCGGCATGCTGCTCGCGCCCTGGTTCGACCGCGACCTGGGGCTGGCGGGGCGGGTCCATGTGCGCCACCCCGACGGTCGCCTGGAGGGCGTGCTGCTGCATGTCGACCGGCCGGTGGCGATCATCCCGAGCCTGGCCATCCACCTCGATCGCGAGGCCAACAACGGGCGGGCCATCAACGCCCAGACCGAGATGGCGCCGGTGCTCCTCCAGGGCGGCGGGTCGCCGGACCTGGAGCGCCTGCTCAAGGCGTGGCTTGCCGAGCAGCATGGCCTGGAGGACATCGAGCTGCTCGACTTCGAGCTCGGCCTCCATGACACGCAGCCGCCGAGCCGGGTCGGCGTCGAGGGGGAGCTGATCGCCAGCGCCCGGCTCGACAACCTGCTCTCCTGCTTCGTCGGGCTGGAGGCGCTGCTCGCCTCGGATGGCCGCCAGGGGGTGGTACTGGTGGCCAACGACCACGAGGAGGTGGGCAGTGCCAGCGCCTGCGGGGCCCAGGGGCCCTTCCTCGGCGACGTGTTGCGGCGGGTCTGCGGGCAGTTGGGGCAGGGCGGCGATGAGGCCATCATCCGCCTGATCCAGGCGTCGCGGATGATCTCCTGCGACAACGCCCATGCGCTGCACCCCAACTTCCGCGACAAGCACGATGCCGCCCACGGGCCGGCGCTCAACGGTGGCCCGGTGATCAAGGTCAACGCCAACCAGCGCTACGCCACCAACAGCGCCACGGCGGCGATGTTCCGCGACCTCTGCCGCCAGGCCGAGGTGCCGGTGCAGACCTTCGTGACCCGCGCCGACATGGGCTGCGGCAGCACCATCGGGCCGATCACCGCCACCGAGCTCGGGGTGCCGACCCTGGACGTGGGTGCCCCCCAGTGGGCCATGCACTCGATCCGCGAGACCGCGGGCAGCCACGACGTCGCCTACCTGGCCCGGGTGCTGACCGCCTTCTGCAACCGCCAGGTGCTGGACTGACGGCGAGGCCGCGGGTCCGAAAACGACGAAACCCGGCGCCGAGGCGCCGGGTTTCTGCTGTCTGGTGGCTACGCCCTGATTTGAACAGGGGACCCCATCATTATGAGTGATGTGCTCTAACCAGCTGAGCTACGTAGCCGTACAACGGGGGCGAAGTCTACGGCCCGGCCCCCGGGATGTCAAGTGCGCGGCGGTCAGACGTTGAAGCGGAAGTGGATCACGTCGCCGTCCTGGACGATGTACTCCTTGCCCTCCAGGCGCCACTTGCCGGCGTCCTTGGCGCCCTGCTCGCCGCCCAGGCTGACGAAGTCGTCATAGGCAATGGCTTCCGCACGGATAAAGCCCTTCTGGAAGTCGGTGTGGATCACGCCGGCCGCCTCGGGGGCGGTGGCGCCCACCTTGACGGTCCAGGCGCGCACCTCCTTGACCCCGGCGGTGAAGTAGGTCTGCAGGCCGAGCAGGGCGTAGCCGGCGCGGATCACCCGGTCGAGGCCCGGTTCCTCCATGCCCATCTCGTCGAGGAACATGGCGCGCTCCTCGTCGTCGAGCTCGGCGATCTCGGCCTCGAGCTGGTTGCACACCGGCACCACCACGGCGCCCTCCTCGGCGGCGATCTCGCGGACCACGTCCAGGTAGGGATTGGCCTCGAAGCCGTCCTCGTTGACGTTGGCGATGTACATGGTGGGCTTCAGCGTCAGGAAGCCGAAGCCCTTGAGCTGCTTCTGCTCGTCCGCGTCGAGGCCGAAGCTCCTCAGCGGCAGGCCCTCGGCCAGGTGGGGCTGGATGCGCTCGAGGATCGCCTTGGTGGCGATGGCCTCCTTGTCGCCGCCCTTGGCGACCCGCACCAGGCGCTGGATGGCGCGCTCGACGGTGTCGAGGTCCGCCAGCGCCAGCTCCATGTTGATGATCTCGATGTCGGAACGCGGGTCGACCTGGTTGGCCACGTGGATGACGTTGTCGTTGTCGAAGCAGCGCACCACGTGGGCGATGGCCTGGGTCTCGCGGATGTTGGCCAGGAACTTGTTGCCGAGCCCCTCGCCCTTGGAGGCGCCCGCCACCAGCCCGGCGATGTCGACGAACTCCATGGTGGTGGGGATCACCTTCTCGGGCTTGACGATCTCGGCCAGCGCGTCGAGGCGCGGGTCGGGCATCGGCACGATGCCGACGTTGGGCTCGATGGTGCAGAAGGGGAAGTTCTCGGCGTCGATGCCGGACTTGGTGAGGGCGTTGAAGAGGGTCGACTTGCCGACATTGGGCAGGCCGACGATACCGCAGTTGAAACCCATGGGATCGTCCTGGAAAGCGTGTTCGCGATTGGAAGGTGGCGACTATTCTACAGGCGCTAGGCGCTCGTGAAACTGTGCAGCCGGTTCATGGCCTTCGCCCACTGGCCGTCGAGGGCGTCGGGCAGGGTGGCCAGGCACTCGTCGATGGCCGCCTCGATGGCGCCGTGCTCGGCCTTGCCGGGGCGCCCCAGCACGTAGTGGGTGACCTGGCGCGAGTCGCCGGGATGGCCGATGCCGATGCGCAGGCGGTGGAAGCCGCGCTCGTTGCCCAGGGCGCTTGCGATGTCGCGCAGCCCGTTATGGCCGCCGTGTCCGCCGCCGGTCTTGTAGCGGGCGGTCCCGGGGGGCAGGTCCAGCTCGTCGTGGGCCACCAGCAGCTCGTCCGGGGCGATCCGGTAGAACTGGCAGAGCGCCGCCACCGCGCCGCCGCTGCGGTTCATGAAGGTGGTCGGGTTGAGCAGGTGGAGGTCGTGGCCCTCGAACTGGACCCGTGCATGGAGGCCCAGGAACTTCCGGTCCGGGCGCAGTTCGCCGCCGCCGCGGCGGGCCACGGCCTCCACCAGCCAGGCGCCGGCATTGTGTCGGGTGGCCTCGTAGTCGGCACCGGGGTTGCCCAGTCCGATGATCGCTCTGACCTGGCTCATGGGGGTTGCCTCCAACCAATCATCTGGAATGATTCTTGACGTCGCTTTAGCGGCGGCCACAAAAAAAATCAAGCGCCGAGGCGCTTGATCGGGAAGGGGAGGGGCCGTGCCGGGCACGGCCCCGAGGCGGGCGCGATTACTCGGCGCTTTCGCCGCCTTCTTCACCTTCGGCGCTCTCTTCGCCGTCTTCCTCGCCGCCGCGGACCTTGGGCTTGGTGATGCTGAGCACGGCGTTATCGTGGTCCTCGCCGTGGGTCAGGTCGACCAGGATCACGCCGGCCGGCAGGGTCAGGTCGGAGAGGTGCAGGGTGGTGCCCAGCTCGACCTCGGTGATGTCGACTTCCAGGAAGTCGGGCAGGTCCTTGGGCAGGCAGCTGATCTGGACCTCGTTGGAGAGCACGTGCAGCTCGCCGCCGTCGTCCTTGATGCCCTTGCACGTCTCCTCGCCCACCACGTGCAGCGGCACGTTGATGGTGATCTCGTGGGTGGCGTCCACGCGCAGGAAGTCGGCGTGGGTGACCAGCGGCTTGAAGGGGTGGCGCTGCAGGTCACGCACCACCACCTGCTCGCTCTTGCCGTCGACGACCAGGTTGATCACGGAGGAGAAGAAGGACTCGTCCTCGATGGCCTTGTAGAAGGCGGACTTCTCGAGGGAGATCGGCTGCGGTGCGGACTCGCCACCGTAGACGATGGCCGGCACCTGGAGGTTCGCACGACGCAGGCGGCGGCTCGCACCTTTCCCCAGGTCGTTACGAACGCTGGCGTTAAGGGTAAAATCGGACATGATGTTGCCTCTTGCTTGAAGTAGGGAAAGCGCCGCGGCCCGCGACCTGACCGTGACGTTTCCGGGAGCCCCGAAGGGCGTTGCTCCGGCGCCTGTTCCCTGGTGCTGTGACTCAGTGGAACATGGCGCTGACGGATTCCTCGTTGCTGACCCGACGGATCGCCTCGGCGATCAGGCCGGCCACGCTCAGCTGGCGGATCCGGCCGCTGCGCCGCGCGGTATCGGACAGCGGGATGGTATCGGTGACGACGACCTCGTCGAGCACCGAACCGGTGATGTTGTCCACCGCCGGTCCGGACAGGATCGGGTGGGTGGCGTAGGCCACGACGCGGTGGGCGCCATGCTCCTTGAGGGCCTCGCCGGCCTTGCAGAGGGTGCCGGCGGTGTCGATCATGTCGTCGACCACCACGCAGTTGCGCCCCTCGATCTCGCCGATGATGTGCATCACCTGGGCCTGGTTGGCCGAGGGGCGACGCTTGTCGATGATGGCGAGGTCGGCGTTGAGCTGCTTGGCGATGGCCCGGGCGCGCACCACGCCCCCCACGTCGGGGGAGACCACCACCAGGTTCTCGTAGTTCTGGCGCTCGATGTCGTCGAGCAGGATCGGCGAGCCGTAGACGTTGTCCACCGGCACGTCGAAGAAGCCCTGGATCTGGTCGGCGTGCAGGTCCATGGTCATCACCCGGTCGACCCCGGCCTTGACCATCATGTCGGCGACGATCTTGGCGGAGATCGGCACCCGGGCGGAGCGCACGCGACGGTCCTGACGGGCGTAGCCGTAGTAGGGCACCACGGCGGTGATCCTGGTGGCCGACGCCCGGCGCAGGGCATCGATCATCAGGATCAGTTCCATCAGGTTGTCGTTGGTCGGTGCACAGGTGGACTGCAGGACGAACACATCCTTGCCGCGCACGTTCTCGTTGATCTCGACGGCGATCTCTCCGTCGCTGAACTGCCCGACCGTGGCATTGCCCTGGCGGGTGTCCAGACTCTCGGCGATCTTCCTGGCGAGTTCGGGATTGGCATTCCCGGCGAAAACCATCAATTTTGACACGCGCGGCCACCTATGCAGTGTTTGGGGATCTCTGGGGGACATGTCGCCTGGCCGGTGCGCAAAACGCGGCGGTGGGGCCCGTCAGCGATCCAGGGCGACATGAAGAGGAGAGCGGTTCAGGCCGCGGGCCTTGAAGGCCTGCCAGCGTTCCCGGGCCCGGGCCAGCAGGCGGTCGGCCTCGGCCTCGTCGTCCAGCCTGGCAAAGACGCAGGCGCCGGTGCCGGTCAGCATGGTCGGTGCCCGCTCCGACAGCCAGTCGATCGCTTCGGCCACTTCGGGATAGAGGGCCCGGACCGTGGCCTCGCAGTCATTGCGCCAGCTCGACGCTCCCCCCTGCAGTGCGCGCGCCATGGTAATCGGGGGGGTGTCGCGTGTCAATTCGACCGCCCCGAACACCGCAGGGGTGGAGACCGCCACGCCGGGGTGGATCACCACGAACCAGGGGGTGTCGAGGTCCACGGGGATCAGCCGCTCGCCGACCCCTTCGCCCCAGGCGGCGTGGCCACGCACGAAGACCGGGACATCGGCGCCCAGGCGCAGGCCGAGGTCGGCCAGGTGCGCGAGGGAGAGCCCCAGCTGCCACAGCCGGTCGAGGCCGAGCAGCGCGGTGGCGGCATCAGAGCTGCCCCCGCCCAGGCCGCCCCCCATGGGCAGGCGCTTGTCGAGGTGGAGTTCGGCCCCCAGCCGGCAGCCGGTCTCGGCCTGGAGCAGGCGGGCGGCGCGCACGATCAGGTTGTCCTCGGGGGCCACGTCGGGGAGCTCGGGCGTCAGGCGGATCTCGCCGTCGCCGCGGCGGCCGAGGTGCAGGGTGTCGCCGTGGTCGAGGAACTGGAACAGCGTCTGCAGCTCGTGGTAGCCGTCGGGGCGGCGGCCGGTGATCAGCAGCAGCCGGTTGAGCTTGGCCGGCGCCGGCAGGGTCATCGTCGCATCGCTCATGGCGCGGTTTCAGTCCTCCACCACCGGGCGCCAGTCGTTGACCACCAGGGTGACGCGCAGGTCGCCGTAGGTCATGACCAGCCGGCGCGGCAGCCACAGCGTCTCGGCCAGGACCCAGTCGCGATAGTCGATCTCCCAGCCGTCCTGGGCGATGCGCCGGGGGAAGCCGAGTTCGTCGTGCTCGATCCGGTGGCGACTGCCCTCGGCCGGCAGGCCGCGTACCCAGTCGGAGAGGGCGCCGAGGGGCAGCGACCAGCCGAGCTGCTCTTCCATCAGGGCCTCGGGGGTCTCGGCCTCGAAGCGGCCCTCGCCGGTGGTCAGTGAGAAGCGCCCCTCGCGACCCTCCAGGGTGCTGCGGCCGCTGCCGAAGGGGCCGCTGATCAGCAGGCGATAGTAGTGGGGGTGCTGGCTCCAGTCGAGGTTGGCGCTGGTCGATTCCTGCGGGGTGCGCAGCCCGGCCTTGCCGGCCAGCACCCAGGTGTCCAGGGCCGCGAGCCGCTCTTCCTGGGCCTCCCACTGGCCGGCGGCGCGCTCGCCGTCGGGCACCGGGGTCCGCCCGGCGCAGCCGGCCAGCAGGGCCAGGATCAGCAGGAGGGGCAGCGGTCGCAGGAAGCGTGGCGGTGTCATGGCGGGTCTCGTCCGGTGGGTGGCGGCAGGCTCAGGGGGCCAGTTCGGGGAGGCGCTCGAGCAGCTCGTCGAGCACCGGGCGATCATCGAAGAGCTCGAGGGCCTCGCGCACCAGCTGGCGGGCCTCGTCGCGCCGCTCCAGCACCCACAGGACCTCGGCCAGGTGGGCGGCGATCTCCTGGTCGGGCAGGGTGGCGTAGGCGCGTTCCAGCCAGGGCAGGGCGCCCTCCGGGTCGCCGAGGCGGAAGCGGACCCAGCCCATGCTGTCGAGGATGGCCGGGTTGCCGGGCTCGAGGTCGTGGGCGCGCTCGATCATCTCGCGGGCCTCCTCCAGGCGCTCCTCCAGGCCCAGGTCGGCCAGGGTGTAGCCCAGGGCGTTGAGCGCCATGGCGCTGTCCGGGTTGCGCTCGATGATGCGTCCCAGGTCCCGCTCCATGGCCTCCAGGTCGCGCTGCTCCCAGGCGCGCATGGCGCGCAGGTAGAGCAGCTGCTCGTCGTTGGGGGTGCGGTCCAGCTCCCGGTCGAGCAGGGCATCGGCCTCGGCGGTGAGCCCTTCGCGCTCGAGCAGCTCCACCTCCAGCGAGACCAGGTCGGAGAAGCTGGCCTCGTGGCGCAGCCGCTCGATGCGCAGGAAGGCGCGGGCGTCGAGCAGGCGGTCGTCGGCGATCAGCATCTCGGCGGCACGCAGCCGGGCGGCCAGGAACTCGTTCCCCTCAGCGACCTGGCGGTAATAGAGGAGGGCGTTGTCCACCTCGCCCTCCGCCTCGGCGATGGCGCCGAGCAGGTAGAAGGCCATGGGCGGGGTGTCGGGGGCATCGACCAGCGGCAGCAGCAGGCGCCGGGCCGGTTCCGGATGGCCCTCGTCGAGGTAGAGGCGCGCCAGGGCCAGGCGCAGCTCGTGGTTGCCGGTATGGTCGTCGAGCAGGGCGTCGGTCTGCGCCTCGGCGGCGGCCACGTTGCCCAGCCGCAGCTCGCTCTGGGCGATCAGCAGGATGAAGCGCGCATCCCCCGGCGAGACGGCCAGGCCGCGGCGGGCGGCATCCCGGGCGCCGGCGTGGTTGCCGTTCTCCTGGGCCAGCCTGGCGCGGGTCAGCCACAGCGCCGGCAGCTCCGGGGCGCTCTGGCCCAGGCGCTCCAGGCGGCGCCGGGCCGCGTCGTTGTCGCCGGCGGCCACCTCGAGCAGGGCGGTGGCCAGCTCGGCATCGTGGCGCCGGGCGCCGGGGCCGGTACGCGCCAGGTGGTCCCGCAGCCGCGCCAGCAGGGGGGCGGGGTCGGCCCCCTCGGCCAGCGCCGACTCGACGAAGGCCGCCAGGTCGCTTTCCCCGCCGCGCTCGACGAGCCGCAGCCGCTGTTCGAGGGCCGCCGGCCAGTCGCCGCGCTGGATCGCCAGGCCGGCCAGCAGGCGAGAGGGGGGCTCGTCGTCGGGTGCCAGCCGCTGCCACTCGCCGGCGGCGCGTGCCAGCAGCTCGGGGTCGCTGCTGAAGCTGGCCGCCAGCGCCGCCCGGGCGGCCAGGGCGGCAGAGCCATAGCGCTCGGTGGCCGCCAGGTAGCCCAGGGTGGCCCGGCGGTAGTCGCCGCGCTGCCCGGCCAGTTCGGCGGTCAGCAGGCCGGCCAGCCCCTCGGCATCCAGGCCGCGCGTGACGGGCGGGGCGCCGGCCATGGGGTCGTCCTCCGCGCCCCCGGGGGCGTCGGCGGCGGGCAGCGCCTGGCAGCCGGCGACCAGGGTCGCCAGGGCCAGGGGGGCCAGGCCAGCGCGCGTGGCGCGACGAAGGGTGTCGAGTCCGGATGGCATGAGCGTCTCGTTCATAAGGCCGAGCCGCCAGCATAACGGCTCGGCCGGTGCGGGCAAAGGACATCGCCCTTGCGCCGCGTCATCTCCTGGCGCGATAGCCCGGCACGGGGCGCCCAAGGGGATTTCGCTGTGGTAGACTCATGGCCTTCATTTCACGACTCCGCCGTTGCCGGATGCCACTAGCGAAGACCTCCGACGCATGACGCTGCTTGCCCTGGGAATCAATCATCGGACCGCGACCGTGGAGGTGCGTGAGCAGGTTGCCTTCACGCCGACCCAGCTGGAGTCGGCGCTCGGCGAACTGCGCGGCCTGCCCGAGGTCAAGGAGGCGGCGGTCCTCTCCACCTGCAACCGCACCGAGCTCTACTGCATCACCGAAGAGCAGGGCGAGCGGGTGGTGCTCGACTGGTTGGGACGCTTCCACGGCCTGGCGGTCGAGGACCTGTCGCGCTGCGCCTACCACTACCTGGACAACGAGGCGGCACGTCACCTGATGCGGGTCGCCGTGGGGCTCGACTCCATGGTGCTGGGCGAGCCCCAGATCCTCGGCCAGCTCAAGGACGCCTACCAGGCCAGCCGCCACGCCAGGGGGCTCGGCAAGGAGCTGGAGTGCCTCTTCCAGCACACCTTCGCCGTGGCCAAGCAGGTGCGCACCGAGACCGGTATCGGCCGCAACCCGGTGTCGGTGGCCTATGCGGCGGTGAGCCTGGCCAGCCGGATCTTCGATGACTTCGGCCGCGCCCGGGCGCTGCTGATCGGCGCCGGCGAGACCATCGAGCTGGTGGCGCGCCACCTGCACGAGGCGGGGGTGCGCCAGCTGACCGTGGCCAACCGCACCCGCGAACGGGCCGAGCTGCTCGCCGCCCCGCTGGCCGGCCGCGCGATCACCCTCGACGAGATCCCCGACGCCCTGGTGGACGCCGACATCGTCATCTCCTCCACCGCGGCGCCCCTGCCGATCCTCGGCAAGGGGATGGTGGAGCGGGCGCTGAAGAAGCGCCGCCACCGCCCCATCTTCATGGTCGATATCGCCGTGCCCCGGGACATCGAGCCCGAGGTGGGCCAGCTCGCCGACATCTTCCTCTATACCGTCGATGACCTGCAGGAGGTGATCGAGGAGAACCGTCGCCACCGCCAGGTGGCCGCCGACCAGGCCGAGTCGCTGATCGAGCACGGCGTGGGCGCCTGGCTCCACGAGCGGCGCATCCGCGGCGGCGGCGAGCTGATCCGCGACTACCGCGAGAGCGCCGTGGCGCTGCGCGAACTCTCCGAGCAGCAGGCCCTGGCCCGCCTGGCGCGCGGCGAGGATCCCGAGGCGGTGATCCACCGCCTGGCCCACCAGCTGACCAACCGCCTGCTGCATCGCCCCACCGTGGCGCTGCGCGAGGCGGCCTCCGCCGAGCGCCACGACCTGCTCGAGGCCGCCGCCACGCTGCTGCTCGAAGCCTCCCCCGACAAGACCCGATAGGACCGATTCATGAAAGCATCCCTGCGTCAGCGCCTGGACGCCTTCGGCGAGCGCTTCGAGGAGCTCTCCGCCCTGCTGGCGGAGCCCGAGGTGATCGGTGACCAGTCCCGGTTCCGCGACTACTCCCGCGAATATGCCGAGCTCGAGGCGCTGGTCGAGGCCTGGCGCGAGTATCGTGCCATCGAGGGGGACATCGAGGGCGCCGAGCAGCTCGCCTCCGACAGCGACCCGGAGATGCGCGAGCTGGCCGAGCTGGAACTGGCCGAGGGGCGCGAGAAGCTCGAGGCGCTCGACGTGCGGCTCAAGCAGCTGCTGGTGCCCCGCGACCCGGACGATGACCGCAGCGTCTTCCTCGAGGTGCGCGCCGGTACCGGCGGCGACGAGGCGGCGCTGTTCGCCGGCGACCTGTTCCGCATGTACGCCCGCTACGCCGAGAAGCGCGGCTGGAAGGTGGAGGTGGTCAGCGCCAGCCACGGCGAGCAGGGCGGCTACAAGGAGATCATCTCGCGGGTCAAGGGCGACGGCGTCTATGCGCGCCTCAAGTTCGAGTCCGGTGCCCATCGGGTGCAGCGGGTGCCGGCCACCGAGTCCCAGGGGCGCATCCATACCTCCGCCTGCACCGTGGCGGTGATGCCCGAGGCCGATGCGGTGGGCGACATCGAGATCAACCCCGCCGACCTGCGGGTGGATACCTTCCGCTCCAGCGGCGCCGGCGGCCAGCATGTCAACACCACCGACTCCGCCATCCGCATCACCCACCTGCCCAGCGGGGTGGTGGTGGAGTGTCAGGAGGAGCGCAGCCAGCACAAGAACCGCGCCAAGGCCATGTCGCTGTTGGCTGCCCGCCTCAAGCAGAGCGCCGAGTCCTCCGCCCGCCAGGCCCAGGCCGACGAGCGCAAGAGCCTGGTGGGCTCGGGGGATCGCAGCGAGCGCATCCGCACCTACAACTTCCCCCAGGGGCGGGTCACCGACCACCGCATCAACCTCACCCTCTACAAGCTCGGCGAGGTGATCAGCGGCGAGCAGCTCGACGAGGTGATCGAGCCGCTGATCCACGAGTACCAGGCGGAGCAGCTCGCCGCCCTGCAGCAGGAGGCCTGACGTGCCGGGCGGGAGCGTGCGCCTCGATGCGCTGCTGGCCCGGGCCGCCGGGCGGCTGCAGGCCGCCGGCTCGCCCACGGCGCGCCTGGATGCCGAGGTGCTGCTCTGCCACGTGCTCGGCGTCGACCGCACCTGGCTCTACACCTGGGGGGATCGCCCGGCGCCGACCCTCGAGCGCGCCCGCTTCGAGGCGCTGGTGGCGGCCCGTGCCGCCGGCCGGCCGGTGGCCTACCTCACCGGGGAGCGGGAGTTCTGGGGGCTGCGGCTGGCCACCGACCCCAGCACCCTGATCCCCCGCCCCGATACCGAGACCCTGGTGGAGGCGGCCCTGGAGCGGGCCGTGGCGGCCGGCGGCCGGCTGCTCGACCTGGGCACCGGCAGCGGTGCCATCGCCCTGGCGTTCGCCAGCGAGCGACCCGGCTGGCGGGTGCTCGGCGTCGACATCCGGCCCGAGGCGGTGGCGCTCGCCCGGCGCAACGCCGAGCGCCACCGGCTGGGCAACGCCGCGTTCCGGCAGAGCGACTGGTTCTCGGCGCTGGGCGAGGGCGAGGCCGCCGAGCGCTTCGCGCTGATCGTCTCCAACCCGCCCTATCTCGCCGATGACGACCCGCACCTGGCCCGTGGCGACGTGCGCTTCGAGCCGCGCTCGGCGCTGGTGGCCGGGGAGCGCGGCCTGGCCGACCTGCGCCGCCTGGTGGACCAGGCCCGCGGCCACCTGCTGCCCGGCGGCTGGCTGCTGCTGGAGCACGGCGCCGAGCAGGGGGCGGCGGTGCGCGAGGCGCTGGTGGCAGCCGGCTATGGCGAGGTCGCCTCGCGGCGCGATCTCGGCGGCCACGAGCGGGTCAGCCTGGGGAGGACGGCGGGGCGTTGAGCCGGGCCTCTGGCGCCGGGACGGCCCCGCGCGACAGGCGTCGTCCTCGAGGCCCGGGGCGTTGAGGGGGCGGCTGGCAGTGGTGCGCTCGGCTGTGGTACACCTTCAGCAGGTGAAATTTCCAGCCGCCGCCGTGATTTCCGGACCGAACACCACAGCGCCCCTGCCGGCCCGGGTATTTCCAGTCGAATCGCCTGTCATGGTGGCGGGCCCAGCCACTCCTCCGACCGGCGTGAACCCAGACGACAATGAAAGCCAAGACCCGCTCGCTCGACCGCATCGACCTGAAGATCCTGCGCTGCCTGCAGGAGAACGCCCGCATCTCCTACGTGGACCTGGCCGCCCAGGTGGGCCTCTCCACCACGCCGTGCCTGGAGCGCGTCAAGCGCCTGGAACGGGCCGGGGTGATCCGCGGCTACAAGGCGGTGCTCGATCCCCGGGCGCTCAAGGCCAACCTGCTGGTGTTCGTCGAGATCAGCCTGGAGACCCAGTCGCCGGCGGTGTTCGACGAGTTCCGCCGCGCCGTGGCCAAGCTGCCCCAGATCCAGGAGTGCCACCTGGTGTCGGGGCAGTTCGACTACATCCTCAAGTGCCGGATCCCGGAGATGTCCGCCTATCGCCAGCTGCTCGGCGACGTGGTGCTGACCCTGCCCGGGGTCAAGGAGTCCAAGAGCTACGTGGTGATGGAGGAGGTCAAGGAAGAGTTCTCCCTCCACGTGCCCGATATCGAGGAGTTCGACAGCAAGTGAGTCCCCCCATGAACGACCGGGCGCTGCTGCGCTACAGCCGCCAGATCATGCTCGAGGCCATCGACATCGAGGGCCAGGAGCGGCTGCTGGCCGGCCATGCCCTGGTGGTCGGTGCCGGCGGGCTCGGCTCGCCGGTGGCCCTCTATCTCGCCGCCGCCGGGGTCGGGCGCCTGACCCTGGCCGATGCCGACGCGGTGGAGCTCTCCAACCTGCAGCGCCAGATCGCCCACGGTGAGGCGGACCTCGGCCGCAACAAGGCGGCCTCGGCCCGTGAGTCGGCGCTGGGCCTGAACCCCGAGTGCCGGATCGAGGCGGTGGAGACCCACCTGGCGGGCGAGGCCCTGGCGGCGGCGGTGGCCGCGGCCGACGTGGTGCTCGACTGCACCGACCGCTTCTCCAGCCGCTACGCCATCAACGCCGCCTGTCGGGCCGCCGGGGTGCCGCTGGTCTCGGGGGCGGCGATACGTTTCTCGGGCCAGCTGGCGGTCTTCGATCCCCGCGATCCCGAGGGCCCCTGCTACGCCTGCCTCTACCCGCCGGACGACAGCGGCGACGAGGCGCTCTCCTGCGCCGAGAGCGGCGTGGTGGCGCCCCTGGTGGGGCTGGTCGGCAGCTTCCAGGCCCTGGAGGCGATCAAGCTGCTCAGCGGCGCCGGCACGCCCCACCGGGGGCTCTCCACCTTCGACGGCCTCACCGGCCAGTGGCGCCACTTCCGGGTGCCCCGCGACCCGGCCTGCCCGGTCTGCGGCGGCTGAGGCCATGGCGCGCCACCAGGCCTTCCCGGGCCGCGTCACCGACTTCGATATCCGCCTGCTGCGGGTCTTCCGCGCGGTCGCCGAGTGCGGCGGCTTCTCCGCTGCCGAGGCGGAGCTCGGCCTCAGCCGCTCGGCGATCAGCCTGCACATGGGTGACCTGGAGCGACGGCTGGGCCTGCGGCTGTGCCGGCGAGGGCGCGCCGGCTTCTCCCTCACCGAGGAGGGGCGCGAGGTGCTGGAGGCCACCGAGACGCTGCTGGCCAGCCTCGAGACCTTCCGCACCGAGGTCAACGCCCTGCATGACCACCTGCGTGGCGACTTCAACATCGGCATCACCGATACCCTGGTGACCCTGCCCCGGATGCGCATCACCCACGCCCTGGCCGAGCTCAAGGCGAGCGGCCCCGAGGTGCGCATCAACATGCAGATGGAGCCGCCCGGCGAGATCGCCCGGGCGGTGCTGGACGGCCGCCTCCACCTCGGCGTGGTCCCGGACGTCAACCTGCCCGCGAGCCTCGAGGCGCGCCCGCTCTACCACGAGGTCTCGCGCCTCTACTGCGGCGCGGGGCACCCGCTGTTCCGGGCCGACCCCGCCCCCTCGGCGCTGGGCGAGCTCGATGCCGTGGTGCCCTCCTACCCGCTGCCCGAGGGGGCACGACGCCAGCATGCCCGGCTGCACGCCACCGCGACCGCCTCCGATCGCGAGGGCGCCGCCTTCCTGATCCTCACCGGGGCCTACATCGGCTACCTGCCCGAGCACCAGGCGGCCTCCTGGGTGGCGGAGGGGCGCCTGCGCCCGCTGTGTCCCGATGATTGTCATTTCTTGACGCCCTTCGTGGCGATCACGCGTCGCGACCGCCGCCCGAATCGCGTGCTGGATGCCTTCCTCGAGGCGCTGGGCAGAGGTGGCGACGAGGACGTCGCAGCCGGCGAGGGCGAGACCGCGGGGAAGCGTTGTTATTGAATACTTGACATCGACTGTCCGCCTGGTGTCAAACTGAGGGGGCACAGGATGCCGATCCCAACAACAACCAGCGCACCGCGCACGACCGCAAGGGCTCCCGACATGTCATCGCTGAACCAGCGCCCCACCTCCTGGTACCGCGACTCCATCGCCGTCGACCTCGGCCCCTGCCCGCCCCTGGCGGGCGAGGTCCGCGCCGACGTCTGCGTGATCGGCGGCGGGGTGACCGGCTGCTCGGCGGCGCTGCACCTGGCCGAGCGCGGCTACCGGGTGGTGCTGCTGGAGGCGGAGGAGATCGGCCACGGCGCTTCCGGGCGCAGCGGCGGCCAGATCCTGCCGGGGCTGGGTACCGACATCGCCACGGTGGCGCAGGCGCTGGGCCTCGAACGGGCCCGGGAGGTCTGGGAGATGAGCCGCGAGGCGGTGCGCCTCACCGCCGACCTGGTCGAGCGCCACGCCATCCCCTGCGACCTCGCCTGGGGCTACCTGCATGCCGCGGTGAAGCCGCGCCATGTGGACGAGCTCAAGGCCTTCCGCGATCGCCTGGCCCGCGACTACGGCTACCAGGCCCTGACCTGGCTCGAGGGCGACGCCCTGCGCGAGCACGTGGTCACCGACGCCTACCCCGGGGCGCTCCTCGAGAGCGAGGGCGGGCACCTGCATCCGCTCAACTACACCCTGGGCCTGGCCCGGGCCGCCCGCCAGGCCGGCGCCACCCTCCATGCGGGCAGCCCGGTGGTGGAGGTGCGTCCCGGCCGGCCCGCCGTGGTGGCCACCGCCCGGGGGCGGGTGACCGCCGACTTCGTGGTGATGGGCACCAACGCCTTCCAGGGCGGGCTGGTGCCCCAGCTCGAGGGTCGGGTGATGCGCGCGGCCAACTACATCATCGCCACCGAGCCCCTCTCGGCCGAGCGCGCCGCCCGGGTGCTGCCCAGGAACGATGCCCTGTCGGACGCCAACTTCGTGCTCGACTACTACCGCCTCAGCGCCGATCGCCGGCTGATCTACGGTGGCGAGGTAAGCTATACCGGGCGCGAGCCGCGAGGGCTCCAGGCGCGGATGGACGCCAAGATCGCCAGCCTCTTCCCGATCCTGCGCGGCGTGGGCATCGACTACCGCTGGGGCGGCGAGGTGGCGATCACCCTCAACCGCGCGCCGGACTTCGGCCGGGTGGAAGGCAACCTCTACTATGCCCAGGGCTACTCCGGGCACGGCATGGCCCTGGCGGGGCTCGCCGGCAAGCTGATGAGCGACGCCATCGCCGGGCAGAGCGAGCGCTTCGACGTCTTCGCCGCCATGCCCCACCGGCGTTTCCCGGGCGGCGAGCGGCTGCGCACGCCGCTGCTGGTCCTGGCCACCACCTTCTACAAGCTGCGCGATCGACTCTAGCGACCGCCCGACGACCGGGCGACAGACGAGGTTCCCATGAAAGACCTGGAAAGCTGGCTCAAGGAGCGGCATATCACCGAGGTGGAATGCCTGGTCTCGGACATCACCGGCATCGCCCGCGGCAAGATCGCCCCGGTCTCGAAGTTCGTGGCCGAGAAGGGCATGCGCCTGCCCGAGAGCGTGCTGCTGCAGTCGGTGACCGGCGACTACGTCGAGGACGAGCTCTACTACTCGCTCCTCGACCCGGCCGATATCGACATGGTCTGCAAGCCGGACCCGGATGCCGCCTACCCGGTGCCCTGGGCGCTGGAGCCCACCGCCCAGGTGATCCACGACTGCTTCGACAAGATGGGCAACCCCATCGAGCTCTCGGCACGCAACCAGCTCAAGAAGGTGCTGGCGCTCTATGCCGAACAGGGCTGGCAGCCGGTGGTGGCCCCGGAGATGGAGTTCTACCTGACCAAGCGCTGCGAGGACCCCGACCTCCCGCTGCAGCCGCCCATCGGCCGCAGCGGGCGCCAGGAGACCGGCCGCCAGTCCTTCTCCATCGACGCCGCCAACGAGTTCGACCCGCTGTTCGAGGACATGTACGACTGGTGCGAGGCCCAGGGGATCGACATCGATACCCTGATCCACGAGGAGGGCACCGCCCAGATGGAGATCAACTTCCGTCACGGCAGTCCCCTGGTGCTGGCCGACCAGGTCTTCCTGTTCAAGCGCACCATGCGCGAGGCGGCGCTCAAGCACGACGTGGCGGCCACCTTCATGGCCAAGCCGGTGACCAACGAGCCGGGCAGCGCCATGCACATCCACCAGAGCGTGCTCGACGCGAAGAGCGGCCGCAGCGTCTTCTCCAACGACGACGGCACCATGAGCCAGCTGTTCCTCCACCACCTCGGCGGGCTGCAGAAGTTCATTCCCGAGGCGCTGCCGCTGATGGCCCCCAACGTCAACTCCTTCCGTCGCTTCCTGCCCGATACCTCCGCCCCGGTGAACGTGGAGTGGGGGGAGGAGAACCGCACCTGCGGGCTGCGCGTGCCGGATTCCACGCCCCAGAATCGCCGCGTGGAGAACCGCCTGCCGGGTGCCGACGCCAACGCCTACCTGGCCATCGCGGCGAGCCTGCTGTGCGGCTACCTGGGCATGATCCAGAAGGTCAATCCCTCGGCCCCGGTGCAGGGCCGCGCCTTCGAGCGGCGCAACCTGCGCCTGCCCTTCACCCTGGAGCAGGCCCTGGACCGCATGGAGCACTGTGCCGAGCTCGAGACCTACATGGGCAGCAAGTTCGTCACCGGCTTCGTGGCGGTGAAGCGGGTGGAGAACGAGAACTTCAAGCGGGTGATCAGCTCCTGGGAGCGGGAGTTCCTGCTGCTCAGCGTGTAGCAGGCCGCCGTGCGCCCGCGGGCGCACTCGCCAGCGTTGAGACCGCCGCGAGGCAGGCTGGGTACGCTGGGTCACAGTCGGACGAGCCGTTGGGGCTGCCGATAACAACAAGCGACGAAGAGGTGACAGGATGATGCACAGCAAGCGACTCTCCCTGGCCGTGGCCACCGCCAGCCTGGCGCTGGCCGCCGCCGCCGCCCAGGCCAACGAGGTACGCATCTACAACTGGTCGGACTACATCGCGCCGGACACCCTGGAGAAGTTCACCGAGGCCACCGGCATCGAGGTGGTGTATGACGTCTACGACAGCAACGAGGTGCTCGACGCCGCGCTGCTGGCGGGCCGCTCGGGCTACGACGTGGTGGTGCCCTCCAACCACTACCTCACCCGCCAGGTCAGCGCCGGGGTCTACCAGGAGCTGGACCACGACAAGCTGCCCAACCTGGCCAACCTCAACCCCGACCTGATGGACGACCTGGAGTCTGTGGATCCCGGCAGCCGCTACTCGGTCCCCTACATGTGGGGCACCAACGGCATCGGCTACAACGTCGACCGGGTCACCGAGATCCTCGGCGAGGACGCGCCCACCGACTCCTGGGCGCTGATCTTCGAACCCGAGGTGACCGCCGCGCTGCGCGAGGGGGGCTGCGGCATCTCCATGCTCGACTCCGGCGACGAGATGCTCTCGCCGGCCATGGCCTACCTGGGCCTCTCGCCGCTCTCCGAGGAGCGCGAGGACCTGGAGGCCGCCGGTGACCTGATCGCCGCGGTGCGCGACAACATCACCTACTTCCACTCGTCGCGCTACATCTCGGACCTCGCCAACGGCGACATCTGCGTGGCGGCGGGCTACTCCGGCGACATCTTCCAGGCCGCCGATCGTGCCGAGGAGGCCGGACGCGACTTCACCATCGCCTACAGCATCCCCAAGGAGGGCGCGGCGCTGTGGTTCGACATGATGGCGATCCCCGCCGACGCGCCGAACCCCGACAACGCCCACGCCTTCATCAACTTCATCCTCGAGCCCGAGATCGCCGCCGCGATCACCGAGTACGTGGTCTATGCCAACCCCAACCGGGCGGCCAACGACTACCTCGACCCCGAGATCCTCGCGGACACCTCGATCTATCCCGACCAGGCGGTGATGGACAACCTCTACGTGGCCGAGGAGAAGCCGCTGGCCGTGCAGCGGATCCGCACCCGGGTCTGGAATCGCGTCAAGTCCGGCATGTAGCCATGACCGGCCGGCCCGCCGGGCCGGCCCCCGACAGTCGCGGCGGCCCGGCAGCGGGCCCCGCGCCAGACAACTGCCACGGAGACCCCACCATGGCCCCATCCCAGACGGCGCTCTCGGGTCGCGAGCGACCCGACGCGGCGGCCGACACCGCCCGGCCCGGGAGCGCCCCCGGCCGTCGTCCCAGCGACGACGTGCTGGTCGAGATCCGCCGCATCACCAAGCGCTTCGACGGGGCGCTGGCGGTGGACGACGTCAACCTGACCATCCGCCGGGGGGAGATCTTCGCCCTGCTGGGGGGCTCCGGCTCCGGCAAGTCGACCCTGCTGCGCATGCTGGCGGGCTTCGAGAAGCCCAGCGACGGGCAGATCCTCCTCGACGGCCAGGACATCACCGCCATGCCGCCCTACGAGCGGCCCATCAACATGATGTTCCAGTCCTACGCGCTCTTCCCGCACATGACGGTGGAGCAGAACATCGCCTTCGGCCTCAAGCAGGACCGGCTGCCCCGGGACGAGATCCGCGACCGGGTCGCCGAGATGCTCAAGCTGGTGCACATGGAGGCCTTCGCGAAGCGCAAGCCCCACCAGCTCTCCGGCGGCCAGCGCCAGCGGGTGGCGCTGGCGCGGTCACTGGCCAAGCGGCCCAAGCTGCTGCTGCTGGACGAGCCCATGGGCGCGCTGGACAAGAAGCTGCGCACCGAGATGCAGCTCGAGGTGGTGCAGATCCTCGAGCGGGTCGGGGTGACCTGCATCATGGTCACCCACGACCAGGAGGAGGCCATGACCATGGCCGACCGGGTGGCCATCATGGCCGATGGCTGGATCGCCCAGGTCGGTACCCCCATGGATGTCTACGAGAGCCCGGCGAGCCGCATGGTGGCCGAGTTCGTCGGCACCGTGAACCTCTTCGAGGGGGAGATCGTCGCCGACGAGGCCGACCACTGCATCATCGAGAGCCCCCAGCTGGGCCGGCGGATCTACATCAGCCACGGGGTCAGCACCCAGGCCGACGAGCGGCGGGTGTGGGTGGCGGTGCGCCCGGAGAAGACCTGGCTGGGTCGCGAGACGCCCGAGGGCGACTACAACTGGGCGGCGGGCACGGTGGAGGACATCGCCTACCTGGGCGGGCTCTCGGTCTACTTCGTGCGCACCGAGCAGGGCCACCTGGTCAAGGTCAGCATGACCAACGTCGAGCGGCGCGGCGACCGGCCGAGCTGGGACGACCGCGTGTTCATCCACTGGGACGACCGCAGCGCCGTCGTCCTGCATGACTGAGCCCGGCTCAAGGTGAGGTCCGACATGACGCCATCTCCCGTCCCGCGGCTGCGCCGCTGGCTGCGCCCGCGCCGCGGCTGGGTCATCGCCGTGCCGCTGGTGTGGCTGACGCTGTTCTTCCTGGCGCCCTTCGCCATCGTGCTCAAGATCAGCCTCTCGGAGGCGGCCATCTCGGTGCCGCCCTACGCGGCGATCCTCGACTACAGCGCCGAGACCCTCAACGTTGCCCTCAACCTCGGCAACTACCTGTTCCTGCTCTCCGACTCCCTCTACGTGTCGGCCTACTGGGGCTCGGTGAAGATCGCCTTCCTCTCCACCGTCTTCTGCCTGCTGATCGGCTACCCCATGGCCTACGCCATGGCCCGGGCGCCGGCGCGCTGGCAGCTGGTGCTGCTGCTGCTGGTGATGCTGCCCTCCTGGACCTCCTTCCTGATCCGCGTCTACGCCTGGATGGGGATCCTCAGCAACACCGGCCTGCTCAACAACCTGCTGCTGTGGGTCGGGCTGATCGATTCGCCGATCCGCATGATGAACACCAACTTCGCGGTGATGCTGGGCATCGTCTACGCCTACCTGCCGTTCATGATCCTGCCGCTCTACGCCAACCTGACCCGGCTCGACGGCTCGCTGCTGGAGGCCGCCTCGGACCTGGGCTCGCGGAAGTTCAACACCTTCCTCAAGGTGACCCTGCCGCTCTCGAAGGGAGGCATCATCGCCGGCTCCATGTTGGTGTTCATCCCCGCGGTGGGGGAGTACGTGATCCCCGAACTGCTCGGCGGCCCCAACACGCTGATGATCGGCAAGGTGCTGTGGGAGGAGTTCTTCCACAACCGCGACTGGCCGGTGGCCTCGGCGCTCGCCATGGTGATGCTGCTGCTGCTGCTGATCCCCATCGCGCTGTTCCATCGCTACCAGTCCTGCGAACTGGAGGAGTGACATGACCCGCAAGCCCTCGTTCACCACGGTGATGCTGATCCTCGGCCTGCTGTTCCTCTACCTGCCGATGGTCGTGCTGGTGTTCTACTCCTTCAACTCCTCGCGGCTGGTCACGGTGTGGGCGGGCTTCTCCGGGCGCTGGTACCTGGAGCTGCTGCGCGACCGCCAGATCCTGGCGGCGGTATGGACCAGCCTGCGCATCGCCTTCTTTGCGGCCTCCATGGCGGTCTGCCTGGGCACCCTGGCGGCCTTCGTGATGACCCGGTTCGCCCGCTTCCGCGGCAAGACCGCGCTCTCCAGCATGGTCACCGCACCGCTGGTGATGCCCGAGGTGATCACCGGCCTGTCGCTGCTGCTGCTGTTCGTGCAGATGGCCCAGATCATCGGCTGGCCGGCCGACCGCGGCATGGTCACCATCTGGATCGCCCACACCACCTTCTGCAGCGCCTACGTGGCGGTGGTGGTCTCGTCGCGGCTGCGCGAGGTGGATCGCTCCATCGAGGAGGCGGCCATGGACCTGGGCGCGCCGCCGGTGAAGACCTTCTTCCAGATCACCCTGCCGGTGATCGCCCCGGCCCTGGCCGCCGGCTGGCTGCTGGCCTTCACCCTGTCGCTTGACGACCTGGTGATCGCCAGCTTCGTCTCCGGCCCCGGGGCCACCACCCTGCCCATGGTGGTGTTCTCCTCGGTGCGCATGGGCGTCTCGCCCAAGATCAACGCCCTGGCCACCCTGATCATCCTGACGGTGTCGCTGGCCACCTTCCTGGCCTGGTACTTCATGCGCCGCAGCGAGGCGCGCCGCCGCCAGGCCCTGGCGGCGGCGGAGGAGGGGGCCTGAGCCGGCCGGGGCGGGCGCTCCAGCGGGGCGCGGCAGCCTTCCTCCTCGAGTGTTGAGCAATCCATGTCACGTGGATTGTAGTGTCACCGCCTGTGCGGGTATCATCGTTAATATCCGTTGATTAAAATCACCATCCGGGAGCTCCCATGTCTGTCTCGTTCGACCGCGGCCATGCCGCATCCTGGTATGCGGCGACCGCCAACCCGGCGCCGGAGCGCCCCGCCCTGGACGGCGAGATCACCTGCGATGTCTGCGTGGTGGGGGGCGGCTTCACCGGCATCTCCGCCGCCCTGCACCTGGCCGAACGCGGGCTCTCGGTGGTGGTACTGGAGGCCGTGCGGGTCGGCTACGGCGCCTCCGGGCGCAATGGCGGCCAGATCGTCAACAGCTACAGCCGCGACATGGACGTGATCGAGGCGAAGTACGGCGCCGAGACCGCACGGGCGCTCGGCGACATGGCCTTCGAGGGCAACCGCATCATCCGCGAGCGCGTGGCGCGTTACGGCATCGACTGCGACCTCGCCGACGGCAACCTCTTCGCCGCCTGCAACGCCAGGCAGCTGGCGGGGCTGCGCGAGCACCAGGCGCTCTGGGAGCGCTACGGCTACCGGGAACTCGAGCTGCTGGAGGGCGAGGCGCTGAAGCGCGAGGTGAACAGCGAACGCTACGTGGGCGCGCTGGTGGACCACGGTGGCGGCCACCTGCACCCCCTCAACCTGGTGCTGGGCCAGGCCGCGGCGCTGGAGTCGCTGGGCGGGCGCATCCTCGAGCACTCCCCGGTCACCGCCGTGGAGCACGGCGAGCCCGTCACGGTGCGCACCGCCGGCGGCTGCGTGCGCGCCGAGCGGGTGGTGATGGCCGGCAACGCCTACCTGCGCGGCGTGCTTCCCGAGATCGAGGGGCGCTCGATGCCCTGCGGGACCCAGATCATCACCACCGAGCCGCTGGGTGAGGCGCGGGCCCGCGAGCTGATCCCCAACGGCCTGGCGGTGGAGGACTGCAACTACCTGCTCGACTACTATCGCCTGACCCGCGACAACCGCCTGCTCTACGGCGGCGGGGTCAACTACGGCGGCGACGACCCCGCCGACATCGAGGGCGTCATCCGGCCCAAGATGCTCAGGACCTTTCCGTCGCTTGCCGACGTGAAGGTGGAGTACGCCTGGAGCGGGACCTTCCTGATGACCCTGAGCCGCCTGCCCCAGTTCGGGGTGGTCAACGGCAACGTCTACTACGCCCAGGGCTATTCCGGCCACGGCGTGACCTGCACCCATCTGGCGGGCAAGCTGATCGCCGAGGTGATGCACGGCCAGGGCGAGCGCTTCGACGCCTTCGCCGGCCTTCCCCACCTGCCGTTCCCCGGCGGGCGCCTGCTGCGGGTGCCGCTCTCGGCACTGGGCGCCTGGTACTACTCGACCCGCGACCGCCTGGGCCTCTGAGGCCGGCCTGTCCTCGACCGTGGTCCGGTCGCCCGCGACCTCCACGCCGCGGCGTCCGGTGCGGGTGTCGCCGCGGGGAGACAGTCGGTCAGATAATGTGGAAGCCGGCCACCACGGCTCCCGCGGGCGGTCCGTAGGCCTATACTGTGGCACGACCGGGCGGAGCAGGATGCACCGCCCCTCATCGTCCTTTCTTTTCCCTTCGTCATGCACGCCTGGAGCGAGCCTGCGGCCACGAGGCCTTGAATCGTCAGTCCAAGAGGCGCCCCTGCGCCCTCCAGGAGGTGAACAATGAGCAAGTCGATAATGGTAGGAACCACCCTGGCCGTGCTGGGTCTTGGCGGCCTGGCCTTCGGTGCCTGGCAGGTCCAGCAGCAGGAGCGAGGGCCGGAGTACGCCGAGATCGTCGGCGTCGAGGCCCTGTCGCGCAGCGTGGAGACGCCTCGCGAGGTCTGCGAGGAGGTGGTGGTGCAGGTCGCGCCCCAGGCCGCCCCGAGTCAGGGGGGAAGCCGCGACCCCCACCGGGTGGTCGGCACCGCCGCGGGGGCCATCGTCGGCGGCCTGCTGGGCAACCAGGTGGGCGGCGGCAGCGGCAAGAAGCTCGCCACCGTGGCCGGCGCCGTGGGCGGCGGCCTGGCCGGCCGCGAGGTGCAGGAGCGCGTCGAGGCGCGCCAGCACGCCCAGGCGGCCCAGTCCCAGGCGCCGCAGACCACCACGCGCCAGGAGTGCCACACCGTGGTGGAGACCCATCAGGAACCCGACGGCTACGAGGTGACCTGGCGCTACGGGGAGGTCATGCAGACCAGCCGCCTGGACCGCGCGCCCCAGGGGGATCGTGTGCCCCTCGAGGAGGGGCAGCCGAACTGGGAAGCGGCGATCCCCGCGGAGGGGTGAGGCGAGGCGGGCGGCGGCGCGCTCAGCGCAGCCGTTCCCGCAGCCGGTAGTAGCCCATGCCGGCGGCCAGCAGGGCGTTGCCCAGGCGGTCGCCGAAGGGGACCCGCCAGTGCCTCACCTCGGCGAAGGCGTCGAAGGCCTCCAGGCTGCCGCCGACCGCCTCGGCGAGGATCTCGCCGACGATGTGGGAGGTGGCGATGCCGTGCCCCGAGTAGCCCTGGGCGTAGTAGACGTTGGGGGACAGTCGGCCCAGCATGGGCACGCGATTGATCACGATGCCCGCCATGCCCTGCCAGGCGAAGTCGATCGCTACCCCCTCGAGCTGCGGAAAGGTGTGCTCCAGGCGCGGGCGCAGCTCGGCGGCGATGTCCGGCGAGTGGCGTCCCGAGTAGTTGGCCCCGCCGCCGAACAGCAGCCGGCGGTCGGCGGTGAGCCGGTAGTAGTCGAGCACGAAGCGGGTGTCGTAGACCGCGAGGTCCTCGGGGTTGATCGCGGCCGCCGTGGCGGCGTCCAGCGGGGCGGTGGCGACGATCCCCAGCGAGGCCGGGAAGAGCCGGCCGCCCAGCCGCCGCCGCTCCAGGCGGTGATAGGCGTTGCCGGCCAGGATCACGCTGTCGGCGACCACCCGGCCGCGCTCCGTGACCACCGCCGGCGCCGCCCCGTGGGTGATCTCCATCACCGGCGAATCCTCGAAGATCAGCGCGCCGAGCCCCGCGGCCGCCCGGGCCTCGCCCAGGCAGAGGTTCAGCGGGTGCAGGTGCATGTTGTAGTCGTTGCGCAGGGCGCCATGGTAGCGCCGGGTGCCGAGCAGCTCACCGACCCGGTCCCGGTCCAGCCAGGCGACGTGGTCGCCCATGCCATGGGCCTGGCAGGCCTCGAAGTCGTCCCGCAGCGCCGCCAGGTGGCTCGGCTGCCAGGCGGCCTGCAGGTGGCCGTGCTTGAGGTCGCAGCGGATGGCGTAGGTCTCGACGCGGCGGCGGATGATCTCGTGGCCCCGCCAGCGCAGGTGCCAGATGAAGTCCGCGGCCTCCTCGCCCAGGGTGCGGCGCATCTGCCGCCGCATGGTCGCCTCCCCCGAGAGGCTGCCGGTGACCTGGCCGCCGTTGCGCCCGCTGGCCCCCCAGCCGATCCGGTTGGCCTCGACCACCGCGACCCGATAGCCCCGCTCGGCGAGCTCCACCGCCGTGGCCACGCCGGTGAAGCCGCCGCCGACGATGGCCACATCGACGCGGTGCTCGCCCTCCAGGCGCGGATAGCCGGATGCCTCGACGATGGAGGCGGCGTAGTACGAGGGGCCGAGGGGCTCAGACATGGCGCAGGTACCAGTCGTGCTCGAGGCGACTGACGTGCTGCATGGCCTGGTCGCGCTCGGCGCGGCGGTTGGCCAGGAACACCCCGAGGAAGTCCTCGCCCAGCGCCGCGTTCAAGGGCTCGCTGGCCTCGAGCAGGTCGAGGGCCTGGCACCAGCTGTTGGTGAGGCTGGGCGGGAACTGCTCGTAGGCGTTGCCGGTGACCGGCGCGGGCGGGCTGAGCTCTCCGGCCAGGCCGTGCTCGATGCCGGCCAGCAGCGCCGCCATCAGCAGGTAGGGGTTGGCGTCCGCCCCCGCCACGCGGTGCTCGAGGCGACGCGCCGCGTTGGGGCCCGAGGGGATGCGCACCGCCACCGAGCGGTTGTCGAAGCCCCAGGTGGGCGCCATGGGCACGTAGAGCCCCGGCTGGAAGCGGCGGAAGGAGTTCAGGTTGGGGGCGAACAGCGCCATGCTGGCCGGCATCAGGTCGAGCAGCCCGGCGATGGCCTGCTTCAGCGCAGGGGTGCCGAGCGGGTCCCCCGCCTCGGCGGCGAAGACGTTGTCGCCGGCCGCATCCAGCAGGCTGACGTGGACATGGGTGCCGTTGCCCGCCTCCAGGCCGTAGGGCTTGGCCATGAAGGTGGCCTCGACGCCGTGGTTCTGCGCCACCCCCTTGATCAGCCGCTTGAGCAGCACCGCGGCATCGCAGGCGGCCAGGACGTCGGCGCCGTGCCGGAGGGTGATCTCGAACTGCCCCGGGGCGCACTCCTTGAGCATGGTGTCCAGGGGCAGGCCCTGGACCTCGGCGGCGGCCTGCACCTCGCCCAGGAAGGCGGCATACTCGTCGAGCTCGGTGACCGAGTAGAGCTGGCTCTGGGACGCCCGCTCGCCGGTGGCCGGCGAGCACGGCGGCTGGATCATGCCCCGTTCACCCCGCTCGCGGTCCACCAGGTAGAACTCCATCTCCACGGCGACCACCGGGGTCAGGCCGCGGGCCGCGAGACGCTCCAGCCGGCGGGCCAGCACGCGACGCGGTTCGGCGAAGAAGGGCGTGCCGTCGGCCTCCTCCATCGCCATCAGCAGCTGGGCCTGGCGGCCCCCGCGGCGCCAGGGGGTCGGCATCAGGGTGCCCGGCAGGGGCCGGCAGACCCGGTCGCCGTCGCCGATCGCCAGCCCCAGGCCGGTCTCCTCGATGGTGTTGCCGAGGATGTCCAGGGCGTACACCGAGGCGGGCAGGTTGATGCCCTGGGTGTAGGCCTTCTCCAGGCTCTCGCGGCCGATGCGCTTGCCGCGCAGCACGCCGTTGAGGTCGCTGATCAGCAGGTCGATGGCATCGACCTCGGGGTGGCGGGCGAGAAAGGCCCTGGCCTCGGCGGCGGCATCTGACGACATGACGATAGAATCCCCAAGTTGGCTAACGCATGGGGCACACTGTGTGATGGAGGGTGCATGTTGTCAAATTCTTTACGCTCGGCCGCGGCGCGTCCCGTGCCTGTCGCCCCGGGAAGAGGCGGCCTCTATTGCCCAATGTCGTCGGATCGGGTGTGGGAGGCAATGGCTTGGCATCCACTTCGTGACCGGTTATGTTGAGCAAAGCATAACATCCAGGTCCATCGACGAGAGGAGAGCGCCATGTCGACCCGGCCCCTGGTGGGCGTGATCGCCTGCCGACGCGAGGTGGAGGGACATCCCGCCCACATGGTGACCGACAAGTACCTGGCCGCGCTGCGCGAGTTCGGCCTGGCGCCGGTGATCCTGCCGGTGTGGGAGGACGCCGTGGCCGGCGACCTGCCCGACCACCTGGACGGCCTGCTGCTGACCGGCAGCTATACCAACGTCGAGCCGCATCGCTATGGCGCCGAGCGCGTGCCGGAGAACACCCGCGACGACGCTCACCGCGACGCCGCCGCGCTGGCCTGGATTCCCGCGGCCCTGGACCTGGGGCTTCCGCTGCTGGGCATCTGCCGCGGCTTCCAGGAGATCAACGTGGCGTTCGGGGGCACGCTCCACCAGGCGGTGCAGACGGTGCCGGGCCTGATGGACCACCGCGAGCCCGAGGGGCCCCGCGAGACGCAGTACGCCCCCTCCCACGACCTGGCCATCGTGCCGGCCGGCCGGCTGGCCGCGCTCCACACCGAGCCCGCCGCGCGGGTGAACTCGCTGCACCAGCAGGGCATCGCCGAACTGGGGCCGGGGCTCGTCGCCGAGGCGCACGCCCCGGATGGGCTCATCGAGGCCATCTCGGTACGCGACGCGGCCGGCTTCGCCCTGGCGGTGCAGTGGCACCCCGAGTGGCGGCCCCGCGAGCACCCCCTCTACCGGGCGCTGTTCGAGGGCTTCGCGGCCGCCTGCCGGGAGCGACATGCGGCGCGGGCGGCCGCCCGCCAGGGAGACCGCCATGCAGACGCCTGACTACCAGCGGCTGGACCGCGCCCACCACCTGCATCCCTTCACCGACTTCAAGGCGCTGGGCGAGGAGGGCAGCCGCATCATCGAGCGCGCCGAGGGGGTCTATATCCATGACGCCGAGGGCCATCGCATCCTCGACGGCATGGCCGGCCTGTGGTGCGTCAACCTCGGCTATGGCCGCGAGGAGCTGGTGGCCGCGGCCACCGAGCAGCTGCACCGGCTCCCCTACTACAACAACTTCTTCAAGACGACCCACCCGCCGGCGGTGAAGCTCGCCGAGAAGCTCTGCCGCCTGGCGCCGGCGCACCTCAACCATGTGTTCTTCACCGGCTCCGGCTCCGAAGCCAACGACACCGTGCTGCGCATGGTGCGTCGCTACTGGGCCCTGAAGGGAAAGCCCGAGAAGCAGTGGGTGATCGGCCGCGAGAACGGCTACCACGGCTCCACCGTGGCCGGCATGAGCCTCGGCGGCATGGCGCCCATGCATGGCCAGGGCGGCCCCGGCGTGCCGAAGATCGCCCACGTGCGCCAGCCCTACTGGTTTGGAGAAGGGCGGTTTGGAGAGGGGCGGCCGGCCGGCCAGGATCCGGAGGCCTTCGGCCGCGAGTGCGCCGCGGCGCTGGAGGCGAAGATCCAGGAGTTGGGAGAGGATCAGGTGGCCGCCTTTATCGCCGAGCCGGTGCAGGGGGCCGGCGGCGCCATCATCCCGCCGGCGAGCTACTGGCCGGCGGTAAAGGCGGTGCTGGCGAAGTACGACATCCTGCTGGTGGTGGACGAGGTGATCTGCGGCTTCGGCCGCCTGGGCGAGTGGTTCGGCAGCGTCCACTACGGCCTCGAGCCCGACCTGATGCCCATCGCCAAGGGGCTCTCGTCCGGCTACCTGCCCATCGGCGGAGTGCTGGTGGGCGACCGGGTCGCCGAGACCCTGATCGAGGAGGGTGGCGAGTTCTTCCACGGCTTCACCTACTCCGGCCATCCGGCCTGCGCCGCGGTGGCGCTCAGGAACCTGGAGCTGATGGAGGCCGAGGGGGTGGTCCAGCGGGTGCGCGACGACGTCGGCCCCTACCTGGCGGAACGCTGGGCCGCGCTCGCCGGCCACCCCCTGGTCGGCGAGGCGCGCTCGCTGGGGTTGATCGGCGCCCTGGAACTGGTCGACCCCGCCAGCGGCGAACGCTTCGACAGCGCCCGGGGCGTCGGACCCCTGTGCCGCGACCTCTGCTTCGCCGGCGGCCTGGTGATGCGCTCGGTGGGTGATACCATGATCATCTCGCCGCCATTGGTGATCTCCCATGCCGAGATCGACGAGCTGATGGAGAAGGCCCGCGCGGCACTGGATGCCACCCTGGCCCGTCTGGCCACCCCGACCACCCCGACCACCCCCAAGCAGGAGGAGAGCCTCCCATGAGCCGCTCCCACCCCCCGAAGACCCATGCCGACTGGCAGGCCCTGGCCGCCTCCCTGACGGACGAGAAGGGGCTCGAGACCCGCGCCTTCGTCGACGACGCCTTCGTCGAGGCCGCCAGCGGCGAGACCTTCGCGACCACCAACCCGGCCACCGGCGAGACCCTGGCCCATGTCGCCAGCTGTGACGCCGCCGATGCCGAGATCGCCGTGGGCCACGCCCGGGCGGCCTTCGACGGCGGTGCCTGGTCGCGCCTGGCGCCGGGCCGCCGCAAGAAGGTGCTGCTGCGCCTGGCCGACCTGATGGAGGCCCACAAGCACGAGCTGGCGCTGCTCGATACCCTGGACATGGGCAAGCCGGTGGGCAGCTCGCTGGGCGACATGGCCGGGGCGATTGCCTGTTTCCGCTACCAGGCGGAGTGCATCGACAAGCTCTACGGCGAGGTGGCCCCCACCGGCGAGGAGACCCTGGCGCTGGTGCTGCGCGAGCCGCTCGGCGTGGTGGCCTCCATCGTGCCCTGGAACTTCCCGCTGATGATGACCGCCTGGAAGGTCGCCCCGGCGCTGGCCGCCGGCAACAGCGTGATCCTCAAGCCCTCGGAGAAGTCGCCCCTCTCGGCGCTGCGCCTGGCCGGGCTGGCCAGGGAGGCCGGGCTGCCCCGGGGCGTCTTCCAGGTGCTGCCGGGCTTCGGCCACACGGTGGGCAAGGCGCTGGCCCTCTCCATGGGGGTGGACTGCCTGGCCTTCACCGGCTCCACCGCGGTGGGCAAGCAGCTGATGCAGTATGCCGGCGAGTCCAACCTCAAGCGGCTCTACCTGGAGTGTGGCGGCAAGTCCCCCAACCTCGTGTTCGCCGACTGCCGGGACCTGGACCGGGTGGCGAAGCACGCCGCGGAGGCGATCTTCCACAACCAGGGCGAGGTGTGCATCGCCGGCTCGCGGCTGCTGGTGGAGAACACCATCCGCGAGGCCTTCATCGACAAGGTGGTGGCCGCCGCCGAGACCATGCAGCCCGGTGATCCCCTGGACCCGGCGAGCTTCATGGGCGCCATGGTCGACGAGACCCAGTATCGCCGCGTGCTGGACTTCATCCGCCAGGGCCAGGAGGAGGGCGCCCGGCTGCGTGTCGGGGGCGAGGCCCTGGAGGGTCCGGGGCTGTTCATCCCGCCCACGGTATTCGATGGCGTGATGCCCGAGATGACCATCGCCCGGGAGGAGATCTTCGGCCCGGTCCTCTCGGTGTTCGGCTTCGACCGCGAGGAGGAGGCGGTGGCCATGGCCAACGACAGCCCCTATGGTCTGGCCGCGGGGCTCTGGAGCCAGGACATCGACCGCATCATGCGCGTGACCCGGCGCCTCCATTCCGGCCAGGTGTTCGTCAACAACTGGGCCGGCGGCGACCAGACCATGCCCTTCGGCGGCGTCAAGCAGTCGGGCAACGGCCGCGACAAGTCCCACCACTCCCTGGAGGAGTACTCCGAGCTCAAGAGCGTCTGGATGTCGCTGGCGACCTGACGCCATCGCGACGCGACAAGGCCGGCGCCATGGGCGCCGGCCTTGTCGTTGCGGGAGGAGCGGGTGTCAGCCGGGGCCGCCGCCGGCACTCCCCCCGGCACCAGCGCCATTACCGGCACCCCCGGCACCCCCGCCATTACCCGCACCGCCACCGGCGTTACCGGCGCCGCTGCCGCCGGCGTTACCCGCATTGCCAATACCTTCCGCTGCCGCTGCGCCCATGCCGCCGTCCCGGGCATCGCTGCTGCGCCCATCGCTTGCCGCGTCGCCCACGGCCGTGCCGTCCACGCCTCCGTCGCTGACCGCTTCCCGGGCCGTTTCCAGGCCGAATACCGCGGCTTCGGGGTTGTTCTCGATGGCCGCATCGAGGCTGTCCTGCGCCTGCGAGGTGACGGGCTCGCTCTCCTCCACGACCACGTCGTTGACGGCCTCTTCCTCGGCCTCCTGGGCCAGTGCCGCCATGGGCATCAGCCCGATGGCCAGAAGCGCCATGGTACGGGTTGCCATCGTCATCTCATGTCCTCCCCAGGGTAAAGCAAGTCTCGCTGCCGGCCGCCCTCCTGGTGGGACCGGCGCGTCATGGTTTCCCTTCGGACACCTGCGTGTGGCCTCTTGTCGGTGTGGCCTGGTGACAGGATGCGGTAGGCGTGGCAGCGAGGCAAGGGGGCGTCAGGAGGCTTTTATATGTACAGATACTTTTCCCTGTATAGCATCTGTACAGAAAATGGCATAGTCTGGCGTCACTGCCACGACAGGAGAAGACCCATGTTCGGACTCTTCAAGACGGACCCGACCAAGAAGCTGCAGAAGGCCTACGAGCAGAAACTGGAGCAGGCGATGCATGCCGCACGCAACGGCGACATGCGCGCCAACGCCTCGCTCACCGAGGAGGCGGAGGCGCTGCGTGCAGAGATCGAGAAACTCAAGAAGGGCTGACGCCGCGCGGGGTCAGAAGGCCCGGGCGGGGGTCGCGCAGCTCACCAGGCGGCAGGGCTCGCTGCCCGGGTTGCGGAAGCGGTGGGGCACGTTGGTCTCGAAGTAGTAGGCCTCGCCGGGACCGAGCAGGCGGGTCTCGGCGCCGATGGTGATCTCGATCTCGCCCTCCAGCACCACGCCGGCCTCCTCGCCCTGGTGGGCGATCATCTCGCGGCCGGTGTCGGCGCCGGGCGGGTAGGTCTCCACCATGAACGAGAGGGCGCGATCGCGGCGGTCGGCCCCCACCAGCTTGTAGATGACGTCCCCCGAGCCCACGTCGGCCAGGTCCTCGGCCGAGTAGAACACCCGGCGGCCGTTCTCCAGGTCCATGGTGAAGAAGTCCCCGACGCTCATGGGAATGGCGTCGAGGATCTTCTTCAGCGAGCTGACCGAGGGGCTGACCTTGCCCTGCTCGATCAGCGACAGGCTGGAGTGGGTCACCCCGCAGCGCTTGGCCAGCTCCCGCTGGGAGATGCCGCGCAGGGTACGCAGCGCGCGCAGCCGCGCGCCCACATCATCCGCCATGCCGTGCTCCCCCTGCCCGGGTGGTGCCCGCGTGCCCGGCCATCAGCAGAGCGCGTCCAGCTTCTCTTTCAGCAGGGCGTTGACCTGCTGGGGATTGGCGGTGCCGCGGGAGGCCTTCATCACCTGGCCGACGAAGTAGCCGATCATCTTGCCGCGCTTGTCGGGCTCGGCGTCGCGGTACTGGGCCACCTGGGCAGGGCTGTCCGCGATCACCTGGTCGATCATCGCCTCGATGGCGCCGCTGTCGGTGACCTGCTTGAGGCCCTTGGCCTCGATCACCTCGTCGGCGCTCTGGCCCTGGCCGTTCCACAGCGCCTGGAAGACCTGCTTGGCCGCCTTGCCGTTGATGGTGTCGTCCATCACCCGCGCGATCAGCCCGCCGAGCTGGGCGGCCGAGACCGGGCTGTCCTGGATCGGCAGGCCCTCGCGGTTCAGGGCGCCGGAAAGCTCGCCTTGCACCCAGTTGGCGGCCTGCTTGGCATCGCCGCAGGCCTCCTTGACCGCCTCGAAGTACTCGGCCATCTCGCGGCTCGCCGAGAGCACGCCGGCGTCGTAGGCGGAGAGGCCCAGTGCGTCCTGGAAGCGGGCGCGCTTCTCGTCGGGCAGCTCCGGCAGGCGGTCGCGCAGGTGGTCCACGTAGGCCTGGTCGAGCACCACCGGCAGCAGGTCGGGGCAGGGGAAGTAGCGGTAGTCGTTGGCCTCCTCCTTGGTGCGCATGCTGCGGGTCTCGTCGCGCTCGGGATCATAGAGGCGGGTCTCCTGCACCACCGTGCCGCCATCCTCCAGCAGCTCGATCTGGCGCTCCACCTCGAAGGCGATGGCGCGCTCGACGAAGCGGAAGGAGTTGACGTTCTTGATCTCGGCCCGGGTGCCGAACTCGGCCTGGCCCGCCGGGCGCACCGAGACGTTGACGTCGCAGCGCATGGAGCCCTCGGCCATGTTGCCGTCGGAAATCCCCAGGTAGGTGACGATCGAGTGGATCGCCTTCAGGTAGGCGGCCGCCTCCTTGGCCGAGCGCATGTCCGGCTCGGAGACGATCTCCAGCAGCGGGGTCCCGGCGCGGTTGAGGTCGATGCCGGTCATGCCGTGGAAGTCCTCGTGGAGCGACTTGCCGGCATCCTCCTCCAGGTGGGCATGGTGCACCCGGATGCGCTTGGTGCCGCCGTCGTCCAGGGTGATCTCCACCTCGCCGGGGCCGACGATGGGGTGGTACATCTGGCTGGTCTGGTAGCCCTTGGGCAGGTCCGGGTAGAAGTAGTTCTTGCGGTCGAACACCGAGACCTCGGGGATCTCGGCGTGGATGGCCAGGCCGAACTGCACGGCCATGGCCACGGCGGCCTCGTTGAGCACCGGCAGCACTCCGGGCATCCCCAGGTCAACCGCGCAGGCCTGGGTGTTGGGCTCGGCGCCGAAGGCGGTGGAGGCGCCGGAGAAGATCTTGGAGCGGGTGGCGAGCTGGACGTGCACCTCCAGCCCGATCACGGTTTCCCATTGCATCAGAGGGTCTCCTCGGCGATGGCCGGCCGACGGCGGTGCCAGTCGGTGGCCTGCTGGAACTGGTGGGCGACGTTGAGCAGGCGCGGCTCGGCGAAGTGGGTGCCGAGTATCTGCAGGCCCACGGGGCGGCCCTTGACGAAGCCCGCCGGCACGCTGATGCCGGGGATGCCGGCCAGGTTCACGGCGATGGTGTAGATGTCCTGCAGGTACATGGAGACCGGGTCCTTCTTCGCCCCCAGGTCGAAGGCGGGCGTGGGCGAGGCCGGGCCCATCAGCACGTCCACCTCCTCGAAGGCGTCGAGGAAGTCCTGGCGGATCAACCGGCGCACCTGCTGGGCCTTCTTGTAGTAGGCGTCGAAGAAGCCCTCGGAGAGGGTATGGGTGCCGATCAGGATGCGCCGCTTGACCTCCTCGCCGAAGCCCTCGGCGCGGGAGCGCTTGTAGAGGTCGATGAGGTCGGTGGGGGCCTCGCAGCGGTGGCCGAAGCGCACGCCGTCGTAGCGGGAGAGGTTCGACGAGGCCTCTGCCGGCGCGATCACGTAGTAGGCCGGGATGGCGTAGTGGGTGTGCGGCAGGCTCACCTCGCGCACGCTGGCGCCCAGCGCCTCGAAGACGCGGATCGCCTCGCGGGTGGCGGCCTCGACCTCGGGGTCCAGGCCGTCGCCGAAGTACTCCCGGGGCAGGCCGATCTTGAGGCCGGTGAGCGGCGCGTCGAGCTCCTCGGTGTAGTCCGGCACGCCGCGGGCCACGCTGGTGGAGTCGCGGGGGTCGTGGCCGGCGATGGCATTGAGCAGCAGGGCGCAGTCCTCGGCGGTGCGGGCCATGGGGCCGGCCTGGTCGAGGCTCGAGGCGTAGGCGATGATGCCGTAGCGCGACACCCGGCCATAGGTGGGCTTGAGCCCGGTGATACCGCAGAAGGCCGCCGGCTGGCGGATCGAGCCGCCGGTGTCGGTGCCCATCGCCGCCGGCACCAGGCCCGCGGCCACGGCGGCGGCGCTGCCGCCGGAGGAGCCGCCGGGTACCGCCGCGGCGTCCCAGGGGTTCTTCACCGCGCCGAAGGCGCTGTTCTCGTTGGAGGAGCCCATGGCGAACTCGTCCAGGTTGGTCTTGCCGAGGCTCACCGTGCCGGCGGCCTTGAGCTTCTCCACCACGGTGGCGTCGTAGGGGGCGACGAAGTTGCCCAGCATCCTGGAGCCGGCGGTGGTGCGCACGCCGTCGGTGCAGAGCAGGTCCTTGATCGCCAGGGGCAGGCCGGTCAGCGGGCCGGCCTGGCCGCGGGCGCGGCAGGCGTCGGCGGCATCGGCCGCGGCGAGGGCCTGCTCGGTGGTCACGGTGATCAGGCTGTTGAGGTGGCCGTCGAGGCGCTCGATGCGTGCGAGCAGGTGTTCGGCCAGCTCGCGGCTGGTGAACTCGCCCGCGGTGAGGGCGGCGGCGAGTTCGCTCAGTGTCTTGTCATGCATGGGCCGGTGGCTCCGTAAGGCTTGCCGTTGCGATGCAGAGGGGGGAGGGCATGCGGGCGGTCACTCCACCACGCGGGGCACCAGGTAGAGGCCCTGCTCCACCGCCGGGGCGCAGCGCTGGAAGTGGTCGCGCCGGTCGGTCTCGGTGACCTCGTCGGCGCGCAGGCGCTGGGTGGCGTCGAGGGGGTGGGCCAGCGGCGCGACGCCCTCGGTATCCAGGGTCTGCAGCTGGTCGACCATCTCCAGGATGCGGCCGAGGTCCTCGAGATAGTGGGCGGCATCAGCGTCGCTCAGGCCGAGACGGGCCAGGTGGGCGGCCCTGAGAACGTCAGCGTGTTCAAGCGCCATGGTCGGATGTCCTCGGAAGGGGAAACAAAACGCAGAAGGTACCACATCCGGCGCCTCGCGGGCAGGCCCGTGGTGCGCGGTTCCCGGCGGGTCTTCCGCTTGCTGCTGGGGGGCCGCGGTGATACCGTTTGCATCCGCACAGGGTTCCCGGACTGCACTAGGTAACGACTTCCATGTTCAAACGCTTGAGGGGGCTGTTCTCCAGCGATCTGTCGATCGATCTGGGCACGGCCAATACGCTGATTTACGTGCGCGGTCGCGGCATCGTGCTCGACGAGCCGTCGGTCGTGGCCATCCGCCAGTCCGGCAACATGCGCAGCGTGGCCGCCGTGGGTTCCGATGCCAAGCGCATGCTGGGCCGGACCCCCGGCAACATCACTGCCATCCGGCCGATGAAGGATGGCGTCATCGCCGACTTCACCGTCACCGAGCAGATGCTCCAGCACTTCATCCGCAAGGTCCACCAGAGCACCTTCCTCACCCCGAGCCCGCGGGTGCTGGTCTGCGTGCCCTGCATGTCGACCCAGGTGGAGCGGCGTGCCATCAAGGAGTCCGCCGAGGGCGCCGGCGCCCGCGAGGTGTTCCTGATCGAGGAGCCCATGGCGGCCGCCATCGGTGCCGGCCTGCCGGTGGAGGAGGCCCAGGGCTCCATGGTGGTGGACATCGGCGGCGGCACCAGCGAGATCGCCATCATCTCCCTCAACGGCATCGTCTACTCCGAGTCGATCCGCGTCGGCGGCGACCGCTTCGACGAGGCGATCATCGGCTACGTGCGCCGCCACTACGGCAGCCTGATCGGCGAGGCCACCGCCGAGCGCATCAAGGAGGAGATCGGCTGCGCCTATCCCGGCGGCGAGCTGCGCGAGATCGACGTGCGCGGTCGCAACCTGGCCGAGGGCATCCCGCGGAGCTTCACGCTCAACTCCCACGAGATCCTCGATGCCCTCCAGGAGACCCTGGCCTCCATCGTCTCCGCGGTGAAGAATGCCCTGGAGCAGTCGCCCCCGGAGCTCGCCTCCGACATCGCCGAGCGCGGCCTGGTGCTGACCGGCGGTGGCGCGCTGCTGCGCGACCTGGACAAGCTGATCGCCGAGGAGACCGGCCTGCCGGTGATCGTCGCCGAGGACCCGCTGACCTGCGTGGCCCGCGGCGGCGGCAAGGCCCTGGAGATGATCGACCAGCATACCTTCGAGCTGCTTTCCAGCGACTGACCCGGGGCTGACTTTAGGGGAGAACGCCTATCAAGCCGCTGTTCTCGCATGGTCCGCTGCCCGGCTATCGCCTGCTGCTGTGCGTGCTCGCCTCCGCGGCGCTGATGTTCGTCGACTCGCGCTTCACGCGCATGGAGGAGATCCGCGCCCAGCTCTCCACGGTGGTGGCGCCCATCCAGTGGGCGGTGAGCATTCCCAGCGACGTGCTCAACTGGGGCTCCCTGGCGCTCTCCGACCAGCGCGCCCTGCTGGAGGAGAACCGGCGCCTGCGTGAGCAGATCCTGACCCTCTCCCACCGCGTGCAGCGCATGGCCAGTCTTACCGCCGAGAACGTGAGGTTGCGCGAGCTGCTGGAGGCCGGCGACCAGAACGACGTGCCCTTCATCACCGCCGAGCTGCTCTCCCTGGACCCGGACCCCTTCGCCCACCAGATGGTGATCGACCGCGGGCGACGCAACGGCGCCTACGTGGGCCAGCCGGTGATGGATGCCTCGGGGCTGGTGGGGCAGGTCACGGCGGTGTCGGCCTACTCGAGCCGGGTGCTGCTGCTGGCCGATGCCAGCCATGCGCTGCCGGTGCAGGTCAACCGCAACGGCCTGCGCTTCATCGTCCAGGGCGGCGGCCGCTACGATGCCCTCAGCGTGCTGCACGTGCCCGACACCGCCGACATCCGCGAGGGCGACCTGCTGGTCACCTCGGGCCTGGCCGGGCGCTTCCCCGCCGGCTATCCGGTGGCCCGGGTCGCCGAGGTGGTCCATGACCCCGGGCAGCCCTTCGCCCGGGTCATGGCCACGCCGGTGGCCCAGCTGCAGCGTTCCCGCCACTTCCTGCTGCTCTTCCCGCCCCCCGTCCCCGACGTGGACGAGTCGGCCTGGGTGCACGAGCTCACCCCCGAGGCCGTGGAGGCGGCGCGGGCGCTGATCGGCCTCACCCCCGACGAGGAGACCCCCTGATGGCCCCCCCGTCCGCCGCCAACCTGGCCCTGCCGTGGATCTGGCTGTCGCTGCTGCTGGCGCTCTGCCTGCAGGTGATGCCGCTGGCCGACGGCTGGCAGATCTGGCGGCCCGACTGGCTCGGCCTGATGCTGATCTACTGGTGCATGAAGGCGCCGCTGCGGGTCGGGGTCTTCCACGGCTTCGTGCTCGGCATCCTGCTCGACCTGATCGAGGGGGCGACCCTGGGCCAGAATGCCCTGACCCTGTCGCTGCTGGCCTTCCTCTGCGCGCTGGTCTATCCGCGCTTCCGCGCCTACTCGCTGGTCCAGCAGGCGGTGCTGATCCTGGTGCTGCTGGGCACCGTCCAGCTGGCCGAGCAGTGGCTGCGCACCCTGCTCGGGCCCTTCTCCATCCATCTCTCCTTCCTGCTGCCCTCGCTGATCGGCGCCCTGCTCTGGCCCTGGCTGGCCACCCTGTTCGAGGCGCTGGGTCGGCGGCTGGCGAGGGAGTGACCCGGAGGCCTGCCATGACTGACGCCCCCCGTTCCCCGGTGCTCTGCCTGGCGTCGGCCTCGCCGCGCCGCCGCGACCTGCTGGCCACCATCGGTGTGGCCGTGGAGGTCCGGCCGGTGGACATCGACGAGACGCCGCGACCCGGCGAGCAGGCCGAGGCCTACGTGCTGCGCCTGGCCCGCGAGAAGGCCCTGGCCGGCGCGCGGCTCAGTGCGCTGCCCGTGCTGGGCTCCGATACCGCGGTGGTCTGCGACGGCGAGATCCTCGGCAAGCCGGAAGGGCCCGGGCACGCCGCGACCCTGCTGCGTGCGCTCTCCGGGCGCGCCCATGAGGTGCTGACCGCGGTGGCGGTCACCGGGCCTGCCGGCATGCTCGACGCCTGCGTGGCGACCCGGGTCGAGATGCGCGAGCTCGCCGACCACGAGATCGCCGCCTACTGGGCCACCGGCGAGCCCATCGACAAGGCCGGCGGCTACGCCATCCAGGGGCTGGCGGCGGTGTTCGTCGAGCGCATCGCCGGCAGCCACTCGGCGGTGGTGGGCCTGCCGCTGTACGAGACCGCCGCGCTGCTGCGCCGCCAGGGCGTTCCGTTGTGGAACGGGGCGCTGCCGAGCGGGCCTATGTCATAATGGCGACAGACTCTTCTGGACAAGGAATTCCGCATGAGCGGTGAAGTACTCATCAACCTGACGCCGATGGAGACCCGCGTCGCCGTGGTAGAGAACGGCGTGCTGCAGGAGGCCTTCATCGAGCGCAGCCGTCGGCGCGGCATCGTCGGCAACATCTACAAGGGCCGGGTGGTGCGCGTGCTGCCCGGCATGCAGGCGGCGTTCGTCGACATCGGCCTGGATCGCGCGGCCTTCATCCACGCCCACGAGGTGATGCCCCCCGGCACCGCGGCCGACGAGCAGCTCTCCATCGGCCACCTGCTCCACGAGGGGCAGGCGCTGGTGGTGCAGGTCACCAAGGACCCCATCGGTTCCAAGGGCGCGCGGCTGACCACCCACCTCTCGGTGCCGTCGCGCTACCTGGTCTACATGCCGGACGCGCCCCACCACGGGGTCTCCCAGCGCATCGAGGACGACGGCGAGCGCGAGCGGCTGCGCGGCCTGATCGAGGAGGCCCAGGCCCAGCAGAGCCTGGAGGTGACCGGCGGCTTCATCGTGCGCACCGCCGCCGAGGGCGTGGGGCTCGACGAGCTCGCCGGGGACATGCACTTCCTGCTGCGCCTGTGGCGCAAGGTCAGCGAGCGCAAGGTCACCGCCTCCGCCCCCAGCGTGATCTACGACGACCTGCCGCTGTTCATGCGCATCCTGCGCGACGTGATGCGCGACGAGATCGAGAAGGTGCGCATCGACTCCCGGGAGAACTATGTCAAGCTGATCGAGTTCGCCGAGGAGTTCATGCCCGATGCCCTGGAGCGCATCGAGCACTACGCCGGCGAGCGGCCGATCTTCGACCTCTACAGCGTCGAGGACGAGATCCAGAAGGCCCTGGGGCGCAAGGTGCAGCTCAAGTCGGGCGGCTACCTGGTCATCGACCCCACCGAGGCGATGACCACCATCGACGTCAACACTGGCGGCTACGTGGGGCATCGCAACCTCGAGGAGACCATCTTCAAGACCAACCTCGAGGCCGCCACCGCCATCGCCCGCCAGCTGCGCCTGCGCAACCTGGGCGGCATCATCATCATCGACTTCATCGACATGGAGGACCCGGAGCACCAGCGCCAGGTGCTGCGCATGCTCGAGAAGTCGCTGGAGCGCGACCACGCCAAGACCAAGTGTACCGGCGTCACCGAGCTCGGCCTGGTGCAGCTGACCCGCAAGCGCACCCGGGAGAGCCTGGAGCAGACCCTCTGCGAGGCCTGCCCCACCTGTGCCGGGCGCGGCACCCTAAAGACCCCCGAGACCGTCTGCTACGAGATCTTCCGCGAGATCCTGCGCGAGGAGCGCGCCTACAGCGCCGAGACCTACATGGTGCTGGCGGCCCAGGCGGTGGTGGACCGGCTGCTCGATGAGGAGTCGGCGGCCGTCGCCGACCTGGAGGAGTTCATCGGCAAGCCGATCCGCTTCCAGGTCGAGGCCCACTACTCCCAGGAGCAGTACGACATCGTGCTGATGTGAGCCCATGTCCCCGACGCGTCTGGTATTGCGCTGGAGCCTGTCGCTGGTGGCGCTGCTGCTGGCATCGGTGGCGCTGCTGCTGCTGGCGCTGCGCCTGGCTCTTGGGCTGGCCGACGGCCTGACGCCACGGCTCGAGGCGCTGCTCTCACTGCGTTTCGGTGCCGAGGTGGCCATCGACGAGCTCGATACCCGGCTGGTGCGCCTCGACCCCCAGGTCTCCCTGGACGGCCTGACGATCCATGCCCGACCCGACCGCGTCGCCCTGCCGCTGCTCGAGGTGACCCGCGGGCAGTTGCGGCTGGATACCCTCGCCACCCTGCGCCAGGGCGTGCCGGTGGTGGAGGATGCCCGCGTGTCCGGCGTGACGATCCACCTCTACCAGACCGAGGCGGGGGGCTGGCACTGGCCCGACCCCGCCGAGCTCCCTCCCGAGCTGAGGCCCCGCGGCGACTTCGACCTGGAGCGGCTCGACTTCTGGGTCGGGGTGCTGCTGCGCCAGCGCGCCTGGGTCGAGGAGCTGCGCCTGGTGCTGCATGGCCGCGAGCGCCGGGTGGAGCTCGAGGCGCCGCGGCTGCTGATGACCGGCGACGCCCGTCGCGCCCACCTCGAAGGGGAGATTCGTCTGGTCGGCCAGCGCGACGCCGCCATGCAGGCGGCCCTCGAGGTCCTGCCCGGCCCCTCGGGCTTTCGCGACTTCAACGCCGCGCTGCAGGCCGAGATGAAGCTCGACAGCCTGGTCGGGCTGGTGGAGGTGCTGGGCCGCAACGAACCCCTGCGCCTCGACACCGCCAGCGGCGATGCCCGGCTCTGGGGGCGCTGGCACCGCGGCGAGCTGGCCGATGCCCGCCTTGAGCTGGATGTCGCCCGGCTGGCCATGAGCCATGACGACGACCAGGGCGAGCGCCGCGTCGTCGCCCTGGAGGACCTGGTGGCCCGTGGCCAGTGGCTGCGACGCAGCCAGGGCTGGGAGGCGTGGCTGGAAGGGGACGCCACCACGCCCGAGGCGGTGGAGCCCGAGACGCCGGAGACGCGCTGGGGTCCCCCGCTGCCGCACCGCTGGCACTTCACCGGCGGCCGCGAGGGCTGGTGGCTCAATACCAGCGAGTTCGACCTGGGTTCCCTGGCGGCCTGGCGACACCGGGTGCCGCTGCCCGAGGCGCTGGCCCGGGTCATCGATACCCTGGATCCCCGCGGCCGCGTCGCCGGCTTCGGGCTCGGCCAGCAGGCGGGGCACTGGCTGGCTCGCACGGCACTCCATGAGGTGGAAATCTCGCCCTGGCAGCAGGCCCCCGGTGTCGGCCCGCTGGACATGTGGGTCGAGGCCCGTGACTTCACCGGCCGGGTGAGCTTCCGCGGTGGCCAGGACACCGAGCTGCACTTCCCCGAGGTATTCGCCGCGCCGATGGTCCTCGACCATGCCGCCGGCCAGGTGAGCTGGGCCTACGACGGGCCGCGCAGCATGGTCAGCGGCCGCGACCTGCGCGTCGGGTGGAACGGGGCCGAGGTGGAGGGCGGCTTCGGGCTCTCGACGGGCCGCGGTGCGCGGGGCGGCTTCGGGCTGTCGCTGGGCTTTCGCGACGTGGATGCCGTCGACACCCCGCTGGTGGACTGGCTGCCGGTGGCGATCCTCGGCGAGGACCTGCTCGACTGGCTCTCGACCGGCGTGGCCGGACGCGTCCCGGCGGGCTCGCTGCGGCTGCATGTGCCCCTGGCCGGGGGCGCGAGCCGCCTCCCGCCCTCGTTCGGCCTGGAGCTTGCGATCGAGGAGGGTCGCCTGCCCTTCGCGCCGGAGTGGCCGGCACTGGAGGGCGTCGAGGGCCGCCTGAGCCTGCAGGACACCACCCTCGAGGCCCGCGTCGATCGGGCGGAGAGCCTCGGGGTCGAGGCCCGCGATGGTCGGGCCACCCTGGTCGATCAACGGCTGTCGGTCAGCGGTGGCCTCTCGGCTTCGGCCGAGGCGCTGCGCCGCTATCTGCTGGCCATGCCGGTGGAGGGGATCGAGGCGGTCGCCGACTGGCAGGGCGAGGGCTCGGCCAGCGGGACACTGGCGCTCGAGCTGCCCCTCGGCGGCGACGCTGCCGAGCCCCTGGCGCTCGAGATCGCCGCCGAGGCCGCCTTCCCACGCCTGGCGTACCAGCCCCTGGGGCTGGTGTTCCGTGACCTCGAGGGCCCGCTGACCTGGCGCCAGCAGGGCGAGGTGGGCGGCCTCGAGGGGCGCGTGGAGGGACGCCTGCTGGGCGGCCCCGTGCGGGCCGACATCGACACCCTGGCCGGCGGGCTCGACCTCGCCGGGAGCGCCGAGGGGGCCGCCCTGGCCGACTGGGCCGAGAGCCCGGCCCTCGCCGAGCGACTCCGGGGGCGCTTTCCCTGGCAGGGGCGCCTGGCCATCGGCGACGCCGGCAGCAGCTTGCGGCTCGAGAGCGCCCTGGAGGGGCTGGCCATCGACCTGCCCGCGCCGCTGGGCAAGGCGGCGAGCGAGCGCCGCGCGCTGAGGCTCGATGCCGACCTGACCGCCGGCCGGTTCGAGGGACGGCTGGGGGACGCCCTGTCGCTGCGCTGGCGAGAGCGGGCTGGCGCCGGCCAGGGCCAGCTGTGGCTGGGCCGGCCGCCCACCCCGGCGTGGCCCGAGGGCGACGGCTGGTGGGTAGAGGCCTATCAGCCGCGGCTCGACCTGGCCGAGTGGGGCGGGGCACTGTCGGGCCTGGTCGGGGGCGCCGGCGGCGACGGCCTGGCCGGCACCCTGCGTCAGCTGCACCTCGAGAGCGACTGCCTGTGGCATGACGGCCGCTGCCTGGGCTCGCTGCGGGTCGAGGGGCGACCCCAGGCCGGCGGCGGCTGGCGCCTGGCCCTCGACGGCAGCCTGCTGGCGGGCCACCTGGACTACCGCCCGCAGCTCGCCGAGCCGCTGGACATCGCGCTGATGCGGCTCTCGCTGGATGGCCTGGTGCCCGATGCGACGACGACGGGGTCGCTGCTCGACGAGATCGCCACGCCGCCGGACCCGGCGCCGTTGCCGGCCTGGGTGGCCGAGCTGCCCCAGGGGCGGTTGAGGATCGCCGACATCGAGCGTCGCGGGCAGCGCTTCGGCCCGCTCACCGCCCGCTGGCAGGGCTCACCGCAGCGCCTGACCATCGCCCCGCTGGGGCTGACCCTCGGCGAGGTCTCGGCCCGGGGGGAGCTGGTGTGGGAGGCCGCGGGGCCGGCCGACAGTCTGACCCGGGCACGCCTGGACCTCGACGGCCGCGACCTGGGCACGGTCTTCGAGCGGCTGGGCCAGCCGGCGGCGATCCGCAATCGCGAGACCCGGGTGACCAGCCAGCTGGCCTGGCCCGGGGCGCCCTGGCAGTTCGCGCTGGAGCGTTCCCGCGGCAGCATCGAGGTGCGGCTGCGCGACGGGCGCTTCGTCAACATCGACTCGCCCTCGGCGCGGCTGGTGGGGCTGCTCAACGTCGACAACCTGCTGCGCCGGCTGCGCCTGGACTTCTCCGACGTCACCGGTCAGGGCACCGCCTTCGATCGTGTCACCGGCGCCGCGACCCTGTATGGTGGCATTCTGGAGACGCGTGGGCCGGTGGAGATCGAGGGGCCGGCCACCCGCTTCACCCTGGACGGTCGCGTCGACCTGGCGCGGCGGGAACTCGACCAGCGGCTGAGCGTCACAGTGCCGATCAGCCGCAACCTGCCGCTGGCGGCGGTGATCGCCGGCGCCCCGGTGGTCGGCGGCGCCCTGTTCATCGCCGATCGGCTGTTCGGTGACGCCATCGACAGCGTGACTCGAATTCATTATCGCGTGCGGGGTCCCTGGACCTCGCCGCAGATCTCCGTGGAAAGTGCCGAATGACATCATCGCAACGTTCCCTGCTCGAAGACGCCGCCGACATCCTGCTCGCCCCGGGCGGGCTCGCCCTCGACGACCTGGACGGCGGCCTGGCGGCCGCCTTGGGGGCGGGCATCGACTATGCCGACCTCTACTTCCAGCGCAGCTGGCACGAGGGCTGGGTGCTGGAGGATGGCGAGGTCAAGGAGGCCAGCTACAACATCGACGGCGGCGTCGGCGTGCGCGCCATGGCCGGCGAGAAGACCGGCTTCGCCTACTCCAACCAGATCACCGGCGAGGCCCTCGCCGAGACCGGACGCACCGCCTCCGGCATCGTGCGCAGCGGCAGCCGCCTGGCGGTGGCGCCGCGGGTGGTGGTGAGTGCCGACGGTCGCTACGGCGGCGTGGACCCGCTCTCCGGCCTCAGCGCCGAGGAGAAGATCGCCATGCTCAAGCTGGCCGACCGGGTGGCCCGGGCCGCCGACCCCTCGGTCAGCCAGGTCAGCGCCTCGCTCTCCGGCGTCCACGAGGTGGTGCTGGTGCGGGCCAGCGACGGCACCCTGGCGGCGGACATCCGCCCGCTGGTGCGCTTCAACGTCAGCGTGATCGCCGTCCGCAACGGGCGCCGGGAGCGCGGCAGCGCCGGGGGCGGCGGCCGCTACCCCATGGCGCGGCTGCGCGACGACAACGTGGCCGAGCGCTTCGCGAAGGAGGCGGTGCGCCAGGCGCTGGTCAACCTGGAGGCGGTCGACGCCCCGGCCGGCCAGCTGCCGGTGGTGCTGGCCCCGGGCTGGCCCGGCATCCTGCTCCACGAGGCGGTGGGCCACGGCCTGGAGGGCGACTTCAACCGCAAGGGCAGCTCGGCCTTTGCCGGCCGCATGGGCCAGCGGGTGGCGGCCAGGGGGGTCACCGTGGTCGACGATGCGACCCTCGCCGACCGGCGCGGCTCGATGAGCATCGACGACGAGGGGACCCCGGGGCAGTACACCCCGCTGATCGAGGACGGCATCCTCACCGGCTACATGCAGGACAAGCTCAACGCCCGCCTGATGGGCATGGCGCCCACCGGCAACGCCCGCCGCGAGTCCTTCGCCCACCTGCCGATGCCGCGCATGACCAATACCTACATGCTGGCCGGCCAGGACGATCCCGCCGACATCCTGAAGAGCGTCAGGCGTGGCCTCTACGCCGTGAGCTTCGGCGGCGGACAGGTGGACATCACCTCGGGCAAGTTCGTCTTCTCGGCGAGCGAGGCCTACCTGATCGAGGACGGCCGGATCACCGCCCCGGTGAAGGGCGCGACCCTGATCGGCAACGGCCCCGAGGCCATGGGTCGGGTGTCGATGATCGGCCACGACATGGAACTGGATGCCGGCATCGGCGTCTGCGGCAAGGAGGGGCAGGGCGTGCCGGTGGGGGTGGGGCAGCCCACCCTCAAGCTCGACGAGCTGACGGTGGGAGGTACGGCCTCCTGATCGAGCGAGGGGCGCCGGGGGCAGGCCGAAGAGGAGGTCCTACGCCAGGGATGGCGTCGGTAGCGCCCAGGGAGGGGTTCACAGCGCCTCCTTGCAGGCCTGCCCCCGGATCAGCCCCGAGCGGCGTTATAGCCCCGCGGTATCGCGGATCAGCCTGAACAGCTTGCGGGCACTGGCGGGGGGCTTGTTCCGTTCGCGCTCGCGCTGGGCGTTGCGGATCAGCTGGCGCAGCGCCTGGCGATCGACGTCGGGGAAGTCGGCGATGAACGCCTCCACGGCGGCGTCACCCTCCTCGAGGAGGCGGTCCCGCCACTTCTCCAGGCGGTGGAAGGCGTGGTCGCGGCGCAGCGTCTCCTGCTCGATCTCGGCGTAGACGGCCCTGATCGCCTCGAGGTCCTCGCGGCGCATCACCTTGCCCACGTACTGCATGTGGCGCCGGCGCCCCTCGTGGGAGCGGACCCGGGCGGTCTCCTCCACGGCGGCCAGCATGTCGTCGGAGAGGGGGAAGCGGGCGCGCTCGGCGGGGGTCATGGCGATGATCGCCTCGCCCAGCGCCTGCAGGGCGTGCATCTCGCGCTTGAGCTGTGACTTGCTGGGGCGCTCGTCGTCATCGGGCTGCTGCTGGATAAGCTGCTCGAGCAGCTCGCGGGGAGAATCCTGGGACATGCCGCTTCCATGGTTGAGGCTGAAGATTCGACAGAGTATACCAGCCCGCGCTCGCGGGCTGTGTCACGAACATCACGACCCTTTCGGCCTGCGGGCCGGATGACGAGGAGAATCACATGACACAGGCTTTCGATGCCGCCGACCAGCAGGCCCTGCTGGAATCCCGTGCCCGCAGCGCCCTGGCGCTCGCCCGGCAGCTGGGAGCCGATGCCTGCGAGGTGGGCGCCAGCGTGGACCAGGGGATCGGCGTCAGCGTGCGCGAGGGCGAGGTGGAGACCGTGGAGCTCTCCCGCGACCAGGGCATCGCCGTCACGGTCTACGTGGGCCAGCGCAAGGGCAGCGCCTCCTCCACGGATGCCGGCGAGGACTCGATCCGCGCGGTGGTGGAGAAGGCCCTGGCGATCGCTCGCCATACCGGCGAGGACCCCGCCGCGGGGCTGGCCGATGCCGAGCTGATGGCCCGTGAGCTGCCGGACCTCCAGGTCCACCACCCCTGGGCCTTGACCACCGAGGAGGCCATCGAGCTGGCGCTGGCCTGCGAGGCGGCGGGCCGGGGGCGCGCCGGCATCAAGAGCTCCGACGGCGCCTCGCTCTCCAGCGGCGAGGGGGTGCGGGTCTACGCCAACAGCCACGGCTTCCTGGGTAGCCAGCGCGGCAGTCGCCACTCGCTCTCCTGCATGCTGATCGCCGAGGACGAGGGCGGCATGCAGCGCGACTACGACTACACCAGCGCCCGCGACCCCCGGCAGCTGCTGGCCCCGGAGGCGGTGGGCGAGAGCGCCGCCGAGCGTACCCTGCGGCGCCTGGGCGCGCGGCGACCGGCCACCGGTCGCCTGCCGGTGATGTTCGACCCGACGCTGGCCGCCGGGCTGATCGGCTCGCTGATGGGCGCCATCGCCGGCGGTGCGCTCTATCGCCAGGCCTCCTTCCTCTGCGACCGCCTGGGCGACCCGCTCTTCCCGGCGTGGTTCGGCCTGAAGGAGCGGCCCATGGAGGTGGGGGCCATGGCGAGTTCGCCCTTCGACAACGACGGCGTGCAGACCCGCGACAACGTGTTCATCGAGAACGGGCGGCTGGCCAGCTACATGCTCTCCGCCTACAGCGCCCGACGCCTGGGGAAGCAGACCACCGGCAACGCCGGCGGCGCCCGCAACCTGCGCCTCCTGGCGCCGCTCACCCCGCGTGAGGAGCTGCTGTCCCGCATGGGCCGCGGGGTGCTGGTGACCGAGCTGATGGGGCAGGGCGTCAACCCGGTGACCGGCGACTACTCCCGGGGCGCGGCGGGCTTCTGGGTGGAGAATGGCGAGATCCGGCACCCGGTGGAGGAGTTCACCATCGCCGGTAACCTGGAGGCGATGTTCCAGGGTCTGGTCGGCATCGGCAGCGACACCGACACCCGCGGCAGCATCCACACCGGCAGCTGGTTGATCGACGAGATGACCGTGGCCGGCAGCTGACATCGCCGAGTTGGCTCGGGAGTCCCGGTCTCCACCGGAGAGGGCCGAGCGCAGCCTTTCCGTTACTCATCCTCGTCGAAGCGGGCCTCGAAGAGGGCCTGTATGGCGTCCAGGGCCGCCTCGGCGTCATCGCCCTCGGCGCTCACGGTGAGCTCGGTCCCGCAGGGGGCGGCGAGCATCAGCAGCGACATGATGTTGGCGGCGTCGCCCTGCAGGGGGCCATTGGCCACGGTGACGCGCGAGGCGAAGGGCTGGCAGCACTGCACCAGCTTGGTGGCGGCGCGGGCGTGCAGGCCGCGCTTGTTGGTGAGGGTCAGCTGGCGTTGCGGCACGCGTCAGTTTCCTTGCTTTCCCTGGCCGTCGGGCGCTTCCTCCGCCCCTCCGGAACGGCGGGCCAGGGTGTCGTGGATGCCCAGCTCGCGGTGGCGCAGCCGCACGTTGGGGTGGTGCTCGGCCAGGCGCGCCGCGAGGCGCTCGGCCAGGTAGACGGAGCGGTGCTGGCCGCCGGTGCAGCCGATGGCCACCGTCAGGTAGCTGCGGTGGCTGGCCCGGTAGGCCGGCAGCCAGCGCTCGACCCAGCCGAGGATGTCGTCGAGCATCTCGGCGACGATCGGGTAGCCCTCGAGGAAGGCGATGATATCGGGGTCGCGGCCGGTGGCGCTGCGCAGGCGCGGGTCCCAGTAGGGGTTGGGCAGGCAGCGGGCATCGAAGACGATGTCGGCATCCAGGGGCACGCCGCGCTTGAAGCCGAAGGACTCGATGGTCAGGGTCAGCTGTTCGGCACGGTGACGGGCCACCTGGTCGCTGATGCGTCCGCGCAGCTCGTGGACCGACAGGCGCGAGGTATCGATCACCAGGTCCGCCAGGTCGCGGATCTCGGCGAGCGCCTGCTCCTCGGAGTCGATGGCCTCGGCCAGGGTCATGTGGCTGTCCCGGGTCAGGGGATGGCGGCGGCGCGTGGCGGAGTAGCGCTCGAGCAGGATGCGGGCATCGGTGGTCAGGTAGATCACCTGGCAGTCGATGCCGCGGCTGCGTACCTCCTCGAGCAGGCTGGGGAAGCGCTGCAGGGCCTGGGGCAGGTTGCGCGCGTCGATGCTCACGGCAATCGACGAGCGCGGTGACTCCGCGCCCTTGAGCTCGTCGACCAGCGACCCGAGCAGCATGGCGGGGAGGTTGTCGATGGCGTAGTAGCCGAGGTCCTCGAGCGCCTGCAGCGCGATCGACTTGCCCGAGCCGGAACGGCCGCTGATGATCACGAGCTGCATGACGGGTCTCCTGGTCATTGAAGTGGCCGGGCGGCCCGCAGGGCTCAGGCCTGTCGTCGGATCGCCTCGATGAGTCGCTCGTGGAGCTCGCGCTGGCTCTCGCTGCGGCGCAGGGCGCTGCGGGTATCGGCATCGTTCATGATGCCGGCCACCTGGGCCAGCAGGGCCAGGTGGGCGTCGTCGGCCTCCTCCGGCACCAGCAGCACGAAGACCAGGTCGACGGGCTCGCCGTCGATGGCATCGAAGTCCACCGGCTCGGCCAGCTTGAGGAAGCCGGCGATCGGGGTCTTGCAGTGGGGGCTCCGGGCATGGGGAATCGCCACCCCGTTGCCGATGCCGGTGCTGCCCAGCCGCTCACGGCCGATCAGGCGGCTGAAGACTTCCTGGCTGTCGAGGCTGGGGGTGTTCTGGGCGATGAAGGTGCTGAAGAACTCCAGCACCCGCTTCTTGCTTCCCCCGGGCACACCGAACAGGGTGCGCTCGGGGGGCAGGATGGTTTCCAGTGTCATGGTGAATCAGCGGGCGCCGGCGCCCTGGGCGCGGGCCTGGGCCTTCTCCTTGTGCTTGACCAGCTGGCGGTCCACCTTGTCGGCCAGGGCATCGATGGCGGCGTACATGTCGCCGTCCTGGGCTTCGGCATGCAGATCGGCACCGGCGGCGTGCAGGGTGCAGGCGGCGAGCTGGCGCTCCTTCTCCACGGACAGGGTCACCTGGACATTGGTGATGTTGTCGTAGTGGCGCTCCACGCGAGCCAGTTTCTCGTTCACATAGCCACGCAGGGCATCGGTCAGTTCCACATGATGGCCGGTGATGTTGACTTGCATGACACGCTCCTTGCTCGTTGGTGGTGATTCGATTGTAACCCTTTTTCCTGCCTTGCATACCCCCCGCGCCGGCGTCGTCGAGCGGTGCGTTGACGCGGGTCAGCGAAGGCGCTTGCGCTCGCTGGAGGAGGGGATGCCCATGGCCTCGCGGATGACTGTGGAGAGCGCCACGGTGCGCCCGGATTCAACGCAGCCGCTTGCGCTCGCTGGAAGAGGGGATGCCCATGGCCTCGCGGATGACTCTCGAGAGCGCCACGGTCCGGCTTTACCTGAGCCGCTTGCGCTCGCTGGAGGAGGGGATGCCCATGGCCTCGCGGTACTTCGCCACGGTCCTGCGCGCCACCTGGATGCCGGCCTCGTCGAGCAGGGCGACCAGCTTGCTGTCGGAGAGCGGCTTGCGCGGGGGCTCCTCCTGGATCAGCTTGCGGATGCGGGCGCGAATGGCGGTGCTGGAGTGGGCGTCACCCTCGCCGTTGCCGCCGACATGGCTGGAGAAGAAGTACTTCAGCTCGAACACGCCCCGCGGGGTATGGATGTACTTCTGGGTGGTGACCCGGGAGATGGTCGACTCGTGCATCTCCACCGCCTGGGCGATGTCGGCCAGGATCAGCGGCTTCATCGCCTCCTCGCCCTGCTCGAGGAAGTCGAGCTGGCGGGCCATGATCTCGCGGCCGACCCGGAGCAGGGTGTCGTTGCGGCTGGAGAGGCTCTTGAGCAGCCAGCGCGCCTCCTGCAGGTGGTCCTTGAGGAACTGGTTGTCCTGGCTCTTGTCGGCGCGGCGGATCAGGGCGGCGTAATCGGGCTGGATCCGCAGCCGTGGCAGGGCGTCCGGGTTGAGCTCGATCTTCCAGCCGCGGCTGTCATGGCGGGCGACCAGGTCGGGGATCACGTAGTCGCTGTCCACGCTGGAGAAGGCGCTGCCGGGGCGCGGGTCGAGCGAGCGGACCAGGGCGATCACCGTCTCCAGGTCGTCGTCGTCGAGCCCCAGCCGCCGCTTGAGCAGGCGGCGGTCGTCGCCGGCCAGGGCCTCGAGGAACTGGCGCACCAGGCGGCGGGCCTGGGGCAGCAGGGGGGTGTCGTCGGGCAGGGTGGCGAGCTGCAGCATCAGGCATTCGCGCAGGTCGCGGGCGAAGACCCCGGTGGGCTCGAACTGCTGCAGGCGCAACAGCACCTGCTCCACCTCGCGGCTGCGCAGGCCGTCGAGGCCCTGGCGGCGCAGCCCGTCACGAATCTCGTCGAGGGGCTGGGCCAGGTAGCCGGCGTCGTCCACGGCATCGACCAGGCTCTCGGCGATCTGCTGCTGGCGAGGCTCGAGGTCGGTCATCGCCAGCTGCCAGGCGAGGTGGCCCCGCAGGCTCTGTCCCTCGGCCTGGCGCTCGAAGTCCGGCCCTTCCCCCCCGCCGGCGGGGGCGCCCAGGTCCTGGTAGGTGTCCGACCAGTCGCTGTCGGTGGAGAGTTCCGCGGGGATCTCGCTGGACCAGTCATCCTCGGGTGTCTCGGCGACCGCCTGCTCGCCGAACCCCTCCTCGAGCTCCAGCATCGGGTTGGACTCCATCGCCTGCTGGATCTCCTGGCGCAGGTCCAGGGTGGAGAGCTGCAGCAGGGCGATGGCCTGCTGCAGCTGGGGGGTCATGGTCAGCTGGGTGCCGACGCGCAGCTGAAGGGAGGCTTTCATGGCCATCGGTGAGGTCTGCTCTCTTCGCCGGAAAGCCTCACCCTAGTCCGCGGCCGGGCCCGATGCAAGCCTCCGGGAGAGGAAAAGGCAGCAATAAACGTGCCATGCGCAATCCTCATGCCGTCGCGATATAACGACATTTACATCAGCAACTTGTGGAAGATTTCGGCCTAGAGGCGGAAGTCCTCGCCCAGGTAGACCTCGCGCACCCGCTGGTTGGCGAGGATCGCGTCGGGGCTGCCCTCGGCGATGATCTTGCCGTCGCCGACGATGTAGGCGGTGTCGCAGATGTCGAGGGTCTCGCGGACGTTGTGGTCGGTGATCAGCACGCCGATGTCCCGGGCCTTGAGCTGGCGGATGATGCCCTTGATCTCCCCCACCGAGATGGGGTCGACGCCGGCGAAGGGCTCGTCGAGCAGGATGAAGGCGGGCTCGGTGGCCAGGGCCCGGGCGATCTCCACCCGGCGCCGTTCGCCCCCGGAAAGGCTCATGCCCAGGTTGTCGCGTATATGCGTCACGTGGAACTCCTCGAGCAGCTGCTCGAGGCGGGCGCGGCGGGCCGGGCGGTCGAGGTCCTTGCGGGTCTCGAGGATCGCCATGATGTTGTCGGCCACCGAGAGCTTGCGGAAGATCGAGGCCTCCTGGGGCAGGTAGCCGATCCCGGCCCGGGCGCGCTGGTGCATGGCGGCCCGGGAGAGGTCGAGCCCGTCGATGTGCACCTCGCCGGCATCGGCGCGCACCAGGCCCACGATCATGTAGAAGGAGGTGGTCTTGCCGGCGCCGTTGGGGCCGAGCAGGCCGACGATACGGCCCTGGTCGATGGAGAGGCTGATGTCCTGCACCACGCGGCGGCGCTTGTAGCTCTTGGCCAGGTGGCGGGCGTGAAGGGTCTTCATGGGGTCGCCTTACTGCTCGGGCTGGAGGGTCATGCGGATGCGCTGGCGTCCCTCGACGCCCTCGCCCTCGGCGCGGGCCTGGACCACGCGGCGGTCGAGGAAGTACTCGAGGTAGCCGCCGTCGAAGGTGTCGCCGCCCTGGTGCAGCTCGGCCCGGTCGATCAGCTCCACCCGGCGTTCGGCCACGTGGTAGATGATGGTGCGGCCCCAGCCCCGGACCACCGGCTCGGCCGGGTCGGGCTGCTGCTCGATATAGGCGCGCTCGCCGGTGGCGATGGCGCGGGAGAGCTCGCCGGCGGCGTTGCGGCGGATCTCCACCCGGTTGCCGGTGAGCTGCATGCTGCCCTGGCGGATGTCCACGTCGCCGGTGTAGACGGCGGTGCCGGCGCGGTCGTCCAGGTCGAGGCGGTCGGCCTCCACCTCGATGGGCGCGGAGGCATCTCCCTGCTGCGCCAGGGCCGGGGCGGTGGCCAGCGGCAGCAGCAGGCAGAGCAGCAGGGCGAAGGGGGGCTTCATGGCGGGGACTCCTCTCGGGTCTCGGGCGGATGGTGGCCGCGCACATTGTCGGTCAGCCGCGCCCGGTTGTCATGGATCCAGGCATCGAAGCGGTCGCCGCTCATGCGCTGGGGGGGCTGGCGCAGCAGGGCCGGGGTGTCGCTCCAGGCGTGGCCGGTATCGGCGTCGAAGTGCAGGACCTCGGTGTCGAGCTGCCAGCGCTCCTCGGGGGCGTGGAGCCGGGCGTCGCCGGAGAGCGTCAGCGGGTTGCCGCCGGGCCCCAGCACGCCGCTGTCGGCCTGGGCATACCAGACCCGGCCGGCGGTGTCGTGGAGCCGGGCGTCGGGGGTCTGCAGGCGCGTCACGTCGTCGTGGGGGGTATGCACCAGGCGTGGCGTGTCGAGGCGCTGGTGGGCCCGGCCCTCGGCGTCGAAGCGGGTCAGGCGGGCGCCCTCGAGGTAGTAGTCGGGCTCGCCCGCCTCGTCCCGGGGGACCGCCCCGTACTCCGGCCCGCCGCGCGGGTCGAGCAGGACGAGGGCACCGCCCAGGGCCAGCAGGATCAGCAGCAGCCAGACCCGGAAGGAGGGACGGGGCAGGGACCACGCCATGGGCTCAGTTGACCCCGTGGAGGTAGGTGTCGAGCACCGCGTCCCAGTGGCCCTGGGCCCTCAGCAGGGTGTCACAGATCTCGCGCACGGCGCCGTGGCCGCCGGCCCGTTCGGTCACCCAGTCGGCATGCTTCTGGATGTAGTCCGGGGCGGAGGGGACGCTGATGCCGATCCCGGCGCGCCGGATGGCGCCCACATCGGGCATGTCGTCGCCGCAGTAGGCCGCCTGGTCGAACTCGAGGCCGAGTCGGGTGCAGAGGTCGCGCAGCACCGGCAGCTTCTTCTCCACGCCCTGGAAGACGTGCTTGATGCCCAGGGCAGCGGCCCGCCGGCTCACCGTGGGGGAATCCCGGCCGGTGATCAGCGCCACCTCGATGCCGGCCCGCTTGAGCAGCTTGAGGCCGTGGCCGTCCATGACGTTGAAGGCCTTGATCTCGATGCCGTCGGCCTGGAAGTAGAGCTGGCCGTCGGTGAGGACGCCGTCCACGTCCAGGGCCAGCAGGCGGATCCGGCGCAGCCGGTCGACCAGGCGGGGGTCTTGCAGGGGAGAAACGTGGGTCATGGGGACTCCGGGAGGGTGGGGGATGGCATCAGATGACGCCGCTGGCCAGCAGGTCGTGCATGTGCAGGGCGCCGATCGGGCGGCCCTGGTCATCGACCACGGCCAGCGCCGAGATGCGGTGGTCTTCCATCAGGCGCACGGCCTCGGCGGCGAGCATCTCCGGGTGAGCGCGCTTGCCGGGGACGGTCATCACCTCGTCCACGGTCAGGGCGCCGAGGTCGCGGTGCTGGTCGAGGGTGCGGCGCAGGTCGCCGTCGGTGTAGACGCCGACCAGGCGGCCCGTGTCATCGACCACGCAGGTGAAGCCGAGCCCCTGGCGGGTGATCTCCAGCAGGGCGTCGCGCAGCGGGCTGCCCAGGGGCACCCGGGGCAGGCGGCTGCCCTGGTGCATCAGGTCGGCCACGCGCAGCAGCAGCCGCTTGCCCAGGCTGCCGCCCGGGTGGGAGCGGGCGAAGTCCTCGGCGGTGAAGCCGCGGGACTCCAGCAGTGCCACGGCCAGGGCGTCGCCCAGCGCCAGGGAGGCGGTGGTCGACGAGGTCGGGGCCAGGTCCAGCGGGCAGGCCTCGCGCTCGACCCCGGCATCCAGGTGGGCCTCGGCATGGCGGGCCAGGGTCGAGGTGGGCCGGCCGGTCATGCTGACCAGCGGCACCCCCATGCGCTTGAGCAGCGGCAGCAGGGCGGTGACCTCGGCGGTCTCGCCGGAATGGGAGAGGGCCAGCACCACGTCGCCGGGGGTGATCATGCCGAGGTCGCCGTGGCTGGCCTCGCCGGGATGCACGAAGAAGGCCGGCGTGCCGGTGCTGGCCAGGGTGGCGGCGATCTTGCCGGCGATGTGGCCGGACTTGCCCATGCCGGTGACGACCACCCGGCCTCGGCAGGCCAGGATCAGCTCGCAGGCACGGTCGAAATCGGCATCGAGGCGCTCGATCAGCGCGGCGATGGCCTGCTGCTCCAGCAGCAGGGTGCGGCGGGCGCTGTCGCGCAGTGTCGAGGGCGCGGGGCCCGGGGTGGCGTCTTGGGTCATGGCGATGATTGTTGCCTGTTGCGGGGTTTCACTCAAGCCGAGCGTCGGAGGAGATCGCGGCCGGCGCCGTTCAGCCGCTGATACTGGCCAGGCCGAGCCAGCCCAGGTAGCCGAGGTAGGCGAGCAGCAGCAGCATGCCCGGCAGCCGGCCCAGGCGGCCGCGGCGGTACCAGAGCAGCAGCATGCCCAGCGCCAGGGTGAGCAGCAGCATCACCGGGTAGTCGCGGCTGGCCGAGGCCGGGTCGGTGACGCCCGGGGCCAGCAGGCCGGGCACCGGCAGCACGGCGAGCAGGTTGAAGAGGTTGGAGCCGATCACGTTGCCGATGGCGATGTCGTGGTGGCGCTTCAGGGCGCTGGCCACGCAGGCCGCCAGCTCCGGCAGGCTGGTGCCGATGGCCACCACGCTCAGGCCGATGGCCAGCTCGCTGACCCCGAGCCCGCGGGCCAGTTCGCTGGCGCCCCAGACCAGGGCGCGGGAGCCGGCCACCATGACCGCCAGGGTGGCCACCAGCCAGAGCAGCGCCCGGGCCAGGCGCATGTCGGGGATGGTCCCGACCTCTGCCCCGGCCTCGGGGGCATCGGGGGTGTCGGCACGAAACAGCCACCACAGGCTGAACACCAGCAGCAGGAGCAGGAAGAGGGCGTCGAAGCGGCCGAGGACGCCGTTGGCCAGGGCGTAGCCGGCCAGGCCCGTGGCACCGAGCAGCAGGGGCAGCTCGCGGCGCACCAGGGAGAAGCGCACCGGGATCGGCGCCACCAGCGCGGTGACGCCGAGCACCAGGCCGATATTGGCGATGTTCGAGCCCAGCGCGTTGCCGATGGCCAGGTCGGGGATGCCGTCCAGCGAGGCCATCACCGAGACCACGATCTCCGGGGCGGAGGTGCCCAGGGCGACGATGGTCATGCCCACCAGCAGGGTGCTCATGCCGGCGCGATGGGCCGTTGCCGCGGCGGCACCGACGAAGCGCTCGGCGCTCCACAGCAGGGCAACGAGGCCGAGCAGCACGACGATCAGGGGAACCAGCATGGAGGGACCCTTCCTTGGTCGCGGGAAAGGGCGCCCATTAAACGGCCTGGGGGCGGCCGGTGCAAGCGGCAGGCTGCGTGGAGGTGGCGTTGCCGAGCCCGGTTAGGATACGATGTTCGATAATTCTTTGCTGGGATGACGAGCCGATGAGTGACACTCCCTTCGTGGTGGTGGAGGGGCTGCATTTCTCGCGGGGCGACACGGAGATCTTCCGTGGCGTCGACATGCGGATTCCGCGTGGCAGGATCACCGCCATCATGGGGCCCAGCGGCACCGGCAAGACCACCCTGCTCAAGCTGATCGGGGGGCAGCTCTCGCCCGACGCCGGCCGCGTGACGATCGACGGCGAGGAGGTGCACCGTCTGTCGCGCAAGGCGCTGTTTGCCCTGCGCCGCCGCATGGGCATGCTGTTCCAGAGCGGGGCGCTGTTCTCGGACCTGAGCGTGTTCGAGAACGTCGCCTTTCCGCTGCGGGTGCATACCGACCTGCCGGATGCCATGGTGCGCGACCTGGTGCTGATGAAGCTCGAGGCGGTGGGCCTGCGGGGCGCCCGGGAGCTGATGCCCGCGGAGCTCTCCGGCGGCATGGCGCGCCGGGTGGCGCTGGCCCGGGCGATCGCCCTGGACCCGGAGCTGATCCTCTATGACGAGCCCTTCGTGGGGCAGGACCCGATCTCCATGGGCGTGCTGGTGCAGCTGATCAAGCGGCTCAACCAGGCCCTCGGGCTCACCTCCATCGTGGTCTCCCACGACATCAAGGAGACCCTGACCATCGCCGACTACGTCTATGTGATCGCCGACGGCCAGGTAATGGCCCACGGCACCCCCGAGAGCCTCGACGTGGACCAGGACCCGCGGGTCAGCCAGTTCGTCCACGGCGAGCCGGACGGCCCCGTGCCCTTCCACTATCCGGCGGTGGACTACTTCAAGGACATCCTGAGTGCGGGGGGCGGGCGATGATCGCGCGGGTGATGCGCCTCGGGCGCCGCGGCTGCGACCTGCTCGAGGCCCTGGGCCGGGCCGGGATCTTCGTGGGCCAGTCCGCCGTCGGCGTGCCGTCCCGGGAGGGGTGGGCCCTCTGGTTGCGCCAGATGCACTTCGTCGGCGTGCTGTCGCTGGCCATCGTGCTGGTCTCGGGGCTGTTCATCGGCATGGTGCTGTCGCTGCAGGGTTACACCATCCTGGTCGATTTCGGCGCCGAGCAGGCGCTGGGCCAGATGGTGGCGCTGTCGCTGCTCCGCGAGCTGGCGCCGGTGGTGGCGGCGCTGCTGTTCGCCGGCCGGGCCGGGTCGGCGCTGACCGCCGAGATCGGCCTGATGAAGGCCACCGAGCAGCTCACCAGCATGGAGATGATCGGCGTGGACCCGCTGCGCCGGGTGGTGGCGCCGCGGCTCTGGGCGGGCTTCGTCTCCCTGCCGCTGCTGACCATCGGCTTCAGCGTGGTGGGCATCTACGGCGGCTACCTGGTGGGCGTCGAGTGGCTGGGGGTCTTCGAGGGCTCCTACTGGGGCAACATGCAGGCCAGCGTCGCGTTCATCGGCGACGTGGGCAACGGCATGGTCAAGAGCCTGGTCTTCGCGGTGGTGGTCACCTGGATCGCGGTGTTCCAGGGCTATGATCTGGTGCCCACCTCGGAAGGCATCTCGCGGGCCACGACCCGCACGGTGGTCTACTCCTCCCTGGCGGTGCTCGGTCTCGATTTCGTGCTGACCGCGGTGATGTTCGGGGGGCTCTCCTGATGCCTTCCACCCCTTTGTCTGGTCCCCCTGCGGTTGGCACGCTGCCTGTCGGTAGCGGGGCGTTGATGTTCGGAGAAACACGATGAAGCGCAGCAAGATGATGGAGCTCGGCGTCGGCCTGTTCATGCTGGCCGGCATCCTGGGCCTGGTGTTCCTCGGCCTGCGGGTCAGCGGGCTGACCTTCCAGGCCCCGGGAGACAGTTTTCGGCTGGAGGCGAACTTCGCCAATATCGGGGGGCTCAAGCCCCGCGCGCGGGTCACCATGGCCGGCGTCACCGTGGGTCGGGTGGCGGCGATCGAGCTCGACACCGACTGGTACGACGCCCGGGTGATCCTCGAGCTCGATGGCGACCTGGAGGGCAGGCTCTCCCGGGACACCACCGCGGCGATCCTCACCGCCGGCCTGCTCGGCGAGCAGTACATCGGGCTCTCGGTGGGCGGCGACCCCGAGACCCTGGCCGCGGGTGACACCATCCGCGATACCCAGTCGGCCATCGTGCTGGAAGAACTCATCCAGCAGTTCGTGTCCAACATGGTCAGCGATTGACGTGCGTGCGCGTCGATCTGGTTTGTCCCAAGGAGAGTTGACTGCATGAACCGTCTTTACCTTCCCCTCCGTTCGCTGCTGGCGGGCCTGCTGCTGGCCCTGTTCGCGCTGCCGGCCAGTGCCGCTCCCGAACGCACGCCCGAGCAGCTGATCCGCCAGAGCGTCGAGGAGCTCACCGGCCAGATCGAGGGGCGGCGCGACTACTTCGCCGACAACCTCGACGAGCTCAAGGCGCTGGTGGACGACAGCCTCGATGACATCGCCGACTTCCGCTACATCGGCGCCAGCGTGATGGGCCGCTACTTCCAGAACGCCTCCCCCCAGCAGCGCTCGCGCTTCGTGGAGACCTTCCGCCAGACCCTGATCGACACCTACACCCGGGGCCTGGTCACCTTCGACTACCGGGAACTGCGCGTGCTTGATGCCCAGCGCGCCCCGCGCCACGAGGACCAGGCCAGCGTCGACATGGAGGTGGTGGCCATGGACGGCACCGTCTACCCGGTCAGCTACTCGCTGCGCCTCTCCGGCGGCGAGTGGAAGGTCGTCAACGTGATCGTCAACGGCATCAACCTGGGGCTGACCTTCCGCAACCAGTTCGACCAGGCCATGCGTGACCAGGGCCGCGACTACGACGCGGTGATCGACGGCTGGTCGCCGGAACTGGCCGTCGAGGAGCTGGAGGAGGGCGGCGACGCATGAGCCTGCTGCTCGAGCATCGCGGGGCCCGGCTGGAGGCCACGGCCGAGGGCCTTCGGGTGAGCGGGCAGGTAGGGTTCGATGCCGCTGCCGCGCTGGCCGCCTCCGGCCGCGACTGGCTGGTCGGCCAGCCGGCGGGCACCCGGGTGGTCTTCGACCTGTGCGGCGTGGCGGGGGTCAGCAGCGCCGCGCTCAGCGTGGTGCTCGAGTGGATGCGCTGCACCCGGGCCGCGGGGCTCAAGCTGCGCACGGTGCGCCTCTCGGACTCCCTGCAGCGCCTCACCGAGGTGGCCGGGCTCGACCGCCTGCTGCCGGTGGAGCCGTCGGGCGCCTGAGGCGTCCCTGGCCGCCGGCATCGCCAAGCGCGGCGCTTTTCTTTACCATGTGTCCCTTGCTCGATCCGAGCCATCGGCCGCAGCGCGGCCGATGGCCTTCCCATCCCCAGCATCACAGGAGTGCCGGTTCATGCAACCCAGCGAAGTCAAGGCGCTGCTCGAGGCGCGCGTCGAGGGCTGCGAGTTCCATATCCAGGGCGAGGGCTGCAACTTCCAGGTCGTGGCCGTGGGCGAGGTCTTCGATGGCCTGTCGCCGGTCAAGCGGCAGCAGCTGATCTACGGCGCGCTGGCCGACGAGATCGCCAGCGGTGCCCTGCATGCGGTGAGCATCAAGACCTATACCCCGGCGCAGTGGGACAGCGCGCCGGAGAACGCCAGCGCCTGACGGGCGAACCTCCATGGACAAACTGATCATTACCGGCAACGGCCCCGTGGACGGCGAGGTGTGGGCCAGCGGGGCCAAGAACGCCGCGCTGCCCATCCTCTGCGCCACCCTGCTGGCCGAGGAGCCGGTAACCATCGGCAACCTGCCGCACCTGCAGGACATCACCACCACCCTCGAGCTGCTCGGCCACCTGGGCGTCGAGCCGGTGATGGGCGAGAAGATGACCATCCAGCTCGACGGCGCCCAGGTGAAGCACTGCGACGCCCCCTACGAGCTGGTCAAGAAGATGCGCGCCTCCATCCTGGTGCTGGGGCCGCTGCTGGCCCACTTCGGCCACGCCGACGTCTCGCTGCCCGGCGGCTGCGCCATCGGCTCGCGTCCGGTGGACCTGCACCTGCGCGGCCTCGAGGCCATGGGCGCCGAGATCCGCGTCGAGGGCGGCTATATCCGGGCGCGGGTGGAGGGTCGCCTGAAGGGCGCCACCATCTTCTTCGATACCGTGACGGTCACCGGCACCGAGAACCTGCTGATGGCGGCGACGCTGGCCGACGGCACCACGGTGCTGGAGAACGCCGCCCGGGAGCCGGAGGTGGTCGACCTGGCCGAGTGCCTGATCGCCATGGGGGCGAAGATCCGCGGCCACGGCAGCGATACCATCACCGTCGAGGGCGTCGAGCGCCTGCACGGTGCCTGCCACGATGTGATGCCGGACCGCATCGAGACCGGCACCTTCCTGGTGGCCGCGGCGCTGTCGCGGGGGCGGGTGCGGGTGCGCCGGACCCGCGCCGATATCCTCGAGGCGGTGCTGGCCAAGCTCGAGGAGGCGGGGGCCGAGATCACCACCGGCGACGACTGGATCGCGCTGGACATGCACGGCAAGCGTCCGAAGGCGGTCAACATCCGCACCGCGCCCTATCCGGCCTTTCCCACCGACATGCAGGCGCAGTTCGTGGCCATGAACGCGGTGGCCGAGGGCACCTCCCGGGTGGTGGAGACCATCTTCGAGAACCGCTTCATGCACGTCCAGGAGCTCAACCGCATGGGGGCGAAGATCGCCCTGGAGGGCAACACAGCGGTGATCGAAGGGGTCGAGCGCCTCTCCGGCGCCCCGGTGATGGCCACCGACCTGCGCGCCTCGGCCTCCCTGGTGATCGCGGCGATGATGGCCGAGGGCGAGACCCGGGTCGACCGCATCTACCACATCGACCGCGGCTACGAGTGCATCGAGGAGAAGCTGCAGCTGCTGGGCGCGCAGATCCGCCGCGTGCCGGGCTAAGGACGACCAAGGCGAGAGCATGAGCAAACAACTGATCCTGGCCCTCTCCAAGGGCCGCATCCTGGACGAGACCCTGCCGCTGCTGGCCGACGCCGGCATAGAGCCTGCCGAGGACCTGGGCAGGAGCCGCAAGCTGCTGTTCGACACCAACCTGCCCGACGTCAAGCTGGTGGTGATCCGCGCCACCGACGTGCCCACCTATGTGCAGCTGGGCGCCGCCGACCTGGGCGTGGCGGGCAAGGACGTGCTGCTCGAGCACGGCGCCGAGGGGCTCTACGAGCCGCTGGACCTGGAGATCGCCCGCTGCCGGCTGATGACCGCCGGCATCACCGGCGCCGAGCCGGCCCGCGCAAGGCGCCGCGTGGCCACCAAGTTCGTCGGCGTGGCCCGGCGCTGGTATGCCGAGCAGGGCATCCAGGCCGAGGTGATCAAGCTCTACGGGGCCATGGAGCTGGCGCCGCTGATGAACCTGGCCGACGAGATCGTCGACATCGTCGACACCGGGAATACCCTGCGCGCCAACGGCATGGAGCCCGGCGAGCTGATCGCCGACATCAGCACCCGGCTGGTGGTCAACAAGGCCGCCATGACCATGAAGCATGCGCGTATCAAGCCGCTGATCGAGCGCCTGGGCGAGGCCGTGGCGGCGCGCCGCGAGCCCGCCTCGGCCTGAGGCGACCTCGCCGATAGCGGCCCGCTCTTGATGCCATAGGGGCCCGCGGCTTGTTCGCGGCCCCATGGCGCGGCACAGTCTTCACGGATTCCCGTAATGGATGCCCACATGACCGACTCTCCCGTTTCCTCCGGCATCGCCCGGCTCGCCACCGCCGACGCGGGCTTCGAAGCGCGCCTGTCGTCCCTGCTCGCCTGGGAAGGCGTCTCCGACGCCGCGGTGCAGCAGCGCGTCGACGAGATCATCGAGGCGGTCAGGCGCCGCGGTGACGCGGCCCTGGTCGAGGCCAGCAACCGCTTCGATCGCCTCTCGGCGACGACCATGGCCGAGCTGACCCTCTCCGCCGAGCGCCTGCGCCAGGCCTATGACGGCCTGCCCGCCGCCCAGCGCGAGGCGCTGGCCCAGGCCGCCGAGCGGATCCGCCTCTACCACGAGCGTCAGAAGCCCGAGTCCTGGCACTACACCGAGGCCGACGGCTCCGTGCTGGGCCAGCAGGTGATGCCCCTGGACCGGGCCGGCATCTACGTGCCGGGCGGCAAGGCCGCCTATCCCTCCTCGGTGCTGATGAACGCCATCCCCGCCCACGTGGCCGGGGTGCGCGAGATCATCATGGTAGTGCCGACCCCGGATGGCGTGCTCAACGAGCTGGTGCTGGCGGCGGCCCACCTGGCGGGGGTCGACCGCGTCTTCACCGTGGGTGGCGCCCAGGCGGTGGCGGCGCTGGCCTACGGCACCGAGACGGTGCCGCGGGTCGACAAGATCGTCGGGCCCGGCAACATCTACGTGGCCACCGCCAAGCGGGCGGTGTTCGGCCAGGTGGGGATCGACATGATCGCCGGCCCCTCGGAGATCCTGGTGGTCTCCGACGGCGGCACCGCCCCCGAGTGGCTGGCCATGGACCTCTTCTCCCAGGCCGAGCATGACGAGGACGCCCAGGCGATCCTGGTGAGCTGGGATGCCGCTCACCTCGACGCCGTGGAGGCCGCCATCGACCGGCTGCTGCCGACCCTGGAGCGCGAGGCGATCGTGCGCGAGTCCCTGGCGCGCCGGGGGGCGCTGATCGAGTGCGCCAGCCGCGAGGAGGCGATGGCGCTGATCAACCGCATCGCCCCCGAGCACCTCGAGCTCTCGGTGGCCAACCCGGAGGGCTGGCTGCCGGAGATCCGCCATGCCGGGGCCATCTTCATGGGCCGCTACACCGCCGAGGCGCTGGGCGACTACTGCGCCGGCCCCAACCACGTGCTGCCCACCTCGGGCACCGCGCGCTTCTCCTCGCCGCTGGGGGTCTACGACTTCCAGAAGCGCTCCTCGATCATCCACTGCTCCGCCGAGGGGGCCTCGACGCTGGGCAAGGTGGCCTCCGTGCTGGCCCGCGGCGAGTCGCTGACCGCCCACGCGCGCAGCGCCGAGTACCGCATCAAGGAGTGAGCCCGGCCAACCGGACGGATTGGCCGATACGCAGGAGGCCCCGCCATGGCGGGGCCTCCTGCATTGCGGCGGACCGCGACGCGCGCGACAGGCTACTCCGGCCGGCGCAGCTCCGGTGCGGGTCGCTCGCCCACCTCCAGGGTGACCTGCAGCGTCTCGCCGCCACGCACCACGGTGAGGGGCAGCGTCTCGCCGGGTGCCACGGCGGCGATATCGGACATGGTTACCCGCGCATCGAGGATCGGCCGCCCGTCGATGGCCAGCAGCACGTCGCCCGGCTGGAGGCCGGCCTGGGCCGCCGGGCCGCCGGGCACGACGCCGGCGATCACCACGCCGCGGGGGGCCTGCAGGCCGAAGGAGGCGGCCAGCTCCGGGTTGAGCTCCTGGGCCTCGACGCCCAGCCAGCCGCGGATCACCCGGCCCTGGGTGACCAGCTCCTCGAGGATGTTGCGGGCCAGGTTGGCCGGGATGGCGAAGCCGATGCCCTGGGAGCCGCCGGAGCGCGAGAAGATGGCGGTGTTGATGCCCACCAGGGCGCCCTCGGGATTGATCAGGGCGCCGCCGGAGTTGCCGGGGTTGATGGCGGCGTCGGTCTGGATGAAGTCCTCGTAGGCGTTCAGCCCCAGGTGGCTGCGGCCGGTGGCGCTGATGATGCCCATGGTCACCGTCTGCCCGACGCCGAAGGGGTTGCCGATGGCCAGGGAGACATCGCCCACGGCCACCTGGGCGGAGTCGGCCAGCTCGATCACCGGCAGGTCGTCGAGGTCGATGCGCAGCACGGCCAGGTCGCTCTCCGGGTCGGTGCCGATCACCTCGGCCAGGGTCTCGCGGCCGTCGCGCAGGGCCACCTGGATCTGGTCGGCCCCGCCGATCACGTGGTGGTTGGTGAGCACATAGCCATCCTCGCTGACGATGACCCCGGAGCCGAGGCTCGAGAGCATGCGCTGGCGCGCCGGCATGTCGTCGCCGAAGAACTGGCGGAAGAAGGGGTCGGACATCAGCGGATGCTGGTCGCGCTCCACCACCCGGGAGGAGTAGATGTTGACCACGGCGGGGGCGGCGCGCTCCACGGCTGCGGCATAGCTCACCGGGCCCTGCTCGCGGCTGAGCGGCTGGGCCTGGCGAATCTCGGGCGCCGGCCGCGAGCCGGATTCCCGCGGCGCCTCGACCTGCGGCGAGACCGGCAGGGGCGGCGTGGCACCGGGTGACTGGAGCGTCGGCGGGGCGGCGGGCGGCGCCTGCCGCCCCGTCAGCTGCGGAAAGGCGTTGAGCAGCACCACGGCCAGCAGCACACCGATGAGGATCGGCAGCAGGAAGGGCAGCAGGGGGCGCAGGGGGCGGAACATGCGGTTGATCGTCCTTGTGGCGGGCGGTCGCGGGGGCAGGGGCCCCGCCGGTACAATGAGGGAATGGTAACATTCTCACCCAGTGGACGTATGGAGGTCCCGATGACGAATCGCGATGCGCTGGTGGCCGCCTGTGACCGGGAGCTGGCGCCGGAGCGCTTCAAGGACTACACGGTCAACGGCCTGCAGGTCGAGGGGCGCGACCGGGTGGCCCGGGTGATGAGCGGCGTGACGGCCTGCCAGGCGCTGGTCGACGAGGCGGTGGCCTGGCAGGCCGACCTGGTGCTGGTGCATCACGGCTACTTCTGGAAGAACGAGCCGGTGGCGATCACCGGCATGAAGCGCCGGCGCCTCCGGGCCCTGCTCGCCCACGACATCAGCCTGCTGGCCTACCACCTGCCGCTGGACGCCCATGCGGGCCTGGGCAACAACGCCGAACTGGGCCGGCGGCTCGACTTCGCGGTCGACGGCTGCGCCGACGGCGAGCTCGGCGAGGGGCTGGTGTGGCTGGGCACGCCGCCCGAGGGGCTCGACGCCCGGGGGCTCGCGCAGCACGTGGGGCAACGCCTGGCGCGCGAGCCGCAGCTGGTCGAGGCGCCGGGGGGTGGCGAGATCCGCCGGGTGGCGTGGTGCACCGGGGGCGCCCAGGACATGATCACGGCGGCCCGGGAGGCGGGGGCCGATGCCTTCATCTCGGGGGAGATCTCCGAGCGCACCACCCACCTGGCCCGGGAGCTGGGCATCCACTACCTGGCGGCGGGCCACCACGCCACCGAGCGTTACGGTGTCCAGGCGCTGGGGGAGTGGCTGGCCGGGCAGTTCGACATCGAGCACCGCTTCGTGGACATCGATAACCCCGCCTGAGGCCGGGGCAGGGCTATGGCCAATGGCGGCATCGCTAAAGGCTGTTCCGGCGAAAGGCCCCGGAGCGCCGGACCGACGAGGGGGCGCCATTAACCCCTCCCTGGGGGCTACCTAGACCATCCCTGGTCCACGGACCCCCTCTCCGGCCTTTCCCCGGCGCCTTTCGCTGACAAGATGCCGGTGACTGCGATAGCGCTGAAGGCCTTGGTGGTGAGGGGACGAGGTCAGTAGCGCGGCGGCTTCGGCGCCTCAGTAGCGCGGGGGCTGCGGTGCCCTGGCCTCGTCGTTCTTCAGGCCGAAATCCTCTGACAGGGTACCGCCGGTGCCGTCGGCGTAGTCGCGGGGGGTGGGCAGGGCCTCCTCGGTGTCGTTGGCGGCGGGGGCGGTCGTGACCTCCAGGCCCCGTGCCCGGGGCTTGCCGCCCAGGGCCTCGCTGTCCTGGGCCAGGCGTCGGGCCAGGGCCTCGCTGTCACGCTGCAGGGATTCAACGAGGGTGGACATCTCCCCGAAGTGGTCGCCCAGGCCCTCCTTCAGCGCGGCCAGCTCGCGGTCGCGCTCCGCGAGGCGCTGGCGCAGCCGCTGCTGGCCGGCGGCGCTGGCATTGAGCAGGTGATAGCCCAGTGCCCCGATGCCGATGCCGGCCAGCAGGCAGGCAATGGCCAGAATCCAGTTGATGTTGCTGTCGTCCACGTGTCTCTCCCTGCGGCTGTGGGACGATCCGGCGCGAAGCGGATCCGGAGTCCCGGGGCGGCTGGCCCCGGCAGCCCATTATAGGGCCGAGGTTGCGCGTCGGGTCAACGCGCCGGTGGCGATGCGAAGCGGCGGCGAGGGGCGTATAATGCGCTGCCTATCGAAGCCGCGACAGGCAGTCCCCTTCCATGAGTGCACCGTCGACCATGCCCGATTCCCGTGACGCACGCCTCACGCCCATGGCCCGCTACCGTGCCGACCTCGAGCGCGATGACTTCCAGTACGATGCCGCCCAGGAGCAGGCGGTGGCGCATCTCCAGCGTCTCTACGACGACCTGGTGGCCACGCCGCGGACGCGCCCCCGGGCGGTCCCCCCGGAGGGCGGTCTCAAGTCGCGCATGGCCGGGCTGTTCGGCAAGCGGGGCCGTCGCGAGTCCGCGCCGGCCCCGGCCCTTCCCGAGGTGACCGGGCTCTACTTCTGGGGCGGGGTAGGGCGCGGCAAGACCTACCTGGTGGATGCCTTCTTCGAGTCGCTGCCGTTCCCGGAGAAGATGCGCACCCACTTCCACCGCTTCATGCAGCGGGTGCACAACGAGCTCGAGCACTACAAGGGCGAGAAGAACCCGCTGCGGCTGATCGCCGCCAAGTTCGCCGACGAGGCGCGGGTGATCTGTTTCGACGAGTTCTTCGTCAAGGACATCACCGACGCGATGATCCTGGCCAACCTGCTCGAGGCGCTCTTCGAGCATGGCGTGGTGCTGGTGGCTACCTCGAATATCGTGCCCGATGACCTCTACCGGGACGGCCTGCAGCGGGCGCGCTTCCTGCCCGCCATCGAGCTGCTCAACCGCCACTGCGAGGTGGTCAACGTCGACTCGGGGATCGACTATCGGCTGAGGGCCCTGGAGCGTGCCGAGATCTTCCACGCCCCCCTGGACGAGGCGGCGGAGTCGGAGCTGGCGAGGAGCTTCCGCGAGATCGCCGGCCACGAGGGCGAGGCCGATGCGCCCATCGAGGTCAATCACCGCGTGCTGCACGCCCGCCGCCTGCATGACGACGTGGTGTGGTTCGAGTTCCGGGAGCTGTGCGACGGCCCGCGCAGCCAGAACGACTACATCGAACTGGCACGCGAGTTCCACAGCGTGCTGGTCTCCAACGTCACCCGCATGAGCGGGGCCACGGATGACCAGGCCAGGCGCTTCATCAACATGGTCGACGAGTTCTACGACCGGGGCGTCAAGCTGCTGATGTCCGCCGAGGTGCCGGCGGAGGCGCTCTACGCCGACGGGCGCCTGGAGTTCGAGTTCCAGCGCACCCTCTCGCGGCTGCAGGAGATGCAGTCCCACGAGTACCTGGCGCTGCCGCACAAGCCGTGAGCCGACCGTGCCGCCTCGGGCGTTCGCCAGGCGTTGCCCGTGCCGCGGCTCTCAGGTAGAATGCGCGCTCGCTCGACCGTTGACTCGCCTGCGGCCTGACCGCCGGGCGGGGCAACCAAGAAGAATAGGGATGGTTCCATGCCGGCTCGCCGGCGGCAGAACCCAATACACTGATCTCTGGTGATTCATCCATGAAGACGTTCACTGCAAAGCCGCAGTCCGTCCAGCGCGACTGGTACGTCGTCGACGCCACGGACAAGACGCTCGGCCGTCTGGCCACCGAAATTGCCCGCCGCCTGCGCGGCAAGCACAAGCCGGAATTCACCCCGCATGTCGATACCGGCGACTACATCGTCGTGATCAATGCCGAGAAGGTGAAGGTCACCGGCAACAAGGCCACGGCCAAGACCTACTACCGTCACACCGGCTATCCCGGTGGCCTGCGCTCCATGACCTTCGACAAGCTGCTCGACCATGCGCCGGAGCGCATCATCGAGTCCGCCGTCAAGGGCATGCTGCCGAAGGGTCCCCTGGGTCGTGCCATGTATTCCAAGCTCAAGGTCTATGCCGGCACCGAGCATCCGCACGCCGCCCAGCAGCCGCAAGAACTGAACATCTGAGGGAGTCTTCGCCATGACACAGCAGTATTACGGTACCGGGCGCCGCAAGACCTCTACCGCGCGCGTCTTCCTGAAGCCGGGCACCGGCAAGATCACCGTCAACAGCCGTGAGCTGGACCAGTACTTCGGTCGCGTCACCGGCCGCATGGTGGTGCGCCAGCCCCTCGAGCTGACCGATACCCTGAACCAGTTCGACGTCTTCGTCACCGTCAAGGGCGGCGGCGGTTCGGCCCAGGCCGGCGCCATCCGTCACGGCATCACCCGTGCCCTGATGGAGTACAACGAGGAGTTCCGCAGCCAGCTGCGCGAGGCCGGCTACGTGACCCGCGACGCCCGCAAGGTCGAGCGCAAGAAGGTCGGCCTGCGCAAGGCGCGCCGTCGTCCGCAGTTCTCCAAGCGCTGATCACCGGGTCAGCCTGCCAGCTGCGAGAGACACGCCCGAGTCGTTAGACTCGGGCGTTTTGTTTTTCGGATCAATGAATTGTCGGCGAGGTTCCACCTTGGTCAAGGGGTGTTGTCCTTGTATGGAACAGCGCATTTTCTTACTATAGAGCGCATTTGGTATCCGTGGTCGCGGGACGCTCTACTGCCCGTGATGGAACAGCGGGTAAGCTGATGGGAGAAACCTGAAATGGCAGATAACGGCGTAAACAAGGGTCGGCGCCGTTTCCTCGTTGGTGCCACCACCGTCGTGGGTGCGGTGGGTGCCGTCGGGGTTGCGGTCCCCTTTGTGGCTTCCTGGCAGCCCAGTGCCAGGGCAAGAGCGGCGGGTGCGCCCGTTCAGGCGGACGTGTCCAAGCTCGAACCGGGCCAGCGCATGACCGTCGAGTGGCGGGGGCGTCCGGTGTGGATCATCAACCGCACGCCGGAGATGATCGAGCGCACCGAAGGGTTCGACGGCTCGCGCCTCTCCGACCCCGAGTCCCAGGAACCGCAGCAGCCCGGCTACATCTCCGGCCCGCTGCGCTCCATCCGTCCCGAGATCGGCGTGCTGATCGGTATCTGCACCCACCTGGGCTGCTCGCCGCTCTTCCGTCCCGAACCCGATGCGGTGGACATGGACAACTGGCCGGGCGGCTTCTTCTGCCCCTGCCACGGCTCCTTCTTCGACCTGGCGGGTCGGGTGTTCCGCAATGTGCCGGCACCGACCAACCTGGAGGTTCCGCCCTATCGCTTCGAGACCGATGACATCATCATCATCGGTGAGGATGAGGAGACTGCCTGATGGCTAACCCGAACAAGGCGAGGGCGGAAAAGGGCCTGATGCGCTGGGTCGACGACCGCTTTCCCGCGACGCAGATGGTCCAGGACCACCTGACCAAGTACTACGCGCCCAAGAACTTCAACTTCTGGTACTTCTTCGGCTCGCTGGCCCTGCTGGTGCTGGTCAACCAGATCCTCACCGGCGTGTGGCTGACCATGAGCTACAACCCCTCCGCCGAGGGCGCCTTCGCCTCGGTCGAGTACATCATGCGCGACGTGGAGTGGGGCTGGCTGATCCGCTACATGCACTCCACCGGCGCATCGGCCTTCTTCGTGGTGATCTACCTGCACATGTTCCGCGGCCTGCTCTACGGCTCCTACAAGGCGCCTCGCGAGCTGGTGTGGATCTTCGGCATGACCATCTACCTGCTGCTCATGGCCGAGGCCTTCATGGGCTACCTGCTGCCCTGGGGCCAGATGTCCTACTGGGGCGCCCAGGTGATCATCTCGCTGTTCTCGGCGATTCCCGTGATCGGTCCCGACCTGGCCCAGTGGGTCCGCGGTGACTTCCTGATCTCCGGCATCACCCTGAACCGCTTCTTCGCCCTGCACGTGGTGGCGCTGCCCATCGTGATCCTGGCGCTGGTGGTGCTCCACCTGATCGCCCTGCACGAGGTCGGCTCCAACAACCCTGACGGCATCGACATCAAGGCCAAGAAGGACGAGACCGGCAAGCCCCTGGACGGCATCCCCTTCCACCCGTACTACACGGTGAAGGACATCGTCGGCGTGGCCGTGTTCCTGTTCGTCTTCGCGGTGGTGATCTTCTACTTCCCCGAGGGCGGCGGCTACTTCCTCGAGCGGCCCAACTTCGAGCCGGCGAACCCCATGGTGACCCCGGATCATATCGCCCCGGTGTGGTATTTCACGCCCTTCTACGCGATCCTGCGGGCGATCACCTTCGACCTGTTCGGCCTCGACGCCAAGTTCCTCGGCGTGCTGTTCATGGGTGGCGCCATCGCCGTGCTGTTCGTGCTGCCCTGGCTGGATCGCAGCCCGGTGCGCTCCATGCGCTACAAGGGCTGGATGTCCAAGGTGATGCTGGCCCTGTTCGCCGTCAGCTTCGTCATCCTGGGGATCCTGGGCGCGCTGCCGGCCACTCCGATGCGCACCCTGGTGGCCCAGCTGTGCACCGCGATCTACTTCGCCTTCTTCCTGCTGATGCCGCTCTACACAAGGCTGGAGAAGACCAAACCTGTTCCGGAAAGGGTGACTGGCTAATGAAAAAGCAACTGTTCGCACTGCTCTTCGCGCTGGTGCCCTTCACGGCCATGGCGGCGCCGGCGGCAGATGTTCCCTTCTCGATGACGCCTGACCTCAAGGACGAGGCCTCCCTGCAGCGGGGCATGCAGCTCTACGTGAACTACTGCATGGGCTGTCACACCCTGGAGCACCAGCGCTTCGCCCGGGCCGCCGAGGACTTCGGCATGCCCCAGGACCTGGTGGAGCAGAACCTGATCTTCTCCTCCGAGCTGGCCTACAACGACCAGATGCACAACGCCATGGGTCGTGAGGATGGCGCCAACTGGTTCGGGGCCGCGGCCCCGGACCTGACACTGCATGGCCGCCTGCGCGGCGGTGACTGGATCTACTCCTACCTGCTGAGCTTCTACCGGGATCCGAGCCGCCCGACCGGCGTGAACAACGCCGTGTTCGACCTGGTGGCCATGCCCAACGTGCTCGAGCCCCTGCAGGGCGTGCAGGAGAAGGTCTGCGCCGAGAGCGACCGTCCCATGGAGGGCGCCGAACTCGACCCGCTGACCGGCAAGTACCAGTCCTGCGACGTGCTGCAGGTCACCCGTCCGGGCGCCATGGAGCCGGACGAGTTCGAGGAGGCGGTCTATGACCTGACCAACTTCCTGGTCTATGTCGGCGAGCCTTCCAAGCTGCAGGCCCAGGCCCTGGCCCCCAAGGTGCTGATCTTCATCTTCATCTTCGGTGTCATCGGCTACCTGCTGAAGCGCGAGTACTGGCGCGACATCCACTGATCCGCCTCGGCGGAACAGACCGGGGGCGTATGGCCGCAGGCCATGCGCCCCCTGTGGTTTCTGCGCGGCCCGCGGCAAGCACCGGCCCTCACCGCTCCGGCTGTCGTGTTATCATTGCGGTTCGAACTGATGCGAGGATTGTTTCATGGGTGTAGTGGCCAAGCGGTCGTCGATGACCTTCTACTCCGGGGGAGCTGATCACTTCAGCCATCGCGTGCGTATCGTGCTCGCCGAAAAGGGCGTCGCGGTGGACATCGTCGAGGTCACCGATGAGCAGCGTCCCGAGGAGCTTGCCGACCTGAACCCCTACAACAGCGTGCCCACGCTGCTTGATCGGGACCTGGTGCTCTACGAGTCCAAGGTGATGATGGAGTACCTGGACGAGCGCTTCCCGCATCCCCCCCTGCTGCCGGTCTACCCGGTGGCGCGCGCCCAGAGCCGGCTGTGGATGCACCGGATCGAGCGCGAGTGGTGCCCGCTGGTCGAGCAGATCGAGCAGGGCCCCAAGAAGGAAGCCGAGAAGGCGCGCAAGGAGCTGCGCGAGAGCCTGATCGGCATCTCGCCGATCTTCGAGGACATGCCGTTCTTCATGAGCGACGAGTTCACTCTGGTGGACTGCTGCCTGGCCCCGATCCTCTGGCGCCTGCCGGCGCTGGGCATCGAGCTGCCGGAGAAGCAGGTCAAGCCGCTGCTCAGCTACATGGAGCGGGTGTTCGAGCGCGACGGCTTCAAGGCCTCGCTGAGCGAGAGCGAGCGCGAGATGCGCACCTGAACACTCTGCCGCCCTCGGCCCGTCCGGCGGGGGTGGCACCAGATCCAGGAGGGCCACACGATGCCATCCACTCGCCCCTACTCGAGTCGTCCCTATCTGGCCAGGGCCCTGTACCAGTGGCTGCTGGACAACGACCTCACGCCCTATATCGTCGTCGATGCCGAGCAGCCCGGGGTGGAGGTCCCCAGGCAGTTCGTACAGAACGGCCAGATCGTGCTGAACCTGGCGCCCACCGCGGTACGTGACCTGTTCCTGGAGAACGAGGCGATCGGCTTCGGGGCGCGATTCGGCGGCAAGCCGATGCAGGTGATGGTGCCGATCTCGGCGCTGGTCGCCATCTATGCCCGCGAGAACGGCGTCGGCATGGTGTTCGGCCATGAGCCGGTGATGCCCGAGGAGGCGCCGCCCCAGGAGGACGCGCCGACGCTCTCCAGCGTCGACGCGGCGCAGGAGGAGGCCGAGGCACCCGAGTCCGGCGCCGATGACGACGAAGCGCGCCCCCGCAAGGGCAAGCCGTCGCTGCGGGTCATCAAGTAGCCAACCCGGCTTTTTCGCGCCAGGAAGAAACGACACGGCAGGCCTTCGGGCCTGCCGTGTCGCGTTAGGTGCCGGGGTTGGGGCGCGGGCGGCTCAGTCGAGGTAGTCGAAGACCTTGACGATGCGCTGCATGCCGCCGACCCGGCCGACCGCATCGACGATGCGGTCGGCCTCGGCGCGGGTGACGATGCCCATCAGGTAGACGCTGGCATTCTCGGTCACCACGCGGATGCGGCTCGCATCGATGCGCTCGTTGGCCGCCAGGTTGGTGCGGATGCGGGTATTGAGCCAGGTGTCGGAGAGGCGCTGGCTGGCCGGCAGGTTGGCCGCCACGGCGAGCTCGTTGTGCACGTCGCGCACGTTGCGGACCTCGCGGGCGACCTCGCTGGCCGTCTCCTTGAGCTCTTCGCTGGGGACCTGGCCGGTGATCAGCACGATGCCGTTGTAGCTGTCGACGTTGATGCGCGCGTCGCCCAGGCGGGCATCGGTGCGGCGCAGGTTGTGGCTGATCTTGGTCTCGATGTTCTGGTCTTCGACCTGGGTGCCGGTGGTGCGCTTGCCGTAGTTCTCCTCGATGGTGCCGGGGTGGGTGACGCCGGTCACGGTGGTACAGGCCGCGAGGCCGAGGGAGAGGGTCAGCAGCAGTGGGGTGATCAGGGACTTCCGGGTCATGGGATTCACTCGCTTGTACCGAAGAGTTGTTCGTCGATCAGGTCGCACAGGCAGTGGATCACCAGCAGGTGGACCTCCTGGATGCGCGCCGTGGAGGTGGCGGGAACGCGGATCTCGCAGTCATCCTGGCCGAGCAGCGAGGCCATGTTGCCGCCGTCGCGGCCGGTCAGCGCCACTACCGTCATGTCGCGGTCATGGGCGGCCTGGATGGCCTGGATGACATTGGCCGAATTGCCGCTGGTGGAGATGGCCAGCAGGATGTCGCCGGGCTGGCCGAGGGCGCGGATCTGCTTGGAGAAGACCTCGTTGTAGCTGTAGTCGTTGGCAATGGAGGTCAGCGTCGAGGTGTCGGTGGTCAGGGCCAGCGCGGGCAGGCTCGGGCGCTCGCGCTCGAAGCGGTTGAGCAGCTCGGAGGAGAAGTGCTGGCTGTCGCCGGCGCTGCCGCCGTTGCCGCAGGCCAGGATCTTGCCCTCGCTCACCAGGCACTGGACCATCATCTGGCTGGCCACCTCGATGAAGGGGGGCAGCACCTCGCTGGCATAGGTCTTGGTGTCGATGCTGGCATTGAAGTGGCCGAGAATGCGCTGCTGGAAATCCATGCTGGGTTCCTGGTCCGGTTGCTTCCCTAGGGGCGGTTGGGGGTGGCCGCTCAGTGGGCATCGAAGGCGTTGTCCACCCACTCGAACTCGAGGGTGGGCGGATGCCCGGTGACGGCCAGCACATCGAAGCGGCACGGACATGATAGCCCGTTGCGCTGGAGATAAAAACGCGCCGCCCGGATCAGTCGGCGCTGCTTGGCGGGAGTGACGGTCTCCAGCGGGTGGCCGTGGCGGGTGTCGGCGCGGTGGCGGACCTCGACGAAGACCAGCACCTCGCCGTCGCGCATCACCAGGTCGATCTCGCCGCCCTTGGCATGCTGGTTGACCGCCTCCAGGACCAGGCCCCGCTCGACCAGCCAGGCCGCGGCGTGGCGCTCGATGGCCTCGCCGCGGGCGCGGGCATCACGGGGCCCGGTCATCGCCGAAGATCCCGGGAATCAGGATCGGCTGAGGCACGCCGTTGAGGAAGCGGGCCCAGGGCAGCTGGCGCTGGATGCGGCCATCCTCGCCGGCACGCAGGGTGCCGGTGGCGCCGAACAGCTCGCTGTCGGGCAGCGCCTGGAACTGTGGCAGGCGCAGGGCCAGCTCATAGGCGTCGACGCCCATGGCGCGCAGCCGGAAGAGTGTCGAGTCCTCCTCCTCGCGCAGCTGACGATAGCTGTCGCTGAAGGGCAGGGCGTCCACCCCGCCCACGGCGGCATCGGGGATCTGCCAGGGGATGTCGAGGAACTGGACGTCGTCCAGGTCGTGGTCGAGCTGCGGGTTGAGTCGGCCCTCGAAGAGGTGCGAGGTGGCGTAGACCGGCAGCTGGCTGGCGTCGTAGTAGTCCAGGGTCGGCGGCACCTGGCGGGCGTAGTCCGGCAGGCCCAGCAGGAACAGCATGTCGGGACGCGGGCTGGCGATGGCCCGGCGGGTGCTCTCGGTGGCCGGGGCCCCCGGGTTGTAGCGCACCGCGTTGGAGACCTCGCCGCCCTGGCCGTTCCACTCGTCCCAGAAGGCTTCCCCCACGCGCCGGCCCCAGTCGTTGTCGGGCACCAGCAGAGCCGCACGGCGATGGCCGTCTCCCCAGGCCCGGCGGGCCGCCTGGCGTGCCTCGTCCTCGGCGGAGAGGCCGAACTGGAAGAGGCCCTCGGCGCGGTTGCGCTCGCCGTGGCCGTAGTTGAGGGCCAGGGTGGGCAACGGCACGCTGTCGCGGCTCTCGAGCTCGGTGACCTGCTCCTTGTCGAGCGGGCCGACCACCACCTGGGCACCGCGGTTCTCGGCCTCGCGATAGAGGGCCGCCAGGTCGCCCCGGCTGGCGTCGAGGAAGCTCAGCTGGACACCGCTGGCACCGCTGCCGAGGGCGTCGCGGTGCCGGGTACGCATGCCGTCGGCGATGGCGCCGGCTACCCGGGCCAGGGGGCCGGACTCCGGCAGCAGCACGGCGACATGGCGCACCTCGAGACCACGCAGTTCGCGCAGGGCGAGGAGCTCGGCGGGCACCTGGCGGGCGGCGGGATGGCGCGGATTGCGCTCCCGCCAGTCATCTAGCCGGGCGAACAGGCGCTGGATGTCGCCGCCGCTGCTGCGGACCCGCTCCGCCAGGGCGACCCAGCCGCGGGTCAGCTCGTCGCCTTCGCGGCCCAGGGTGGAGAGCTCGCCGCCGTCCAGCCGGCCCAGCGAACGCCAGATCGGATCGTTGAGCGACACCTCGTCGGTGGCCGCCTGGACGGCCAGCAGGGCCTCGGCCGCCGCGCGGGGCTCGTCCACCTCGAGCAGCGCCAGACCGAGCTGCTCGCGAAGCCCCAGGGCCTCCTCGCGGCCCAGGTCCAGCTCGTCGAGACGCTGGGTCGCCTGGATCACCGCCCAGGGGTCCTCCTCGCGCTGCCCCAGGTCGGCCAGCAGCAGCGCCCAGTGGGTGAGGTCGCGGCCCTCGAGCCGGCTGTCGTCGATGTCGGTGGCGATCTCCAGTGCCTGGGTGGTCTGGCCCTGCCGTGCTAGGATGTCGGCCGCCTCCAGCCGGGTGCGGGCCGCCTGTTCCGGCGCCTGCTGCGCGGCCTGCTCGAGCAGGCGGGCGGGGTCGTCGTCGGGCAGGCGATCGACGCTGCCGGGCTGCATGGCGCAGCCTGCCAGCAGCGTCGCCACCAGCGCGGTGGCCAGCAGGCCGCGTGAGGGTGTCAGCATGAATCCATCCTTCGTCCGTTGTGTCAGGAGCTTGCCGTGGAGCCGCCAGTGTCAGACTCGAAGTCAGGTGTATTGTACGTGGTCGCCACGCCGATTGGGAATCTGGAGGACCTGAGCCCCCGGGCCGCCCGCCTGCTGGGTGAGGTGGCGCTGATCGCCGCCGAGGACACCCGCCATACTGCCGGGCTGCTTCGCCACCTGGGGCTCTCGGTGCCGATGCTGTCGCTGCACGAGCACAACGAGGCGGCCCGGGTGGAGCAGCTCGATGCCCGCCTGGCCGCCGGGGAGGCGCTGGCGCTGGTGTCCGATGCCGGCACGCCGCTGATCAGCGATCCCGGCTTCGTGCTGGTGCGCGAGCTGCGTGCCCGGGGGCGGCGGGTCGTGCCGGTGCCCGGCCCCTGTGCCCTGGTGGCGGCACTCTCGGCGGCCGGCCTGCCCACCGACCGCTTCGCCTTCCAGGGCTTCCTGCCGGCGAAGGGGGCGGGGCGTCGTGGCCGCCTGGAGACGCTGGCCGCGCGCGAGGAGACCCTGGTCTTCTACGAGTCCCCGCACCGCATCCGCGACACCCTGGCTGACCTGGCCACGGTGATGGGCGATCGCCGGGTCGTGCTGGCCCGGGAGCTGACCAAGACCTTCGAGACCTTCCTCGATGGCAGCGCCGAGGCGCTGCTCGCCCGCATGGAGGTCGACCCCGACCAGGCCCGCGGCGAGTTCGTGGTGATGGTGGCCGGCGCGCCGCCGCGCCAGGAGGACGAGGCGGCGGTGGTGGAGGGCGAGGCGCTGCTGGCGGCGCTGCTGGCCGAGGGCGTCGGCGTCAAGCAGGCGGCCTCGGTGGCCGCGCGGGTGCTGGGCGGCGCCAGGAAGGCCTGGTACGCCCGTGCCCAGGCCCTCAAGGATGCGGGTTGAGCCGCGATCAGGCATTGAGGGGCCTGCGGGGCGCTGTTATCCTTGCCGCGGGAGTCGGCCAGACAGTCGCCGCCGGAGTGATCCGGGGGAGGAAAGTCCGGGCTCCACAGGGCAGAGTGCCAGGTAACGCCTGGGCGGCGCGAGCCGACGGAAAGTGCAGCAGAGAGTAGACCGCCTACGTCTCCCTCGGGAGGCCGGCAAGGGTGAAAGGGTGCGGTAAGAGCGCACCGCGCGCCTGGCAACAGTGCGTGGCACGGCAAACCCCACTCGGAGCAAGACCAAATAGGAACCCCATGGCGTGGCCCGCGTCGGGTTCGGGTAGGTTGCTTGAGGGCCGCGGTGACGCGGCCCCTAGAGGAATGACTGTCCACGACAGAACCCGGCTTATCGGCCGGCTCCCCCCGATTTCCATCCCTGAGCGTCCGGCCCGGTGCCGTCCCGCCAGTCGCCGATCGAGAAGCGCATGACGTCATCCGCACCCGACACTCCCCCCCGCGGCTATCGCCATGCCAGCGTGCTGCTCGACGGTGCCGTCGAGGCCCTGATCCATGACCCCGACGGCGCCTACCTGGATGGCACCTTCGGCCGCGGTGGCCACTCCCGCGCGATCCTCGACCGCCTGGGGCAGGGCGGGCGGCTGCTGGCCATCGACCGCGACCCCCAGGCCATCGCCGAGGCGGCCGCCATCCATGACGATCGCTTCACCATCGAGCGGGCCGAGTTCGCCCGCCTCGGCGAGATCGCCGAGCGCCACGGCCTGCACGGCCGCCTGTCGGGCATCCTGCTCGACGTGGGGGTCTCCTCGCCGCAGCTCGACGACCCGGAGCGCGGCTTCAGCTTCCTGCGCGACGGCCCGCTGGACATGCGCATGGATCCCACCCAGGGCGAGAGCGCGGCGGCCTTCATCGCCCGGGCCGGTGAAGATGAGCTGGCCCGGGTCTTCAAGGAGTATGGCGAGGAGCGCTATGCCCGCCGGCTGGCCAGGGCCATCGTGGCGCGACGCAGTGAGCGACCCTTCGCGCGTACCGCCGACCTGGCCGAGGTGGTCAAGGCGGCACACCCTGCCTGGGAGAAGCACAAGCACCCGGCCACCCGGGTCTTCCAGGCGCTGCGCATCCGGGTCAACGGCGAACTCGAGCAGCTCGATGCGGCCCTGGAGGCCGCCCTCGAGGCCCTCGCCCCGGGCGGCCACCTGGTGGTGATTAGCTTCCACTCCCTGGAGGACCGGCGGGTCAAGCGCTTCATTCGCCACCACGTGCGCGGCGATACCCACCTGCCGCGCGGGGTGCCGATCCGCGACGACCAGCTCGAGCGGCGTCTCGAGGCACTGGGCAGGGCGCAGCGTCCGACCCCGCAGGAGGTCGACGAGAACCCGCGTGCGCGCAGTGCGGTGATGCGGGTGGCGCGCAAGCGGCACTGAAGGAGGCGACATGGTTCAGGGACGACCATCGACAACCGGCTTCGGGTGGCCGCCTGGCTTGCGGCCCGGTCCCCGTCTGGTGGTCGTGCTGGTGCTGCTGGCGGCCTGCCTGGCCAGTGCCCTGGCGGTGATCACCGCCAGCCACCTGACGCGCGAGCAGTACGGCCGCCTGCAGCAGCTGGAGCGCGAGCAGCAGCAGCTGCAGACCGAATGGGGCCAGCTGCTGCTGGAGGAGAGCGCCTGGTCCTCCCCGGCGCGCATCGAGCGGCTGGCCATGGAGCGCCTGGAGATGCGCCTGCCCGACGTCGATGAAGTCGAGGTGATCCGGCCATGAGCACCGAGGTCCGCAGCGGCGTGACGCCGCGCCGCCCACCGCCGATGGCGCCCATGGGCGGGCTGCGCTACGGCCTGATGCTGCTGATCGTGCTGCTGGCCCTCGGCCTGCTCGCCGGGCGCATCGTCACCCTGCACGTCCTCGACCGGCCCTTCCTGCAGGGGCAGGGCGATGCCCGCACGCTGCGCACCGATACCCTTCCCGCCCACCGCGGCATGATCGCCGACCGCCACGGCGAGCCCCTGGCCATCTCCACCCCGGTAGTGACCCTGTGGGCCAACCCCCAGGACGTTCCCGAGGACAGCATCCAGCGCCTCATGCTGGCCCGGGCCCTGAACCTCCCGCTGGAGGAGCTGGAGGCGCGCCTCGAGCGCTTCGCCTCGCGGGAGTTCATGTACCTGCGGCGGCAGATGACCCCCCAGGCGGCCCAGCAGGTGCTCGACCTGCGCGTCCCCGGGGTGTACGCCCAGAACGAGTACAAGCGCTACTACCCGTCGGGGGAGGTGGCCGCCCAGCTGCTCGGGGTCACCAACGTCGACGATACCGGCCAGGAGGGGCTGGAGCTCGCCTACCAGCCCTACCTGGCCGGCACCCCGGGGCAGCGGCGGGTGCTCAAGGATCGCCGCGGTCGCCTGGTGCGCGACCTCGAGGTCCTGCGCGATGCCCGGCCCGGCGGCGAGCTGACGCTGGCCATCGACCAGCGGCTGCAGTACATGGCCTACCGTGAGCTGAAGGCGGCGGTGGCCGAGCACGACGCCGATGGCGGCGTGGTGGTGATGATGGACGCCCGCAGCGGCGAGGTGCTGGCCATGGCCAACCAGCCCTCCTACAACCCCAACAACCGCGCCGGCCTCGACCCGCGGGGGCTGCGCAACCAGGCCATCGTCGATGTCTTCGAGCCCGGCTCGGTGATGAAGCCCCTGGCCATGGCGGCGATCATGGAGAGCGGCGAGTTCCCCCGCGACGTGGTGGTGGACACCTCGCCGGGGTGGATGCGCATCGACCGCTTCACCATCCGCGACATCCGCAACTATGGCGAGCTGGACCTGGCCGGGATCCTCGAGAAGTCCTCCAATATCGGCATGTCCAAGCTGGTGCTGGAACTCGACGACCCGCTGGTCCCCGACCTCTACCGCCGCCTGGGCTTCGGCCAGAGCCCCGAGACCGGCTTTCCCGGCGAGTCCACCGGCACCCTGCCGGCGCCGGTGCGCTGGTCGCGCAGCCAGTGGGCCGCGCTCTCCTACGGCTACGGCCTGTCGACCTCGGCGCTCCAGCTGGCCAGCGCCTATACCGCCCTGGCCAACGGCGGCGAACGACTGCCGCCGTCGCTGCTGCGGCTCGATGCGCCGCCGCCGGGCGAGCGGGTCATCGACCCGGCGGTGGCCCACGACCTGCTGCGGGTGATGGAGGCCTCGGTGCAGCCGGGCACCGGGGCGCGACGCGCCATGGTGCCCGGCTACCGTGTCGCCGGGAAGTCCGGCACGGTGCGCAAGACCGGCTCCGCCGGCTACGTGCAGGACGCCTACCGCAGCCTGTTCGCCGGGATCGCGCCGGTCTCCGACCCGCGCATCGTCACCGTGGTGATGATCGACCACCCCCGCGGCGACAGCTACTTCGGCGGGGCCGTGGCGGCTCCGGTCTTCTCGCGCGTCGTCGGCAGCGCCCTGCGCCTGCTCGACGTGCCCCCCGACCAGCGCAGCCGGTGAGGCCCGCCATGTTCCCTCGCCGCTGCCCTTGCCACGACAGGAGACGCCTTCCATGCAGGTGAGTGCATCGCACCTGGCCGCGACCCTCGAACGCCTCTGGCCCGGCGCCGCCGGGGAGCTCCCCGCGCTGCCGGCGGGGCCACTGACGCTGACGCTGGACAGCCGCCAGGCCGGCCCGGGACGCGTGTTCGTGGCCGTGCCCGGGGTCGCCGCCGACGGCCGCGACTTCATCGAGGCGGCCCTGGCCGCCGGCGCCTGCCTGGTGCTCTGCCACTCGGGCGACGCCCGGGCCCGCCCCGACGACCCGCGCGTGCTGGCGCTGGATGGCCTGCGCGAGCGCCTCGGCGAGCTGGGCCGCGCGCTCTTCGCCGTGCCCGAGTCCCTGGAGCTGATCGGCGTCACCGGCACCAACGGCAAGAGCTCGGTGACCCACTACATCGCCGAGCTGAGCCGGGCGCTGGGCGTCGAGGCGGGGCTGGTCGGCACCCTGGGCCACGGCCGCCCCGGCGCCCTGGCCGCCGGCGGGCTCACCACCCCGGGGCCGCTGGCGCTGCAGGCCATGCTGGGCGAGCTGGCGGGCGCGGGGGTGCGCCGGGTGGCCATGGAGGTCTCCTCCCACGCCCTGGAGCAGGGACGCCTCGACGGCTGCCGGGTGCGTGCCGCGGTGTTCACCAACCTGACCCGCGACCACCTGGACTACCACGGCAGCATGGCGGCCTATGCCGCGGCCAAGGCGAGGCTGTTCCGCCGCGACGAGCTCGAGCTCGCGGTGGTCAACGGCGATGACCCGCTGGCCCGGCTGATGCTGGCCGGCCTGCCGGGTGGCCAGGAGGGGCGGGTGCGGGTGCTGGCCACCGGGGAGGGCGAGGCGGTGACCTTCCGGGTCATCGACTGGCACCCCCACGCGACCGGCCAGCGCGCGCTGGTGGCCACCCCCGAGGGCGAGCGGGTGCTGGAGGCCGCCCTGCTCGGGCGCTTCAACCTGGATAACGTGCTGCTGGCCATCGCCACCCTCTACGGGCTGGGCCATCCCATCGACGCGCTGTTCACCGCCGCCGCCGGCCTGGCGCCGGTGCCGGGGCGCATGGAGCCGCTGGTGCGGCCCGGCGCGCCCACCGTGGTGATCGACTACGCCCATACGCCCGATGCCCTGGACAACGCCCTGGCCGCGCTGCGCGACCACCTGCCGCTGGACGGGCGGCTGTGGTGCCTGTTCGGCTGCGGCGGCGACCGCGACCCGGGCAAGCGACCGGAAATGGCCGCCGCCGCCGAGCGTCACGCCGACCGCCTGGTGGTGACCGATGACAACCCGCGCGGCGAGGCGCCGGGGCGGATCCGCGCGGCGGTGCTCGCCGGGCTCTCCGCGGCGGCGCGGGGGGCGGCCCTGGAGATCGACGGCCGGGGCGCGGCCATCGCCCGGGTGCTCGCCGCGGCCGGTGACGACGACGTGGTGCTGATCGCCGGCAAGGGGCACGAGACCTATCAGGAGGTGGCCGGCGTGCGCCACCCCTTCTCCGACCTCACCGAGGCCGAGCGGGCGCTGGAGCGACGCGCGACGGGGGAGGGGGCGTCATGAGCCGCTGCGGGCTGGCCACCCTGGCCGAGGTGGCCGAGGCGCTGGGCCTTGCCGCGCCGACGGAGGACCTGGCGATCGGCGAGATCGTCACCGATACCCGGCGGCTGGCCCCGGGCAGCCTGTTCGTGGCGCTCAAGGGCGAGCGCTTCGATGCCCACGACTTCCTGGGCCAGGCCCGGGAGGCCGGCGCCGTGGCGGCCCTCGTCGAACGCCCCGTGGACGACCCGCTGCCCCAGCTCGAGGTGGCCGATACCCGCCTGGCGCTGGGCCTGCTCGGCCGGGCGCGGCGGCGCGCCTGGGGCGGCCCCCTGGTGGCCGTCACCGGCAACAGCGGCAAGACCACGGTCAAGGAGCTGCTCGCCGCGCTGCTGTCGTGCCGCGGCGCCACCCTGGCCACCCGCGGCAACCTCAACAATGACTTCGGTGCGCCGCTGACCCTGCTCGAGCTCACGGTGGTGCACCGCCAGGCGGTGGTGGAGCTGGGGGCGAACCATCTCGGCGAGATCGCCTGGACCAGCGTGCTGGCCGAACCCCGGGTGGCGGTGATCACCAATGTCACCGGCGCCCACGTGGGGGAGTTCGGCGGCATGGGCCGGATTGCCCAGGCCAAGGGCGAGATCCTCGCCGGGCTGCCCGCCGACGGCGTCGCGGTGCTCAACCGCGACGATGCCTTCTTCGCCACCTGGTCACGGCTGGCGGCGCCCCGCGAGGTGCTCGACTTCGGCCTCGCGGACGGGGCGCGGGTCACGGCGTCGGCGCTGGCCTGCGACGACCTGGGGCGCTATGCTTTCACGCTTGTCGTCGACGGCCGCGAGCAGGGCCGGGTGCAGCTCGGGCTGCTGGGGCGCCACAACGTGGCCAATGCCCTGGCCGCCGCCGCCGCGGCGCTGGCCATGGGGCTGTCGCCCGCCGAGGTGCTGGCCGGCCTGGCCGGCGTGACGCCCCTGCCGGGACGCCTGTCAGCGGTGGCCGGCATCAACGGCTCGCGACTGCTGGATGATACCTACAATGCCAACCCCGGCGCGGTGAAGGCGGCGCTCGACCTGCTGGTCACGCTGCCCGGGCCGCACTGGTGCCTGCTGGGTGCCATGGGGGAACTGGGAGAGGCCTCCGACCGGCTGCATGCCGAGATCGGACGCTACGCGCAGGAACTGGGGATCGACTTCCTCGGCACCCTCGGCGAGGCGGCGACCGCCGCCAGCCGGGCCTTCGGCGAGGGCGGGTGCCATTTCAACGATCGGGAGGCGCTGACGCGCCACGTCCTCAACCATCTGCCGCCCGGCGCCAGCGTGCTGGTCAAGGGGTCGCGCAGTGCCGGCATGGAAAGGGTGGTAGCCGCACTGCGTACGGATGCATCAAGGTGAACGCGATACATGCTGCTTTATCTGGCTGATTTCCTGGCGCAGTTCTTCAGCGCCTTCAACGTCTTCAACTACCTGACCCTGCGCATGATCCTGGGCACGCTCACGGCCCTGGTGCTCTGCTTGTGGCTGGGGCCGGTGATGATCCGCCGGCTGGTCGAGCGCCAGATCGGCCAGGCGGTGCGCGACGACGGCCCCCAGTCACACCTCTCCAAGGCGGGAACGCCCACCATGGGCGGGGCGATGATCCTGATGGCCATCGCCGTCAGCACACTGCTCTGGGGCGATCTCGCCAACCACTACGTCTGGGTGGTGCTGGCCGTGACCCTGGGCTTCGGGGCGATCGGCTGGGTCGACGACTATCGCAAGGTGGTGGAGAAGAACCCCCGCGGCCTGCCGGCGCGCTGGAAGTACTTCTGGCAGTCGGTGATCGGCCTGGCCGCCGCCCTGCTGCTCTACGTCACGGCGGCCTCGCCGGTGGAGACCAGCCTGATCGTGCCGCTGTTCAAGGACGTGGTGCTGCCGCTGGGGGTCTTCTACGTGGTGCTGACCTACCTAGTGATCGTCGGCAGCTCCAATGCGGTCAACCTCACCGACGGCCTCGACGGCCTGGCGATCATGCCCACGGTGCTGGTGGCCATGGGCCTGGCGGTGTTCGCCTACGCCAGCGGCAACGGCGTCTTCGCCAGCTACCTGCAGATCCCCTTCATTCCCGGGGCGGGGGAGCTGGCGGTGTTCTGCGCCACCATCGCCGGCGCCGGGCTCGGCTTCCTGTGGTTCAACACCTACCCGGCCCAGGTGTTCATGGGCGACGTCGGGGCGCTGGCGCTGGGCGCCGCGCTGGGCGTGGTGGCGGTCATCGTGCGACAGGAGATCGTGCTGTTCATCATGGGCGGCATCTTCGTCATGGAGACCGTCTCGGTGATCCTCCAGGTGGGCTCCTACAAGCTGACCGGCCGGCGGATCTTCCGCATGGCGCCCCTGCACCACCACTACGAGCTCAAGGGGTGGCCCGAGCCGCGCGTCATCGTGCGCTTCTGGATCATCACCGTGGTGCTGGTGCTGATCGGCCTGGCCACCCTCAAGGTGCGCTGAACCTGGCACGTCGTCACGCCTCGGGCAAGGAGCTGTTCATGGTCAAGGTGCCGAAGGGCGTCACCCTGGTGGTCGGACTCGGGCTCTCCGGGCGGGCCATCTGCCGCCACCTGTCCCGCCAGGGGGTGCCCTACCTGGTGGCCGATACCCGCGCGGTGCCGCCCGGCAGGGACGACTTCCTGGCCGCCCACCCGGGCATCGAGCTCCACTGCGGGCCGCTCACCGACCTGGACCTCAGCGAGGTGGAGGAGGTGGTGCTGAGCCCGGGGATCGATCCGCAGACCCCGGGGCTGGCCGAACTGGCCGGCCGCACCCGCGAGGCCACCGGCGACCCCCTGCTGGTGGGCGAGATCGCCCTCTTCGTGCGCGCCTGCCATGCGCCGATCGCCGCCATCACCGGCTCCAACGCCAAGTCCACCGTGACCACGCTGGTCGGCGAGATGGCCCGCGAGGCGGGGGTGCGCGTGGCGGTAGGCGGCAACCTGGGCACGCCGGCCCTGGACCTGCTGGCCGATGCGCCCGACGCGGACCTCTACGTGCTGGAACTCTCCAGCTTCCAGCTCGAGACCACGCCGCGGCTTGGGGCCGAGACCGCGGCCTTCCTCAACCTCTCCGAGGACCACCTGGATCGGCATGGCGACATGGCCGGCTACCGCGCCGCCAAGCTCGGCATCTTCCGCGGCGCGCGCCACGGGGTGGTCAACGCCGAGGACCCAAACACCTGGCCCGAGGAGCGGCTGCCGGCCCAGGACCGCTTCACCACCCGGCCCCCGGAGGCGGGGGAGTGGGGCATCGGCCGCTACCGGGACGCCGACTGGCTGATGCACGGCGACGCGCCGCTGATGCCGGCGGCCGAGGTGCGCCTGGCCGGGCGCCACAACCAGGCCAACGCCCTGGCGGCGCTGGCCATGGGGCACCGGCTGGGCCTGCCGCTGCCGGCCATGTGCGCGGTGCTGAGGCGCTTCCCGGGCCTGCCCCACCGGGGCGAGCTGGTGGCCGAGGCCGGCGGGGTGCGCTGGATCAACGACTCCAAGGGCACCAACGTCGGGGCGACCCTGGCCGCCATCGCCGGGCTCGGTCCGACCCTCGAGGGCAAGCTGATCCTGCTGGCCGGCGGGGTCGGCAAGGGGGCCGACTTCCGCCCCCTGGCCGAGCCCCTGGCCCGCTACGGCCGCGAGGCGATCCTCTTCGGCGCCGATGCCGAGCGCCTCGCGCGGGCGCTACGCGGGCACCTGCCGCTCAGCGAGGTGGGGGAGCTCTCCGCGGCCATGGCCCGGGCGGCCCGGATCGCCGAGCCCGGTGACTGCGTGCTGCTGTCGCCGGCCTGTGCCAGCCTCGATCAGTTCGCCAACTACCAGGAGCGGGGCGAGGCGTTCCGCTCCTGGGTGCAGCGCCACGTGGCCCGGGAGGTGACATGAAGCGCCTGGCCCGCCTGCGCGAGCGCCTCTCCACCCGCGACCAGCCCTTCGACGGCTGGCTGCTGACGGCGGCCCTGGCGCTGATGCTGATCGGCTGGGTGATGGTCACCTCGGCCTCCTCGGAGGTGGCCGCCAGCCTGACCGGCAACGCCTGGTACTTCAGCATCCGCCACGGCATCTTTCTGGTGGCGGCCCTGGTGGCCGCCGCCCTGGCCCTGCGCGTGCCCCTGGTGTGGTGGAAGGTCAACGGCCCGCTGCTGCTGCTGGTGGGTATCGCCCTGCTGGTGCTGGTGCTGCTGGTGGGGCGCGAGATCAACGGCAGCAAGCGCTGGATCTCGATCCCCGGGGTGCCCTTCAACCTCCAGGCCTCCGAGGTGGTCAAGCTCTGCCTGATCGCCTATATGGCCGGCTACCTGGAGCGCTTCCTGCCCCAGGTGCGGCGCCAGTGGGGGGCCTTCCTGCGCCCGCTGCTGGTGATGGCGCTGATCGGGGTGCTGCTGATCCTCGAGCCCGACTACGGGGCCGTGGTGGTGATGACCGCCTGCGTGATGGGCATGCTGCTGATGGCCGGCGCCCCCTGGGGTCGCTTCCTGCTGCTGGCACTGCTGGTGGCGGCCGGCGGGGCCCTGCTGGCGATCGCCGAGCCCTACCGGCTGGCGCGCCTGGCCAGCTTCGCCGACCCCTGGGCGGACCAGTTCGCCAGCGGCTACCAGCTGACCCAGGCGCTGATCGCCTTCGGCCGCGGCAGCTGGCTGGGCATGGGCCTGGGCAACAGCGTGCAGAAGCTCTTCTACCTGCCCGAGGCCCATACCGACTTCGTCTTCGCGGTGCTCGCCGAGGAGCTCGGCCTGTTCGGTGCCATCGGCGTGGTGGGGCTCTTCGCCCTGCTGATCTGGCGCGCCATGGCGGTGGGGCGTCGCGCCGAGCTGGCCCGGCTGCCCTTCGCCGCCTACCTGAGCTATGGCATCGCCCTGGTGATCGGTGCCCAGGCCTTCATCAACATCGCGGTGAGCACCGGCATGCTGCCCACCAAGGGCCTGACCCTGCCGCTGCTCAGCTACGGCGGCTCGAGCCTGCTGGTGAGTGCGGTGATGATGGCCCTGCTGCTGCGGGCGGACATCGAGACCCGCCAGGCCGTGCGACGGGCGAGCCCCACCGCGCCGCGGGCCGGCGAGCGCCGTCCCGACACCCGACCCCAACCCCAAGGAGTCCCGAAGTGAGCCAGCATCCGCAACGTCGTGCCCTGATCATGGCCGGAGGCACCGGGGGCCACGTGATACCGGCCCTCTCGCTGGCCCGCGGCCTGGCCGCGGAAGGGGTGCGGGTGGAGTGGCTGGGCAGCCCCCGCGGCATCGAGAACCGCCTGGTGCCGGAGGCCGGCATCCCGCTGCACCGGATTCGCGTGGCCGGGCTGCGCGGCAATGGCCTGGCGGGCTGGCTGCTGGCGCCGATCAACCTCACCCGTGCCGTCTGGCAGGCGTGGCGGATCATCCGCGCCTACGACCCCCAGCTGGTGGTGGGCCTGGGCGGCTTCGCCAGCGGCCCCGGCGGCCTGGCGGCCTGGCTCGCCGGCCGGCCGCTGGTGATCCACGAGCAGAACGCCGTGGCGGGCCTGACCAACCGGGCCCTGTCGCGCCTGGCGCGACGGGTCTACGCGGCCTTCCCCCAGGCCTTTCCCGGCCGCGGCGAGGTGGTCGGCAACCCGGTGCGCGCCGAGATCGCGGCCCTGGGCGAGGCACCGCGGTTGGCCGAGGCGATGGCCGGGCGCCGGCTGCGCCTGCTGGTGGTGGGGGGCTCGCTGGGGGCCCAGGCCCTCAACGAGCGGCTGCCCGAGGCCCTGGCCCGACTGCCGGAGGCCGAGCGTCCCGAGGTGCGTCACCAGGCCGGTCGCGACAAGGACGCGGCGACCCGCGAGGGGTATCGTCGGCACGCGGTCGAGGCCGAGGTGACGGCCTTCATCGATGACATGGCCGGCGCCTACGGCTGGGCGGACCTGGTGGTGTGCCGTGCCGGGGCGCTGACCGTGGCGGAACTGGCCGCGGCGGCCAGGCCGGCACTGTTCGTGCCCTTCCCCCATGCGGTGGACGACCACCAGACCGCCAACGCCCGGGCGCTGGTGGAGGAGGGGGCGGCCGAGCTGCTGCCCCAGACAGAACTCAGCGCGGCGACGCTGGCCGACCGGCTGGCGGCGCTGCTCGATCCCGACACACTCGCCGCCATGGCCGCGCAGGCGCGGGCCTGCGCACACCTCGACGCCGTCGAGCGCCTGGTGGCCGGCTGCATGGAGACAGGTTTTGAGCGATAGCACGTCACGGCCGGTACCCGGCCAATCCCTCCCGGCGCGGCACGGCCGCGGGCTGGGCATGCGCCGCATCCGGCATATCCATTTCGTGGGCGTCGGCGGCGCCGGCATGTGCGGCATCGCCGAGGTGCTGGCCAACCAGGGCTACACGGTCAGCGGCAGCGACCTGCGCGAGTCGCCGGTGCTCACCCGGTTGCGGCAGTGCGGCATCACGGTGGCCATCGGCCACGGCGAGGAGAACGTCGCCGGGGCCGATGTGCTGGTCGTCTCCACCGCGGTGGACGAGACCAATCCCGAGATCCGCTGGGCCCACGAGCACCGCGTGCCGGTGGTGCGCCGCGCCGAGATGCTCGCCGAGCTGATGCGCTTCCGCCACGGCATTGCCGTGGCCGGGACCCATGGCAAGACCACCACCACCAGCCTGACCGCGACCCTGCTCGGCGAGGGCGGCCTCGACCCGACCTTCGTGATCGGCGGCCGGCTGACCAGCGCCGGTACCAACGCGCGCCTGGGGGAGGGCGACTACCTGGTGGCCGAGGCCGACGAGTCCGATGCCTCCTTCCTGCACCTGCAGCCCATGGTCGCCATCGTCACCAATATCGATGCAGACCACATGGCCACCTATGGGGGGGACTTCGAGAAGCTCAAGGCGACCTTCCTCGAGTTCCTGCACAACCTGCCGTTCTACGGCATGGCGATCCTCTGCCTGGATGACCCCAACGTGCGCGGACTGCTCGATCGGGTGCATCGCCAGTTCGTCACCTACGGCTTCAGCGAGGATGCCGACTACCGCATCGAGGGGTTCGTCCAGGCCGCCGGCGAGGTGCATTTCACCGCGCGCCGTCCGGCGGGCCTGGCCCCCCTCGAGGTGCGCCTGGCCATGCCCGGGCGCCACAACGCCCTCAATGCCCTGGCGGCCATCGCGGTGGCCAGCGATGCCGGCGTCGACGACGCCGCCATCCTGCGTGGCCTGTCCAGCTTCCAGGGGGTGGGGCGACGCTTCCAGGTGCATGGCCACTTCCCGGCGCCCCAGGGGGCCGGCGAGGTGATGCTGGTGGATGACTACGGGCACCATCCCCGCGAGGTGGAGATGGTGATCCAGGCGGTCCGCGCCGGCTGGCCCGAGCGGCGGCTGGTGATGGTCTACCAGCCCCATCGCTACACCCGGACCCGTGACCTCTACGAGGACTTCGTGCGCGTGCTGGCCGGCGTCGATACCCTGCTGCTGCTGGACGTCTACAGCGCCGGCGAGGCGCCGATCCCCGGGGCCGAGGGGCGCACCCTGGCGGGGTCGATCCGCCAGCGCGGCGAGGTGGACCCGATCTTCGTCCAGCACAAGAGCGAGCTGCCGGGACTGCTGGCGAGGGTGCTGCGCCCCGACGACATCCTGATCACCCAGGGCGCCGGAGACGTGGGCGGGATCGCCCTGAGCCTGGCCGAGGCGGCCCTGAAGCTCGACGAGGTGACCCTATGAGCCTGGTGAACGACCTGGGCCGCGTGGCCGTGATCTACGGCGGCCACTCCGCCGAACGCGAGGTCTCCCTGAAGAGCGGCGCCGCGGTGCTCGCGGCGCTGCAGCGGGCCGGGGTCGACGCCATCGGCTATGACCCCGCCGATGGCGGGCTGGTGGGGCTCGAGGCGCTGGCGCCGGACCGCGTGTTCATCGCCCTGCACGGCCGGGGCGGCGAGGATGGCACCCTGCAGGGGGCGCTGGAGCTGCTGGGCATCCCCTACACCGGCAGCGGCGTGCTGGCCTCGGCGCTGGGCATGGACAAGCAGCGCACCAAGCTGGTCTGGCAGGCGCTGCGGCTGCCCACGCCCGAGTCCGTCATGCTCGGCCCCGACGCCGACTGGCAGGCGGTGGTCGAGCGCCTGGGCCTGCCGCTGATCGTCAAGCCGGTCCACGAGGGCTCCACCCTGGGCATCAGCATCGTCGACAGCGCCGAGGCGCTGGCCGCGGCCTATCGCGAGGCGGCCCGCTTTGATGCCCGGGTGATGGCCGAGCGCTTCATCCAGGGGGAGGAGTACACGGTGTCGCTGCTCGGCGACGAGGTGCTGCCGGCGATCCGCGTCGAGGTGCCGGGCGGCTTCTACGACTACGACGCCAAGTACCTCTCCAACGACACCCGCTATCACCTGCCCTGCGGCCTCCCGGCCGCCGAGGAGGCCATGCTGGCCGAGCTGAGTCGCGAGGCCTTCCTGGCCATCGGCGCCGAGGGCTGGGGCCGGGTCGACGTGATGCGTGACGGCGCGGGGCGCTTCTGGCTGATCGAGGTCAACACCTCCCCCGGGATGACCGATCACAGCCTGGTCCCGCAGTCGGCGGCCCATGCGGGCATCGACTTCGAGGCCCTGGTGCTGCGCATCCTCGCCACTACCCTGGCGCCCCGCGAGGCATGAGCCGGCGCGGGGGGCTGATGGGCGTGCTGCTGCTGGCGCTGCTGGTGGGTGCCGGCGGACGGGCGCTCTGGCTGTGGCTCGACCGGCCCATCGAGCGAGTGTCGATCCGGGGCGAGCTGACCCACGTCAGCGCCGACTACCTGCGCAGCCAGCTGGCGCCGCTGATCCAGGGCGAGACCTGGCTGGCGGTCAGCCTCGCCGGACTGCGCGACGAGGCCCTGGCCATCGACTGGCTCGCCGAGGTGCGCGTCAGCCGCGAGTGGCCCAATGCCCTGACCTTCGAGCTGGTGGAACAGGTGCCGGTGGCGCGCTGGAACGACGACCAGCTGCTCAATCCCGAGGGCGAACCCTTCGCCTTCGGGCCGGTGTCGCCACCCGGCGACCTGCCGGACCTCGCCGGCCCCCCGGGCAGCGGGGCCGAGGTGCTGGCCTACCATGAACGCCTGGCCGCACGGTTCGCCGAGCTGGGGCTGTCGATGACCCAGCTGCGACTCGAGCCGCGCGGCGCCTGGCGCTTCCAGCTCGACGATGGCGTCTGGGTGATGCTGGGCCGCAACGACCGGGAAGCCCGGCTGTCTCGTCTCTCCGCCGCCTGGCAGCGTCAGCTCGGTTCCCAGGCGTCGCATATCCGCTACATCGACCTTCGATACCCCAACGGGGTGGCGGTGGCCTGGCACGGAGAAACCGAGCCCCTGGAGGACGACTCCGCGGAAGAAGGCTGAGGCCTTTTTTCGCGGGGAGGCGCGTCTCTCAGGGCATCGGCCTGTTTCTTTCGTGACAAAATCACCGTATCGTGAAGAGTGTTTTCCTTCCCGGGGTGGAGGATCAACCGAAGTTGTTCCTATAATTGGCCCCAGGTTCATTTCTTGTTTTGCAGGTCCGCCAAGCGGGCCAGGTTCGAGGAGACTCCCCGACTCATGGCAGGTCCATCCAATGCGTCCAATATGGTAGTCGGGCTGGATATCGGAACGTCCAAGGTCGTGGCGATCGTGGGTCAGCCCACCGACGATGGCAGCATCGAGATCGCCGGTATCGGCTCGCATCCTTCCCGCGGCATGAAGAAGGGAGTGGTGATCAACATCGAGTCCACCGTGCAGTCCATACAGCGCGCCGTGGAAGAGGCCGAGCTGATGGCCGGCTGTGATATCCACTCGGTCTATGTGGGCGTGGCCGGCAGCCACATCAGCTCCATGAATTCCGATGGCGTGGTGGCGATCAAGGAGCGTGAGGTCACCCCCTCCGACATCGATCGCGTCATCGATTCGGCCCGGGCCCGGGCCATCTCCGAGGGGCAGCGGGTGCTGCACGTGCTGCCCCAGGAATTCGCCATCGACACCCAGGGGGGCATCCGTGAACCCCTCGGGATGTCCGGCGTCAGGCTCGAGGCCCGCGTGCACCTGGTGACCGCGGCCCTCAATGCCGTGCAGAACATCGAGAAGTGCGTGCGCCGCTGCGGCCTCGAGGTCGACGCCATCATCCTCGAGCAGCTCGCCTCGAGCATGTCGGTACTCACCGAGGACGAGCGCGAGCTGGGGGTCTGCATGGTCGACATCGGTGGCGGCACCACCGACATCGCGGTCTTCACCGAGGGGGCCATTCGTCACACGGCGGTGATTCCCATCGCCGGCGACCAGGTCACCAACGACATCGCCATGGCCCTGCGCACGCCGACCCAGCATGCCGAGGAGATCAAGGTCAAGTATGCCTGCGCCCTCACCCAGCTGGCCGCCAGCGACGAGCTGATCAAGGTCCCCAGCGTCGGCGACCGCCCCGCCCGTGACCTCTCGCGCCAGTCCCTCGCCGAGGTGGTCGAGCCCCGCTACGAGGAGCTCTTCACCCTGGTCCGCGACGAGCTGCGCCGCAGCGGCTACGAGGACCTGGTGGCCGCCGGGGTGGTCCTGACCGGGGGAACCTCGCGGATGGAGGGGGTGGTGGAACTGGCCGAGGAGATCTTCCACATGCCGGTGCGCATCGCCTGTCCGCAGAACGTCAGGGGCCTGGCCGATGTGGTCCGCAACCCGATTTATTCGACCGGCGTCGGTTTGCTACATTACGCTTTGCAGGAGGCCCGGCAGGGGCACGGTCGACAGCAGGCACAGGGCAGCGTGATGCCGGTTCAGCCGAGGCGCGAAGACGCCTCCCGGCGCGGCTTCAGGGAAGGCATCCCGGCGCTGGATAGGCTGAAGGGCTGGTTGAAAGGAAATTTCTGACAGGATCGCCAGCGGCGGTCCAGGAGACGGGGCAAATGTTTGAACTGGTAGATAGCGCACCCTCAAGCAGCGCGGTCATCAAGGTGATCGGCGTCGGCGGCGGCGGCGGCAACGCCGTCAACCATATGGTCGAGAGCAGCATCGAGGGCGTGGAGTTCATCTGCGCCAATACCGATGCCCAGGCCCTCAAGCGAGTCGCGGCCAAGACCGTGCTCCAGCTCGGCAGCGAGATCACCAAGGGGCTCGGTGCCGGCGCCAATCCCGAGGTGGGCCGCCAGGCCGCCATGGAGGATCGCGAGCGCATCGCCGAGCTGCTCAACGGTGCCGACATGGTGTTCATCACCGCCGGCATGGGCGGCGGCACCGGCACCGGGGGCGCCCCGGTGGTGGCCCAGGTGGCCAAGGAGCTGGGCATCCTCACCGTGGCCGTGGTCACCCGTCCCTTCCCCTTCGAGGGGCCCAAGCGCATGCGCGCCGCCGAGGAGGGCATGAAGGAGCTCTCCGAGCACGTCGATTCCCTGATCACCATCCCCAACGAGAAGCTGCTCTCGGTGCTCGGCAAGAGCGCCAGCCTGCTGACCGCCTTCAGCGCCGCCAACGACGTGCTGCTGGGGGCGGTGCAGGGGATCGCCGAGCTGATCACCAGCCCGGGCATCATCAACGTCGACTTCGCCGACGTGCGCACCGTGATGTCCGAGATGGGCATGGCGATGATGGGCACCGGCGGTGCCACCGGCGAGAACCGCGCCCGGGAGGCCGCCGAGAAGGCGATCCGCAGTCCGCTGCTGGAGGACATCGACCTCCACGGCGCCCGCGGCATCCTGGTCAACATCACTGCGGGCCCCGACCTCTCCATCGGCGAGTTCAACGACGTGGGCGCCACCGTCCAGGAGTTCGCCTCCCAGGACGCCACCATCGTGGTGGGCACCTCCATCGACATGGAGATGACCGACGAGCTGCGGGTCACCGTGGTGGCCGCCGGCCTCGACGGCCGCCAGCAGCAGAAGTCGGCCGCCCGCGAGGGCGTGAAGCGCGCCGAGGGCGGCAGCGACTACCGCCAGCGCCAGGCGCAGCCGGCCATGCGCCAGCAGGCCGCCCGCGCCGCCGCCGAGCCGGAAGAGGCCGCCAAGCCCCGGGCCGAGAAGCGCCGCTCCCAGGAGCTCGACGACTACCTCGACATCCCGGCCTTCCTGCGCCGTCAGGCCGATTGAGTCGCGCTATCGAGCCAGTAGGACATGCCGGGCGAGGTTTCTTTGTTGAAACACTCGTTCGGTGTTATAGTGAACGGTGTTTGATAACCGATAAACAGCCTGGCCACCGCTCATGATCAGACAACGCACCCTGAAGAACGTCATCCGCGCCACTGGCGTCGGTCTGCACTCCGGCAAGAAGGTCTACATGACCCTGCGCCCGGCCCCCGTGGATACCGGCATCGTCTTCGTGCGTACCGATCTCGATCCCGAGGTGCAGATTCCGGCCCGTGCCGAGTACGTCACCGACACGACCCTGTGCACCGCGCTGACCCGCGACGGGGCCAAGGTTGCCACCGTCGAGCACCTGATGTCGGCCCTCGCCGGCCTGGGCATCGACAATGCCTATGTCGACCTGAGCGCCCCCGAGGTGCCGATCATGGACGGCAGTGCCGGCCCCTTCGTGTTCCTGATCCAGTCGGCCGGCATCAGCGAGCAGAATGCCCCGAAGAAGTTCATTCGCATCAAGCGCGAGGTCGTGGTGCGCGACGGCGACAAGGAGGCGATCTTCCTGCCCCATCGGGGCTTCAAGGTCTCCTTCTCCATCGACTTCGACCACCCCGTCTTCGAGGACCAGAAGCAGACCGCGGTGGTGGACTTCTCCACGACCTCCTTCGTCAAGGAAGTGTCGCGGGCGCGCACCTTCGGCTTCATGCGGGACCTGGAGTACCTGCGCTCCAACAACCTGGCCCTGGGCGGCAGCCTCGACAACGCGATCGTGGTGGACGACTACCGCATCGTCAACGAGGGCGGGCTGCGCTACGACGACGAGTTCGTCAAGCACAAGGTGCTGGACGCCATCGGCGACCTCTACCAGCTCGGCCACAGCCTGATCGGCGAGTTCCGTGGCGTGAAGTCCGGCCATGCACTCAACAACCAGCTGTGTCGTGCCTTGATGGCCCAGCCCGAGGCCTTCGAGCTGGTCACCTTCGAGGACGAGGCCGAGATCGCCCCGATCTCCTATGCGGCGCCGGCCATGGCCTGACGCCGTCCTCGAGCCAGGCATCGACGACGCCGCCCCCGGCAGGGGGCGGCGTCGTCGTGTCAGGGCTCAGTGGCGCTCGGCATGGGAGGCGAGGCGCTCCAGCGCGCGCTTCAGCCGCGGATCCTCCACGTCGGCGGCACAGCTGGCCAGCTCGTCGGCGGCGTGCAGGGGCAGGTCGCGCACCTGGCGCAGGGGCACCTTGACCGGGCGCACCGGGCGCACCTTGAACTGGAAGCCGTTGACCGCCTCGAAGCCGTGCAGCTGGTGCAGCAGGCCGAGCAGCCGACGCTGCTCGTAGCGCAGCCAGGTCAGCCATACGGCCCGGTCGGTGATCAGGGTGAGTCGCCCGTCACGGAAGCCGCCCACGTGGAGGTGCTCGCGCACCTCCTCGGGCAGATGGTCGCGCAGGTGCTGCTGGGCGCGCTCGATCATCCTGGCCGTGCGCATCAGCGACCCGAGCTCGCCGCGACCCTCCAGGAGTCGGGACATGGACTGGGCTCGCGCGCGCTTAACCTTTATACTCATGGGCTTGTTTCTCGGGGCTTTCGCCTGGGTTCGGCTCGGCCGGAGCCGGCATGGGCCTTGCCTTCTGGATCGAAAGCCTAGCACGCTCGGGAGTCCCTCGACAGCCATGCCCTGTGCCCCCCTCGACCGCCCGCTGGCCGATGCGCCCGGTGCCCCGTCGCAGCGCTCGACGCCGCGCCGGCCGGCGCGCTGGTGGCTGGCCGGGCTGCTGGTGGGTTGCCTGCTGCCGGCCGGCCTGGCCCACGCCGATGGGCTGCGCCATGCCGAGCGGATCGTGCAGATCTGCATTCTTGCCCCGGCGCTCATCCGCGCGAGCTCGCGCCTCCAGGCACGCCGGCGCGCCCTGGTGCGCTGGCCTGTCGGGCCCGTCTGCCTGGCGCCCCCCGCGCGCCTTCCCTTCCTGCCGTGGCCGCAGCGGCGGGCCACGGCCGCCCACGACGTGCTTACGCGTCGTGGCCCCCCTGCGTGGGCACGCTGAGCCATCCCCGAACTGAACGGCCGGCCGCCGCGGGCGCCGGCACGATGCCACACGCAGAAACTGGACCTTTCATGATCAACTCCCTGTTACGCAAGGTCGTCGGCTCCAAGAACGACCGTGAAGTCAAGCGCATGGGCCGCCAGGTCGACCGGGTCACGGCGTTGGAGAGCGAGCTCGAGGCGCTGGACGACGCCACCCTGCAGGCGCGCACCGCCGACTTCCGCGGCCGCCTGGAGGCCGGCGAGCCCCTCGACGGCCTGCTTCCCGAGGCCTTTGCCACCGTCCGCGAGGCCGGCAAGCGGGTGATGGGCATGCGCCACTTCGACGTGCAGATGGTCGGCGGCATGACGCTGCACAATGGCCGCATCGCCGAGATGAAGACCGGCGAGGGCAAGACCCTGGTGGCGACGCTCGCCGTCTACCTCAATGCCCTGCCGGGCAAGGGGGTCCACGTGGTCACGGTCAACGACTACCTGGCCCGTCGCGACGCCGAGTGGATGCGTCCCCTGTACGAGTTCCTCGGGCTCTCGGTGGGCATCATCTTCTCTGGCCAGACCTCCGAGGAGAAGCGCGCGGCCTACGCCTGCGACATCACCTACGGCACCAACAACGAGTTCGGCTTCGACTACCTGCGCGACAACATGGCCTTCTCCCTGGAGGACAAGGTGCAGCGCGGGCTCCACTACGCCATCGTCGACGAGGTGGACTCGATCCTGATCGACGAGGCGCGCACCCCGCTGATCATCTCCGGTGCCGTGGACGAGAACACCGAGCTCTACCGGGTGGTGGACCGCCTGGCGGCGCATCTTGTGCGGGGTGAGGTGTCGGAAGACGCCGACGCGCCGGTAGAAGGTGACTTCATCCTGGACGAGAAGCACAAGCAGGTGGAGATCACCGAGACCGGCCACAACAAGGTCGAGGAGCTGATGCGCGGCGAGGGGCTGCTGGGCGAGGAGGAGTCCCTCTACGCGGCCCAGAACCTCAACCTGCTGCACCACATGCACTCCGCGCTGCGCGCCCGCCACCTCTACCATCGTGACGTGGACTACATCGTCGCCGACGGCCAGGTGGTGATCGTCGACGAGCACACCGGCCGCACCATGCCGGGTCGCCGCTGGTCCGAGGGGCTCCACCAGGCGGTGGAGGCCAAGGAGGGCGTGACGGTCCAGCGCGAGAGCCAGACCCTGGCCTCGACCACCTTCCAGAACTACTTCCGCCTCTACGACAAGCTGGCCGGGATGACCGGCACCGCCGACACCGAGGCCTTCGAGTTCCGCCAGATCTACGGCCTCGACGTGGTGGTGATCCCCACCAACAGGCCGCTGGTCCGCCGTGACCTCAACGACCTGGTCTACCTCACCGCCGAGGAGAAGTTCGAGGCGATCATCAAGGACGTCCAGGCCGAGACCGAGGCCGGACGCCCGGTGCTGGTGGGCACCGCGTCCATCGAGACCTCGGAGTACCTGGCCAACCTGATGAAGCAGGCGGGGATGACGTTCAACGTGCTCAACGCCAAGCAGCACCAGAGCGAGGCGGAGATCATCGCCCAGGCCGGTCGCCCCGGGGCGATCACCATCGCCACCAACATGGCCGGCCGCGGCACCGATATCGTGCTGGGCGGCAACTGGGAGGCCGAGGCGGCCAAGCTGGACAACCCCGGCCCCGAGCAGATCGAGCGCCTCAAGGCCGAGTGGCAGGCGCGCCACGAGGCGGTGCTGGCCGCCGGCGGCCTGCACGTGGTCGGCTCCGAGCGCCACGAGTCGCGGCGCATCGACAACCAGCTGCGCGGCCGGGCCGGCCGCCAGGGGGACCCGGGCTCGACGCGCTTCTTCCTGTCGCTGGAGGACAGCCTGATGCGGCTGTTCGGCTCCGACCGGGTGCAGCGCATGATGAAGGCGCTGGGCCTGGAGCACGGCGAGGCGATCGAGCACAAGATGGTCTCCAACGCCGTGGAGCGGGCCCAGAAGAAGGTCGAGAGCCGCAACTTCGACATCCGCAAGCAGCTGCTCGAGTACGACGACGTGGCCAACGACCAGCGGCGGGTGATCTACGAGCAGCGCAACGAGATCCTCGCCGCCGAGGACGTCTCCGACGCCGTGATGGGGATCCGCGAGGAGGTCTTCGACCTGGCCATCAGCGACTACGTGCCCCCCCAGAGCCTGCCCGAGCAGTGGGACCTCGCGGGGCTGCAGGACCATCTCAAGGCCGAGTTCCACCTGGAGGCGCCGGTGGTGCAGTGGGCCGAGGAGGACGAGCGCTTCCACGAGGAGCAGCTGCGTGAGCGCCTGCAGGCGATGCACCGCGAGACCTACCAGGCCAAGGTGGAGGAGGCCGGTGCCGAGCTGATGCGCCGCTTCGAGAAGCAGGTGATGCTGCAGGTGCTCGACACCCGCTGGAAGGAGCACCTGCAGTCCATGGACCACCTGCGGCGCGGCATCCACCTGCGCGGCTATGCCCAGAAGAACCCCAAGCAGGAGTACAAGCGCGAGTCCTTCGAGCTGTTCCAGAGCCTGCTGGCCAACATCAAGTCCGATGTGACCCGCATCCTGAGCCATGTGCAGGTGCGGCGTCCCGAGGAGGTCGAGGAGCTCGAGCGCCAGCGGCGCGAGGCGCTGGAGCGCGAGAAGGCCAGCGCGGCGAGCCGCCACGACGAGCCCGCGGCGGCCGTCGGCGACACCGGCAACGAGGCGGCGGTACCGCCCGGCGCCGATGGTCGGCCGGTGCGCCGTGAGGGACCCAAGGTGGGGCGCAACGATCCCTGTCCCTGCGGCTCCGGCAAGAAGTACAAGCAGTGCTGCGGCAAGCTGAGCTGAACACGGCGCACGCCAACCAGACAGGAGACGAGACGATGGCAGTGGGTGACGCGAGCTTTCCGGCGATGCCGGTGATCGAGGGGCTGCGCCTGGGCACCGCCATGGCCGGCATCAAGAAGTCCGGCCGGCGCGACCTGGTGGTGATCGAGATACCCGAGGGCGCCAGGGTGGCAGGCAGCTTCACCCGCAACGCCTTCTGCGCGGCCCCGGTGACGGTGGCCCGCGAGCACCAGGCGGCCTGCGTGGCTCGGGGCGAGGGGGCGCGCTACCTGGTGGTCAATACCGGCAACGCCAACGCCGGCACCGGCGAGACGGGCCTGCGTGACGCCCGGGCCACCTGTGCCGAGCTGGCACGGCTGGCCGGGGTGGGGGAGCATGCCGTGCTGCCGTTCTCCACCGGGGTCATCGGCGAGCCGCTGCCCATGGACCGGCTGGTCGCCGGCCTGCCGGCGGCACTCCAGGCCCTGGACGACGGCCCCGAGGCGTGGCAGCTGGCCGGCGAGGGCATCCTGACCACCGACACCCGCCCCAAGGGGGCCAGCGTGACCCTGACCCTGGGCGACGAGACCGTGACCATCAACGGCATCAGCAAGGGCTCGGGGATGATCCAGCCCAACATGGCCACCATGCTGGCGTTCGTGGCCACCGATGCCACTATCGAGCAGGGGGTGCTCGACGCCCTGCTGCGCGAGACCGTGGACCGCTCCTTCAACTGCATCACGGTGGACGGCGACACCTCCACCAACGACGCCTGCATGCTGATCAGCACCGGCCGCGGGGCGGTCATCGCCGGGGAGGAGTCCCTGACGGTGTTCCGCAACGGGCTGCAGCGGGTGATGACCGAGCTGGCCCAGGCGATCATCCGCGACGGCGAGGGGGCGACCAAGTTCGTCACCCTGCAGGTCAACGCGGCGGCCAGCCGCCGCGAGGCGCTGGACGTGGCCTTCACCGTGGCCCACTCGCCGCTGGTCAAGACCGCCCTGTACGCCTCGGATGCCAACTGGGGACGCATCCTGGCCGCGGTGGGGCGTGCCCCGGTGGCGGATTTCGATGTGTCCCGGGTGACCATCGACCTCGGTGAGGTTCGCCTGGTGGAAGGGGGCGGGCGGGCGCCCGGCTATACCGAGGAGGCGGGCAGTGCGGTGATGGCCCGCGAGGAGATCGTCATCCGCATCGACCTGGCGCGGGGCGAGGAGAGTGCCACGGTGTGGACCTCGGACCTCTCCCACGAGTACGTGACCATCAACGCCGACTATCGCAGCTGATCGGGTGGCGGAGGCCGCCCATCGCCAGACAGAGAACCCCGCGCCGTCGGGCGCGGGCCAGTGGGAAAGGTGAATGAACGCAATGGTGAAGAGAAGGGTGCACGTGGCGGCCGCCGCCATCATCAGCGCCGACGGCGGCGAGGTGCTTATCGCGCGCCGGCCGTCCAATGTCGATCACGGCGGCCTGTGGGAGTTTCCCGGGGGCAAGCTGGCTCCCTACGAGACGGGCCTGGGCGGCCTCAAGCGCGAGCTCCACGAGGAGCTGGGCGTGGAGATCCAGCGCGCCCAGCCGCTGATCCGCATCCATCACGAGTATCCCGATAAGCACATCCTGCTCGATGTCTGGCAGGTCCACGACTTCTCCGGAGAGCCCTTCGGCCGCGAGGGGCAGGCGGTGCGCTGGGTACCGATGAAGGACCTGGTCAACTACCCGTTCCCGGCGGCCAACCTGCCGATCCTGAGAGCGGTGATGCTGCCCACCGAGTACCTGATCACCGCCGAGGAAGCGGACGAGGGGCTGTTCGCCCAGCGCCTGGAGCGTGCCTTGGTGGAGGATGGCGTGCGCCTGGTGCAGCTGCGTGCCAAGTCGCTGGACGAGGCGGCGTATGTTGCCCGGGCGGAGGCCTCGCTGGCGCTGTGTCGGCAGCATGGCGCGCGCCTGCTGCTCAACGGCGAGCCTGCGCTGCTGGAGCGGGTCGAGGCCGACGGCATCCACCTGACCAGCGACCGGCTGATGTCGCTGGAGCGCCGGCCCATCGCCGAGGGCAAGTGGCTCTCCGCCTCGACCCACGACCGGGCCCAGCTGGTGCAGGCCGGCCGCCTGGGCTGTGACTTCGTGACCCTCTCGCCGCTGCGTACCACCCCCTCGCACCCGGAGGTGCCGCCCATGGGCTGGCATGACTTCCAGGAGCTGGTCGAGCGAGCCGCCATGCCGGTCTTCGCGCTGGGCGGGATGACACGCTTCGATGCCAATCATGCCCGTGCCGTGGGCGCCCAGGGGATCGCCTCGATCCGCGATTTCTGGAAGTAACCCGCGCCGAGCGCCCGGCGCCCAGCTGCTCGGTGACGGGCAGCAGGTGTCGAGGCTGATAAACAGAAACCCCGTCAGTTCAAAACTGACGGGGTTTCTTCGTTGATACCAGAAATGCCGATGACATTATCCTGCTAGGCGCTAGGCGCTAGGCGCTAGGCGCTAGGCGCTAGGCGCTAGGCGCTAGGCGCTAGGCGCTAGGCGCTAGGCGCTGTCAGTCCCGATAGCGCCGCGTGAGATCCCCATAGGCGTCGATGCGGCGGTCCCGGAGGTACGGCCAGATGCGCCGGACCTGCTCGCCGCGGTCCATGTCCAGGGTCACCAGCAGGCGTTCGGCCTGGACGCCGGCGTGGGCCAGCAGCTCCCCCTGGGGGCCGCAGATGAAGCTGCCGCCCCAGAAGTCGATGCCGCGGCCCACGCCGGAGTGGTCCGGCTCGTGGCCGACCCGGTTGGCGACGATGACCGGCAGCCCGTTGGCCACGCCATGGCTGCGCTGGATCAGCGTCCAGGCGTCCTTCTGGCGCGTCTTCTCGGCGTCGTCGTCCGCCGGGTCCCAGCCGATGGCGGTGGGATAGAGCAGCAGCTCCGCCCCGGCCAGCGCCATCAGCCGCGCGCCCTCGGGGTACCACTGGTCCCAGCACACCAGCAGGCCGAGCCGGCCCACCGAGGTGTCGATGGGCGCAAAGCCCTGGCCGCGGGCCTCGTCGGCATCCCCGGGGGTGAAGTAGAACTTCTCGTAGAAGCCGGGATCGTCGGGGATGTGCATCTTGCGGTAGTGGCCCACGGCACCGAGCTTGCGGTCGTAGACCACCGCGGTGTTGTGGTAGAGGCCCGGCGCGCGGCGCTCGAACAGCGAGCCCACCAGCACGATGTCGAGCTCCGCGGCCAGTGCCGCCAGGCGCGTGCCGGTGGGGCCGTCCAGGGGCTCGGCCAGGTCGAACAGCTCGGTGTCCTCGTACTGGCAGAAGTAGTGGGTGGCATGCAGCTCCTGGAGCATGACCAGCTCGGCGCCGGCGGCGGCCAGCTCGCGGATGCCGGCCTCGCTCTCGGCGAGGCTTCGGGCCTTGTCGAGCCAGGCGGGCTGCTGGACCAGGCCGACCTTCAGATGGCGGGGCATGATGAATTCTCCTCGTGTGTCTCTTCTCGAGGCGGGTCCGGCGACAGGTCTCTGCGGGGGCGCTGTGGATACTTCCCTGTACGCTACCTTTTCCTTCCCTGGAAAAGGACCCCCGCGACGACCTGTCCCCGGCGCCTCTTGCTTCAGGTGGCGGCCGTCTTCTCGATGGCCAGGCTGCCCTTGGGCAGCTGCATGGTCAGGCAGTGCAGGCTGCCGTGCTGGCGGATCACGCTTAGGCAATCGATGGGGATGATATCGCGCCCCGGGAAGGCGCCGGCCAGGGCGGTGAGCGCCCGGGTGTCGGCGGCGTCGCCGTAGGTGGGCACCAGCACGGCGCCGTTGATGATAAGGAAGTTGGCATAGGTGGCCGGCAGGCGGTGGCCGTCCACCGGGTCGAGGCAGGGCCTCGGCCAGGGCAGCGGCACCAGCCGGTAGGGCTCGCCGTCGATGCGGCGCAGCGCCCGGAGCTCGGCCTCCATGGCGGAGAGCGCCGGGAAGTGCGGGTCACGGGGGTCGTCGCAGCGCACATAGGCGATGGTGCCCGGGTCGCAGAAGCGCGCCAGGGTGTCCACGTGGCTGTCGGTGTCGTCGCCTTCCAGGTGGCCGTGGGCCAGCCACAGCACCCGGGTGACCCCGAAGTCCTCGTGCAGCCAGTCCTCCACCGCCTGGCGGTCCAGGCCGGGATTGCGGTTGGGGTTGAGCAGGCACGCCTCGGTGGTCAGCAGGGTGCCCTCGCCGTCGCTCTCGATGGCACCGCCCTCCAGCACCAGGCCGCGCTCGCTCACCGGGCAGGCGTAGAGGCCGGCCTCCGCCAGGCGACGGGTCAGGGTGTTGTCCCGGCCGGCGGGAAACTTGCCGCCCCAGCCGGTGAAGACGTAGTCATGCAGGCGCAGCGCGCCGTTCTCCTCCACGGTCAGCGGGCCGTGGTCGCGGGCCCAGGTGTCGTCGGCCGGTGCCACCACCAGGCGCAGCCGCTCGCCGGGCACGCCCAGGTGCGCGAAGCGGCCGGCCAAGTGGGTGCGGGTGGCGGTGTCGGGGACGCTGACCAGCACCGACTGGTAGCGGGTGATGGCGACCACCATGGCCTCGAGGGTGGCCTCGATGCGCTCGAGCATGGGGGCCCAGTCGCTCTCGGGGCCGGGCCAGGTGAGCTGGACGGCGTCCTGGGGATGCCATTCGGGGAGCAGGCGGATGGCCATCGTGCGGGGCCTCGTGGTGGCATGGGTGTGGTCGCGAATGTAGGGGGCAATGGCACGGGATGCAATAGCCGGTCTGCTCCGCTCGCCGCGAGGTGCTTTTCCGTTCCGGTGGCAATGGTATCCTTGTGGGAACGCCGACCGACTCCCCGGTCGCTAAGGAGCTGCATGCGTCCCCTCACTCCCTTGTCGCTTGTTGCCGCCTGCGGCCTGCTGCTGGCCGGTTGCGCCGGGCTGCCGGATGGCCAGGATGTCCTCTCCACTTCCAGCGAGTGGCTGTCCCGCTCGGGCGAGGTGATCAGCACCCAGGGGCAGCGGCTGGCCCGCCTCGCCGGCGGGCCGGAGGATGAGCCCCTCGACGAGGCAGAGCGGGAGGCCGAGGTGGAGGCGCTGCTGGCCCAGCCCTGGATCGACCCGCTGACCCGCTTCCTCGAGGCCCACGGCGACGATCCCCGCTACGCCGACCAGCTGGTCACGCTCTCCCGCGAGCGCGACCGGCGCTGTGCCGAGGTGGCCGAGCGCTACCGCGAACGGCCGGCCACGCGGGAGCACCTGGACCGCTACCGCCGCGGCTACCTCTACTCCTGCCCGGCCGACGTCAATGCCTTCTTCGCGCGGGTCAGGGAGCGAGAGGCGTCGACCGCCATGGCCGCCCCGACGCCCCCACCCGCCGAGTCGACACCGGCCCCGCGAGTCGCGGAGGAGGCCGACGTCGAGCAGGCGGTGGACCGCCGCCAGGCCAACGACTGCTATCTCTATTTCACCATCCGCAACCTCCAGCAGGCGCGCGAGGCGTGCGCCGGCCCCGCCGAGCAGGGCGATGCTCGGGCCCAGCACCACATGGGCCGCCTGGAGGAACTCGAGGGCGACACCGCGTCGGCGATTCGCTGGTTCCGGCGCGCCGCGGACAACGGCGACGAAGTGGCGGCCACCCGCCTCGAGGCCCTCGCCGAGGCGGCCGACGGCGATGATCTCGAGGCCACGCCATGAGGCCTCCCGGCACCGGGCTGGCCGGGCGCCACGTCATCATGCTGCTGCTGGCCCTGCTGGTGGCGCTCTTCCTCGGCGGCATGTGGCTGCTCTCCGGCCTGAATCTGCGCATCGCCGAGTCCTCCCTGGCCGAACTGCGCGAGCGCCAGATCCACGAGACCTTCCAGGCCAACCGTGGGCGCATCGATGCCCACCACCGGCGCATGGAGCAGAACACCCGTGACCTGGCGCGGACCGGCGAGCTGCTGGTGGCGCTGGACGGTGGGCGCGAGGCCGTCGAGGCCGCCCTGCGCCAGGCGCTGGTCGACTTTCCCGATGCCCAGGGGGTGACCCTATGGCTCACCGACCCGTCATTGACGCTGGGCGTGCATGCCTGGCGGGACGGCGAGACGCTGCGCGTCGAGCCGCTGGAGGCCGGCTGGAACGAGGCCGACTGGCTGCGGCGTCGCCTGGACGCCTGGCGGGAGGGCGCCCCGGCCATTCACTGGACCGCCGCCTACTTCAAGTCACGCATCGACGACGTGGTGGTCAGCGTCGGTGTCCCGGTGGTCGACGCCGAGGGGCGGCTGCTGGGCATGGCGGCCAGCGACTGGGTGGCCGGTGACATCATCGGCCTGGTCAGCGACGTGGACGTGACCCCGAGCGCCTTCGCCTTCCTGGTGGACCGCGAGAACCGCAACCTCTCGAGCCTGGCCTGGGCGGAGGACCAGGCCCGTGCCCAGCCGCTGATCGAGGCGATCATCGACCTGGAGCTGCATCGCGACGCCACGGACGCGCAGGCGCGACGGTCCCTGGCCCTGGAGGGCGAGGCCTGGACGCTGCTGCATGCCACTACCCGGGCCGGCATGGTGTTCGGCATCGGCGTGCCCCAGGCCGAGATCGATGCGGTGCTGGTGCCCATGCGCCAGGCCAACCTGCGCATCATGTCCGCCGTCGGTGCGGGCGTGCTGCTGCTGGCGGTGGTGATCCTGCTGCGCGTCGCCGGCATGCTGCGCCGGCTGCGCACCCTCTATACCGACCCGCTCACCGGCCTGCCCAACCGGGCCCGGCTGCTGGCCGACCTCGAGGAGCAGCGTCCGGGGGCGCTGGTGCTGGTCAACGTCGATGGCTTCAAGCAGTTCAATGGAGTGTTCGGCCACGAGTGCGGCGACCAGGTGATCCGCCACATGGTCGCCCGGCTCGGGGCGTTGCTGGCGCTGCCCGAGTGGCGCGGCAGCCGGCTCTACCGCATGCCCGCCGACGAGCAGGCGATCTGGCTGCCGGGGCGCCTCCCGCCGGAAGCGTTGCCGGGGCGCCTGCAGGCGCTCCAGTCGGCGGTGGGGAGCACCCGCCTCGTCTGGCGGGGCCAGGAGCTGCCGCTGCATGCCACCCTGGGGCTGGCCGCCACCTGGCAGCTGGAGGAGGGGGGGCGCGAGGGGCTCCTCAGCGCCGCCGGTATGGCGCTGCGCCAGGCGCGGGAGCAGCAGCTGGGCTATCGGATCCACGACCCCGCGAGTCGCATGCGCGAAGGCTACGAGCAGAACCTGGCCTGGGCCAATCGGCTGACGACGGCCCTGGAGGAGGGGCGGATCGTCGCCTACTTCCAGCCGATCCTCGACCTGGCCAGCGGCCGGGTCGCCAAGCACGAGTGCCTGATGCGACTGATCGACGAGGCCGGCGAGCCGGTGGGCCCGGGCCAGTTCCTGGAGGTGGCCCGGCGCAGCCGGCTGCACCGGCGGTTGACGCTGACCATGGTCGAGCGCTGCCTGGAGGCCATGCGCGACAGCGACGGGGCCTTCTCCCTCAACCTCTCCGCCGAGGACCTGCTGGACCCCGAGATCAGCGAACCGCTGCTCGCCCGGGTGGCCGAGAGCGGCCTCGGCGAGCGGCTGATCCTCGAGCTCCTCGAGTCGGAGGGCATCGAGGACTATGCGGCGGTCGGCGCCGTCATCGCCCGGGCCCGGGCGCTGGGCGTGGGCATCGCCATCGATGACTTCGGCACCGGCTACGCCAACTTCGAGCACCTGCTGCGCCTGGACGTCGACCTGCTGAAGATCGACGGTAGCCTGATCCGCCATCTGGACCGTGACCCGGGCGCCCTGACCCTGACCCGGGGCATCGTGCGTTTCGCCCGGGAGCTGGGCCTGCAGACGGTGGCCGAGTTCGTCCACAGCCCCGAGGTGCTGGCCCTGGTGCGCGAGCTGGGCATCGACCATGCCCAGGGGGCCTGCATCGGCATGCCGGCGCCGCAGCCGCGGGGGGACTCACGCCTGGCCTGAGCGGCCAGGGTGCAAATCCGCGGCAAGGCGCAGCCACCCCCGATGCAGCGGCGCACGAAAAGCCTTACCATGGGCGCCCGCCGACAAGGAACGCCACCATGCTCGACCGACTGCCCTTCCTGATCGGGTTGCGCTATGTGCGCGCCAAGCGCCGCAACCACTTCATCTCCTTCATCTCCCTGACCTCCATGCTGGGCCTCATGCTGGGCGTGGCCGTGCTGATCCTCGTGCTCTCCGTGATGAACGGCTTCGACCACGAGCTGCGCACGCGCATCCTGGGCATGGTGCCCCACGCCAAGGTGGAGTCGCGCACCGGCATGGTGGAGTGGGAGTCGCTGGCCGAACGCCTGATGGAGCGCGAGCGGGTCATCGGCGCGGCGCCCTACGTGGAGCAGCAGGGCATGTTCTCGGTGGGCGGACGCAACCAGGGCGCCATGGTCAATGGCATCCACCCGGAGTGGGAGGATCGCGTCTCGATCATCGGCCGCCACATGCAGCAGGGCAGCCTGGCCGACCTGGAGCCCGGCGAGTGGAACATCGTGCTCGGCTCGATCCTGGCCCGACGGCTCGGGGTCGGCGTGGGCGACCGGGTGACCCTGCTGGTCCCCGAGGCCTCGATCACCCCCGCGGGGGTCTTCCCGCGCCTGAAGCGCTTCACGGTGAGCGGCATCTTCAACGTCGGCGCCGACCTCGACGCCGGCCTGGCCTATGCCAATATCGAGGATATGCAGACCCTGGCGCGCCTGGGCGAGGCGGTGGGTGGCCTGCGCCTGGAGCTCGATGACCTCTTCATGGCCGGCAGCGAGACCCGCGCGATCATCGACGAGCTGGGCCCGGGCTATCGCGGCGTCGACTGGACCTTCTCCCACGGCAACCTCTTCCAGGCGATCCAGATGGAGAAGCGCATGATTGCGCTGCTGCTCACGGTGATCATCGCCGTGGCCGCCTTCAACATCGTCTCGACCCTGGTGATGGTGGTCACCGACAAGCATGCCGATATCGCCATCCTGCGCACCATCGGGGCCACGCCGAGGTCGATCATGGGCATCTTCATCGTCCAGGGGCTGGCCATCGGGGTGATCGGCATCCTGATCGGGGTGGGGCTGGGCGTGCTGCTGGCCCTGACCATCTCCGACATCATCGACGGGGTCGAGAGCCTGTTCGGCATCCAGTTCCTCGATGCCGGGGTCTACTTCATCAGCAACCTGCCCTCGCGGCTCGACTGGACGGATGTGCGCGACATCGTCACGGCCGCGCTGGGCCTGACCTTCCTGTCGACCCTCTATCCCGCCTGGCGCGCGGCGCGCGTCCAGCCGGCCGAGGTGCTGCGCTATGAGTGAGCCGAACATGGACACGACACGCAACGAGGAGCGCCCGATGGAGCGCACCGCCGGCCAGCCGATGCTGGAGTGCCACGACCTGACCCGGATCTACCGCGAGGGGCCCCAGGACATCACCGTGCTCGACGGCCTGGCGCTGAAGGTGCATGCCGGGGAGCGGGTGGCCATCGTCGGCAGCTCCGGCTCCGGCAAGACCACGCTGCTCAACCTGCTGGGCGGGCTCGACCGGCCCAGCCGGGGCGAGGTGCGGATCGCCGGCGAGTCGCTGCTGGCGCTGGGCGAGGCGGCGCTGGGACGCTTCCGCAATCGCCATATCGGCTTCGTCTACCAGTTCCACCACCTGCTGGCCGAGTTCACCGCGCTGGAGAATGCGGCCCTGCCGCTGATCGTGCGCGGGCTGAGCAAGAAGGCCGCCGAGGTGCGGGCCCGCGAACTGCTGGACAAGGTCGGCATGGCGGCGCGTGCCGACCACAAGCCTGGCGAGCTCTCGGGGGGAGAGCGCCAGCGGGTGGCCATTGCCCGCGCCCTGGTCACCGACCCGAGCCTGGTGCTGATGGATGAGCCCACCGGCAACCTGGACCAGCACACCGCGGCCAGTATCCTCGCGCTGATGGACGACCTGGCCCGCAACGCCGCCTGTGCCTTCGTGGTGGTGACCCACGACCCCGCACTGGCGGCCCACCAGGACCGGGTGATGCGTCTCGATGAAGGCCGGCTCACCGCCCAGCCGCGCGAGGCCGCGACCGAGCGCTGAGGCGCGACGTACCCTGCAAGCAACGCGGCCGGTGCCCTCGGGCACCGGCCGCTTGCGTTGTCGCTCAGGGCGTCTCTCGGCCCCGGCGCCGGCGGCGTCGCCGGGCACGCTGCTTCCAGCTCCGCGAGACCTGCCAGCGCCACAGCAGGCGGATCACCACGTTGCCGAGGATCGCCAGCAGCACGGCAGTGACCACCGAGCCCACCGCCAGGGCCGGCAGGATGTCGGCCATCTGCTCGGCGATCCAGCGGGTGGACAGGCGCTCGGGGGCCTCCCGGGCGGGGGTGTCCATCAGCCAGGCGCCGAGGCGATAGTTGCCGTAGAAGATGATCGGCATGGTCAGCGGGTTGGTGATCCACACCAGGCCCACCGAGAGCGGCAGGTTGCAGCGGGCCAGCCAGGCGCCGAAGGCCGCCACCACCATCTGGAAGGGGATTGGCAGCATGGCGCTGAACAGCCCCACCGAGAAGGCGTTGGCCACGCTGCGGCGCGACAGCACCCACAGGGCGGGATTGCCGATCAGGTGACCCATGAAACGCAGCGAGCGCTGGCGCCTGAGCGTGTCGGGGTGGGGCATGTAGCGCTGGAGGAAGCGGCGCGGCATGACATCGGGCTCGCGGCATCGTGATGGGGGCTATTATCCATACAAGCCATGTCACCTGCCATGCCGCCGCTTCCACGGAATCGCGCTGCCGTCGCGGCCACCGGGGCGGGGCGGAGCACCATCCGGGAGCAACGGAATGCCGCTTGGACTGGCCATTCCCCTGGCGCTGGCCGTGCTGTTCGGCGTGGCGCTGGGGAGCCAAGCCCCGCCGGGCCTGGGGGAGGGCCTCGGCCTCGCCGTGCTGTGGGCAATGGCCGGGCGACGCTGGGCCTGGCTGCTGCCGCTGGGGGCCATGGCCGCGGTGGCCGTCGCGGTACTGCTGGCAAGGGGCGCGGACCTGCCCGAGGGCCTGGTGCGCGAGGACCTGGCCGTGGAGGGACGGCTGCTCGAGGTGTCGCCGGAGGCGCGCCTCACCCGGCTGACCCTGGCCGTCGAGAGCTGTACCTCGCTGGCCGAGGGCCGGCTGCCCTGCGACGCCCTGCGGCGGGTTCGGCTGAGTGCCTACGAGGCGCCGGCGATGCGGCCCGGCGAGCGCTGGTCCCTGGTCGTGCGCCTGCGCCCGCCGTCCGGCCTGGCCAACCCCGACACCTTCGATTACCGTGCCTGGCTCTGGCGGGAGGGGATCCAGGCCACCGGCTACGTGCGGCGCGATCCGCCGCCCCGGCGGCTGGCGCCGCCCGCACTCTCCCTGCGCCGCCCGGCGCTGGCCCATCTCGATGCCCGCGACCTCCCGCCGCGCCACGCCCGCTGGCTGGCGGCCCTGACCCTGGGGGCGAGCGAGCGCCTGACCCCCGACGACTGGGCGCTGCTCAATGCCAGCGGCACCACGCACCTGATGGTGATCTCGGGGCTCCACGTGGGGCTGGTGGCGACCTTCGTGCTGCTGCTGGGGCGCGGTGCCGCGCGACTGGCGACGCCGGGGCGATGGCGGCTGGCGGTCTGGCCCTGGTGGCTCGCCGGGGCGGCCGCGGTGGCCTATGCCGGCCTGGCCGGCCTCGAACCACCGGCCATGCGCGCCATGATCATGACCCTGGTGGGGCTCTGGGTGGCCAGCGGCCGGCACGCGCCGGGGCCCTGGCAGGGCTGGTGGCTGGCGCTGGCCCTGGTGCTGCTGGTCGATCCCCGTTCCGCCTGGCGGCCGGGGCTATGGCTCTCCTTCCTGGCGGTGGCGCTGCTGATCCTGATCTGGCAGGGCAGGCCCCGACCGCACGGGCTGCGCGGCTGGCTCCGGGCTCTGGTGCGCACCCAGCTGCTGCTGGCCCCGCTGATGGCCGCCGCCGTGCTCGTCGCCTTTGCCCGGCTGGCCCCGGCGGCGCCGCTGGTGAACCTCCTGGCCGTGCCGCTGGTGAGCAGCCTGATGGTGCCGCTCGGCCTGCTGGGCTGGCTGAGCGCCCCGCTGGCGCCGCTCTCGACGCTCTGCTGGTGGCTGTTCGGTCGCCTGGTCGAGCTCCTGACCGGGCTGCTCGAGCTGGCGGTCGAGTGGCTGCCGCTCTGGCTGCCGTCCCCCGACCAGGTGACGCCGCTGGCCCTGGCGCTGGGGCTCATGGCGCTGCTCTGGGTCCTGCCGGGGCTGGCCCGGGCGCTGCGCCTGGTCGGTTCCCTGGTGCTGCTGGCGGTGCCGGCGATCACCACGCCCCCGCCCGAGCTGGCGCCCGGCGAGCTGCGGGTGCGGGTCCATGACGTCGGCCAGGGGCAGCTGATCGAGCTGCGTACCGCCGGTTACCGGGCGCTCTATGACGCCGGGCCGCGCTTCGGCTCTGGCTTCACGCCCCTCGAGACCCTCTGGCCGCCCGGCCAGCGGTTCGACCGGGTGATCATCAGCCACGCTGACCTGGACCATGCCGGCGGGGTAGGGGGGCTGGTCGACCGGCACCGGGTCGGAGACTTCCTGGCGCCCCCCGGCGAGACGCTCGACGTGGCCTTCACGCCCTGCCGGGCGGGTGACGCCTGGGAGCGCGACGGGGTGCGCTTTCGCTTCCTGTGGCCGCCGGCCGACACCGCCGGCTTGTCCAGCAACGACCGCTCCTGCGTGCTCGAGGCCAGTGCCGGCGGCCAGCGGCTGCTGGTCACCGGGGACGTCGGGCGCGAGGTGGAACGCGCCTTCCTGCTCGAGGCCGAGGCGCCGCTGACGGCGCTGGTGGCCGGCCATCACGGCAGCCGCACCAGCTCCGGGCCGCAGCTTGTCCAGCACCTGGTGCCGCAGCACGTGGTCTTCAGCGCGGGGCGCCACAATCCCTTCGGCCACCCGGATGACGGCGTGGTGCGACGCTTCCGTGGCGTCGGCAGCTGCCTGTGGAGCACCGCCCACGACGGCGCCGTCACCCTGTGGCTGGGGGATGGCCAGGCGGCGAGGGTGCGGGGGGAGCATCCGCTACCCTGGCGGCACGGCGGTGTCGAAGGGGGCTGCCTTGCGTTAGAATCTCCCGAGTAACCGGGCTCGAGAGACCGGGCATCTGCAGGGGGAAGCGCATGGACATGATGGAGGCCCTGATCGCCGGGGGCTGGCTGATGCTGCCGCTGCTCGGCTGCTCGCTGCTGGCCACGGTGATCATCATCGAACGGCTGTGGACCCTGCGCGCCGGGCGCATCGCCCCCATGGGGCTGGGGCAGGAGGTCTGCTCGCTGGTGGCCCGCGGCCAGGTGAACCTCTACTGGCTCGAGAGTCATTCGCCACTGGGTGGCGTGCTGGCCGCGGGGCTGCGCAATGCCCGGCTTGGCCATGAGCAGGTGAGGGCGCGGCTGCAGGAGGCCGGCACCGCGGTGATCCACGACATGGAGCGCTTCCTCAGCCCGCTGGGCACCATCGCCGCCATTGCACCGCTGATCGGCCTGCTGGGCACCGTGGTGGGCATGATCGAGGTGTTCTCGGTGATCGTCTCGGGCGACGGGGCCAGCCGCACCGCCGACCTGGCCGGTGGCATCTCCCGCGCCCTGGTCACCACGGCGGCGGGCCTCACCGTGGCGATCCCGGCGCTGATGTTCCATCGGTACTTCCAGCGCCGGGTAGAGGACATCACCGTGCGCATGGAGGAGCAGGCCGGTCAGGTGGTGGAGTTCCTGGCCCACTATCCGGGTGAGCTGACCCTGGCGGAGCGCCACGAGGCCGAGGCCGAGCGCCAGGAGGCCGACGGGCGCATCGCGCCCCGGGTGCGGCAGCCGTGAGGTTGCCTCGCACCCGACGCGATCCGGTAGAGGTGAACCTCACGCCGCTGATCGACGTGGTCTTCCTGCTGCTGATCTTCTTCATGGTCTCGACCACCTTCGAGACCCGCCAGGCCCTGGAGCTGGAGCTCCCCGAGAGCGCCAGCGGGCTGGCCGCGGAGGCGTCGCCGGTGACCCTTGTGATCACCGCCGAGGGCCGCTACCGGCTCGGCGAGCGCGACCTCTCCGCCGCCGCCCTCGGTGACGCCCTGGCCGCCGAGGCCGAACAGGCCCGGGAGCACGGCCTGGTGGTGGAGGCCGATGCCCGGGCACGCCACGCCGACGTGGTGCGCGCCCTCGACCAGGCCGGCCTGCAGGGCATCCGCCAGGTGCGCATCGCCACCACCGAGGCTTCATCCACTCAAGCGGAGACACCGTGAACCAGGACGGGACCCCACACCATTCGGGCTGGACGCTCTACCGGCAGCTGCTGGGCTACGTGCGGCCGCACTGGCGCTCCTTTGCCCTGGCCATCCTCGGCTATGCCATCTATGCCGCCTCGAGCACCGCCCTGGCGGAGATGATGAAGCGGCTGATCGATGGCATCCAGAACCCCGATGCCGGCTTCCGGCTGTTCCTGCCGCTGTTCGTGGTCGGCATGTTCGCCGCCCGCGGGCTCGGCACCTTCCTCGGCACCTACTACATGAGCAACGTGGCCCGCAACGTGGTCCATGCGCTGCGCTGCAACGTGTTCAACCACATGCTGCACCTGCCGGGGCGCTTCTTCGACACCCACTCCAGCGGCCACCTGATCTCGCGGGTCACCTACCACGTGGAGCAGGTCACCGGCGCGGCCACCAAGGCGATCACCATCCTGCTGCGGGAAGGCCTCTTCGTCATCGGCCTGGTGAGCTACCTGCTGTGGACCAACTGGATGCTGACGCTGCTGTTCCTGGCGGTGACCCCGCTGATCGGCGGCGTGGTCAGCTATGCCAGCAAGCGGTTCCGGCGCATCTCGAGCCGCATCCAGGCCTCCATGGGCGACGTCACCCACGTGGCCTCGGAGGCCCTCTCCGGCTATCGGGTGGTGCGTACCCACGGGGCCGAGGCCTTCGAGAAGGCGCGCTTCGCCGCGGCCAGTGACTACAACCGCCAGCAGAGCATGAAGGAGGCGCTGACCAAGGCCATCAGCACCCCGGTGATCCAGCTGCTGGTGGCGCTCTCCCTGGCCGTGCTGGTGTGGCTGGCCATGTCGCCCGCCCTGATGGCCGACATGACCCCCGGCGAGTTCGTCGGCTTCGTGACCGCCGCCTCGCTGATGGCCAAGCCGGTCCGCCAGCTGACCGAGATCAACAGCGAGATCCAGAAGGGCATCGCCGCGGCCGCCGAGCTGTTCGGCCTGCTCGACGAGCCGCCCGAGCGCGACGAGGGCGCCCGCGAGCCGGGCCGGCTCGCGGGGCGGGTGATCCTGGAGGGCGTGCGTTTCGCCTATGGCGAGGGCCAGCCCGAGGTGCTCAAGGGGATCGACCTCGAGGTGTCGCCGGGGGAGATGGTGGCCATCGTCGGCCGCTCGGGCAGCGGCAAGTCGACCCTGATGGGCCTGCTGCCGCGCTTCTACCGGCCCACCGCCGGCCGCCTGCTGATCGACGGCGTGCCCGTGGAGGAGTACCGCCTGGCCCCGCTGCGTCGCCAGATCGCCCTGGTATCGCAGCAGGTGACCCTGTTCAACGCCAGCATCGCCGACAACATCGCCTACGGGGAGCCCGATGCCGACCCCGCCGCCATCGAGGCCGCCGCCCGGGCGGCCCATGCCGACGAGTTCATCGATCGCCTGCCGGGGGGCTATGCCACCGTGGTCGGCGACAACGGGGTGATGCTTTCCGGGGGCCAGCGCCAGCGCCTGGCCATCGCCCGCGCGATCTTCAAGGATGCCCCGCTGCTGATCCTCGACGAGGCCACCTCGGCGCTGGATACCGAATCCGAGCGCCATATCCAGGCGGCCCTGGAGGAGGTGTGCCGAGGGCGGACCACCTTCGTGATCGCCCATCGCCTGTCGACCATCGAGCGCGCCGACCGCATCCTGGTGATGGAGCAGGGCGAGATCGTCGAGCAGGGCAGCCACGCCGAGCTGATTGACCGCGACGGGGCCTACGCGGCCCTTCATCGCCTGCAGTTCCAGGAGGCGCCGTCGTCATGAACAGCATGGGAAGGCGCTGGCCGACGGGGGCACTTGCGGCGGCCCTCCATCGCCTGCAGTTCCAGGAGGCCCCGTCGGCATGAGCGGCGGGCTGGGCGAGCGCTGGCTGGCGGCCGCCTACGGCGGCGCCGGCTGGCTGCGCGCGCTGCGCCCGCTGGAGGCGCTGTACCGCCGCGCCGTGGCCCGACGGGCGGCGGCCTTCGCCGCGGGGCGCCGGCCGGTGTGGCGCGCGCCGGTGCCGGTGGTCGTGGTGGGCAACATCACCCTCGGCGGCACCGGCAAGTCCCCGCTGGTGGCCTGGCTCGCGGGCCGGCTGGTCGAGCGGGGCTGGCGCCCGGGCATCCTCTCGCGCGGCTACGGCGGACGGTCGGAGGCCTATCCGCTGCGGGTCACGGCCGATACCCCGGTGGCGCAGTGCGGTGACGAGCCACGGATGCTCGCGGAGCAGACCGCCCTTCCCGTGGTGGTGGATCCGGACCGCCCGAGGGGCGCGCGCCTGCTGCTCGAGGCCGGCTGCGATATCCTGCTGTCGGACGACGGCCTGCAGCATCTGGCGCTGGGGCGCGACCTGGAACTGGTGGTGGTGGATGGTCGGCGCGGGTTCGGCAACGGCCGCTGCCTGCCGGCGGGACCGCTGCGCGAACCTCTGTCGCGGCTGGCGAGCGTCGACGCGGTGATGGTCAACGGCGAGCCGGCCTTCGCGGCGCCGGACGGGGCCTTCAGCATGCGGCTGGTGCCGTCGGGCTGGCGACGGCTCGGCGATGGCCGGCGGTGTCCGCTGGCCCCGCTGCCCTTCGCGGGTCCGGTCCATGGCGTCGCCGGCATCGGCAACCCGTCGCGCTTCTTCGCCAGCCTGGAAGCCCTCGGCGTGGCGGTGATCCCCCACCCCATGGCGGACCACCACGCCTTCCGTGCCGAGGACCTCGCCTTCGGCGACGACCGGCCGCTGGTGATGACCGCCAAGGATGCGGTGAAGTGCCGGGGCCTTGCCCCCGACGACAGCTGGGTGCTGGACGTGGTCGCTGCCCCGGATCCGGCCTTCGAGGCCTGGTTCGAGGCGCGGCTGGAACGATTTCGAGCGCCTCGGGAGACTGCCCGAGGCGGAGCAAGCGGCTGACCCGCGGGTCGCCCCAGGAGGTTCGAGAATGGACAAGGAGCTATTGGCCATGCTGGTCTGCCCGCTCTGCAAGGGCAAGCTCAAGTATCACCGCGAGGCCCGGGAGCTGCACTGTCTCTTCGATGGCCTGGCCTATCCGGTGCGTGACGGCATCCCGGTCATGCTGCCCGAGGAGGCACGGGAGCTCTCCGTCGACGAGAAGCTCCACGACTCCCCCGGACGCCCGGGAGAGGCGTGATGGCGGCGCGCGAGTACATCGCCGTCATCCCGGCGCGGTTCGCCTCGTCGCGGCTGCCCGGCAAGCCGCTGGCGGAGATCGCCGGCGAGCCCATGGTGGCCCATGTCTGGCGCCGGGCCTGCGAGAGCCTGGCCGCCCGGGTGGTGGTGGCCACCGACGATGCGCGCATCCGCGAGGCGTTGCTGCCCTGCGGGGCCGAGGTGCTGATGACCCGGGCCGATCACCCCTCCGGGACCGACCGCCTGGGCGAGGTGGCCGAGCGGCTGGGGCTCGCCGACGACGCCGTGCTGGTCAACGTTCAGGGCGACGAGCCGCTGATCCCCCCGCGGCTGATCGACCAGGTCGCCGATCGGCTCTTCGACGACCCCGAGGCCTCCATCGCCACCCTGGCCGAGCCGATCAGCGATGTCGAGAGCCTGTTCAACCCCAACGTGGTGAAGGTGGTGCGGGCGCTCAGCGGCCGAGCCCTCTACTTTTCCCGCGCGCCGATCCCCTGGGACCGTGACGCCTTCGCCGCCCGGCCCGAGCTGCTCGAGACCGATGCCTGGCTGCGCCACATCGGCCTCTACGCCTACCGTGCCGGCTTCCTGGCCGACTACCGCGACTGGACGCCGTCCCCCCTGGAGCGCCTCGAGCATCTCGAGCAGCTGCGCGCCCTGCACCATGGCCATGCCATCCAGGTGGCCCTGGCCCGCGAGCCGCATCCGGCCGGGGTCGACACCGCGGAAGACCTGGCGCGGGTGCGCGCCCTGCTGGCCGATGTCCATGACGACAAGGGAGGTGCCTGATGAGAGTGCTGTTCGTCTGTCTCGGCAACATCTGCCGTTCCCCCACCGCCGAGGGGGTGTTCCGCCGCCTGCTCGACGAGCGCGGGCTGGCCCATCGGGTCCACGTGGACTCCTGCGGGATCGGCGACTGGCATGTAGGCAAGGGGCCGGACGCCCGGGCCCGGGAAGCGGCGGCCCGCCGGGGCGTCGACCTCTCCGCGCTGCGTGCCCGCCAGCTGGATGACGCGGACTTCGCGGCCTTCGACTACCTGCTGGCCATGGACCACGACAACCTGGCCGCCATCGAGTCCCGCCGGCCCGCCGACAGCCGGGCCCATGTCGGGCTCTTCCTCGAGTTTGCGGGGATGCCCGGCCGCGCCGTCCCCGACCCCTACTACGGCGGTGAGGCCGGCTTCGAGGAGGTGCTGGACCTGGTCGAGGCGGCGTCCCGCGGGCTGCTGGAGGCCGTCGAGGCCCGCCTGGAGGCCCGGCCTTGAGCCTGGCGCTCCAGGCCGACCATGACCTCTCCCGGGCCAATACCCTGGGGCTGCCGTGCCGCGCCGAGCACTTCGCCGCGCCGACGACCACGGCCGAGCTGAGAGAGGCCCTGGCGCTGGCCCGTCGCGAGGCATGGCCGCTGACGGTGCTGGGCGGCGGCAGCAACCTGATCCTGCCGGCCCGCCTGGCGGGCCTGGTGCTGCGGCCGGCCATGGATGCCTGGTGGCTGGAGGCGGGCGAGGGCGACGGCGTTCGCGTCCACGCCGAGGCCGCGGTGGTCTGGCATGACCTGGTGATGGCCCTGGCCGGTCGGGGCCTCTGGGGCACGGAGAACCTGGCGCTCATCCCGGGCCACTGCGGCGCCGCGCCGATCCAGAACATCGGTGCCTATGGCGTGGAGCTCGGCGAGGTGCTCGAGGCCGTGCACCTGGTGCATCTCGAGGACGGTCGCGAGGCGGTGCTGTCTGCCGACGACTGCGCCCTGGGCTATCGCGACAGCATCTTCAAGGGGGCGCTGGACGGCCGGGTGGTGATCACCCGGCTGGTCATGCGGCTCTCCCGCTCGCCGCGCCCGCGACTCGGCTACGGCGACCTGGCCGCCCGGGTGGGCGTCGCGCCCAGCGCCCTGGAGGTGGCCGAGGCGGTGTGTGCCATTCGTCGCGAGAAGCTGCCCGACCCCGCCTTGCTGGGCAATGCCGGCAGCTTCTTCAAGAACCCCCTGGTGGCGGGCGAGCAGGCCGCACGCCTGCTCGCCGCGTCGCCCGACATGCCGCACTTTCCCCAGCCGGACGGACGGGTCAAGCTGGCCGCCGGGTGGCTGATCGACCGCTGTGGCCTCAGGGGCTGGCGGGAGGAGCACTTCGGTGTGCATGACCGCCAGGCCCTGGTGCTGGTCCACTTCGGCGGCGGCAGCGCCGAGGAGCTGCTGGGCTTTGCCGGGCGCGTCGCCGACCGGGTGCGCGAGCGCTTCGGCGTCGAACTCGAGCGCGAGCCGCGGCTGGCCGGGGAGAGACCCTGAGCCGCTGAGAGATACCTGACCGGGAGCCCCAAACGACAGCGCCCGCAGCCTTGGCTGCGGGCGCTGTCATTGGTGAGGGCGATGCGGGGCCTCAGCCCTGCTTGCCCTCCTGGGCCTTCGCCTCCAACTCGCGACGGCGGATCTCGCGCGGATCGTTATGGGCGCGGCGGCGGCGACGGCTGGCACGGCGCTCTTCCGGCGTCTCCCCGGCGTTGGCGGGCGTCTGCGCGTCAGTCTTGGCTTCGGCGGCTTTCGGCTCGGCCTTGGGCGCCTCGGCCTTGGCTTCAGCGGCTTTCGGCTCGGCCTTGGGCGTCTCGGCCTTGGCTTCGGCAGCTTTCGGCTCGGCCTTGGGTGCTTCGGCCTTGGCTTCGGCCTTCGGCTCGGTCTTGGCCTCGTCAGCTTTCGGCTCGACCTTCTGTGCCTCGGCCCTGGCCTCGGCGGCTTTCGGTTCGGCCTTGGGTGCCTCGGCCTTGGCTTCGGCGGGCTTCGGCTCCGCCTTGGGTGCCTCGGCCTTGGCTTCGGGCTTCGGCTCAGCCTTGGCTTCGGGCTTCGGCTCGGCCTTGGCTTCGGGCTTCGGCTCGGTCTTGGCTTCGGGCTTCGGCTCGGCCTTGGCTTCGGGCTTCGGCTCGGCCTTGGCTTCGGGCTTCGGCTCGGCCTTGGCTTCGGGCTTCGGCTCAGCCTTGGCCTTGGCCTCGTCAGCTTTCGGCTCGACCTTCTGTGCCTCGGCCCTGGCCTCGGCGGCTTTCGGTTCGGCCTTGGGTGCCTCGGCCTTGGGCTCGGGCTTCGGCTCTGCCTTAGGCGCTTCGGCCTTGGCTTCGGGCTTCTGCTCCGCCTTGGGCGCCTCGGCCTTGGCTTCCGGCTTCGGCTCGGCCTTGGGCTCGACGGGCTCCTGCTCCGCCTTGGGCGCTTCGGCCTTGGGCTCCGGCTTCTGGTCTGCCTTCGGTGCCTCGACCTTGGCTTCCGTCTTCTCTTCTGCCTTGGTCTCAGGCTTGGCGTCTGCCTTCGGGGCCTCGGACGTCTCTTCCACCTTCGGGGCGGCGTCGGGCTTGGCGTCTTCCTTCGGGGCTTCCGCCAGCAGGCGCTGCTGCTCCTCTACCGCCTTGGGGTTGATAGCATGCTGCCGGCTGCGGTTGCGCGGGTTGTTGCGGGTGCGCTTGGGCTTGCCGTCATCCACCGGTGCCTCTGCCTGGGGCGCGTCGGCCTTGGGGCCAGCGGGTTTCTCGGCGGCACGCTCGTCGCGGCGCTCGCTGCCGCGACGACGCGAATCGTCGCGCGGCTTGTCATCCCGGGGCTTGTCGTCCCTGGACTTCTCGTCGCGGGTGCGGGGCGCCTCCTGCTGACGGGCCGGGCGGCCATCGTCCTGGCGCCCGCGTCCGCGACCGCCACGGCTGCCGCGGTTGTCACGGCTCTCGGCGCCGTCGCCCCTGGCCTCGCCGCGCTCGCTCTCCTGGCGCGGCGCGCCGCGGCGCTCCTCGTTGCGGGGGCGACGCTGGCGGCCGTTGCGGTTACCGCGTTCGCTGCCCCGCTCGTCGTCACGCGGGGAGGGCTTGCGGGCGCCCTTGTCGTCGCGCGATGCGTCCTGGCGGGGGGACGGTTTCTGCTCGCCATCGGCGGGGGCCTCGTCGCTGCCCAGCAGCTTGGCCAGGCCCTTGACCAGGCGGCCCAGCACGCCGGCCTGGGGCTCGGCGACGGGCGGCTGCACGGCCGGCGGCCGGGCACTCCTGGCCGCCGGCGCCGGCGCCGGCGCCGGGGTCGTCGGCGGGGCGGCCGGGGCCTCTTCCTGCTGCAGGGAGGCCGGAGCCGGCTCGTGGTGGATCACGGTCTTCACCGCGGCCTCGGCCCGCTGTATCGGCTTGCCGAAGGCGGCCTCGGGCTCGCGGCCCACCTCGGTGTCGGTGGAGAGCTCGAAGCTGGAGAGGGTGGCGGTGCCTTCCTCGTCCACATGGTCGTCGCGCAGGCGCTGGACGTCGTAGTGGGGCGTGTCCATCTCGGGACTCGGCAGCAGCACCACCCGCACGCCCTGACGACGTTCGATGTCGGCCAGCACGTTGCGCTTCTCGTTGAGCAGGTAGGTGGCCACCGGCACCGGCAGGATGGCGCGGATCTGGGCGCTGCGCTCCTTCATGGCCTCCTCCTCGATCAGGCGCATGATCGAGAGCGAGATGGAGCGCACGTCGCGGATGGTGCCCTGGCCGTCGCAGCGCGGGCAGACCACGCCGCTGGTCTCGCCGAGGGAGGGGCGCAGGCGCTGACGGGACATCTCCATCAGGCCGAAGCGGGAGATGCGGCCGATCTGCACCCGGGCGCGGTCCAGCTTCAGCGCATCGCGCATGCGGTTCTCGACCTCGCGCTGGTTGCGCGCCGGGCTCATGTCGATGAAGTCGATCACCACCAGGCCGCCGATGTCACGCAGGCGCAGCTGGCGGGCGATCTCGTCGGCCGCCTCCAGGTTGGTCTGCAGTGCCGTCTCCTCGATGTCGCTGCCACGGGTGGCGCGAGCCGAGTTGATGTCGATGGAGACCAGTGCCTCGGTGTGGTCGATGACGATGGAGCCGCCGGAGGGGAGCTTCACCTCGCGCTCGTAGGCGGTCTCGATCTGCGACTCGATCTGGAAGCGCGAGAAGAGCGGCACCTCGTCGACGTAGAGCTTGATCTTCTGCTGGTAGGAGGGCATCACCTGGCGGATGAAGGCCAGGGCCTCCTGGTGCACCGCCTCGCTGTCGATCAGCACCTCGCCGATGTCCTGGCGCAGGTAGTCGCGCATGGCGCGGATGATGACGTTGGATTCGCGGTAGATCAGGAAGGGGGCGGGGCGCTTGCCGGCCTCGGCGGTGATCGACTCCCACACCTGGACCAGGTAGTCCAGGTCCCACTGCAGCTCCTCGGGGGAGCGGCCGATGCCGGCGGTGCGCACGATCAGGCCCATCCTGTCGGGCACCGTGAGCTGGTTCATCGCCTCCTTGAGCTGGCTGCGCTCCTCGCCCTCGATGCGCCGCGAGATGCCGCCGGCCTTGGGGTTGTTGGGCATCAGCACCAGGAAGCGGCCGGCCAGGGAGATGAAGGTGGTCAGCGCCGCGCCCTTGTTGCCGCGCTCCTCCTTGTCCACCTGGACGATGACTTCCTGGCCCTCCTTGAGGACCTCCTTGATGCTGGGGCGACCGGAGGCGGGCTCCTTGACGAAGTACTCCCGGGAGATCTCCTTCAGCGGCAGGAAGCCGTGGCGGTCGGCGCCGAAATCGACGAAGGCGGCTTCCAGGGAGGGTTCGATGCGGGTGATCTTGCCGCGGTAGATATTGGCTTTCTTCTGTTCCCGGGCACCGGACTCGATGTCCAGGTCGTAGAGGCGTTGTCCATCGACCAGTGCGACGCGCAGCTCTTCGGGCTGGGTCGCATTGATGAGCATCCGTTTCATGTTGACTCGCAATATGGGGCGCCGGCGAGCATCGGCGTGGGCGAACCTCTGGGTGCTGCGTGCTTGTGCTCAGCGCATGTCGCGGATGCGCAGTAGCGTCCGGCCGTGTCGGGGCCCGCCCGAGGCGGGGCACCGGCACGACATGACCATGTTGAGTACGGGGCGGAGGCAGGACATGTCTCGGTGGGGTGTCACCCATCCGGCCCTGCGGTCACCGCCAACACCTGGCATTCATCGATTCGCCGACGCCGACCTGCGGCACGATGGTGGAACGTTTCCCGTGGCCTGCCGCCGCTCCATGACGGGGGAGCGACTTGGGGATCCGGGCGTGGCGTTGTATCGTTGCTTTCTCTTTCCTACGCGGCGGCGGGACGGGTGAGCGTCGTCGCGGCCTGATCTTTTCGCCTCGACCTGCGTGTCTGTCGTGCAGGCGCTCGATGGGGCCCGTAAAGGCCCACTGAAGCGAGTTGGCAATATAACAGCAAAGGGGGTGGCCAGCAATTGGCGCAGGATGGCGTGCACTGCGATAGAATGCGGCTTTCGCAGGTCTGGCAGTGGAGTCTCGGCATGGCCGAAGGGCGCGATGTACAGTGGGTGGAAGTGACCGAGGGCCAGGTGGGGCAGCGGGTCGACAATTTCCTGATGACCCGGATCAAGGGGGCGCCGCGGGCGCTGATCTACCGCATCGTGCGCAAGGGCGAGGTGCGGGTGAACAAGAAGCGTGTCAAGGCCGATACCCGCCTGGCGCTGGGTGACGTGGTGCGCATCCCGCCGCTGCGGCTCTCGCCCCGCGAGGCGGTGCGCGAGGTCAGTGACAACCTGCGCAACCTGCTGGCCGGCAGCGTGCTGGTGGAGGGACGCGACTGGCTGGTGATCAACAAGCCCTCGGGGCTGGCGGTGCATGGCGGCAGCGGGGTCAAGATCGGCCTGATCGAGGCCCTGCGCCAGGTGCGCGAGGACCTGGACTTCCTCGAACTGGTCCATCGCCTCGACCGGGACACCTCCGGCTGTCTGCTGCTGGCCAAGTCGCGTCCGGCGCTGCTGGCCCTGAACGCCTCGCTCAAGCAGCACCAGATGGACAAGCAGTACCTGGCCCTGGTGGCCGGTCGCTGGTCGGCCCGGCGTGACTTCGTGGCGGCCCGGCTCGACCGCTATGAGCTCGGCAACGGCGAGCGCCGGGTCAGGGTCGATCCGGCCGGCAAGGTGGCACGCACGCGCTTCGCGGTGCGCGAGACCTTCGCTCGGGTGACCCTGGTGGAGGCCGAGCCGGTCACCGGTCGCACCCATCAGATCCGCGTGCATGCCGCCCACGCCGGTCATCCGCTGCTCGGTGACGACAAGTACGGCAGTCGCGACAGCCAGAAGCTGTCCGCCGAGCTGGGCCTGTCGCGACTCTTCCTGCATGCCGCGGCGCTGACCTTTCCCGAGCCCACCAGCGGGCGGCCGGTGCAGATCCGGGCGCCGCTGCCCGAGGAGCTCGAGACGGTGCTGACCCGAGCCCGCCGCGCCTCCTGACCCCTTCAGCCTGACACGGAGACGACAATGCGCTACCGACTGGTGATCTTCGACTGGGACGGGACCCTGATGGATTCCGCCGCGCGGATCGTCGCCTGCATGCAGGCGGCCTCCCGGGACGCCGGCTGGGGGGAGCTGGCGCCGGAGAGCGTGCGCAACATCATCGGCCTGGGCCTGCCCGAGGCGATCGCCACCCTCTGTCCGGGCATCGACCCCGATCGCGCCGAGCTGCTGCGCAGCCGCTATGCCTGGCACTTCGTCGAGGGCGATCATGCGCCGATGCGCTTCTTCCCCGGTGCCGAGGAGGGGCTGGCCGGCCTTCACGGGCGACCCGGTCAGCGCCTGGCGGTGGCCACCGGCAAGAGCCGCCGCGGCCTCGACCGGATCTTCCGCGAGAGCGACAGCGGCCGCTGGTTCCACGCCAGCCGCACCGCCGACGAGACCCTCTCCAAGCCCCACCCCCGGATGCTGGAGGAGCTGCTGGCCGAGCTGGGCGTCGGCGTGGAGGAGGCGGTGATGGTGGGGGATACCGAATATGACCTGGAGATGGCCCGGGCGCTGGGCATGGATCGGGTGGCGGTGACCTGGGGGGTGCATGCGCCGGAGCGCCTGGCCGCCAGCCGCCCCGCGTTCACCGCCGAGGCGATGCCTGAGCTCTTCGACTTTCTGCACGGGCGAGCCGGCGTCGGCCGCGCCCTCTGATGACGGCTGCAAGGACGAGACTGCCATGAGCGACGACAGACGAGACGACCGCTGGACCCAGGGGCCCGAGCTCAGCCCGGAGGAGGCGCGTCGCGCCCGCCAGAGCGATGCCACGCCGCCCCCGCCGGCCGAGGATGCCGAGACCCTGCGCGAGCGGCAGCGCCTGGCCCAGCTGGAGATGATGGATCGCTGGGTCGGCGGGGTGCTGGCCGAGCAGCGCCGCTCCCGGCGCTGGAAGCTGTTCTTCCGCTTTCTCTTCGTGGCGCTGATCCTGGCGTCGCTGTCGGCCACCCTCTATGGGCTCCTCGCCGGCCCCGGCGTCAGCGCGCCGGCCGGCCCCCACCTGGGGCTGGTCAAGGTGAAGGGCGTGATCGACGCCGACTCGCCGGCCAGTGCCGAGCGGATCACCACCGGCCTCAGGCGCGCCTGGGACGCCGAGGAGAGTGCCGCGGTGGTGCTGCAGATCGACAGCCCCGGGGGCAGCCCGGTGCAGTCCCAGCGGATCTTCGACGAGATCATGCGGCTGCGCGCCGAGGGCGACAAGCCGATCATCGCGGTCATCGAGGACGTGGGCGCCAGCGGGGCCTACTATATCGCCGCGGCCGCCGACGAGATCGTCGCCGCCCCGGCCAGCCTGGTGGGCTCCATCGGGGTGATCTCGGCCAGCTTCGGCTTCGAGGAGGCGATCGAGCGGCTGGGCGTGGAGCGCCGGGTCTTCGCCGCCGGCGACAACAAGGCCTTCCTCGATCCCTTCTCGGAGCTGGCGCCCGAGCAGCGCGAGTTCTGGCAGTCGGTGCTGGAGACGACCCATGACCAGTTTATCGCCGCCGTCCGCGAGGGACGTGGCGACCGGCTGGTCGACGACGAGCGGCTGTTCAGCGGGCTGGTGTGGAGCGGCGAGCAGGCCGTCGAGCTGGGCTTGATCGATGCCATCGGCAGCCTGGACGGGCTCGCGCGCGAGCGGCTGGAGGAGGCGAGGGTGCGCGACTACACCCCGCGGCTCGACCCCTTCGAGCGCTTCACCCGGCAGTTCGGTCGCGTCGCCATGGAGTGGCTGGGGGTGCCGCGCGCCGACTCGCCGCTGCGCTACCAGCTTCCGTGAAGCGTAGGAGGGCAGCGCTGCTGCGCGACTGGCGCCGTCAGGCGCCTGATGGTGCGGCGAGCTCGAGGCACACCTGGGAGGCCTTCGGACTCCATTCGCCCAACAGAGTTGGCCTCCTACAACTTGCCTAGACGCCAGGCGCCAGCGGATCCAGGCCTGCCTCGCGCAGCAGGGCGCAGAGGCGCATCAGCGGCAGGCCGATCAGGGTGTTGGGATCGTCGCCCTCCAGCCGCTCGAACAGGGCGATGCCCAGCCCCTCCATGCGGAAGCTCCCGGCGCTGTCCAGGGGCTGTTCCTTCGCCACGTAGCGAGCGATCTCCTCGTCGCCGAGCCGGCGGAACACCACGTCGTAGCGCTCGTGGCAGACGCGGTGGCGACCCAGGCGGGTATCCAGCAGCGCCAGGCCGGTGAGGAAGCGCACGCGGTGCCCGGAGAAGCGCGCCAGGTTGGCGCGGGCGGTGGCCGCGTCGCCGGGCTTGCCGAGGATCTCGCCCTCGAACAGGGCGACCTGGTCCGAGCCGATGATCAGGTGGTCGGGCCAGGCGTCGGCCAGCCGCTCGGCCTTGGCGAGCGCCAGTCGATGCACCAGGGCCTCCGGGCTCTCCCCCGGGCGGGGAGTCTCGTCGATATCGGGGCTCTCCCAGGCGTAGGGGATCTCCAGGCGGTCGAGCAGCTGGCGCCGCCAGCGCGATCCGGAGGCAAGAACGAGGCGTGGCATGGGCATGTTTCCTGACCGGGGTGACGGGCGCAGCGTAACATGAAGTCGACGCGCCGCTGGACGATCCCGGAGAGGGGGCGGGCAGCGCCGTCGCCGTCGCCACCCGGAGCAGGCGCGATTGCGCCACGGCGGCTTTGACAGGGACAGGGGGAGTGCCTATCATTGCGCGCCTATGTTGACCACACGACTCCCCAGCAGGGTCGAGCCCTACCGGCTCGCCGCCCGCGCCGAGCACCTCGAAGGACTGATGTCCCTCGATGATTTCGCGCGTCTCGCCGACGAGGTCGGCCCCCAGAGCGGCGACTGTCGTGTCTGGCTCGACTTCGCCATCGACGCCCAGGGGCGCCGGGTGATCCACGGCCGCCTGGAGGCCGAGCTGCAGCTGCCCTGTCGCCGCTGCCTCTCGCCGATGGCGCAGCGCGTGGCGAGCGAGTTCCTGCTGGGCATGGTCACCAGCGACGCTCTGGCAGCCGAGCTGCCGAGCACCCACGAGCCGGTGCTGGTGGAAAACGAACAGCTGAACCTGCTGACGGTGGTCGAGGATGAACTGATCCTCAGTCTGCCCCAGGTGGTTTACCACGACGAGGCCGACTGTGAGGTCTCTCGCGACCAGCTGACCAGTGGGGCGGATGCCGCGGCATCCCGTGAGCCCGCTGCGAGCCCGTTCGAGGTGCTCAAGCGCCTCAAGGGCAAATCCTGATTCATCATCGATTGCACTCTGGAGTGACATCCCATGGCAGTTCAACAGAACCGCAAGACCCGTTCCAAGCGCGGCATGCGTCGTAGCCACGACGCGCTGAGCGCACCGGCCCTTTCCCAGGACAAGGAGACCGGTACCACCCACCTGCGTCACCACGTCTCCCCCGACGGCTTCTACCGTGGCCGCAAGGTCGTCGACGCCTGAGGCGACGACGCGCCCTGCGGTGACGCCTGGCCGCTGACCCTGTCGTGAGAATCGCCATCGATGCGATGGGCGGAGACCTCGGTCCCCGCGCTACCGTGCAGGGGGCGGCCAGTGCCGTGATCCAGGACCCCCGTCTCGAGATCCGGCTGTTCGGCGTGCGCCGAACGCTGGAAGACGAGATCTCCTGCCTGCCGCGGCGGCTCGCCGCGGCCGGTTCGCGTCTGGAGGTCGTCGATGCCCCGCGGGTCATCGACCAGGGCGTGCGCCCCTCCGATGCGCTGCGTCACGGCCAGGACTCCAGCATGGCCAGGATGCTGGCCTGTGTCGCTTCCGGGGAGGCAGCGGCCGGGGTCAGTGCCGGCAACACCGGCGCCCTGATGGCCCTGGCGCGGCGGGCCCTGGGAACGGTGGCCGGCATCCCCAGGCCGGCGATCAGCACGGCGATCCCCACCCGCCAGCAGGGGCGCTGCTATCTGCTCGACCTGGGGGCCAACGTCGAGGCCTCGGCGGAGCGGCTGGTGGACTTCGCGCTGATGGGCGAGCTGATGGCGCGCCACGTGGATGGGCTTGCCGCGCCCCGGGTCGCCCTGCTCAATGTCGGGCTCGAGGGGACCAAGGGTACGGCCAGCGTCCGCGAGGCGGATGCCCGGCTGCGCGAGCTGCCCCACCTCGCCTACCAGGGCTTCGTGGAGGGAGACGGGATCTTCAGCGGCCGCGTGGACGTGGTGGTCTGCGACGGCTTCGTCGGCAATGCGGTGCTCAAGGCCAGCGAGGGCCTTGCGCGCATGCTGGTCGAGCGGGTGCAGACCACCTTCGAGGCCCACTGGAGCAGTCGACTGGTGGGGGCGCTGGCGAGGCCGGCGCTGCGGCGGCTCAGGAGCGAGCTGGATCCGGTGCGCTACAATGGCGCCAGCCTGCTGGGCCTGGCCGGCATCGTGGTGAAGAGCCACGGCAGTGCCGATGCGACCGGCTTCCACTATGCGGTGCAGCGGGCGGTCCAGGAGGTCAGTCGTGACCTGCCGAGACATCTGGCGGCGGAGCTGGTGCCGCGACGGCCCGCTATCGATTCGGTCGACCGCGGCGGTCGAACCGACAGCGGACCTCGAGTCCTCGCACCGGGAAGCGCCGGTGACGATGAAAGCCAACAAGAGCATAGGTGATTGACATGACCCAACCCCTCGCCCTCGTGTTCCCCGGGCAGGGTTCCCAGCAGATGGGCATGCTGCGGGAACTGGCGGAACGCTACAGCGTGGTGCGCACCACCTTCGAGGAGGCCTCCGACGCCCTCGGCTACGACCTCTGGCAGGTGGTCCAGGAGGGACCCGAGGAGGCCCTCAACGCCACCGCCTGTACCCAGCCGGCGCTGCTCAGTGCCAGCGTGGCGATCTGGCGGGTCTGGCAGGAGCTGGAAGGCCCCCGCCCCGGCGCCATGGCCGGGCACAGCCTCGGCGAGTACAGTGCCATGGTCTGTGCCGGGGCGCTCCCCTTCGCCCAGGGCGTGCGCCTGGTGAAGCTGCGCGGCGAGGCGATGCAGGAGGCGGTGCCGGTGGGCGAGGGCGCCATGGCGGCGATCCTCGGTCTCGACGACGCCGTGGTCGAGAAGGCCTGTGCCGACGCCGCCCATGGCGAGGTGGTCTCTGCCGTGAACTACAATGCCCCCGGTCAGGTGGTGATCGCCGGCGGCAAGGCGGCGGTGGAGCGTGCCATCGCCGCCTGCCAGGAGGCGGGGGCCAAGCGTGCCATGCCGCTGCCGGTCTCGGTGCCCTCCCACTGCGCGCTGATGGAGCCGGCCGCCGAGCGACTGGCCGCCGCCATGGGCGAGCTGGAGCTGCGGGCCCCGCGCTACACCGTGATCCAGAACGTCGACGCCCAGGCCCACGCCGATGTCGAGACCCTGCGTACCCGCCTGATCGAGCAGCTCTATCGCCCGGTCCGCTGGACCGCCTGCGTCGAGGCGATGGTCGAGCGCGGTGCCGAGGTGTTCATCGAGTGTGGCCCGGGCAAGGTGCTCACCGGTCTGAACAAGCGGATCGCGCGGGGCAGCAAGGGGCTGGCGGTCAACGATCCCGACAGCCTGGATGCGGCCCTCGAGCTGGCCCGGGACGCGGCCGGCCAGTCGTCAGCCAACGGCTGATTTCCCTCACCAGGACGAAGGCGGAACCACCATGACTACCGAAACCAGAGTCGCCCTGATCACCGGTGCCAGCCGCGGCATCGGCCGGGCCATCGCCCATGAGCTGGGGCGCCAGGGGCGCATCGTGATTGGCACGGCCACCAGCGACGCCGGTGCCGAGAGGATCGATGCCGACCTCAAGGCCCAGGGGATCGAGGGCGCCGGGCGCCGGCTCGACGTGACCGACCAGGCCAGCGTCGACGCCCTGGTCAAGGCGATCAGCGAGGAGTTCGGCGCCCCGACCATCCTGGTCAACAACGCCGGCATCACCCGGGACAACCTGCTGATGCGCATGAAGGAAGACGAGTGGGATGCGGTGGTCGACACCAATCTCAAGTCGGTCTACCGCGTCAGCAAGGCCTGCCTGCGCGGCATGACCCGGGCGCGCTTCGGCCGTATCGTCAGCATCAGCTCGGTGGTGGCCAGCATGGGCAACCTGGGACAGACCAACTATGCTGCCGCCAAGGCGGGGATGGAGGGCTTCACCCGGGCGCTGGCCCGCGAGGTGGCGTCCCGTGCCATCACCGTCAATGCGGTGGCGCCCGGCTTCATCGCCACCGACATGACCGAGGCCCTGCCGGAGGAGCAGCACAAGGTGCTGCTCGGCCAGATTCCCCTGGCGCGCCTCGGCCAGCCGGAGGAGATCGCCGCGGCGGTGGGCTTCCTCACCGGCGAGACCGCCGGCTACATCACCGGCGAGATCCTGCACGTCAATGGCGGCATGAACATGCGTTGAGACCCGCCGGGTCCGGCGGTTGCGCCGGCCCCGGGGCGTCTATAAACTACCCCGCAGCTTCCGGCTTGCGGATCTGGAACTTAAAACGGCTGGACATCTGAACGGCCAACGTGAACGACTGGAGTACGTCATAATGAGCACCATCGAAGAGCGCGTTAAGAAGGTTGTGGCCGAGCGTCTGAACGTCAAGGAAGAAGATATTCAGAACTCCTCTTCCTTCACCGAGGACCTCGGCGCTGATTCCCTGGATACCGTCGAGCTGGTCATGGCGCTCGAGGAAGAGTTCGACACCGAGATTCCCGACGAGGAAGCCGAGAAGATCACCACCGTTCAGGAAGCCATCGACTACGTCAACGCCCACCAGTAAGCTGGTGGCGGTCGATACCGCTTGCTGACGCTCGGGGCTCGTCCCCGGAAAAGAGCCGCCCTGTGAGGCGGCTTTTTCGTCGGCAGGCCGGTCGGCCATGGGCTTGTCAGGGCGGCACGCGACGGGGAGACTCGTTATAATGCGCGCACACGACGGCTCCCTCGGGTCGGAGTCGTGTCATTGAGGATGTCTGGAGGAAAGCTGATGGCTCGTAGAAGGGTTGTGGTGACCGGGCTCGGCCTGGTCACGCCGGTGGGAAATACCGTGGACGAGAGCTGGTCGAACATCGTGGCCGGCAAGAGCGGCATTGCCCCCCTCGAGCACTTCGATGTCAGCGGCTTCAACACGCGCTTCGGGGGGTCCGTCAAGGACTTCGACATCAGTCCCTACCTGAATCCCAAGGAAGCCCGCAAGATGGACCTGTTCATCCAGTACGGCATGGCCGCGGGTGCCCAGGCCATCGCGGATTCGGGGCTCGCCTGCACCGAGGAGAATGCCGGCCGCATCGGCGTGGCGATCGGCTCCGGGATCGGCGGCCTGCCGATGATCGAACACAACCACAGCGTCATGCTCAAGAGCGGCCCGCGGCGCATCTCACCCTTCTTCGTGCCCGGCTCGATCATCAACATGATCTCCGGCAACCTGGCGATCCAGCACGGGTTCCGGGGCCCCAACATCGCCATCACCACCGCCTGCACCACCGGCACCCACAACATCGGCTACAGCGCGAGGACCATCGCCTACGGTGACGCCGATGTGATGATCTGCGGCGGTGCCGAGATGGCCACCACTCCGCTGGGCCTCGGCGGCTTCTCCGCGGCCCGGGCGCTCTCCACGCGCAACGACGATCCCCAGGCGGCCAGCCGGCCCTGGGACCGGGACCGCGATGGCTTCGTGCTCTCCGACGGGGCGGGCGTCATGGTGCTGGAGGAGTACGAGCACGCGAAGGCGCGCGGCGCGACCATCTATGCGGAGCTCAGCGGCTTCGGCATGAGCGACGATGCCTACCACATGACCTCTCCGCCCGAGGACGGCAGCGGCGCGGCACTCTCCATGGCCAATGCCGTGCGTGATGCCGGCATCGACGCCTCGGCCATCGACTACATCAACGCCCACGGCACCTCGACGCCGGCCGGTGACCTGGCGGAGAGCCTGGCCGTCGAGCGGGTGATGGGCGAGGCGGCAAGATCCGTCGCAGTGAGCTCCACCAAGTCGATGATCGGCCACCTGCTGGGCGCGGCCGGCGCGGTGGAGGCGGTGTTCTGCGTGCTGGCGATCCGCGACCAGGTGGCGCCGCCCACCATCAACCTGGACAACCCCCAGGAGGGCTGCCGCCTCGACTATGTCCCGCACACCGCCCGCGAGATGAAGATCGACGTGGCACTCTCCAACTCCTTCGGCTTCGGCGGCACCAACGGCACCCTGGTCTTCACGCGGGCGTGAGCCATGAGGCGGGAGGGCGCGAGGTGAGGGGGGCTGCCGCCGGGGAGGGCTGGCCCCTCGACGACCGCGGTGCGGCCTATGGCGATGGCCTGTTCGAGACCGTGCTGGTGCGCGACGGCCGGCCGCGGCTGTGGGACGAGCACCTGGCGCGCCTGGCCCGCGGCTGCCATGTGCTGGGCCTGCCGCTGCCCGCGGAGCACCGGCTCGCCGCGCCCCTGGCCGAGGCGCCGTCGGGCCTTGCGGTGCTCAAGCTGATGCTGACCCGCGGCAGCGGCGGGCGCGGCTATCGTGCCCCGGCGACCCCGGCGCCGCGGCTGCGTTGGCAGCTGGCCCCCTTCACCCCCGACGTGGCGCGCTGGCAGGAAGGGGTCAGGGTGCGCCACTGCGCCCTGCGCCTGGGGATCCAGCCGCGGCTGGCCGGCCTCAAGCACCTCAACCGGCTGGAGAATGTCCTGGCGCGCGCGGAGTGGGACGACGACGAGGTGGCCGAGGGGCTGCTCTGCGACAGCGACGGCCGCCTGGTGGAGGCCACCGCCATGAACCTCTTCTGGCGACGGGCGGGTGCCCTGGAGACGCCGCGGATGGACCGCTGCGGCGTGGCCGGCACCCTGCGGGAGGCGCTCATCGAACGCCTGGAGGTCCGCGAGGTCGATATCCTGCCCGAGGCGCTCGAGGCGGCCGAGGCGGTCTGGCTCGGCAACTCCGTGCAGGGCGTCTGGCCGGTGACCCGCCTCGATGACGCGGCCGGCAGGCCGCTCCTCCGCTGGCGGCTGTCCGCCAGCCACCGCGCCTTCCAGGCCGAGGCCCATCGCCTGCTGGGCTACCCCCTTCCCGACCTGAACTGAGATGAGACGACGAGGACACCGATGCTGCGTGTGGTGAAGATCCTGCTGGTGCTGGCCCTCCTGGCTGGCGCGGCGTTGTTCGCCGGCCATCGCTACTGGGAGTCGCGGCTCGCCGCGCCCATCGCCGTGGACGAGCCGACCCTCTACGAGGTGCCCCGCGGTGCAGGCTACAACCGCGTGGTGGCCGACCTGGCCGAACGCGGGGTGATCGCCGACGTCTGGGCCTTCCGCCTGCTCACGCGGCTCGAGCCCGAGGCGGTCCCGAGCCTGCGTGCCGGGGAATACATGCTGGAACCCGGCATGAGCGGGCGCGAGATGATCGCCCTGCTGGGCAGCGACCGGGTCGTCACCTACCCCCTGACCATCCCCGAGGGCTGGACCTTCCGCCAGATGCGCGACCTGCTCGAGGCGGCGCCCAAGCTGGAGACGCGCACCGAGGGGCTCTCCGACGAGGAGGTGATGGCGCTGCTCGACCGCGAGGGGGTGCATCCCGAGGGCTGGTTCTTCCCCGACACCTACCGCTACCACAAGGGCGTGAGCGACCTGGAGATCCTGGGCCAGGCGCTCTCCCGCATGGAGCGCATCCTCGAGGAGGTGTGGGCCTCGCGGGTCGACGACCTCACCATCGAGACGCCCTACGAGGCGCTGATCATGGCCTCGCTGATCGAGCGGGAGACCGGCGCCCCGGAGGAGCGCCGCGAGATCGCCGGCGTCTTCAAGCGGCGGATGGAGCGGGGCATGCGCCTGCAGACCGATCCCACGGTGATCTACGGCATGGGCGAGCGCTACGAGGGGCGGATCACCCGGGCCGACCTCCGCGAGGCCACGCCCTACAATACCTACGTGATCGACGGGATGCCGCCGACGCCCATCGCCATGCCGGGCCGGGCTTCCCTCGAGGCCGCGGTGGACCCGCTGCCCGGCGAGACCCTCTACTTCGTGTCGCGTGGCGACGGTACCCACCACTTCTCGCGGACGCTGCGCGAGCACAACAACGCGGTCAATCGGTATATCCGCAATCGCCAGTAAGGAGACACAAATGGCCGAGCGCGGGCGCTTTATCACCCTGGAAGGGGGCGAGGGGGTGGGCAAGTCCACCAACCTGGCCCGGGTGGTCGAATGGCTGGAGGCCCGGGGCCTCGAGGTGGTCCAGACCCGCGAGCCGGGGGGCACGCCCCGCGCCGAGGCGATCCGGACGCTGCTGCTCGACCCCGCCGGCGACGAGCCGCTGGACGACGATGCGGAGCTGCTGCTGGTGTTCGCCGCCCGTGCCCAGCACCTGGCCCGGGTGGTCCGCCCGGCCCTCGAGCGGGGCGCCTGGGTGGTGTGCGACCGCTTCACCGACGCCACCTTTGCCTATCAGGGCGGCGGACGCGGCATTCCCGCCCCACGCATCGCCGAGCTGGAACGCTTCGTCCAGCAGGGGCTCGAACCCGACCTGACCCTGCTGCTGGACATGCCCGTGGAGGCGGCCCAGCGGCGGGTCGCGGCGCGGGGTGGCGAGCGGGATCGCTTCGAGCGCGAGCGCGCCGACTTCTTCACCGCCGTTCGCGACGCCTACCTGGCCCGGGCCGCCGCGGCGCCCCGGCGCATCGCGGTGATCGATGCCTCCCGGGACCTGGCGGCCGTGGGCGAACAGATCCGGGCGACCCTGGCCGAACGGGTGGCGGCATGGCGCTGAACGAGGCGGGGCCGGTCGTGGAGGCCCCGGGGCTGCCGCTGCCCTGGCTGCGCGCGCGCTTCGACGAGCTGACCAGGCTGATGGATGCCGGGCGGCTGCCCCACGCCCTGCTGATCTCCGGGCCGCGGGGGGTGGGCAAGCGCTCGCTGGCCGATGCCCTGATCGCCCGGGTGCTCTGTGCCGCTCCCGGCGAGGCCGCCTGCGGCCACTGCCACGGCTGCCGGATGCTGGCCTCGGGCTACCACCCGGACCTGCTGCGCGTCGAGCCGGAGCAGGGCAAGCGCCAGATCCGCATCGACCCCATCCGCGAGGTCAACGCCTTCGTCGCCCAGACCGCCCAGCAGGGCGGCTATCGGGTGATCCTGATCGCCCCGGCGGAGACCATGAACGTCGCCGCCGCCAACGCGCTGCTCAAGAGCCTGGAGGAGCCCGGTGGGCGGACCCTGTTCGTGCTGCTCGCCGACATTCCCTCGCGCATGCTGCCCACCATCCGCTCGCGCTGCCAGCACTGGAGCCTGGCCCCCCCGCCGCCGGAGGCGTGCCTGCCCTGGCTGACCGAACGGCTGGGCGGCGAGGATGAGGCGCGCTTCTGGTGGCGCGTCGCCGGCGGGCTGCCGCTGGCCGCGCTCGACCGGGCCGAACCGGAGTCCCGGGCGCTGCGCCAGCAGCTCGTGGAGACCTTCGAGGCGCTGGTGCGGGGGGCGGAGCCGGTGGCCGAGGCGGCGCGCCTCGAGCGCCAGTCCACCGAGGCGATACTGTGGTACGGTATCGCCTGGCTGGAGGACCTGATCCGCCTGGGTCTCTCCGGCGAGAGCCCGGAGCGGGCCCCGTCGCTTCGCAACCCGGACCTGCTGCCGCTCTACCGGCAGGCGGTCAAGAACGCCCGGGTGCGCGACTGGTTCCGCCTGCTCGACTACGCCCGGGAACAGCGCCGCCTGCTGGCCTCGGGCGGCAACCCCAATCCCCAGCTGGTGCTGGAAGCCTGGCTGGTGCGCTGGTCCGCGCTGCTGCGCTCTTGAGCGAGGAGATATCCCCATGGCTGCCCAGAAGGCGCTGTCGCTGAACATCCAGGACGTCCAGACCCTGCTCTCGGCCTACATGCCATCGCTCGAGCGAGGCGGCATCTTCGTGCCGACCCGCGAGCGCTACGAGCTGGGCCAGGAGATCTACCTGCTGCTGACCCTGCCCGGCGAGAGCGACCGGGTACCGGTCACCGGGCAGGTGGTATGGGTCTCTCCCGAGGGCGTCAGCGGCCGGCGGATGCCCGGCGTCGGCATCCATTTCAGCGCCGGTGACCAGGCGGTGCGGGATCGCATCGAGAACCTGCTGGCCGGCCACCTGGACAAGGGGGCGCCGACCTATACGCTCTAGGAGCGCCGAGCGCCGAGCGCCGAGCGCCGAGCGCCGAGCGCCGAGCGCCGAGCGCCGAGCGCCGAGCGCCGATTGACGCCATTCGCCGCCATCGAGCGGTAACTTTCTTCTGTCCCTGGTATTTTTCTGCATGTTTGTCGACTCCCACTGCCATCTCGACCGTCTCGATCCCCGTACCCACGGTGGTGACCTCGCCGCGACCCTGGATGCCGCTCGAGCGCGAGGCGTCCGCCAGTTCCTGGCCATCGGCGTCACCCTGGAGGAGGTGCCCGGCATCGCCGCCATCGCCCGCGAGCACGACGACGTGGTGATCTCTGCCGGCGTGCACCCGCTGCACCGGGTGGCCGAGGAGCCGACGGTCGAGGCGATCAGGGAGACCGCCGAGCGCTTCGGCGCCGTGGCCATCGGCGAGTGCGGCCTGGACTACCACTACCTGGAGAAGGCCCCCGAGTCGGTGCCCTCCCGGGAGGTGCAGCGCGAGCGCTTTCGCCGTCAGCTGATCGCGGCGACCGAGCTCGAGCTGCCGGTGATCATCCACACCCGCGAGGCCCGCGAGGAGACCCTCGCGCTGATCCGCGAGCACACCGACCCGGCCATCGGCGGCGTGCTGCACTGCTTCACCGAGGACCTGGAGATGGCCCGCGAGGCGGTCCGCCACGGCTTCTTCATCTCGCTCTCCGGCATCGTCACCTTCCGCAATGCCGAGGCGCTGCGCGAGGTGGCCCGCCGGGTGCCGCTGGATCGCCTGCTGATCGAGACCGACAGCCCCTACCTGGCACCGGTGCCCCATCGTGGCAAGCCCAACGAACCCGCCTGGGTGGTGGAGGTGGCCGAGTGCATCGCCACCGAGCGCGGCATCAGCGTGGAGGAGGTCGCCATGCAGACCACCGCCAACTTCTACCGGCTGTTCCGGGCCGCGGTGCCCGAGGCGCCGGCCGGGGTGCGCGAGTCCCTGCGCGACGCCGGGCTGGTCTAAGCTTCCCTCATCACCCTGTCTTCCGCGGCCCGGAGGAGGGCGCACCATGCATCTCGACCCGCTGCTGTCCCAGATCGACCCCGAGGGCGAGATCCCGCCCGTGGACCGCTGGCACCCCGATCGCCAGGGACGCATGGACCTGGTGATCGCCGCCGATGGCCGCTGGATCCACGAGGGCGTCGCCATCGCCCGGCCGCGCCTGGTGCGGCTGCTCTCCACCATCCTGCGCCGCGAGGCCGACGGCGGCTATGCCCTGGTGACGCCCGCCGAGCTGCAGCGCATCCGCGTCGAGGATCGCCCCTTCCTGATCGTCGACGCCGAGCGCGACGACAGCGGCCGCTGGTGGCTGACCACCAACGTCGGCGACCGGCTGGTGCTGGACGAGGCCCGTCGGCTGACGCCGAGCGAGACCCCGGCCGGCGAGACGGTCCCCGAGGTGCCGGTGCGCTTCGGGCTCTCCGCGCGGCTGGGGCGCAACGTCTACTACCGCCTGGTGGAAGCGGCCGAGAGCCTAGCGCTGCCCGACGGCGGCGAGGAGCTGGGCCTCGTGAGCGATGGCGCCTGGCAGCCCCTCGGCCGGCTGGCGGCCGGGGGCGCGGACGGCGAGGCCCCGTGAGGCTTACCGAGGAACAGCGGGCCGTCGTCGCGCACGGTGCCGGCCACGCCCGGGTCGCCGCCGTGGCCGGCTCGGGGAAGACCACCACCATGGTGGCGCGGGTGCTCACCCTGCTCGAGCAGGGCGTGACGCCGTCGCGCCTGCTGGTGCTGATGTTCAACCGCTCGGCCCGCGAGGACTTCCAGGCGCGTCTGGCGGCCATGGCCCCGCCCGGCCAGCCGCTGCCCGACGTGCGCACCTTCCACTCCCTGGGCCACCGGCTGACCGCCACCCTGACCCGCTGGGGGGCGCTGGCCCCCCGTGAGCTGCTGACTGCCGACTGGCAGCTGGAGAGGCTGCTGCGCCAGGCCACCCAGCGGGCCCTGGCGGAGGTGGCCGAGCCGCGCGAGTCGGCGCTGGACGCCGAGCGCCTCGAGGCCCTGGCCCACTTCTGTGCGCTGGTGAAGGCCGAGATGGTGCCGCCGGCGACGCTCTTCGAGCGCCTCGACTTCGGCGAGGAGACCGACCACTTCGTGGCCGCCTTCGACCACGCCGAGGCGCTGCTCGCCGAGCATGGCCTGATGAGCTATTCGGACCTGCTCTATCGCCCGCTGCGGGCCCTGGAGGCCGACGCCGGCCTGCGCGCCCGGGTCCAGGGGTTTCTCGACCACGTGATCATCGACGAGTACCAGGACATCAACGTCGCCCAGCAGCGCCTGCTGGCGCTGCTGGCGGGCCGGGATGCCGCGGTGATGGCGGTCGGCGATGCCAACCAGTGCATCTACGAGTGGCGCGGCGCCCACCCCGACACCATGCTCGAGCGCTTCACCGCCACCTTCGGCGAGGCGGTCGACTACCCGCTCTCCACCACCTTCCGGCATGGCCATGCCCTGGCGCTGTCGGCGAACCATGCCATCGCCGCCAACCGCCGCCGCCCCGACCAGCTCTGCGTGGCCGCTCCCGGCAATCCCGACACCTCACTGGGCCTGGACCAGGGCAGCCGCGGCCTGCTGCAGGCGCTGGCCGCCTGGCAGCACGAGGGGCGCCGGCTCGACGAGGCCTGCGTGCTGGTGCGCAGCTGGGCGCTCTCCGTGCCGCTGCAGCTGGCGCTGCTGCGCGAGGGCATCCCGTTCCGGCTGGCCCGGGAGGATCGCTTCGTCTTCCGCCTGCCGCTGGTCCAGGCGCTGGCCGGCTACCTGATGCTGGCGCGGACCCCGGCCCTGCTCGCCGACCCCGCCCACCTGGCCCTGCTGCTGGGCCAGCCGACCCCCTTCGTGGCCCGCGAGCGCCTGGTGGCCCTGGCCACGCGCCTGGCCGAGACCCAGCGCTGGCCCGAGCGCCACGACCCGCTGCTCGAGGGGCTCAGGCCCCACCAGAAGCGCACCCTGAAGCGGCGCTGGGCGCTGCTCTGCGAGCTGCCGCGTCTCGCCGCCTGGCCGCCGGCGCGGCTGCTCGCCCACGTGGTAGAGGCGGTGGAGGCCGAGAAGGTGCTCAAGCGCGCCGCGGCGCGCCGCGACAAGGGGGAGGAGGACGTGCGCCTGCTCGACGTTCTGCTCGAGCAGGCCGCGGAACTCGGCAACGATCCGGACGCCTTCATCGAGCTGCTGCGCCGCCCGGTGGAGAACCGCGAGGACGGGGTGCTGATCACCACCGTCCATGGCGCCAAGGGACTGGAGTGGCCGCTGGTGGTGCTGGCGGGCGCCAACGAGGAGGACTTTCCCCACTACAGCCGCGACAACCCCCTGTCGCCGCAGCGCCTCGAGGAGGAGCGACGGCTCTTCTACGTGGCCATCACCCGGGCCCGCGAGCGGCTGCTGCTGCTCCACGACGGCGGTGATCATCGCCCCAGCCGGTTCATCGCCGAGAGCGCCTGGCAGGACGCCGAACGCGTCCGCCGACGCCTCGCGGCCGGCGCGACAGAGGACGGCCCCCTGGCCGTGGCCTGTCCCGACCTGGTGGGGCGCTATCTCGAGGCCCTGGGCGAGAGCCTGCCGCTGGCGGCCCTCTCCCGGGACGAGGTCGCCGAGCCCACCGCGCCCTATGCCGGCTTCAGTGTCGGCCAGTGGCTGCGCCATGCCGTGTTCGGCGAGGGCGAGATCCACCTGGTGGAGGGCGACCCGGCCAACCCGGTGATCGAGGTCCGCTTCCGGCATGCCGGCCGGCGGCGGCTGATCGCGCGGCGCGCCCCCATCGAACTGATCGCAGGAGAACCCGCATGAGCACGCCCCTGATCACCTCCACCGAACTGGCCGATGCCCTGGAGGGCGCGCGGCCCCCCCGTCTGCTCGACTGCCGCGCGCGCCTCGGTGACCCGGATGCCGGCCACGGCCTCTGGTGGGCGGCCCACCTGCCGGGCAGCGTCCATCTGGACCTGGATCGCGACCTGGCGGCGCCGCCGGGGCAGGGCGGTCGCCATCCGCTGCCGTCGACCGCGGCCTTTACCGCCACCCTGCAGCGGCTCGGCATCACCCCCGAGCTGCCGGTGGTGGTCTACGACGACATGGGGGGACAGCTGGCGGCGGCGCGTGCCTGGTGGATGATCGCCTGCTGGGCCGGGCACCCCGACGTCAGGCTGCTCGATGGCGGCCTCAAGGCCTGGCTCGGCGCGGGGGGAGAGCTGGCCGAGGGGGACCGCTCCCCGCTGCGGCCCAGCGACTGGACGCCGGTCTACGATGACACGCGGCGGGTGGACGCCGACCAGGTCTTCTCGGGGCGCGCCCTCAAGGTGGACGCCCGCTCCCGTGAGCGCTTCCGCGGCGAGGCGGAGCCCATCGATCCGGTGGCGGGGCATATCCCCGGGGCGGTCTGCCGGCCCTCGGCGGACAACCTGACGGCGGAGGGACGCTTCAAGTCGCCGTCACGGCTCGCCGCGGAGCTGCCCGAGGCCGAGGAGGCCGTGGCCTACTGTGGCTCCGGCGTCACCGCCTGCCATACCATCCTGGCCTACGCCGTGGCCGGCCGCTCCCTGCCGCGGCTCTACCCCGGCTCCTGGAGCGAGTGGATCCGCGATCCCGCGCGGCCGGTGGCCACCGGCGACTGACGCCGGGCTGTGCCCGGAGCTGCCAGCCACAAGGATCAAGCCGCAAGCCGCAAGCCACCCCCCGCTGCCTTCGGACAAGGAAAAAGGGGCAGGCCTTTGGTGGCCTGCCCCTTGAGCACCTCATCCTGTCTTCTTGCAGCTTACATATTCGGATAGTTCGGCCCGCCGCCGCCCTCCGGCGCCACCCAGGTGATGTTCTGGGCCGGGTCCTTGATGTCGCAGGTCTTGCAGTGCACGCAGTTCTGGAAGTTGATCTGGAACCGCGGCTTGCCGTCGTCGTCCTCGACCACCTCGTAGACCCCGGCCGGGCAGTAGCGGCTTGCCGGCTCGGCGTACTCGGGCAGGTTGTCGCGGATCGGCAGCTCCGGGTCCGCCAGCTTCAGGTGGCAGGGCTGGTCCTCCTCGTGGTTGGTGTTCGACAGGAACACCGAGGAGAGCTTGTCGAAGGAGAGCTTGCCGTCGGGCTTCGGGTAGTCGATCTTCTCGAATTCGGCGGCGGGCTTGAGGGCCGCGTGGTCCGGGGTAGTGTCGTGGACGTTGGGCAGCTTGCCGCCCAGCAGCTGGTTGGCGAAGTTGTAGGCGCCACCGCCGATGGTGCCGTACTTGTGGATCGCCGGGCCGAAGCTGGCGCTCTCCTTGAGCTCGGCCCAGGCCCAGCTCGCCTCCCACTTCTCGGTGAAGGCGGTCAGTTCCTGGCCACCCTCGTCGCCTGCCGCAATGGCCTCGAAGACCGCCTCGCCGGCCACCAGGCCCGACTTCATGGCGGTGTGCAGCCCCTTGATCTTGGCGAAGTTCAGGGTGCCGGCATCGCAGCCGATCAAGAGGCCACCGGGGAAGGTCATCTTCGGCAGGCAGTTGAGGCCCCCCTTGACGATGGCCCGGGCGCCGTAGGCGACGCGCTTGCCGCCCTCCAGGTGCTTGGCCAGCACCGGGTGGTGCTTCATGCGCTGGAACTCGTCGAAGGGCGAGAGCCAGGGGTTCTGGTAGGAGAGGTCCATGATCAGGCCGACCATGACCTGCTGGTTGTCGCCGTGGTAAAGGAACCAGCCGCCGTGGGTCTTGCTGTCCAGGGGCCAGCCCGAACCGTGCACCACCAGGCCCGGCTCGTGCTTCTCCGCCGGGATGTCCCACAGCTCCTTCAAGCCGATGCCGTAGTGCTGGGGATCACGGCCCTCGGCGAGGTCATAATCCGCGATCAGGCGCTTGCCGATATGGCCCCGGGCGCCCTCGGCGAACAGAGTGTATTTCGCGCGCAGCTCCATGCCGGGCATGTAGCTGTCCTTGGGCTCGCCGTCGGCGCCCACGCCCATGTCGCCGATCAGGATGCCCTTGACCACCCCCTCCTCGACGATCGCCTCCTGGGCGGCGAAGCCGGGGAAGATCTCCACCCCCAGCCCCTCGGCCTGCTCGGCCAGCCAGCGGCAGAGGTTGCCGGCGCTGATCACATAGCGCGGCATGTCGCCACCGGTGTTATGCATGCTCTTCGGCACCAGAGCGTTGGGCAGCTTCTGGGCCTTCTCGGCGTCCTTGAGCAGGTAGACCTCGTCGCGGGTCGCCGGGGTGGTCAGCGGGGCGCCGCGCTCCTCCCAATCGGGAAAGAGCTCGGCCAGGGCGCGGGGCTCGAAGACCGCGCCGGAGAGGATATGGGCGCCCACCTCGGAGCCCTTCTCCACCACGCAAACCGTCAGCTCCTGCTCGGCCTCATTGGCCTGCTGCATCAGTCGGCACGCGGCGGCCAGGCCCGAGGGGCCGGCGCCGACGATCACCACATCGAACTCCATCGAATCGCGTTCTACCTGTTCCACCTGCATCTCCTCCCTCGCATCACCGCCGATGGCCTGCCACCAACGTCGATGGCCTGCCACCAACGTCGATAGCAATTAAAACGGTCGTTTGCTTCTTGCCTGTCTCCATGATAGGCATAATAGTCGACTCAGGTCACCCCTTCGATGTCGTCCGTTCCGAGAGGGGAGCCGATAGTGGGATTGTTGCCATGGGGCCGCCTGTGGCACATTGACAAGGTTTTTCGATGCGGCGCCTATCAAACGCTCGCATGAAACGTATAAGGGCATGCCGCGCCGTTCTATGCGGCCCGTTTCAGTAGGGTGCGGATGGCACTGTCGCACCAGAAACCAAGCGAGGACACCATGAAAGTACTCGTCGCGGTCAAACGCGTCATCGACTACAACGTCAAGATCCGGGTCAAGCCCGACAACTCCGACGTCGACCTCACCAACGTCAAGATGGCCATGAACCCCTTCTGCGAGATCGCCGTGGAAGAGGCGGTGCGCCTGAAGGAGAAGGGCGTGGCGACCGAGATCGTCGCGGTGACCATCGGTCCCAAGGCCGCCCAGGAGCAGCTGCGTACCGCCCTGGCGCTGGGTGCCGATCGCGCCATCCACGTCGAGACCGACGAGCGTGTCGAGTCGCTGGGCGCCGCCAAGGCGCTGGCCAGGCTGGTGGAAGAGGAGCAGCCGGGCCTGGTGATCCTCGGCAAGCAGGCCATCGACACCGACAACAACCAGACCGGCCAGATGCTGGCGGCCCTGACCGGCCTGCCCCAGGGCACCTTCGCCTCCGAGGTGGTGATCGATAACGACAAGGCCCAGGTGACCCGCGAGATCGACGGCGGCCTGCAGACCATCGAGCTGACCCTGCCCGCCATCGTCACCACCGACCTGCGCCTCAACGAGCCGCGCTACGCCAAGCTGCCCGACATCATGAAGGCCAAGAAGAAGCCGATGGACGTCAAGAGCCCAGCGGATCTCGGCGTCGAGGTAGCCTCGAAGGTCAAGCTGCTGAAGGTCGAGCCGCCGGCCGAGCGCCAGGGTGGCGTCAAGGTGGGCTCCGTGGATGAGCTGGTCGACAAACTGAAGAACGAAGCCAAAGTGCTTTGAAAGGAGCGGATCTCATGAGCATCCTGGTACTCGCCGAACATCACGACGGCGCCCTGGCCGGCGCCACCGCCCATGTGGTCGCGGCCGCCCAGCAGATTGTCAAGGAGAGCGGTGGTGATATCGACGTGCTGGTGGCAGGCGAGGGCGTCTCCGCGATCGCCGAGGCCGCTGCCAAGCTTGACGGCGTCTCCCGCGTTCGCGTGGCCGACCACGCCGCCTACGCCCACCTGCTGGCCGAGCCCACCGCGGCGCTGATCGCGGAGCTTGCCGCGGACTACAGCCACGTGCTGGCCTGTGCCTCCACCACCGGCAAGAACGTGCTGCCCCGGGTCGCCGCGCTCAAGGACGTGGCGCAGATCTCCGAGATCATCGCGGTGGCGTCCGCGGACACCTTCAAGCGCCCGATCTACGCCGGCAACGCCATCGCCACGGTGCAGAGCGAGGACGCCCTCAAGGTGATCACCGTGCGCACCACCGGCTTCGATGCGGTGGGCGAGGGTGGTTCCGCCAGCGTCGAGGCCGTCGACTTCGTCGCCGACAACACCCAGTCCACCTTCGTCAAGGAGGAGCTCGCCCAGTCCGACCGTCCCGAGCTGGGGGCGGCCAAGGTCGTGATCTCCGGCGGCCGCGGCATGGGCAACGGCGAGAACTTCAAGCTGCTGGACGGCATCGCCGACAAGCTGGGCGCGGCCATCGGTGCGTCGCGGGCCGCGGTGGATGCCGGCTTCGTGCCCAACGACATGCAGGTGGGCCAGACCGGCAAGATCGTCGCCCCGGACCTCTACATCGCCGTGGGCATCTCGGGTGCCATCCAGCACCTGGCCGGCATGAAGGACTCCAAGGTGATCGTCGCCATCAACAAGGACGAGGAGGCGCCGATCTTCCAGGTGGCCGATTACGGACTCGTTGCCGATCTCTTCGAGGCCCTGCCAGAGCTCGAGAGCAAGCTGTAGGGAAGATCGCTTCCAGGTCGCGCTCTCCACACTTGCGGCCTCGTAGCCGATCTCTTCGAGGCGTTGCCGGAGCTGGAGAGCAAGCTGTAACGCCTGCCCCATGACCTGGGGGCAAGACGCCGGCACCGGATGGTGCCGGCGTCGTTGTGTCGGGGGTCCATAACCCCCGTCTATATCAGCGATAACGGGAATTATTAGCGTCACGCGCCCGTGTCTGCCATCCTGTGTAGTTGAGGTCACGAGGCGACTGCCTCGTTAAGTCCATTCACGGAGGAGTCACTATGCCGCATACACTACCCGAGCTGCCCTACGGCTATGATGCCCTTGAGCCGCACATCGATGCGATGACCATGGAGATCCACCACTCCCGTCACCACCAGACCTATGTCAACAACCTCAACGGCGCCCTGGAGGGCACCGGCCTCGAGGAGGTCCCGGTGGACGAACTGCTCGCCAGCCTGGACCGGGTGCCCGAGGAGAAGCGCCAGGCCGTGATCAACAACGGCGGTGGCCACTCCAACCACTCGATGTTCTGGCAGATGATGTCGCCCAGCGGCGGTGGCTCGCCCAAGGGCAAGGTCGCGGAGGCCATCGACGCCGAACTGGGGGGCTTCGACGCCTTCAAGGATGCCTTCACCAAGGCGGCACTGGGCCGTTTCGGCAGCGGCTGGGCCTGGCTGAGCGTCACGCCGGCAGGGAAACTGGTGGTGGAGAACACCCTCAACCAGGACAGCCCGATCTCCCAGGGCAACACGCCGGTGCTGGGGCTGGATGTCTGGGAACACGCCTACTACCTGAAGTACCAGAACAAGCGCCCGGACTATATCGCCGCGTTCTTCAACGTGGTCGACTGGGACGAGGTCGAGCGGCGCTACCAGCAGGCCACCGGCTGAACCACCGACACCGCATGGCTGCAAGGGGGGTGCCCGGCCGGGCCCCTCCGCATGGCAAAGGGCCCCGCTCATGGCGGGGCCCTTTGCGTATCAGGGGAGCCTCATCCAGGCAGGGCGCGATGTTCGCCACGTCACGATTGATAATTGTTATCATTTGTGGCATCGTCATGCCGCTGCCGAGAGCGGCATTTTCCGAACACCTTTTCCGACCACCTTTTTCTACCACCAGGGGAGTCAATCCGTGGAGATACGTCCAAGGTCGCTGCTGTGGGGGGTGGCCCTCTGCCTGCTGGGTGCGCCGGCCAGTGCTGACACGTTGCAGCAGCAGGCAGAGGGCCAGCGCACCCGGGCCGCGCTGGAGTCGCGGATCGAGGCCGCCGACGACGACGTGCGCGAGCGGCTCGAGGAGCTGCGCCGGCTGGAGCGGGAGACGCGCCAGCTGAGTGCCCGCAGTGACGCGCTGGCTCCGCGGCTCGAACACCAGGCCGAGGCCCTGGACCGCCGCGAGGCGGCGCTCGCGACCCTGGGCGAGACCCGCGAGGCGCTGCCCGATCTGCAGCGCCGCCTGGTGGAGCGCCTGGCGCGCTGGGTGGACCGGGACCTGCCGTTCCTGGTCGACGAGCGCCGTGCCCGGGTGGCCAGCCTGGAGAGGGGCCTGGGCGACCCCGACGCGTCGGCGGCCGAGCGCCTGGAGTCTGTCCTGGCCGCCTGGCGGGCCGAGCTCGACTACGGTCGCGAGTTCGACGCCTGGCGAGGCACCCTGGAGGAGGGCGAGACGCGTCGCGAGGTGGAGTTCCTGCGCCTGGGCCGGATCGGCCTCTACTACCTGACGCCCGATGGCCGCCAGGGTGGGGTCTGGCGTACCGACGAGGGGCGCTGGGTGGCGCTGGACGAGCCGGCGCGTCGCCAGCTGCGCCATGGGCTGCACATCGCCCGGGATCGGCGCGCCCCCGAGCTGTTGCACCTGCCGCTCTCCGTCTCGCTGGCCGCGTCCTCGGCATCCGACCGGGAGATGCTGCCATGACCCGCTGGCAAGGATGGGGTGGCGTGCTGGCCATGGCCCTGCTGCTGGTGCCGGGCAGCCAGGCCTGGGGAGAGGTCGAGCCGCCGGAGACGCTGCGCGCCGAGCGACAGGCGGCCGAGGCGCGGGAGCTGGTGCGCCTGGAAGGGCTGCTGGACGACGAGGCCCTGGAGGCGGCCCTGGAGGAGGCGCGCGCGGCCCATGTCGAGGCCGCGACGCGTCATGCGGCCCTTCAGGCCCGTGAGGCGACGCTGGCCGAACGGCGCGCCGAGCTGGAGGCTCGCCAGGACGAGGCGGGCGACGACCTGGCGGCGGTGCTCGGGGTGCTGGCCCGCCATAGCGGCGAACTGCGCGATGCCCTGGCCGACAGCTGGCTGACGGTGGGGGGCACGGCGCTGCCGCCGCGTCTGGACGAGGCCGAGGTGCTGACCCGCGAGCACCTGGAGGGCCTGGGCGATGCGCTGATGGCCCTGACCGCCGAAACCGGTCGCGCCGTGCGCTTCACCGCGCCGGTGGCCGATGCCGGGGGCGAGATCGCCTCACGGGAGGGGGTGCGCCTGGGCGACCTGCTCGCCTTCAGCGACGGCGAGCTGTTGCAGCGTGGCGCCGACGAGGCGAGCCTCGCCACCCTGGCCCGGACCCCGCCCGAGGTGGCCGGAAGCCTCATCGCCCTCCAGGCCGGCGAGGGCGAGACCCTGGCGCTGGATCCCACCGGTGGCCAGGTGATCGCGGCCCTGGCCCAGCGGCCGAGCCTGGTCGAGCGCTTCCACCAGGGCGGCGCCGTGGGCTACGTGGTGGTGGGCCTGGGGGGCATTGGCCTGCTGGTGGCGCTCCTGCAGTACGGCTACCTGCTGCGGGTCAGCTGGACGATGCGCCGCCAGCGCCGCGACCTGGCACGGCTGCGCGACGACAACCCCCTGGGCCGAGTCCTCGCGCGTTTCGAGTCCCTTCCCGATGATCCCGTACCGGAGGCGCTTGAGGCCCGCCTCGACGAGGCGGTGCTGGCCGAACTGCCGCGCCTCGAGCGGGGCCAGCCGCTGGTCAAGCTGCTCGCCGCCGTGGCGCCGCTGCTGGGCCTGCTGGGCACCGTCACCGGCATGATCGTCACCTTCCAGGCGATCACCGTCTTCGGCACCGGCGACCCCCAGCTGATGGCCGGCGGGATCAGCCAGGCGCTGGTCACCACCGTGCTGGGCCTGGTCACCGCCGTGCCGCTGCTGTTTGCCCATACCGCCCTGGCCGGTCGCAGCCGCCACCTGGCCGGCGTGGTGGAGGGCCAGGCCAGTGCGGCCCTGGCCGAGCGGCTGGAGCAGCGCGGCAGCGCCGCGACGACCGCGAACGGGAGTGGCCGCCGTGCTGCCGCTCTGGCTTGAGCCACTGGAGCGGCTGGTCGAGGCCGGCGGTGCCATCCTGGTGGTGATCGCCCTGGTGGCGACCCTGCTGTTCAGCCTGGCGCTGGAGCGGGTGCTGTTCTTTCGCCTCGGCTACCGCCGCGCCCGCCGAGCGCTGATCCGCCGCTGGGCCGCACGCGGCGACCACCTGAGCTGGAGCAGCCTGGCGCTTCGCGAGGCCTGGACCCGGGAGCTGATCGCCCGGCTGCGCCGGCCGCTGCCCTGGCTCAGGCTGCTGGTGGCACTCTGTCCGCTGCTGGGACTGCTCGGTACCGTGACCGGCATGATCGCGGTGTTCGACAGCCTGGCGCTCACCGAGACCGGCCAGGCGCGGGCCATGGCCGATGGCGTGTCGCGGGCCACCCTGCCGACCCTCGCCGGCATGGCGGTGGCGGTGGTGGGACTGCTCTTCACCAGCCGTCTGGAACAGATCATCCGGCGCGAGGACCAGCGGCTGCATGACCGCCTGGCCCGGGCCGTGGAGGAACCTCATGCGTAGACGCCGCACTCTCGCCGCCGAGGGCGACGCCGGCGAGGTCAACCTGACCCCGATGCTGGACGTGGTCTTCATCATGCTGATCTTCTTCATCGTCACTACCAGCTTCATCAAGGAGAGCGGGGTGGAGATCCAGCGTCCCGAGTCCAGCGCGGCGAGCCCCCGGCCCGACGCCCAGCTGATGGTGGCGATCACCCCCGAGGGGGCCGTCTGGGTCGACGGCCGTCCGGTGGATGCCCATCGGGTCGGGGAGGCGGTGGCCGCCCTGCTCGGCGATGCCGGCGGGGTAGTGATCCAGGCCGATCGCCAGGCCACCACCGGCCTGCTGATCGAGGTGATGGACCGCCTCCGCGAGGCGGGGGTGGAGGAGATGGCGGTGGCAGCCACCCGAGGCGGTCCATGACCCGCACGCTGCTCTCTCTGCTGGGCGGTGGCGCCATGGCACTGGGGCTCTTCTGGCTGCTGGCCCTGCTGGTCGCGCCGCCGCAGGAGGCGGTCGAGCGGCCGGCCCCGGCGATGCCGCTGAGGCTGGCCACGGTGGCGGAGCTTGCCGAGCCCGCCGAGCCGGATGCCCCGACGGCGCCCGAGGCCGGGCCGCCCGCTTCCGCCGCCGAGCCCGCCCCCTTGACCCGGCGGCCCGAGGCGACTCGCCTGCCGGAACCGGAACCGGAACCGGAACCGGAACCGGAACCGGAACCGGAACCGGAGCCGGAGCCGGAGCCCGAGCCACAGCACGAGCCCGAACCACAGCCTGAAACGGAACCAAGGCCCGAGCCAGCGACCTGGGCGCCAGGCGAGTCGACGCCCGTCGCCGAGCCGTCTGTCGCGTCGGCCCCCGACGCCGAGGCGGCCGGGCCGCAGGGCGACGCCGGCCCGGTGCCGGTGGAGGTGGGTGAGGCCGTCCCGGTCAGCCGGGTGCCGCCGAGCTATCCGCGTCGCGCCCAGCGCCGCGGGCTGGAGGGCCATGTGGAACTGGAGTTCCTGATCCAGCCCGATGGTCGCGTCGACCCCTCGAGCATCCGGGTGGTGGAGGCCCGGCCGCGCCGGGCCTTCGAGGAGGCCGCCGAGTCGGCCGTGGCGGCATGGCGCTTCGAGGCGGATGGCCGCCTGCGCCGGGCGCGGCAGCGCCTGGAGTTCCGGCTGCGCTGATGCCGTGATGCGCCCGGGCGGCGCTCTCTCAGAGGCGGCTGGCCAGCAGGGCGGTCAGTTCTTCATCGCTGAGCACCAGCGGGTTGGTCTTCATGCTGCCGCCGCGTGCGCCGGCCACCACCCGTGCCAGGTCGGCGGGGGTCATGCCGAACGCGCCGAGTCGCGGCATCGCCAGGCGGCGGGTCCAGTCGCGCAGGGTCTCTACGAGGGCGTCGCAGGCCGCCTGCTCCCCCAGCTCGGGCGAGTCGGCGAGCAGGCGGCCCACGCGGGCATACCTGGCCAGGGCCCCGGGGGCCTCGCCGCGCTCGCGCAGTGCCGCTATGTTCAGCGCGGTGGCCTCGGCCAGCAGGGTGCCGCACACCACGCCGTGGGGAATCGGGAAGAGGGCGCCCAGCGGCGAGGCCAGGCCGTGCACCGACCCCAGCCCCGCCTGGGCCAGGGTGATACCGGACATCAGCGAGGCGTAGGCGAGCCCCGGGTAGCCCTCCCTGGCACGGTCGGGATCGTCGTCCAGGGCGGTCCAGAGGGCCTGATGGAAGGCTTCCATCCCGGACCAGGCCAGCGCGTCGGTGGGCGGGCTGGCGCCCGCCGAGACATAGGATTCCAGCAGCTGGGTGAAGGCATCCATGGCGTTGGCGGCCAGCTGGTCGGCGGGACAGCCGGCCAGCAGGTCCGGGTCGACCAGGGCGACCCGGGCCATCAGCCGGTCGTCCCGGAACGACTTCTTGAAGCCACCCGGCCCCCGCTCGCTCAGCACCGCATTGCGGGTGGCCTCGCTGCCGGTCCCCGCGGTGGTGGGGACGGCGATCAGCGGTGCCGCGGGCCCGGGGTAGGGCAGGCCACGGCCGACGCCCTCGAGGTGATCCATGACCGAGGTCCCGGTTCGCAGCAGCCCGGCCACGGCCTTGCCGGCATCCAGGGCGCTGCCGCCGCCGATGGCCACCACGGCGTCGATGCCCCCGTCGCGTTGCGCCGCCACGATCTCGTCCACCTGGCGGGGCGAGGGTTCCCCGTCGATGCTGACCTGCGCCCAGCTCAGCCCCTGCTCGGCCAGCGCCGAGCGAAGGGCCGGCCAGCGGGGCGAGTCGATGAAGGAGTGGCGGCCGGTAACCAGCAGGACGCGCCGGCCGTGCCGGGCGATCAGCGCCGGCAGGCGGTGGATGGCCTGGCGGCCGAAGTGGATCTCGGGAAGGGGCGAGAGGCGGAAGGCGTCGAGGTGCGTGTCGGGCATGGGGGCGATCCCTGGGATGGCAGGCAGGAGATCCACTATAGGGGCTCATCCCGCCCGGGCCAAACCGCCGCACTGGCCCATGCCCCGGCCCTTCTCACCGACTCACAGCGCGAGGTCGGTCCATACCGGGGCGTGGTCGGAGGGTCTCTCCATGCCGCGCAGGCGGTAGTCGATGCCGGCCTCGGTCACCTGCTCGGCCAGCGGCGCGGTGACCAGGATATGGTCGATGCGCAGGCCGCGCTTCGGGTCGCGATCGAACCCCTTCGAGCGGTAGTCGAACCAGCTGAAGCGGTCGTCGACCGCCGGGTGGCGGACCCGGTAGCTGTCGACCAGGCCCCAGGCCTTGATACCGTCGAGCCATTCGCGCTCCACCGGCTGGAAGCTGGTCTTGCCGTCGCGCAGCCAGCGCTTGCGGTTGGCCTCGCCGATGCCGATGTCGATGTCCGCGGGGGAGATGTTGAAGTCGCCCATCACCACCAGGCGCTCGTCGGGGCGATGCTCGCCCTCCAGCAGCCGCCTGAGCTGGGCATAGAACTCGCGCTTGTGGGGAAACTTTACCGGGTGCTCGACGTTCTCGCCCTGGGGGAAGTAGCCGTTCCACACGGTCAGCGGCTCGCCGCCACCCGGGCGCAGGCAGGCGCCGATCATGCGGCGCTGGGCCTCGTCGCCATCGTCGGGGAAGCCCAGCCGCACCCACTCGGGCTCGCCGCACTGGGCAGGGTCGACCATCAGCGCCACGCCGTAGTGTCCCTTCTGGCCGTGAAAGAACACCCGGTAGCCCAGCGCCTCCACGGCCTCGCGGGGAAACTCGCTGTCCTGGACCTTGGTCTCCTGCAGGCCGATCACCGCCGGGCGCGAGTCGTTGACCAGCGCCGCGAGCTGGTGGAGTCGGGCACGGATGCCGTTGATATTGAAGGAGACCAGCCGCATCACTGCTCCGAGCTCCCCGTGTCGCTGCCCTGCTCGGGGTGGATGGCGATGCTCTGGCCGGCCTCCTGGCGCGCCAGCTTGCGGGCCGCCTGGATCTTGCGCTGCTGGCGCTTCTTCTGGGTGTAGCGGGTCGACGAGGTCACCTGGTCGGGGTTCTCGTGGCGCCACTTCTTGTAGTCCTTGCGCCGGCCGGTGCGGATCTGCACCTTGTCGGCCAGCGAGCGGGTCTTCTTGCGACGGGTCATGGAAACTACTCCTCTGGTCTGGCGAGCATTCTACCAGTCCGGCGGCCGTCGCCACAGGCGCCTGCGCGCACGAGACGCGCCCTTGGCGCCGTAGGCTGTTACAATGGGCGATCGTGTCATGCCTCCTATCCACCGAAACGGACTAGACAGCAAGCCTATGAGCGAGTCGGAACAGATCAACGCACCGGCCCAGGATCGCAAGCCCAAGCGCCGTCGTCGCAAGCCGCGCCGTCGCCAGTCGTCCGGCTGGGACCTGCGCCAGTTTCAGGTGCCTGCCGCGGCGGGCAAGTGGCGCTTCCATGACTTCGATCTGCCGCTGCCGCTGATGAGGGCCATCCATGCCCTGGGCTTCGAGTACTGCACGCCGATCCAGGCCGAGGCGCTGACCCACACCCTGCTGGGTGGCGACGTGGTCGGCAAGGCCCAGACCGGCACCGGCAAGACGGCCGCCTTCCTGATCTCGATCCTCGCCTACTTCCTCGAGGAGGAGGCGCCCAACGGCCAGAAGACCGGCGCACCGCGGGCGCTGATCGTCGCGCCGACCCGCGAGCTGGCCCTGCAGATCGAGAAGGACGCCAAGGCACTGGCGCGCTTCACCGACCTCAAGGTGGCCAGCGTGGTCGGCGGCATGGACTACCAGAAGCAGCGCGAGAGCCTCGGCGGCCGCCTCGACATCCTGGTGGCCACCCCCGGACGGCTGCTCGACTTCCACCAGAAGCGTGACGTCGACCTGACCCAGGTCGAGGTGCTGGTGCTGGACGAGGCCGACCGCATGCTGTCCATGGGCTTCATCCCCGACGTCAAGCGGATCATCCGCCACACGCCCAAGAAGGAGGAGCGCCAGACCTTCCTCTTCTCGGCCACCTTCACCGAGGACATCCTCAACCTGGCCAGCCAGTGGACCCATGAGCCGACCCATGTGGATATCGCGGTCACGGTGGAGAACGCCGCCGACATCGACCAGCGCGTCTACCTGGTCGGCGACGAGGACAAGCAGCGCCTGCTGGTCAACCTGCTCAAGCAGGAGAGCTTCGACCGGGTGATGGTCTTCGGCAACCGTCGCGACCTGGTGCGAAAGCTCGACGAGCTGCTGCGCAAGGCCGGCATCAATGCCGCCATGCTCTCCGGCGACGTGCCCCAGAACCAGCGCATCAAGACCCTGGAGCAGTTCCGCGAGGGCGAGATCCAGGTGCTGGTCGCCACCGACGTGGCTGGCCGTGGCATCCACATCGAGGACGTCAGCCACGTGATCAACTACACCCTGCCGGAAGACCCGGAGGACTACGTCCACCGCATCGGCCGCACCGGCCGCGCCGGCGCCAAGGGGGTGTCGATCAGCTTCGTGGGTGAGGAGGACGCCTTCTCGCTGCCCGAGATCGAGCGCTTCATCGACGACAAGCTGCCCTGCGAGCATCCCCCGGAAGGCCTGCTCTGACCCCATGCTCGACGAGGCCCTGAAGGGCGAGATCCAGGCCGCCTATCGCCGCGTGCTCGAGGGCCTCGACCTCACCCCCCGTTACGGCCAGCGGCTGATGATCGCCGAGATTGCCCGCACCCTGGCCGGCATCGAGGCCGACGAGGCCGGCAGGCGCATCAGCGACGAGCATGTCTGCGTGCTCGAGGCGGGCACCGGCACCGGCAAGACCCTGGCCTACCTGCTGGCCGCGCTGCCGGTGGCCAAGGCCCGCGGCAAGCGCCTGGTGGTGGCCACGGCCACCGTGGCCCTGCAGGAGCAGGTCCTCCACCAGGACCTGCCGGCCCTCAAGGCCCACAGCGGCATCGACTTCGACTACGCCCTGGCCAAGGGGCGCGGCCGCTACGTCTGCGTGGCGCGCCTGGACCAGGCCCTCGACGGCGGCGAGGAGAATCCCACCCTGTCGCTCTTCGAGCAGACCCTGGACAGCGGTGGCGACGACTTCCAGGCGCTGGTGGCGTCGCTGGGCGAGGCCTACGGCAATGGCCGCTGGGCCGGTGATCGCGACAGCTGGCCCGAGGCCATCGAGGATGCCCACTGGCGCCGGCTCACCGTGGACCACCGCCAGTGCACCAACCGCCGCTGCGGCCACTTCGGCGCCTGCGCCTTCTTCCGCGCGCGCCGCGACCTCGACACTGCCGACGTGATCGTCGCCAACCACGACCTGGTACTGGCCGACCTCTCCCTGGGCGGCGGGGTGGTGCTGCCCGACCCGGGGGACTGCATCCATGTCTTCGACGAGGGGCACCACCTGCCGGACAAGGCGCTCAACCACTTCACCCATCGCTTCGCGGTGGGTGGCGCGCTGCGCTGGCTGCGGACCCTGAAGAAGTCGCTGACCGAACTGAACCAGGCGCTGGCCGTGCAGCCGACCCTGGCGCGGCTGCTGGCCGGCCTGCCCCAGGCGATCGAGGCGCTGGAGCCGAAGCTCGGCGAGGCCTTTGCCCTGGGCCACCAGCTGGCCGGGCGCCCCGAGGGGCTCGCCGATGGCGAGGAGGGGCGCCAGCATCGCTTCGAGATGGGCCGCGCCCCGGAGGCGCTGCGCGAGCTGGCCGGGGCCCTGCTGGTGATCTTCGCCGAGCTCTCCCGCACCCTGGAGAGCATGGCCGACATCCTGCGCGAGAGCCTCGACCCCGACAAGCACACCGGGCTGCCCCGGGAGCAGGCCGAGGCGTGGCTGCCGCTGGTGGCGCTGCTCCACGGCCGGGCGCTGGAGGCCCACGCCCTGTGGCAGGCGTTCGCCGAAGGCGACCCCGAGGGCGAACCGCCCCGGGCGCGCTGGCTGACGCTGGAACGCTTCGGTACCGACCCCGAGCTGACCTTCTCGGCGAGCCCCGTCTCGGCGGCCCACACCCTGGCGAAGAGCCTGTGGGGGGCCACCTTCGGCGCCGTGGTCACTTCGGCCACGCTGACGGCGCTGGGGCGCTTCGAGCGCCTGCAGGAGCGTGCGGGGCTGGCCAACCGCTACCGCTACCAGCGCCTGCCCAGCCCCTTCGACTACTCCCGGGCGGTGCTCAGCGTGCCGCGCGAGGCCGTCGACCCCGCCGACCGCGAGGGGCACGAGCGCGCCATCGTCGACTTCGTCCGGGGGCTGGGGGAGAAGGAGGCGGTACTGATGCTGTTCTCGTCCCGGGCGCAGCTGCGGGCGGTGGAGAAGGCGCTGCCGAAGGCCCTGGCCGGGCGGGTGCTGGCCCAGGACCGGCTGCCCAAGCGCGAGCTGATCAGCCGCCACCGGGCGCGGGTCGATGCCGGGGAGGGCAGCATCATCTTCGGCCTGGCGAGCTTCGCCGAGGGCATCGACCTGCCCGGCGACTACCTGACCCACGTGGTGATCACCCGGCTGCCCTTCGCGGTACCCGACGATCCGGTGGGGGCGACGCTGGCCGAATGGATCGAGAGTCGCGGCGGCAACCCCTTCATGCGCATCAGCGTGCCGGATGCCTCCATCAAGCTGGTCCAGGCCTGCGGCCGGCTGATCCGCAAGGAGGCCGACAGCGGGCGTATCACCCTGCTCGATCGCCGGGTGCTGACCCGGCGCTACGGCCGGGCGCTGCTCGATGCGCTGCCGCCCTTCGTGCGCGAGATCGACGGCGTGCCCGAGGCCTGACCCCGGCGTCGCCGGTTTCTGATCCCCCTGAAACACACAGGCCCGCCGATCGGCGGGCCTGTGGCGTTCCGGGGGCTCGGTTCAGGCGGCCCGGGCCCGGGCCGCCAGCACCGGGGCGAGCTTCTGGTCCATCTCCCTGAAGGCACTCACCGTGGTGTCCCAGTCGATGCAGGCATCGGTGATGGAGACGCCGTACTTCAGCTGGCTGTGGTCCTCGGGGACCTTCTGGTTGCCCCAGCCGATGTTGGATTCCACCATCAGGCCGATGATCGAGCGGTTCCCCTCGAGGATCTGGTTGGTGACGTTCTCCAGCACCAGGGGCTGCAGCGCCGGGTCCTTGTTGGAGTTGGCGTGGGAGCAGTCGATCATGATGTTGGGCTTGACGCCGCCCTTGCGCAGCTCCTGCTCGGCCAGTGCCACGCTGACGCTGTCGTAGTTCGGCTTGCCGTTGCCGCCACGCAGCACCACGTGGCCGTAGGCGTTGCCGCGGGTACGGATGATCGCCACCTGGCCCGCCTGGTCGATGCCCAGGAAGTTGTGCGGATGGGAGACCGACTGCAGGGCGTTGACGGCCACGTCCAGGCTGCCGTCGGTGCCGTTCTTGAAGCCCACCGGGCAGGAGAGGCCGGAGGCCATCTCGCGGTGGGTCTGGGACTCGGTGGTGCGGGCGCCGATCGCCGACCAGCTGATGCAGTCCTGCAGGTACTGCGGCGAGATCGGGTCCAGCGCCTCGGTGGCCAGTGGCAGGCCCATCTCGGCCAGGTCCACCAGCAGGCGGCGGGCGATATGCAGGCCCTCCTCGATCTCGAAGGAGCCGTTGAGGTGGGGGTCGTTGATCAGTCCCTTCCAGCCCACGGTGGTGCGCGGCTTCTCGAAGTAGACGCGCATCACGATGTAGAGGCTCTCCTTGACCTCGTCGGCCAGGCGGCGCAGGCGGCGCGCATAGTCCAGGGCGGCATCCACGTCGTGGATGGAGCAGGGGCCCACCACCACCAGCAGGCGCGGGTCCTCGCCGTCGAGGATGCGCTGGATGGTCTCGCGACCCTCGATCACGGTGCGCTCGGCGGCCTCGGTGAGGGGGACCTCCTGCTTGAGGGCCTCGGGAGTGATCAGGACGTCCTGGGCCAGGACGTTGAGGTTATGGACCTGCTGCTCTGACATTGTGCTACCTGTGTCGTGTCTGCGCTGATGGCGAATAATAGTGGGGCCTACTATCACCCGCGGGGGGAGGAAAAATCAATCGCGGGGGAACCCGCCGGGCCCTCGGCTGTCCCACCGCGGGCGCATTTCGGCAGGGTTCGGCTTGATGGATGGGCGAGAAACGGGAACACTTGTGCGACTCCGGCTACGGCCTTCGACTTTCAGCTGCCCCAGGGCTTCAGGTTGACGCTATGCATTTCATCGTCAGGCACGTTCTACCCGTCCATGCGAGACGGCCCGCCTCTTGCTTCCGCCTCCCGGCGGGGAGGGTGTGAATGGGCACCAGGGAGACCGACCAGCAGCTCGTCGAGCGCGCCCAGAAGGGGGATACCCGCGCCTTCGACCTGCTGGTAAGGAAGTACCAGCACAAGATCATCGGACTGATCGGGCGCTACGTCCACGACCATGCCGAAGTGCAGGACGTGGCTCAGGAGGCTTTCATCAAGGCCTACCGGGCGCTGGGCAAGTTTCGTGCCGAGAGCGCCTTCTACACCTGGATGTATCGTATCGCCATCAATACTGCCAAGAACCACCTGGTCTCCCGGGGGCGCCGGCCGCCGGGCAGCGACCTCGATATCGTCGACGCCGAGATCGTCGACCACAGCGGGCGCCTGGCGGACACCGAGACACCGGAGGCGGCGATGGCCCGCGACCAGCTCGAGGCCGCGGTCTTCGAGGCGATCGACAACCTGCCGGATGACCTGCGCACGGCGATCACCCTGCGCGAGCTCGAGGGGCTCTCCTACGAGGATATCGCCAACATCATGCAGTGTCCGGTGGGCACGGTGCGCTCGCGGATCTTCCGCGCCCGGGAGGCGGTCGACCAGCATATCCAGCCGCTGGTGACCACGGCCCGCAATCGCGAGACGGTGGAGGAGTGAGTCAGCCGGCGGGAGTCGGCTGCAAGGTTTTTGACGTTTTGCTGAACTGTCCGGCGTCAGTGACGTCAGAAGCAGTGATCGATCCGCCGCCGGTGGATCTCGGGTGTCGTCATTCCCGGCTCGGGCCGGGAATGCCGATACCAGGCTGTCAACGGACGCAAGGCGGGGCGCCTTGCCACTGTGAGGTGTGAAGAATGAGTCAGAACGCACGGGAATCGCTTTCTGCCCTGATGGACAACGAAGGTGATGAGCTCGAGTTGCGCCGGGTACTCAAGTCGCTCGAGGACGAGCCGGACGCCGCCGAGGCGTGGCGACGCTACCATCTGATGCGTAGCCTGATGCGCCGCGAACCGGACGTGGATGTCTCGGCCGACCTCTCCGCCGGCATCATGGCTCGCCTGCAGGAGGAACCCGCCCCGGGGCAGGCGTCCGCCCCCGCGGCCGCCCGGCGCTCCCTGCCGCTGGCCCGCAGTGCCGGGATCGCCGCGGCGGTGTCGCTGATGGTGATCACCGGCGTGCAGTTCTACTCGGGTGGCGTGCCGGGGGGCGGCGCCCCCGGCGCTGCCGACCAGGACATGGCCGGCAGTGCCCCGACCGGCCAGACCAGCCCCGCCTCGGCCTCCCCGGCGAATGCCGGCGGCAGCCCGTCGCGCCCCTCGCTGGTCGACCTCCCGCTGTTCCAGCTGCCTCAGACGGGCGGCGGTTCGGGCCTGATGACCGTCGGGGCGGGCGCCGAGTCTCCCATGTTCATGGCGCCCGGCCACCGGCAGTCGCTGCTCGCCGACGAGGAGCAGGCCCGGCTGCTGCAGTCCTACCTGGATCGCCATGCCGAGGGCTCTGCCTACCGCAGCGGTGATGCCTGGATGCCGCTGCTGCGCGCCTCCGGTGGCGACAACCTGGGCCAGCGCTGACAGGGGAGCGGAGCCGATGATGCGGTTGATCCGCCCCCGATGGACCCTCCTGATGGCCGCGGGCTGGCTGCTCGTCGGCCCCTCCCTCCAGGCCCTGGCGGCCGAGGACGTCCCCGCCGGCGACAGCTTCGACTGCCGCGACCTGCAGGCGCGCCCCTCGCCCGAGTCGGCTCTGGAGTGGTTCGAGCTCAGCCTCTGGGCCGGCCACTGCTACGCCTTCGAGGCCAATGCGGTGCGCATTGGCCATGATGGTGTCAGGACCCTGGCGCTCTCTCATGACATCCGTGATGGCGTGGAGCGGGGGGTGGCCCGCTTCCTCGACGGGCCGCCCATGGTCTTCGAGCGGCGGGGCCGCATCGGACGGCTGAGCTGGGCGGGGGAGGGTGGCGATGCGCCGGCCTCGCCGGTCGGCATCGCCGCCCACCTCGACAGCCTCTACCGCCTGCAGTTGGGTGGCGAGGAGCGCATCGCCAACCGACGCGCCCGTCGCCTGGAGATCTCGCCCCTCGACAGCCTGCGTTTCGGCCACCGCTTGTGGCTCGACGCGGCCACCGGCCTGCCGCTCAAGCAGACCCTGCTCGACGAGACGGGGCGTGTGGTCGAGACCTTCCAGCTCACCGAGCTCCAGCGCCCCCGGCTCCACGAGGGCGTCATCACCCTCGACCGCCGCCGCGAGCCGCCGGATGACCCCTGGCGGATCGGCTGGCTGCCTGCCGGTTTCACTCCCCAGCCGGTGGACACGCGCAGCGCCCGCCATGGCGACCAGGTGGCGCACCGGCTCTACAGCGATGGCCTCTCGACCCTCAGCCTCTTCGTGTCACCGGTCGAGGAGGTCGAGCTGCTGGCGCCTGGCCTCCATCGCCTCGGGGTGTCCCATGCCGCCGTCCGGCATCGCGATCTCGGCGGGCAGGCTCGCCAGGTGGTGGTGATGGGCGAGCTCCCGCCCCGGGTGCTGCTGCGCGTTGCCGACACCCTGGAGTGGCGCAGCGATGGCGAGGCGGCGGCGCCATGACACGGCGTCGGCGTGCTGCCGGCCGGCAGGCCCCTCGGGGGGCTTGGAACTCCGCTGTCGGGACGCCACCTATCTCCCACGACCCCATTGTTCGCCCGACTCGGCGGGCGTGATCCCCCGGCGCCGGTGATGACTGACCGATACGCCATTCCCTGGACCATTCGCAGGAGCTTTCCATGAAGCGCATGACCCGAACCCTCTCCCTGTGGATGCTGCTGGCCGCCTCCCTGCTGGCCTGGCAGTCGGCCATGGCGCGGGAGCTGCCCGACTTCACCGCCCTGGTGGAGGAGGCCGCCCCCGGCGTCGTCAACATCTCCACCACCCGGGTGGTACAGAGCCGCGACAACCCCTTCCAGGGGTTCGGCGGGCAGGAGATCCCGGAGATCTTCCGCCACTTCTTCGGCGATCGCTTCCCGATGCCGCCCGGCGGCTCCCCGGCCCCCGGCCGGCCCCAGGAGCGCCAGTCGCTGGGCTCCGGCTTCATCATCAGCGCCGACGGCTACATCCTCACCAACGCCCACGTGGTCGACGCGGCCGACGAGATCCTGGTGCGGCTCAACGACCGCCGCGAGCTCTCGGCCGAGCTGGTAGGCGCCGACGAGCGTACCGACGTGGCACTGCTCAAGGTGGATGCCGATGACCTGCCCACCCTGACCATGGGTGACTCGGACTCCCTGAGGGTCGGCGAATGGGTGGCCGCCATCGGCTCCCCCTTCGGCTTCGACCACTCGGTGACCGCCGGTATCATCAGCGCCATCGACCGCACCCTGCCGCGGGATGCCTACGTGCCCTTCATCCAGACCGACGTGGCGATCAACCCGGGCAACTCCGGGGGGCCGCTGTTCAACCTGGAGGGTGAGGTGATCGGCATCAACTCGCAGATCTTCACCCGCAGCGGCGGCTTCATGGGCCTGTCGTTTGCCATTCCCATCAACGTGGCCATGGACGTGGCCGACCAGCTGCGTGACGACGGGCAGGTGCGCCGCGGCTGGCTGGGCGTGATGATCCAGCCGGTGTCCCGCGACCTGGCCGAGTCCTTCGGCATGGACAGCCCCAGCGGTGCGCTGATCGCCGACCTGGACCCGGAGGGCCCGGCGGCCCGCGACGGCCTGCGGGCCGGCGACGTGATCCTCGAGGTCGATGGTGCCCGGGTCCACGACTCCAGCACCCTGCCGCGGCTGATCGGCCGCACCAGCCCGGGCAGTGAGGTCGAGCTAGAACTGATGCGCGACGGCGAGCGCCGCGAACTCTCCGTGACCCTGGGCGACTGGCCGGACGCCGAGCAGGCCACCGCCAGCCGTCCCGAGGAGAGCCGCCAGGCGCGCCTGGGCATCGCGGTGGGTGAGCTGGAGGGCGCCGAGCGCGAGCAGCTCGGCATCGAGGGCGGCGTGCGGGTCCGCGACGTCGACCCCGGCGGTGCCGCCGCCGCCGCCGGCATCCGTCCCGGCGACGTGCTGGTCAGCATCGACCACCGGGCCGTTTCCAGCGCCGGCGAGCTGATGGCGCTAGTCGACGAGCTGCCCAGCGACCGCGCCGTGCCGGTGCGCCTCTTCCGCGACGGGCGCTCGCTGTTCGTGGCCCTGCGCCTCGCCGGCGACTGACTCCCGCCCGCGTCCGGCCTGCTACCCGACGGCCCCGGCCGTCGGGTTGCTGTATCTGGCCGGCGCATGCCGGTACAATGGCGCCCATTCCCGGCCCCATGGCGGCATCTTAGACGTTGCCCGGCCCCGGCCCGAACCCAGCAGGCAGAAATCACTCGATGTCCCAAGACACCTCATCCGACAAGCTCAAGCATATCCGCAACTTCTCGATCATCGCCCACATCGACCACGGCAAGTCGACCCTGGCTGACCGCCTGATCCAGAACTGCGGTGGCCTGACCGAGCGCGAGCTCAAGGAGCAGGTGCTCGACTCCATGGACCTCGAGCGTGAGCGCGGCATCACCATCAAGGCGCAGTCGGTGACCCTGGACTACCACGCCCAGGACGGCAACACCTACCAGCTCAACTTCATCGACACCCCGGGGCACGTGGACTTCTCCTACGAGGTCTCGCGCTCCCTCTATGCCTGTGAAGGGGCGCTACTGGTGGTGGATGCCGCCCAGGGCGTCGAGGCGCAGTCGGTGGCCAACTGCTACACCGCCATCGAGCAGGGCCTCGAGGTGCTGCCGGTGCTCAACAAGATGGACCTGCCCCAGGCCGACCCGGACAAGGTCGCCCACGAGATCGAGGAGATCATCGGCCTCGATGCCACCGATGCCTGCCAGGTCTCGGCCAAGAGCGGCATGGGCATCGATGCGCTCCTGGAGCGCCTGGTGCGCGACATCCCGCCGCCCAAGGGCGACCCCGATGCCCCGCTGCAGGCGCTGATCATCGATTCCTGGTTCGACAACTACCTGGGGGTGGTCTCGCTGGTGAGGATCTTCGACGGCACCCTGAAGAAGGGCGAGAAGATCCGCATCAAGTCCACCGGTCGCGACTGGCAGGCCAACGAGGTGGGGATCTTCACGCCGCTGCGCAAGGAAACCGGAATCCTGCGGGCCGGCGAGGTGGGCTTCATCGTCGCCGGCATCAAGGAGATCCAGGGCGCCCCGGTGGGGGACACCATCACCCACGCGAAGACCCCCGATGTCGAGCGCCTGCCGGGTTTCCAGAAGGTCAAGCCGCAGGTCTATGCCGGCATGTTCCCGGTCAGCGCCGATGACTACGAGGACTTCCGCGACGCCCTGGAGAAGCTGGCCCTCAACGACGCCTCCCTGGAGTACGAGCCGGAGAACTCCGACGCCCTGGGCTTCGGCTTCCGGGTCGGCTTCCTCGGCACCCTGCACATGGAGATCATCCAGGAGCGCCTGGAGCGCGAGTACAACCTGGACCTGCTGACCACGGCCCCCACCGTGGTCTACGAGCTGGCCATGAAGAACGGCGAGCTGATGTATGTCTCCAACCCCTCCAAGCTGCCCGACATGGCCGACGTGGAGGAGATGCGCGAGCCCATCGTGCGCGCCAGCATCCTGGTGCCCCAGGAGTTCGTCGGCAACGTGATCATGGAGTGCGAGAACCGTCGCGGCACCCAGCTCGACATGCAGTTCCTCGGCAGCCAGATCCAGCTCACCTACGAGCTGCCCATGAGCGAGGTGGTGATGGACTTCTTCGACCGCCTGAAGTCCATCTCCAAGGGCTATGCCTCCCTGGACTACAGCTTCGAGCGCTTCCAGGCCGCCAAGCTGGTCCGCCTCGACGTGCTGATCAACGGCGACAAGGTCGATGCCCTGGCGGTGATCATCCATCGCGACCACGCCCATGGTCGCGGCCGCCTGCTGGTCGAGAAGATGAAGGAGCTGATCCCGCGCCAGATGTTCGACGTGGCCATCCAGGCGGCCATCGGCGGCCAGGTGGTGGCGCGCTCCACCGTCAAGGCGCTGCGCAAGAACGTCACCGCCAAGTGCTACGGCGGCGACGTCAGCCGCAAGAAGAAGCTGCTCGAGAAGCAGAAGGCGGGCAAGAAGCGCATGAAGCAGGTCGGCCGGGTGGAGATTCCCCAGGATGCCTTCCTCGCCGTGCTCAAGGTCAATGACTGAGCCGCAGGGCTCCGATTCAAAACGCTAGGGACGGAAAACCGCATGGACTTCTCTCTGCTGCTGGTGGTGGCGGTTGCCGTCACCGGCTTCATCTGGCTGCTGGACCTGGTCTGGTGGCGTCCGGCGCGTCGGCGCAACCTGGTGACGGTCGAGGCCGGCACCACCGAGGGCCTCGACGAGCGCGCCCGGGAGAAGGTGCTCAAGGAGCCCTGGCCGGTCGACTACTCGCGCTCCTTCTTCCCGGTGCTGCTGGTGGTGCTGGTGCTGAGGAGCTTCATCGTCGAACCCTTCCAGATCCCCTCCGGCTCGATGCGCCCGACGCTCGAGGTCGGGGATTTCATCCTGGTCAACAAGTTCACCTACGGCCTGCGCCTGCCGGTGGTGCACACCCGCATCGTCGAGTTCAACGAGCCCGAGCGCGGGGACGTGATGGTGTTCCGCTTCCCCAGCGAGCCGTCGGTCAACTTCATCAAGCGGGTCGTCGGCCTGCCCGGCGACCGCATCCGCTACGAGGGCAAGCAGCTCTACGTGAACGGCGAGGCGGTGCCGAAGTCGCTGCTCGAGGAGGCGCCCGGGGGCGCTCCCGGCGAGCTGCTGCTGGCCGAACGGCTGGGCGCGGTGGAGCACCGCATCTACAATAATCCCCGTGACCCGGGCCCGCAGATGCGCGAGGTGGTAGTGCCGGAAGGCCACTACTTCACCATGGGCGACAACCGCGACCACTCCAACGACAGCCGCTACTGGGGCTACGTGCCGGAGGAGAACATCGTCGGGCGCGCCTTCGCCGTGTGGATGCACTGGGACGGTGGACTGCCCAGCTTTACCCAGATGCGCCGCATCCACTGACCCCGCGGTCTCCGGCCCCTCGGCCCTGCCGGGCCTGCCACCCGGTGGCGGGCCTGGTCCGTTACCCCGACAGCGGCCCCTCAGTCATCAGATAACAGGAATTTCGTGAGCCACTCCCTCAACGCCTTCAGCCGACGAATCGGCCATGCCTTCAGCGACCCGGCCCTGCTGGAGCTGGCCATGACCCATCGCAGCTTCGGCGGCCAGAACAACGAACGCCTCGAGTTTCTCGGCGACTCCATCGTCAACTTCGTGATCGCCGAGGCGCTCTTCCAGCGCTTCCCGGAGGCCCGGGAAGGCCAGCTGTCGCGGCTGCGTGCCCGCCTGGTCAAGGGGCAGACCCTGGCCGAGCTGGCCCGCGAGATGGGCTTCGGCGACCACCTGCGCCTGGGCTCGGGCGAGATGAAGAGCGGCGGCCATCGCCGCGAGTCGATCCTCGCGGATGCCGTGGAGGCGGTGATCGGCGCCATCTACCTGGATGCCGGCATGGAGACCGTGCGGGCCCGGGTCCTCTCCTGGTATGCCGAACGCCTGGAAGGCATCACCCTCCAGGACACCCAGAAGGATCCCAAGACACGTCTGCAGGAGTTCCTGCAGTCTCGCCAGGCGCCGCTGCCGCGCTACGAGGTGGTTACCGTGGAGGGCGAGGCCCACGCCCAGACCTTCACCGTGGAGTGCCACGTGGAGATGCTGGATCGGCACACCACCGGGGTCGGCGCCAGCCGTCGCCATGCCGAGCAGCAGGCCGCCGAACAGGCACTGGCCCGGCTCGAGCCCGGCAAGGTAAACCCACAGGGGGCACGCCCATGAGCACGACCTGCGGCTTCGTGGCCATCGTCGGCCGTCCCAACGTCGGCAAGTCGACGCTGATGAACCGGATCCTCGGCCAGAAGATCTCGATCACCTCGCGACGTCCCCAGACCACCCGCCACCAGGTGACGGGCATCAAGACCGAGGGCGAGGTGCAGTTCATCTATGTGGACACCCCCGGTATCCACATCATGGCCAAGGATCGCAACAAGGCGATCAACCGTTTCATGAACCAGGCGGCGACCCAGGCCCTGCGCGACGTCGACTGCGTGGTGTTTCTCATCGACCGGACCCGCTGGACCGACGAGGACCAGGTGGTGCTGCAGCGTCTCGAGCACGTCAAGGCCCCGGTGATCCTGGCGGTGAACAAGGTCGATCGCCTGCAGGACAAGGCCAGCCTGCTGCCCTGGCTCGAGGAGGTCGGGGCGCGTCGCGACTTCGCCGCCATCGTGCCGATCTCCGCCAAGCACGGGACCAACGTGCCGGAACTGGAGGCCGAGGTGGCCAGGCACCTGCCCGAGAGCGTCCACTTCTTCCCCGAGGACCAGGTCACCGACAGGAGCCAGCGCTTCCTGGCCGCCGAGCTGGTCCGCGAGAAGGTGATGCGCCAGCTCGGCGACGAGCTCCCCTACCAGATGACCGTGGAGATCGAGGAGTTCCGCGACGAGGGGCGGGTGGTGCACATCAGCGCCCTGATCCTGGTGGAGCGCCAGGGACAGAAGAAGATCCTGATCGGCGAGAACGGCGAGCGCATCAAGAGCATCGGCCGCGAGGCGCGCCTCGACATGGAGCGGGCCCTGGGCGCCAAGGTGATGCTCAACCTGTGGGTCAAGGTCAAGCGCGGCTGGTCCGACGACGAGCGGGCGCTGAAGAGCCTGGGCTACGATCTCGACTGAATGACCCCTGAACCGGCATTCCTGCTCCACAAGCGGCCCTACCGCGAGACCAGTGCGCTGGTCGACCTGCTCACCCTGGCGCAGGGCCGGGTGAGGGCGGTGGCCCAGGGGGTCCAGCGCCCCGGCAGCCGTTCACGGGGTCGTCTTCAGCCCTTCGCGCCGCTGCACGTCACCTGGACCGGTAGCGGCGAGCTCAAGCGCCTGCGTCTGATGGAGAGCCGCGGCGGTGCCGCGCTGCTGGCCGGCGAGGGGCTGCTGTGCGGCCTCTATGCCAACGAGTTGCTGACCCGCACGCTGCCGGTGGAACTGCCGGTTCCCGAGGTGTTCGCCTTCTACGGGGCCCTGCTCGAGGCGCTGCCGCGGCCGGAAGGGCGCGCCGCGGCGCTGCGCCGGCTGGAGGTGTCGCTGCTCGATGCCCTGGACGCGCTGCCGCGCTTCAGCGAGCCCGACGGCCGTGCCCTGGACCCCCAGCGTCGCTATGTCCTCGACGCCGGCAGCCGGGCCTTCCTGCCCGGAGAGCCTGGCCTGGATGGCCGCACCCTGCGCCTGCTGGCCGCCGGCGACTGGGGCGAGCCGGGGCTCTCCGGCCCCGCCAAGGCGGTGACCCGCGCGGCGCTGGCCCCGCTGCTGGGCGCACGCCCCTTGCGCTCCCGCGAGCTGATGCGCCAGCTTGCCGAGCGGCGCCGGGGCGGTTCACACTGATTGCCTTCCTGTGACTCTCGTGCTGGCCGCGAGGGGCACCGGGGGCAGGCCGAAGAGGAGGTCCTATGCCAGGGATGGCATCGGTAGCGCCCAGGGATGATGAGATGGTCTCCTCCCCCTTTAACGGCGTCGCAATGCGCCAGAATGGAAGAGACATCCATTCAAGGATCGGGCGATC
>NZ_JACHZF010000006.1 GCF_014193375.1 Halomonas campaniensis
AGGTTAGTTCGTTCATGGCGTCCTCCAATGATCAGAGGTCACCAGTGTGGCCGGCGCCAGTCAGTTCTAGAAGATGGGGTTGCTGGAGCGCTTACGAAAGTCTTGGCAGTAGTCGGCCAGCCTGTCTTGCGGATGACGGCTTTCCAGCTACCAGAAGGGGTCTTAACAATGGTGGCCATGAAAATCTCCAGGGGGCTGAAGGATCGGCACTGTACCGAAACTGTACCCTTGGACCATGGGACTCACCAGCAAGAATTGCTAACTAGCTGATTTTAATGGTGGGCCCAGCTGGACTCGAACCAGCGACCAAGGGATTATGAGTCCCCTGCTCTAACCAACTGAGCTATAGGCCCTTTCAAGGAAGGTGCGGCAGAGCGCCGGCGTATGATAGCGAATGGCGATGAAGGTGGCCATAGCCCTCGCGCCGCTCGCGCCTCCATGGCACCTTCTCCCTCCGCCGTGGTCTTCCTTGGGCCCGCCCCTTCTGGAGATCCGCCGGTGCCACTTCGTTCGCTTGCCCGCTCTCTTTTCCGCTCTCTTTTCCGCTCTCTTTTCCGCTCTCTTTTCCGGACCTCCGCCCTGAGCGCTGGCCTGGTCGCCCTGCTGGCTGCACTCCTGGCTGCCCTTCCGGCAGCGGCCGCCGCCTGGGAGCTGGACCCGGCCCAGTCACGGGTCGCCGCCACCGTGGTGCAGATCGCCCCCGAGGGCCCCATTCCCCGCCAGCACGAGGTGCGCCGGCTGACCGGCGCCGCCGAGGCGGACGGCACCCTGGTGCTGCCGCTGCGGCTGGCCCAGAGTGACGTCATCGAGCGCATGGGGCCGCTGCCGCCCTGGCTCTCGGGCTTCACCGAGCGCCCCATGGCCACCCTCACCACCCGCTTCCCGCCGGCGCGCCTGGAGCGGCTGGCCGTGGGCGAGTCGCTGGTGGAGGTGCTCACGCTCTCGGTGCAGACCGGCAACAGCACCCGAACGGAGCCCCTGGCGGTGCGCTTCACCCGGGAGTCATCTGCGCGTGTGCGGGTCACCAACGCCGAGCGGGTGGCCCTGGACGGCCGCGAGCTGATGGCCGACCCCACCCTGCGCTCGGTGATGCTGCTGCTCGGCTACGAGCAGATCGGCGACGAGGTACCGGTGAGCCTGGATGCGGTGCTGGTCAGGCGCTGAGGTCAGGGTGGCACCGAGCCGCGGCCGGGAATCAGCCGGCCCGGCACCCAGCGCAGGAAGGCCACCATGCCGAAGAGCTCCACCAGCGACTGGAAGACGATCACCACCACGGCGGCCTGCCAGGCCTCGGGCAGCGCCAGGGCGATAGGCAGGACCACGAAGGAGTTGCGGGTACCGAAGCTGAAGGTGAGCGTCCTGGCCGCCGGGGGCGTCAGCCCGAAGGCGCGCCCCAGGCTTCGGCCCAGCAGCGCGGCCAGCAGCAGGTAGGCCACGAAGAGTGGCAGCACCTGCAGCAGTACCCCGCTGACCCCTTCCATGCCGGCGACCTGGGTGGCCGCGATGACCAGCAGCACCGCGGCGAGCAGCGGCACCGGCAACCAGCCCAGCCCCGCCACCAGGCGACGGGCCCCGGGGCGGTGCCTGGCCAGGCATTCGGTCAGCCAGGCCGCTGCCAGCGGGGCGAGGATCAGGCCGGCGAAGGCGGAGAGCAGCGGCCCGCTGATGGCGACCCGGGCCCAGTCGGCCCCCAGGAAGAGCCAAAGGTAGGCCGGAAGGGTCACCAGCTGGAGCACCAGCAGCAGCGGCGTGGCGGCGATGGCGCGCCCGGCGTCACCGCGTCCCAGGTGGGTGAAGCTGATGAACCAGTCGGTGCAGGGCACCAGCAGCACCAGCAGCACCCCGACCTGGACGGCGGGCGCCAGGGGCAGCAGGACCACCAGGCTTCCCACCGCCAGGGGCAGGATCAGGAAGTTGCCGAGCACCAGCGCCGTGGCGAAGCGCCAGTCCTGCGCCGCCAGGCCGAGCCGGCCCAACGGCACCTGGGTGAAGGTAGCGTAGAGCAGCAGGCCGAGCAGCGGCCAGAGCCCCCCTTCCAGAAGCCCGGCGGCCTCGGGGCGACTCAGCCCCAGGCCGAGTCCGGCCAGGATTGCCGCCAGGTAGACCCAGACCTGATGGCGCTCCAGCGCCTCATGCACGGGTGGCGTCGCCCTCGGCGAGGTCCGCCGTCAGCGCCCCGGTCTGCACCCGCCACTGGGCGGCGTAGCGGCCGTCGGTCTCGAGCAGCGTCTCGTGGCTGCCGCGCTCCACCACCCGGCCGCCCTCGATCACCACGATCTCGTCGGCGTGGACGATGGTGGAGAGGCGGTGGGCGATCATGATCACGGTTCGGCCGTGACCGATGCGCCGCAGGGAGCGCTGGATGGCGGCCTCGGTCTCGTTGTCCACGGCGCTGGTGGCCTCGTCCAGCACCAGGATGGGCGGGTCCTTGAGCAGCGCCCGGGCCAGCGACAGCCGCTGGCGCTGGCCGCCAGAGAGGCGAATGCCCCGCTCCCCCACCGGGGTGTCGAGCCCCCGGGGCAGCGCCTGGATAAACGCCCAGGCCTCGGCGGTGCGTGCCGCCTCGATGATCTCGGCTTCCGCGGCGTCCGGCTTCCCGTAGGCGATGTTGTCGCGAACGCTGCCCTCGAACAGGTAGACGTCCTGGCTGACCAGGCCGATGGCGCCGCGCAATGAGGCGAGGCTCACCCCGTCGATGGGCTGGCCGTCGATACGCACCCGCCCGGCGCTGGGGTCGTAGAAGCGCAGCAGCAGCTTGATCAGGGTCGACTTGCCGGAGCCGGTGGCGCCCACCAGCGCCAGCGTATTACCGGCCGGCACCCGGAGGCTGACGTCATCCACCCCCACCTCGCTCGCCGCATAGCGAAAGCTCACCCCCTCGAAGCTCACCTCGCCGCGCAGCGGCTCGGCCAGCGGCGTGGTGGCATTGTCGCGCACGGTGATGGGCACCGCCAGCAGGTCGAGGATGCGCCGGGTGCTGGCCATGGCACGTTCGAACAAGTCGATCACCTCGGCCAGGCCCGTCAGCGGCCAGAGCAGGCGCTGGGTGAGGAACACCAGCACCCCGTAGGCGCCCACGTTGAGGTCGCCGCGCAGGGCGAGCATGCCGCCCACGGTGAAGGTGGCCAGGAAGCCGGCGAGGATCGCCATGCGGATCACCGGGATAAAGGCCGAGCTGACCCGGATCGCCCGGCGGTTGGCCTCCACGTAGGCCTCGCTCACCTCGCGCAGCCGCGCCGCCTCCCGGGCCTCGCTGGTGAAGCTCTTGATGGTGGCGATGCCGGCCAGGTTGTTGGAGAGCCGGCTGGCGAGATCCCCCACCTTCTCGCGCACGTCGGCGTACAGCGGCCCCGCCTTGCGCTGGAAGAAGAAGGCGCCCCAGATGATCAGCGGGATCGGCGTGAAGGCGAGCAGCGCGATCAGCGGCGAGATGACGAAGAACACCGCCCCCACCGCCACCACGGTGACCCCCACCTGGATCAGCGAGTTGGCGCCACCGTCCAGGAAGCGCTCCAACTGGTTGACGTCGTCGTTCATGGTGGCGACCAGCTGCCCCGAGCTCTTCGACTCGAAGTAGGCCATGTCGAGGCGCTGGGCGTGCTCGTAGGTGTCCAGGCGCATGTCGGCCTGGAGCCGCTGGGCCAGGTTGCGCCACAGGATCTTGTAGAGGTATTCGAAGATCGATTCGCCGGCCCAGATGAAGAAGGTGAGCACGGCCAGCATCAGGATCTGTTCCTGCGCCGACTCGAAGCCCAGCCGCGCCACGAAGCTGCGCTCCTGGTTCACCACCACGTCGATGGCCACGCCGATCAGGATCTCCGGGGCGATATCGAAGAGCTTATTGATGATCGAGCAGCTGGTGGCGGCGATGATCCGCCGGCGATAGCCGCGGGCATAGCGCAGCAGGCGCACCAGCGCCTGGAAGCTGTTGGGCGAGGCGGTAGAGGGTGAGGCAGGGGTCGTCATGGGGATTCCTTGTGCTCAGCTCGCGAAGCATAGCCGAGGGCGCCCGCCCCCGGCCAATGTCCCCGGCGGCCGGGAGGAGCCGCGGTGTTGCAGGTTCGGCAACGCGTTGTTGCGTGCCCGGGGCTGTTCGGCGGGGAACTCGGCGGCCTAGAATCCTCGCCGCAACTGAGAATCAGACTCATTCAAGAGGATAACATGTCGCCTGCTCGCCAGCCCCGCCCCGCTCATCCCCTTCGGCCAAACGCCCTGGCCAGCGCCGTCGCCCTGGCCGCCGTTGCCACCCTCCCCGCCTGCCCCCCCGCGGCCCAGGCCGAGGAGAGCTCGCGCCTGGACAATATCGTGGTCACCGCGGCCGGCTTCGAGCAGGCCATGGCCGAGGCGCCGGCCAGCATCGCGGTGGTCACCCGGGAGGCGCTGGAGCAGAAGCGGGTCAGCAGCATTGCCGATGCCCTGCGCGACGTGGAGGGCGTCGACGTGGGCGGTCAGGTGGGCAAGACCGGCGGGCGCAACATCAGCATCCGCGGGATGCCCAGCGACTACACCCTGATCCTGATCGACGGACGCCGCCAGAACACCGCCGGCAGCGTGACGCCCAACGGCTTCGGCGAGACCGCCACCAGCTTCTTCCCGCCGGTCTCGGCCATCGAGCGCATCGAGGTGATCCGCGGCCCGATGTCGACCCTCTACGGCTCCGACGCCATGGGCGGGGTGATCAATATCATCACCCGCAAGGTTGGCGACGAGTGGAGCGGGTCGGTACAGGCCGAAGGCACCTTCAACGAGCACGAGGCCTTCGGCGACAGCCGCGAGACCAGCGTCTATGCCACCGGCCCGCTGATCGAGGAGACCCTGGGGCTGCAGGTTCGCGGGCGTCTCTTCGAGCGCGATGCCTCGAACCTCACCTATACCGAGGCGGATGGCACCGAGGTGCCGGTCAGCCAGCGCGGCCCAAGCCCCGTCGAGGGGGAACTCTACAGCCTGGGGGCCAGGCTGACCCTGACCCCCGGCGAGGATCACGAGCTGTGGCTCGACGTCGAGACCAGCCGGCAACGCTTCGACAACGACGACTGCCAGCTGGGCACCCTGGACGGCCGTGATCGCACCTGCGCGCCCGACCCGGGTGTCGCCAACGGCTATGCCGACGAGCTGCGCTTCGAGCGGGACCAGGTCGCCATCGGCCATACCGGGCGCTTCGCCGCGGGCACCCTGGAATCGAGCCTGATGCGCAATACCACCGAGACCACGGGACGCACCATCCCCGGCACCCTGAGGCAGCCCTATGCCGGCTTCCCCGGCATCGTGGGCGGCGATGATCGCGAGCTCGAGACCACCAACACCGTGCTCGACAGCAAGTTCACCCTGCCCCTGGGCGACCATATGGCGACGATCGGCGGCCAGTGGATGGACTCGGCGCTCACCGACGGCCTCGCCACCGAGGCATTCTCGCAGACCACCTGGGCCCTGTTCGCCGAGGACGAGTGGTGGCTGGCCGAGGACTGGGCGCTGACCCTGGGCGGCCGCTATGACCACCACGACGCCTTCGGCAGCCAGTTCAGCCCGCGCGGCTACCTGGTGTGGAGCGCCAGCGACGACTGGACCCTGAAGGGCGGCGTCAGCCGCGGCTACAAGACGCCGTCGCTCAACGACCTGCACGACGGCATCAACGGGGTGACCGGCCAGGGCACCATCCTGACCATCGGCAACCCCGACCTGAAACCGGAAACCAGCACCAGCAGCGAGCTCGGCGCCCAGTACGACAACGGCGGGGGCTTCATGGCCAGCGCGACGCTGTTCCACAACCGCTTCGACGACAAGATCGCCGCCGGCCCGGACATCGTGGTGAGCGGCGACCCGCGGATTCCCGACGGCGTCTACGCCCAGGACATCAACATCGACGAGGCCGAGACCCGGGGCCTCGAGCTCGCCACCCGCATCTCTCTGTCGGAGCGTGTCAACCTGAGCGCCAACTACACCTGGACCGACAGCGAACAGAAGAGCGGCGCCCAGCGAGGCGAGCCGCTGACCGACACCCCGGAGCACGCCGTCAACGGCACCCTGCGCTGGCAGGCCACGGACCGCCTCAGCACCTGGCTCGCCGGCGAGTACCGCAGCGAGCGCTATCGCGACCGCGAGCGGGTGCGCGGCGCGGCGTCCTACGCCGACCTGGGCGACTTCTCCTCCTATGCACTGTTCCATCTGGGCGGCAGCTATCGGGTCACCGACGCCTTCACGGTCAGCGCCACGCTCCAGAACCTGTTCGACAAGGATTTCGTCGACTACCGCGCCTACGATGGGGGCGCCAGCTACGGGAACGTCTACGCCAACAGCGAGGAGGGCCGTCGGCTGTGGCTCTCCGCCCGCTACGCGTTCTGAGCCTGGCGCCGTCGCCCAACGGCCCCGTTCGTTCCCGCGCCTTCGCTCCGACACCGCACCGCCGGGGCGTTTGCCTGCCGAGGAAGTCATGAGGCTCGGCGACAAATGCCAATGATTTTCATCCGCATGATTGGCTGGCATACTGCCGAGCCAAGGACACCTGCCAACGGTCGCTGCCATGCACGACTTCGACGAACTCAACGCCTTCGCTGCCGTCATGGAATCGCGCAGCCTGACCCGCAGCGCCCGCGAGCTGGGGCTGGCCAAGTCGACCCTGAGCCGGCGCATCAGCCAGCTGGAGGGCCGGCTGGGGCAGCCGCTGCTGCGTCGCCAGGCCAACCGGCTGATTCCCACCGATGCCGGCCTGGTGTTCCATGACTACTGCCGGGACCTGCTGGCCCTGGCGGAGCGCAGCCGGGCGGCCCTGGAGGCGCTGCGCGAGGACGTCAGCGGCGAACTCACCCTCGAGGCGCACTGCGCCCTGGCGCGCTGCTGGCTGGCGCCGGTGGTCACCGATTTCATGACGCAACACCCGGACGTGGCGCTGACCCTGCGCACGCGCGAGACCCTGCCCGAGTCGCCGGACAGCCATGGCGTGCATGTCTGGCTGGGGGCGGCACCGGACATCGGGCTGCGCCAGGAGCCACTGGGCGCCCTCACCCGTGGCCTCTATGCCCACCCCGACTACCTGGCACGCCATGGCTCGCCCCGACACCCCCGGGAGCTGGCCCACCACGCCTGGATCGACCTGCTGGGCAACAGCCGGGGGGGGTTGAGGCTTAGCCATCCCGAGGCGGGCGGCTTCGACTTCCAGCCCCCCCGCTCGCGGCTGCGCGTCGACCTGCCGGTGCTGCACCTGGACGCCATCGCCCGCGGCCAGGGGCTCGGCGTCCTGCCCCACTGGCTCGCCGAGCGACGCGAGGCGGCCCATCCCGGCCAGCTGGTCCGCTGCCTGCCCGAGTGGCAGCCCGCGCCGCTCCCGGTCACCCTGCTCTACGCCTTCGGCCACCAGCCGCGGCGGGTCACCGCCCTGCTCGACTGCCTGCGCCGGGCGGTTCCCGAGGCGTGGCGGGTGCCGGCCCGGGCTGCCTGAGCCCCCTGGCGCTTGCCAGCCTGTCCGTCAATTCAGGACAATGGCGCGCCGCGTCCCACAAGGAAGACCCGATGATCGCCGAACTCTTCGCCGTGATGGCGCCAGTACTGGCCGGCGCCGGCCTGGGCTATACCTGGATCCGCCTGGGCCATCCCTACCCGGTGGAGTTCGTCACCCGGCTGGTCTTCAACATCGGTACGCCGGCGCTGGTGCTCGCCTCGCTCTCCGGCGCCGACATCGACGCCGGCAGCTTCGGCCGTACCATGCTGGCCACCGCCCTGGTGATCACGCTGATGGCCGGCATGGCCTTCGTGCTGGCCCGGCTGCTGCGCCGCGACTGGCGGGTACTGCTGGCCCCCACCATGTACCCCAACACCGGCAACATGGGCCTGCCGGTGGTGCTCTACGCCTTCGGCAGCGCCGGCTTCGTGTTCGGTATCACGGTGATGGTCACCGTCTCGCTGTTCCAGTTCACCGTGGGCTCGATCATGGCCAGCCGGGGCAACCCGCTGAAGACCCTGGTGAAGACGCCCACGGTCTACGCCATCCTCATCTCGCTGGCGCTGCTGCTCACCGACACCGACCTGCCGCTGTGGCTCGACAACAGCGTCGACCTGATCTCCGGCTTCACGGTGCCGCTGATGCTGATCACCCTGGGGGTCTCGCTGGCCAGCATCCAGGTGAGAAGCCTGAAGTCCGGCATCGGCTTCAGCCTGCTGCGCATTCCCCTGGCCGCCGGGATAGCCTGGGGCATCGGCACCCTGCTGGCCCTGCCGCCGATGGCACTGAGCATCCTGGTGCTGCAGATGAGCATGCCGGTGGCGGTGTTCAACTACCTGTTCGCCCAGAAGGCCGGTCGCGAGCCGGAGTACACCGCCAGCCTGGTGTTCTGCTCCACGCTGCTCTCGCTGGTCTACCTGCCGATCCTGCTGGCCGTGCTGATGTAGCCATCGGGAGACAGGGAACGCCCCGCCCCCCTCGGAGTCCCTAGCTGTTGCAAGGCCCATCGCGGGAACCCGATACCGACAAGGGGGAGAACGGAATGCCTGCCAACCTCATGAGACTGCCCGCCGCGCTGCTGCTGGGCGGCCTGGTGGTCGGCGGCCAGGCGCTGGCCGCCGAGACCCTGCCCGAAATAACCGTCGAGCGGATCGAGACCGAGCACCACGACCTGCGCCTGGAGCGCATCGCCTCCGGCCTGGAGCACCCCTGGGCGGTGGCCCCGCTGCCCGACGGTCGCTTCCTGGTCAGCGAGCGCCCCGGGCGCCTGGCGCTGATCGACACGGCCGGCGAGGTCACCCACCTCGACGGCGTGCCCGACGTCAGCGCCAACGGCCAGGGCGGCCTGCTCGACGTGGTGCTGCATCCCGGCTATGGCCAGGGGGATAGCGAGCACGACTGGCTCTACGTCACCTGGAGCCAGGCCGGCAACGGCGGCACCGCCACCACCCTCTCCCGGGCGCGGCTCGACGGCGATGCCCTGGTGGACGTGGAAACGCTCTTCGTCCAGGACCGCTTCTCCGCCCCCGGGCGCCACTACGGCTCGCGCCTCGCCTGGCTGCCCGACGGCACCCTGCTGATGAGCATCGGCGACCGCGGCCGCCAGCCGCCCCGCGCCCAGGATCGCGGCGACCACGCCGGCAGCGTGCTGCGCCTCACCGAGACCGGCGGGGTGCCGGACGACAACCCCTTCGTCGACGATGATGGCGCCCTGGACGCGCTCTACAGTCGCGGCAACCGCAACATCCAGGGCATGACCGTGGCCGCCGACGGCCGGGCCTGGGCCACCGAGCACGGCCCCCTGGGCGGTGACGAGCTCAACCTCATCGAGGCCGGCGAGAACTACGGCTGGCCGGAGGTGAGCCTGGGCGTTGACTACTCGACCCGCCGGCCCATCGGCGAGGCGTCGCTGCCCGGCATGCGCGATGCCGTCCATGTCTTCGACGACCGCTTCGCCCCCTCGGGGCTGGCGGAGGTGCAGAGCGAGCGCTTCCCCGCCTGGCAGGGCGACCTGCTGGCCGGCGGCCTGCGCAGCGAACTGCTCCGGCGCCTGACCCTCGACGGCGACCGGGTGGTCGGCAACGAGGTGATCCTCGACGGCGAGATCGGCCGCATCCGCGATGTCCGCCAGGGCCGCGACGGCGCCCTCTACCTGCTCGACGACTCGCCCCGGGGCAGCCTCTACCGGCTGGTGCCCGCCGACGGATGAGGCTGCGCAACACGATCATCCTGACCGTGCTGGTGCCGCTGTTCCTGATCCTGGTGGTCTTCAGCCTGGTGGCGATCAAGGCGCTGGAGGAGAACGTGCGCTCCAAGCTGCAGACCGAGGTGCAGATCATCACCCACGCCATCGGCACCTCGCTGGGGCATGCCATGGCCGGCGCCTCCCCCGAGTCGATGCAGGAGACGCTGCACTCCGCCTTCTCCTTCCACCGCATCTACGGCGCCTACGTCTTCGCCCCCGATGGCGAGGAGATCTACGGCCTGGGGCTCGGCGAGGCGCTGTTCGAGCCCGAGGACATCCGCGCCGTGGTCGAGGCGGGCGAGCTGACCGGCGACTACCGCCAGCACGACGGCTGGACCTACTACTCGGCACTGATGCCCCTGACCACGCCGGAGGGCGAGGTTCGCGGGGTGCTGCAGGTCAACCGGCTCAACACCGGCATCGAGAACTACACCGGCTTCATCAGCCTGCTCGCCGGCGGGGTCTTCGTGATCGGCGCGGGGGGCATCGTGTTCAGCATCTGGTGGGGGTTCCGGCGCCATATCGAGCGGCCGCTCAATCGCCTGCTGGAGGTGATGGCGCGGGTCGAGGGCGGCGACCGGCGCCAGCGCGCCGCGGTCGGCGGGCCCCAGGAGTACCGCCGCCTGGCCTCGGCCCTCAACGGCATGCTCGATGCCATGGCCGAGAAGGATGCCGACATCGAGACCCGCCGCCTCAACGAGATCGCCCTGGAGAAGCGGCTGCGCAAGTCCCACAAGCTGGCCGAGCTGGGCGTGCTGGCCGCCGGGGTGGCCCACGAGATCGGTGCGCCGCTGACCGTGATCAACGGCCAGGCCCAGCGCCTGGCGCGCCGCGAGGTGATCGGCGACGACGAGCGGACCCGCCTCGGCCGCATCCGCCGCGAGGTGGAACGCATCGTCGAGATCGTGCGCCAGCTGATGGAGCTGGGCCGGCGCCACAACGTCGAGAAGGAGTGGCTGGCCCTGGACGACCTGGCGGCCTCGGCCGTCGCGCTGGTCGAGGAGGCGCTGGAGCGTCGGGGCATGCGCCTGGAGCTGGACCTGCCCGACCCGCCGCCCCGGCTGCTGGCCAACGGGCAGCAGCTGACCCAGGTGCTGACCAACCTGCTGGTCAACGCCACCCAGGCCGAGACGGTTCACCGGATCCGCCTGCGGGCCCGCCAGGAGGAGGACCGGCTGCACCTGTGGTTCGAGGATGACGGCCCCGGCATCGCCGAGGCCGACAAGGCCCGGGTGTTCGACCCCTTCTTCACCACCAAGCCGGTGGGCCAGGGCAGCGGCCTCGGCCTCTCCATGGTCCACCGCATCATCAATGACCACGGCGGGACCATCGGCGTCTTCGACAGTGCGCTCGGCGGCGCCGGCTTCGAGATCGTCCTGCCCCTCGATGACCGCCTCCAGGACGAGACGGCATCCCACGACACCGACCCGAGAGGACGCACCACGTGACCCGGAAGGACCCCGCTCTCCCCTGCCCCATCCTGATCGTCGAGGACGACCCGGCCATCCTCGAGCTGCTCGAGGAGGAGCTCCAGGAGGCCGGCCATGACACCCTGGGCGTCGGCAGCGCCGAGGAGGCCATCGCCACCCTGAGCCACAGCGAGGTGGCGATGGTGATCAGCGACGTCCGCCTGCCCGGCATGAGCGGCATGCAGCTGCTGGAGCAGTTGCGCGCCGAGGGTAGCACGGTGGGCTTCATCGTCATCACCGCCTTCGGCACCATCGACCAGGCCGTGGAGGCGCTGAAGATCGGCGCCGACGACTTCCTGACCAAGCCGCTGGACCTGGAGAACGTCCACGAGGCGGTCTATCGGGTGCGGGAGCATCGCCGGCTGGCCGCGCGCTTCCAGCAGGCGTCGCCACCCGGCCACTTCCACGGGATCATCGGCGAGAGCGAGGCGATGCAGTCGCTGTTCCACGATGCGGCGCGCCTGGCCAGGAGCGATGCCCCGATCCTGGTGCTCGGCGAGAGCGGCACGGGCAAGGAGCTGCTGGCCCGGGCCATCCATGCCGAGAGCCCGCGGGCCGAGGGTCCCTTCGTGGCGATCAACTGCGCCAGCATCCCGGCCGAGCTGATGGAGAGCGAGTTCTTCGGCCACGTGAAGGGCGCCTTCACCGGCGCCAGCGACGCCCGCGACGGGCTCTTCCAGTCCGCCCGCGGCGGCAGCCTGTTCCTCGACGAGATCGGCGAGATGTCACCGGGGCTCCAGGCCAAGCTCTTGCGTGCCCTGCAGGAGAAGACGGTACGCCCGGTGGGGGCGGAACGCGAGGAGCCGGTGGACGTGCGGATCATCGCCGCCACCCACCGCGACCTGGAGCAGGAGATCGAGGCCGGCAACTTCCGCAGCGACCTGTTCTACCGGCTGGAGACCTTCTCGCTGCGCATCCCGCCGCTGCGCGAGCGCGAAGGCGACCTCGAGCGGCTGGTCACCGCGCTGATCGACAAGCATGCCGGCGCCCAGGAGAAGCGCCTGGCGCGCATCGAGCCCGCCGCCCTCCAGGCGCTGCTGGCCTACCCCTACCCGGGCAACGTCCGCGAGCTGGAGAACGCCATCATGCGCGCGGTGACGCTGGCCGAGGCCGGCGAGATCCGCCATGCCGACCTGCCGGAGCGCATCCGCGGGCATGCGGCGGAGCGGCGACGCGACACCGGCGAGGCGCTGGCCGGCCAGCTGGTGGCCAGCGCCCCGGCCCAGGCCTGGCCGAGCCTCGAGGACGTGGAGAAGCGCTATATCCGCAAGGTGCTGGAGGCCACCGGCGGCAACAAGCGGCGCACCGCCGACATCCTGGGCATCGCCCGGCGCACCCTCTACCGCCGCCTCGAGGAGGGCGAGCCCGGCGAGCCGTGAGGCCTCCGGTCTCGGGTCTCGGGTCTCGGAAGAAGGGCGCCATGGGCAGCCGCGCAGAAAAACGCCCTTGCCGTGGGGCAAGGGCGGAAGGGGCGTCAAACGGCCGGCGAAGGCTGAGGGGGATAGCGGCGGGATCGCCGGCCGCGCCATGCGACGCCAGGGGAACATCAAGAAGCACCAACGCTCACCGGAAGCTTACCAGCTGCTGTCCTGGCCCTCGGGCTCCTCGTCGAGCATCGGGTCCTGGGACGGGTCGGTCTGGGTCTCGCCGCTGGGCATCGGCTCGGTGCCGCCGCCGAAGCCGGGCTCATCGGCCGGGGCGCCGGGTTCCGCCGGGCTGGCCGGATCGGCCGGGGCCGCGGGGTCGGCCATGGGGTCGCTGGCGGCAGGGTCTGCCGGCGCGGCCGGATCGGCCGGGGCCGCGGGGTCGCCCGGCTGGGTGGTGGCGGCCGGGTCCTGGGCCTGCGGGTCATGCATGTCGGCAACGGCCAGCGGACCGGTCACGAGGCCAAAGGCCACGCCGAGAATGCCGAGTGCCTTGAGGGATTCCTGGGTCTTCATCCTGCACCTCCATTTCGCGGGATATCGCGGTTGTCGCGAGTGATTGACCGCCGCCGATGGCGGTCGTGGACAAGAACGAGTCGGCTCATCGGTTGGGCGAGCCGGTCACAGGCTGCCGGCTTCCTCGTCCTCCATCATCGGTTCCTGATCGGCCATGGGGTCGTCCATCGGATCGTCGCCCATGCCGCCGCCTTCCATGCCGCCCTCATCCATCGGGGCCGACTCCATCGCGGGGTCCTGGTCCATGGCGGGGTCATCTCCCATCGGCGGCTCCTGGGCCGGCTCCTCCATCGGGGCCTGCTGCTCCATGGGGGGCGGCTCGTCGTCGTTGCCGCACCCGGCCAGCGCCAGGCTGCCCAGCGTCATCGCGGTGATTGCCGCCAGGGCGCTCAGTCGACGACGCCTGCCTTGACGATGATTCAACGGGTCTTGGCTCATTCGGGGTCTCCCTCCCTCCATGTGGTATCAACCAGTGACTGCAGGCGCCGTGCCATCCATGCCAAAATGAAAATAAGCAATTATATATCAATAGCTTGGGATCAACCCTCGGGCGCCCGCCGGCCCCCTGCGGGCCCGGCCGGGGGTGGTGAAAAATGGCACATGGGAACGCCCTGACACACCCGGCGCCACCGGCGGCGGCCCGTCCGTTAAGTTGAATGATCATTCAAGAATCCGTAGGGTAGGTAACCTTTCGCACCCGTCAACGCTGCCGCCTGCCTGCCAGGCTGGTGCGGCAGCGCATCGCATACGACGCCTCCTGCGTCGCGCCAGGGGCTGACAGAAAGGCATCGCCAATGAACGAGAACCGAAACGTCAAGATTCGGGTTCGCAACCTGAGCAAGGTCTTCGGCAGCCACCCGAAGAAGGCGCTCGAACTGCGCAACCAGGGCCTCAAGCGCCCGGAGATCTTCGAGAAGACCGGCCAGACACTGGGCCTCTCCCACATCGACTTCGACGTCTACGAGGGGGAACTGCTGGTGATCATGGGCCTGTCGGGCTCGGGGAAGTCGACCCTGATCCGCTGCCTCAACCGGCTGATCGAACCGACCGAGGGGGAGATCGTCATCGACGGCGAGGACATCCCGACGCTCGACACCAAGGCGCTGCTCGAGTGCCGCCGCCGCCACTTCTCCATGGTGTTCCAGAACTTCGCCCTCTTCCCCCATCGCACCGTGCAGCAGAACGCCGAGTTCGGCCTGGAGATCCGCGGCGTTCCCACCGAGGAGCGCGGCGAGACCGCCCGCCATGCCCTGAAGCAGGTCGGCCTGGAGGGCTGGGAGGACGCCTACCCCAACCAGCTCTCCGGCGGCATGCAGCAGCGCGTCGGCCTGGCCCGGGCGCTGGCCAACGATGCCAGCGTGCTGCTGATGGACGAGGCCTTCTCGGCCCTGGATCCGCTGATCCGCGGCGACATGCAGCAGGAGCTGCTCGAGCTGCAGAATCGCATGCAGAAGACCACCGTCTTCATCACCCACGACCTGGACGAGGCGCTGACCATCGGCGACCGCATCATCCTGCTCAAGGATGGCGAGATCGTGCAGATCGGCACCCCCGAGGAGATCCTCACCCGCCCCGCCGACGACTATGTCCGTCGCTTCATCGAGGGCGTCGACAAGTCCCGCATCCTCACCGCCGAGCACGCCATGCGTCCGGTGCGGGCCACCGCCCGGGAGGGCGACGGCCCGCGCACCGTGCTGCGCCGCATGCACGAGCACAACCTGGACTCCATCTACGTCACCGGCCGTGACCGCCGCCTGCACGGGCTGCTCGAGGTGGACGCCGCCCAACAGGCCGCCCAGCAGGGGCAGGACACCATCCGCGAGGCCATGACCCAGGACTTCCGCCGCGTGACGCCGGACGAGCCGATGCACAACCTCTTCGCGATGTTCAGCGAGAAGGGCTTTCCCATCGCGGTGGTGGACGACGACCAGCGGCTGCTGGGCGTAGTGGTCAAGGGCGCCGTCCTCGATGAGCTGGCCCAGGCCGCCGAAGCGGCCCCGACGGCAGACGCCGACAACGACACCGCAGCGGCAGGAGAACAGTAATGGCGATCGAATTTCCGCGCATTCCGCTGGGCCAGTGGATCGAGGGTGGCCTCGACTGGCTGACCAGCGAGTACTCCGTGGTGACCCGCGGCATCTCACGGGTCACCCAGACCGGTATCGACGGGCTCAACGACGCCCTGATGTGGCTGCCCGAGTGGGGCCTGATGGCGATCCTGGCCGCGATCTGCTGGAGGGTGGCCAACCTGCGCCTGGCCATCGGCGCCGTGGCTGGCCTGGCGGTGATCTGGAACCTTGGGCTGTGGAACCCGATGATCGAGACCCTGACGCTGGTGGTGATCGCCACCCTGGTGGCGGTGACCATCGCCATCCCGGTGGGCATCGCCGCGGCGCTCTCCGAGCGGCTCTACCGCGGCATCATGCCGGTGCTCGACTTCATGCAGACCATGCCCGCCTTCGTCTACCTGATCCCGGCGATCCCGTTCTTCGGCATCGGCTCGGTGTCGGCGATCTTCGCCACGGTGATCTTCTCCATGCCGCCGGCGATCCGCTTCACCACCCTGGGCATCCGCCAGGTGCCGGTGGAGCTGATCGAGGCCGCCGACGCCTATGGCGCCACGCGCCGCCAGAAGCTGCTCAAGGTGCAGTTGCCGATGTCGCTGCCCACGGTGATGGCCGGCATCAACCAGACCATCATGCTGGCCCTCTCCATGGTGGTGATCGCCGCCATGATCGGCGCCGATGGCCTGGGCAGCGAGGTGTGGCGGGCCATCCAGCGGCTGCGCCCGGGGGACGGCTTCGAGGCCGGCATCGCCGTGGTGATCCTGGCCATGCTGCTCGACCGCCTGACCCAGTCACTCCGCAAGCAGCGCAAGTCCTGAGCGTTGAGCGCCGGCCTTGAAACCGCCGGTCGCCACCCTCAGGGTATTAAGTTGAACATCAAGAGAAGGGGAACACGATGAAGAAGCACCCGCTGAACCGTCGCATCCGTCTCGCCGGCCTGGCACTGGCCACCGGCGCCGCCCTCACCGCCGGCGCCGCCCAGGCGCAGGACAAGGGCACCGTTCACCTGGCCTACGTGGAGTGGTCCTCCGAGGTCGCCTCCACCAACGTGGTCCGCGCCGTGCTCGAGCAGGCCGGCTACGAGGTCAACATGACATCGCTCTCCGCCGCCGCCATGTGGCAGGCCATGGGCAGCGGCGATGCCGACGCCATCGTGGCCGCCTGGCTGCCCACCACCCACGCCGACTACCTCGACCGCGTCAGCGACGACGTCGAGGACCTGGGCGTGAACCTGGACGGCACCAAGCTCGGCCTGGTGGTGCCCGCCTACAGCGACGTCGAGACCATCGCCGACCTCAATGACCATGCCGACGCCTTCAACGGCGAGATCATCGGCATCGACCCCGGCGCCGGCCTGATGAGCCTGACCGAGGAGGTCATCGACACCTATGACCTCGACCTGCGCCTGCGCAGCGGCAGCGGCGCCACCATGACCGCCGCCCTGGCCAGCGCCATCGACAACGAGGAGAACATCGTCGTCACCGGCTGGACGCCCCACTGGAAGTTCGCGCGCTTCGACCTCAAGTACCTCGAGGATCCGCAGGGCGTCTACGGCGGTGCCGAGCAGATCCACACCATCGTGCGCCAGGGCCTGGCCGACGACATGCCGGAGGCCCACGCCATCCTCGACGCCTTCGAGTGGACGCCGGAGCAGATGGGCGAGGTGATGCTGATGAACCAGGAAGAGGGCTCCGACCCCTACGAGAACGCCAAGCAGTGGGTCGAGGAGAACCAGGACATCGTGGCGTCCTGGCTCGGCGAGAGCTGAGGTCCATAACGGCCCGCGCGGGCCGGTGAGCAGGGGGAGGCACTCTCGGGTGCCTCCCCCTTTGCGTGGTCCCGCCGCACCCGATTGTGCCGCAGCGCCTGGCCGGGGTCGGGAATTCGCCTCCCGCACTCAAGCTGCGTACAATTATGGTACAAGTATCGTGAAGGGTCGTTGAATCCTCGCCCTGAAGTGGGACTACGCTTCAATACGCGACCTTTGCGCCGCATCATCGCAGCCAAGAGGGAAACGACGTCATGTACAGCAAGATCATGGTGCCGATCGACCTGGCACACATCCCGTTGATCGAGCCCACCCTGCAGACGGTGGCGGACCTGGCGCAGCACTACAACGCCGAAGTGTGCTACGTCGGGGTGACCGCCAATACCCCGGGCAGCGTGGCCCGCACTCCCCAGGAGTTCAGCCAGAAGCTCGAGGCCTTCGCCCAGGAGCGGGCCAAGGTCCATGGCCAGCCGGTCAGCACCCACACCATCGTCAGTCCCGATCCCATCGCCGACCTCGATGACGACCTGATCCAGGCGATCAAGGACGTGGGTGCCGACCTGGTGGTCATGCCGACCCATCCACCGAAGCATATCGACGTGATCATGCCGTCCCACGGCGGCAAGGTGGCCACCCACACCGACGTCTCGGTGTTCCTGGTGCGCCCGACCAAGGGGTAGACCGACCACCCCGGATCCACATTACGACGCTACGCAAGGGAGAGAGCCACCATGGCCAATGACGAGAACGCCAACGAGAAGCCAACGGCTTCCGAGGGCATTCCCGCCCCGGAGGGGGCCGCCAACCTGATCGACACGGACTACGTGATCGGCCAGGACAACATCACCGCTTCCCCCCTGGGGATCGACGTGGACCTGCACGGCAAGGTCTTCATGTTCTCCTCGATCGTGATCCTGCTGTTCGTGATCCTGACGCTGGCCCTGCAGGATCAGATGGAGCCGATCTTCAACAGCATGTTCAGCTTCCTCACCACCAACCTGGGGTGGGTGTTCTTGCTGGGCGCCAACGTCTTCGTGCTGCTGGCGCTGGTGCTGATCTTCACCCCCCTGGGCCGCGTGCGCATCGGCGGCGCCGACGCCACGCCGGACTTCGGCTACGCCGGCTGGTTCGCCATGCTGTTCGCCGCCGGCATGGGCATCGGCCTGATGTTCTACGGGGTGTCGGAGCCGCTGGGCCACTACGGCACCGCCCTGGGGGGGATCTCCCTGGGCGAGGATGGCCTGCGCACCGACTGGGCCCCGCTGGGCGGTGCCGAGGGTGACCAGGCCGGCGCCATCTCGCTGAGCATGGCCGCCACCATCTTCCACTGGGGCCTGCACCCCTGGGGCGCCTATGCCATCGTCGGCCTGTCGCTGGCGATCTTCGCCTTCAACAAGGGCCTGCCGCTGACCATGCGCTCGATCTTCTACCCGATCCTGGGCGAGCGCGTGTGGGGCTGGCCGGGGCATGTGATCGACATCCTGGCGGTGTTCGCCACCCTGTTCGGCCTGACCACCTCGCTGGGTATCGGCGCCACCCAGGCGGCCGGCGGCCTCAACTACCTGTTCGGCATTCCCTCGGGCGACGCCACCCTGGTGCTGCTGATCCTGGGTATCACCCTCGTGGCGCTGGGCTCGATCATGCTTGGCGTCGACAAGGGCGTTCAACGCCTGTCGCAGATCAACATGAGCCTCGCCGCCCTGCTGCTGCTGTTCGTGATCCTGGTCGGCCCGACGCTGATGATCGCCACCGGGGTGGTCGAGAACCTGATCGGCTACGTGACGCACCTGCCGGCGCTCTCCATGCCCTTCGGGCGCGAGGACGCCAACTTCAGCCAGGGCTGGACGGCCTTCTACTGGGCCTGGTGGATCGCCTGGTCCCCCTTCGTCGGCATGTTCATCGCCCGGGTCAGCCGCGGTCGCACCGTGCGCGAGTTCCTGATCTCGGTGCTGTTGATCCCCACCCTGGCCTCGGTGGTGTGGATGACGGCCTTCGGCACCACCGCCATCGACCAGGTGATCAGTGACGGCATCACCGAGGTGCAGGATGCCGCCCTGGAGCTGCAGCTCTTCACCATGCTGGAGTACCTGCCGCTGACCGCCATCACCTCCTTCGTCGGCATCGTGCTGGTGGTGGTGTTCTTCATCACCTCGTCGGACTCCGGCTCGCTGGTGATCGACTCCATCACCGCCGGCGGCAAGGTCGACGCTCCCAAGCCCCAGCGCGTGTTCTGGGCACTGATCGAAGGGGCCCTGGCCATCGCCCTGCTGCTGGGCGGCGGCCTCGCCGCCCTGCAGACGGCGGCGCTGACCACCGGCCTGCCCTTCACCCTGGTGCTGCTGGTGGGCTGCTACGCCATCATCAAGGGGCTGATGAGCGAACCTCGCTGATCCCGGCTCCTCGACGTTCCACAAGGGCGGCCTGCGGGCCGCCCTTCCTGTTGGCGGACCGAACCGCCCGAAGGCCTCAGCTCCACAGCTCCCCGACCGGGGTGTCGGGCGAGTAGTGGGCGGCGATCTGGGCCTGCAGCAGCTCGGCGGTGGCCAGGGCATCGACCAGGGCATGGTGGCCCTGGTAGGGCGGCAGCCCGTAGCGCTCGCGGCTGTTGTGCAGGCGGATCGACACCGGGGGACGGCCCATCCAGCGGCGCAGCCGCGCCAGCACCGACTGGCGGTGGCGGCGCGCCTCCAGCGACATGGTGTCGATCACCGGAAAGCGCAACCCCTCACCCAGGCGGGCCTGCACCGCCGAGTCCAGGAAGGGCCGTTCGATCTGGCGGTAGTGCACCACCACCAGGCGGCCGGCCAGGGCCTCGAACAGCGCGGGCAGGATCGCCTCCAGGTCCGGGGCATGCTCCACCTCGGCGTGGGTGATGCGGTGCAGGGTCACCGACTGGCGATTCAGCGGGCGCGGCGGCCGCACCACCCAGTAGTGGCGGTCGGCCAGGCGGATGCGCGCCAGGCTGAAGGGCACCAGGCCGATGCTGACGATGGCGTGCCGGCGCGGGTCCAGGCCGGTGGTCTCCATGTCCATGGCCACCAGCGGCACCTCGCCGATGGGCGTGTCCGGGGCCGGGCAGCCGGCGGCGAAGTAGCCCTCGAGAAGCGGATGCTGGACCCGTGTGGCCCGGTCGGCCAGGTACTCGGGCCAGGTGGGGACCTGGCGACGGCGGGGGGGAAGGACAAGCATGGGCTAGCCCGGCCGGGGCCGGCCCGCGGCCGGCATGGGGTAGCGGAACTTGAGGAACTTCTGGGCGTTGCTGAGCACCTGGAATGCATCCTTGAGGGTGTGCCGCTCGGCGTCGGAGACGTTCTCGGGCTCGATGTTGTTGTCCGGCGAGCGCTCGTGCTGCAGGTCGATCACCTGGTGGCGAATCCGCGCCATGGCCAGGAATTCCAGGGCATAGCGCAGCTTGTCACTCACCCCCGGCGCCAGCAGCTGGGTGCGGTCGATGTCGTCGAGCCGCTCGAAGCTGTTCTGGGCCCGGGAGCCACAGGCCAGGGCGTGCACCCGGATCAGGTCGGTCAGCGGCGCGGTGCCGCGGCGCTTGAGATTGATCGAGTTGTTGTGCTTTCCGTCCTTCTCCATCACGAAGGTGCGGAAGAACCCCAGCGGCGGCGTGCGGTTGAGCGCGTTGCGCCCCATGGCGGCCAGGAAGCGCGGACTCTGCGGGGCCTGCTCGGCCACCAGGTCCTGGAGCTGCTCAACGAAGCGGTTCTCGCCGTGCACGACGTCCAGGTCGAAGAAGATCGAGCTGTGCAGCAGCCGCTCCGGCGTGGGGTTGGCGATCCAGTCCCGGAAGTAGCCTTTCCACACCGAGAGCGGCTGCCGCCAGCGCGAGTTGGTGGCCATGATGTCGCCCGTGCAATAGGTGTAGCCACAGGCATGCAGGCCGTCGCTGACGATCCTGGCCATCTCCAGGAAGTAGTCGTCGTGGCGGTCGGGATCGAAGTCGTCGGCCAGCACCAGGGCATTGTCCTGGTCGGTGACGATGGACTGCTCGTTGCGCGCCATGGAGCCCATGGCCATGAAGCAGTAGGCCACCGGCGGCGGCCCCAGCGCCTCCTCGGCGAGCTCCAGCAGGCGCCGGGTGAAGCTGCGGCCGATGGTGGAGAGGGCGCTGCCGATCATCCGCGAGTCGGCACCATCCTCCACCATGCGCACGAAGGCGGCGCGCACGTCCGGCGCCAGCTTGGCGAGGCCCTCGGTCGTGGACTGGTTGAAGATGTTGCTGACCAGGTAGAGGCTCGAGTGGGTCTCGTAGCGGATGATGTCGGAGAGGTGGACGATGCCCACCGGATGGCGGCGGTGCATCACCGGCAGGTGGTGGATGTTGTTGCGCAGCATGGTGAGCATCGCCTCGTGCACCGACTCGTCGGACTGGATCGCCACCAGCCGGTCGCCCACGATCTCCCCCACCGGCGTCTCGGGGCCGCGCCCCTGGGCCACCAGGCGGCGGAAATCGCTGTCGGTGAGGATGCCACGCACCTGCCAGGCGCGCTCCTCGCTGTCGCGGAAGGTGTAGCGGGGGTTGTCGCCGGGCTCGTCCAGCACCAGCACCGCCGAGGCGCCGAAGTCGCCGACCAGGCGCGCGGCCTCCTGGACGCTGGTGGTCGCCTCCACCATCACCGGGTAGCGGGTCAGCAGCTTGCGCACCCGGGTGATCATCATGTCGTTCTGCTTCTTGTGCTGCTCCACCGCGGACTCGAGGCGCGGGCGCTCCAGCTCGACGAAGTCGGCGAAGTGCTCGTCCTCCTCGCAGAGCCGCTGGAACAGCGCCTCGGGGATGAAGTAGATCAGGGTGTCCTCGAGGGCCCGGGCGGGAAAGCGCACCCGGTGGTTACGCAGCAGGCTGAAGTGGCCGAAGATGTCGCCCTCGCCCAGGCGGTTGTAGAGGTCGCCGTTGCGGCGATAGACCTCCACCGCCCCGCTGCGGATGTAGCCCAGCTCGTGGATCTCCCGGTCGAGGAGCAGGATGTCGGTGCCTGCCTTGTAGTAGGCCACCTCCACCTCGCCGGCCACCGCATCGAGCAGGTCGTCGGAGATGCCATCGAAGGGCGGGAAGCGCCCCATGTGCTGGCGGATCTCCAGCAGTTCGACTTCCATGTGTCACGCTCCCGGCGTCAGGTGGCTCGCTGAGCCAAGTCTGGAAGCTCGCCGGGGCGCTGTAAAGCCGGCGCCCATGCGAAAACGGCCACCCCGAGGAGTGGCCGTTCGCGCTGCCGATGGGAGTCGGCGTCAGGGAGTGACCGTCTTACGACTGGGCCATCTCCTGGACGCGCTGCATCAGCTCGGGATCCTGCTGGATCGCCTGGCCGATGGCGTTGAAGGTATCCACGTCGAGGCCGCTGTCCTCGACCACCTCGACCATCCTGTCGTTGGCTTCCATGCGCACTTCCTGCTGGGAGGCTTCATCCTCGGCGGCGTGCAGGCGCTCGGTATACTCCTGGGAGATCACGGCGATCTCCTGGGAGGCATCGGCGAACTGCTGCAGCTGCTGATCGGAGAAGTCCTGGGCGGGAGCGGCAGCCTGCGGCTGTTCGGTGGCTGCGGCCGGGTCCTGCTGGGCGTGGGCGGCGGCGGACATCAGGCCGGCGCTGAGCAGGGCAGCCGAGAACAGTGCAGTCATCCGTTTCATGAATACCTCCAGGGTGTTGCGTGTGTGTGACCAGTGTGACGACCTCGGGCGCCCCGCGTTCAGAATTTTCGTGTAAAAGTTGGCAACGGAAGGCATCTCTTTCCTTACAGGCGTTGGCATCTTGCGACAGGGTAAGCCACCACTCCGCCGCGAGGCCCGTCATGCCAGGCCCTGCCGGGTCAGCCACATGATGCAAACGCGATGCATTACGCTGCGAAGAAAGTGGCCCGTCCCGAGGGGGACTTTGCGAAACCCGGCCGGCGCAGTATCGTCAGGGGCTCTCTGGAACCCCTGACCTGGACGTCTGCCATGCCTGCCACCCCCTCCTCCCGGATGGCCACCCTGTGGCTCGCCGCCATGCCGCTGCTGTTCGTGGCGCTGTGGAGCACCGGCTTCATCGGTGCCAAGTTCGGCCTGCCCTACGCCGAACCCTTCACCTTCCTGTTCATCCGCTTCGCCCTGACCCTGGCGCTGCTGGTGCCGCTGGCCCACTGGCTCTCGGGCGAGTGGCCGCGGGGCGCGCGGCTGTGGGGGCATATCGCCGTCTCCGGCCTGCTGGTGCATGGCGCCTACCTGGGCGGGGTCTTCTATGGCATCTACCTGGGCATGCCGGCGGGGCTCGCCTCGCTGCTGGTCGGCCTGCAGCCGCTGCTCACCGCCGCCCTGGCCGGCCCGCTGCTCGGGGAGCGGCTCTCGCTGGCGCAGTGGCTGGGGCTGGCGCTGGGGCTGGTGGGCATCACCCTGGTGCTGGGCAGCAAGCTGGACCCCGGCGAGGCGCTGTTCCAGGGCTTCGGCCTGGGCGCCCTGGCCGCGGTGAGCGTCGCGCTGGCGGGCATCTCCTGCGGCACCCTCTACCAGAAGCGCTACTGCACCGGCATGCCGCTGCTCTCCGGCACCGTGGTGCAGTACCTGGCCGCCGGGATCCTGCTGGGGATCGGTGCCCTGCTCTTCGAGGAGCGCAGCGTGGAGTGGACGCCCACCTTCCTGCTAACCCTGGGCTGGCTGGTGCTGGTGCTGTCGATCAGCGCCATCCTGCTGCTGATGGCGCTGATCCGGCGGGGCGAGGCGTCCCGGGTGGCCAGCCTCTTCTACCTGGTGCCGCCGGTGACGGCGCTGCAGGCGTGGTGGCTGTTCGACGAGCGGCTGCCCCTGCCGGCGCTGGCCGGCATGGCCATCGCCATCGCCGGCGTGGTGCTGGTGGTCAGGGGGAAGCCGGCGACAGGCGGCAGGCCGCGTACTTGAACTCCGGGATCTTGCCGAAGGGGTCCAGGGCCGGGTTGGTCAGCAGGTTGGCCGCCGCTTCCACGTAGGCGAAGGGCACGAAGACCATGCCCTCGGGCATGCCCGGGTCGACTCGCGCCGCCAGGGTGATCGCGCCGCGCCGGGTGGTGATGGTGATCGGCGTGCCAGGCGCCACGCCGAGCCGGTGCAGCTCCCCCGGCGACAGGCTGGCCGACGCCTCGGGCTCGAGCGCGTCGAGGACGCTGGCCCGCCGCGTCATGGCGCCGGTGTGCCAGTGCTCCAGCTGGCGCCCGGTGGTCAGCACCGTGGGGTAGTCGGCGTCGATCGGCTCGTCCGGCGGCAGCGGCCGGGTGGGCGAGAACGTCGCCCGGCCGCCAGCCCGGGGGAAGGCGTCGGAGAACACCACGTCATCCCCCGGCGCATCGTCGGCCGGGCACGGGTAGGTCACCGAGCCCTCGCGCTCCAGGCGCTCCCAGGCGATATGGTCCAGGGAGTGCATGCCCTGTTTCATCTCGGCAAACACCTCGCGCGGGTGGGCGTAGTCCCAGGCCAGCCCCAGGCGCCGGGCGATCTCCTGGATGATCCACCAGTCGGGTTTCGCCTCCCCCGGCGGGGCCACGGCGGCCCGGCCCAGCTGCACCTGGCGGTTGGTGTTGGTCACCGTGCCGTCCTTCTCGGGCCAGGCGGTGGCCGGCAGGATGACGTCGGCGAACTGGGCGGTCTCGGTGACGAACAGGTCCTGCACCACCAGGTGTTCCAGGGCGGCCAGCGCCTGGCGGGCGTGGTGGAGGTCCGGGTCGGACATCGCCGGGTTCTCGCCGAGGATGTACATCCCCTTGATGGTCCCGGCCAGGATGGCATCCATGATCTCCACCACGGTGAGCCCGGGCTCGGGGTCGAGCTCGGCGTTCCAGAGCTCCTCGAAGGCGGCACGCAGCTGGGCGTCGCCCACCGGCTGATAGTCGGGCAGCACCATGGGGATCAGGCCGGCATCGGAGGCGCCCTGGACGTTGTTCTGGCCGCGCAGCGGGTGCAGGCCGGTGCCGGGGCGGCCGGTCTGGCCGCAGGCCAGCGCCAGCGAGATCAGGCAGCGGGCGTTGTCGGTGCCGTGGACGTGCTGGGAGATGCCCATGCCCCAGAAGATCATCGCCCGCTCGGCGGTGGCGTAGGCGCGGGCGATCTCACGGATGGCCTCGGGGGACACACCGCACAGTCCGCTCATCGCCTCCGGGGTCATGTCCGCCACGCTGGCCCTGAGCGCCTCGAAGCCCTCGGTGTGGGCGTCGATGTACGCCTGGTCGTAGAGCCCCTCGCTGACGATCACGTTGAGCATGGCGTTGTAGAGCGCCACGTCGCCGCCGGGGGTGAAGCGCACGCTGCGCCAGGCGTAGGCATCCAGCGCCTGGCCGCGGGGGTCGAGGATGATCAGCTTGGTGCCGTTTCTGGCCGCCTGCTTGAAGTAGGTGGCCGCCACCGGGTGGTTCACCGCCGGGTTGCAGCCGGTGAGGATCACCACGTCGGCCTCGAGGGCCTGCATGAATGACGCCGTCACCGCGCCGGAGCCCAGGCACTCCATCAGCGCCGCCACGGAACTGGCGTGGCAGAGCCGCGTGCAGTGGTCCACGTGGTTGGAGCCGAAACCTGTGCGCACCAGCTTCTGGAACAGCCAGGCCTCCTCGTTGGAGCACTTGGCGCTGCCGAAGCCGGCCAGGCCATCGGGACCCTGGGCCGCCTTGAGGTCGGCGAGCCCGCCCGCGGCGGCGTCCAGCGCCTCCTCCCAGCTCGCCTCGCGGAAATGGGTCAGCGGCCGGGCCGTATCGAAATCGGGGTCGAGCCCCTTGGGCACGCCCGGCCTGCGGATCAGTGGCTTGGTCAGCCGCGCCGGGTGGTTGGGGTAGTCGAAGCCGAAGCGCCCCTTGACGCAGAGCCGGTTCTGGTTCGACGGCCCGTCGCGGCCCTCGACGAAGAGAATGCGCCCAGGCCCCGGGGCTGTTCCGGCGACAGGACTGCGGGGAGGCGCTACAAGTCCCTCCCTGGAGGCTACCTCGGCCATCCCTGGTCCTCGGACCTCCCCTTCGTCCTGCCCCCGGTGCTCCTCGACGTGTGGTACGTCATCCTTCACATGGTAGGTAAGCTGGCAGCCCACCCCGCAGTAGGGGCAAACGGAGTCGACGGTGCGGTCGGCCACCGCCGAGTCGCCGCGGCCCGCCTCGTCCACCAGGGTGGCGGGCATCAGCGCCCCGGTGGGGCAGGCCTGGACGCACTCGCCGCAGGCCACGCAGGTACTCTCCCCCATGGGGTCGTCGAAATCGAAGACAATCTTCGCCGCCGCCCCGCGATGGGCCAGCCCGATGACGTCGTTGCCCTGCACCTCGCGGCAGGCACGCACGCAGAGGCCGCACTCGATGCAGGCGTCGAGGTTGACGCTCATCGCCGGGTGGCTGGCGTCCTGCCCCCCGGCATGGGGGAGCTCGGCCGAGCGTTCGGCGACATGGTGAACCGTGGGCGCCGCCCGTTCCGCGCGGGCGGGCAGGCGTGCCTGCACAGCGGTGGCGTCGATGGCCAGGGCGTCGGCCATGGCCCAGAAGTGGCTGGAACGGTCGGGGCCCGCCTCTCGTGCCGGCTGGTCGGCGAGCAGCAGCGCCATGACGCCCTCGCGCGCCTCCCGGGCACGCTCGGAGCTGGCACTCCTCACCACCATCCCGGGAGCCGCCTCGCGGATGCAGCTCGCCGCCAGCACTCGCTCGCCCTCGATCTCGACCATGCAGGCCCGGCAGTTGCCGTCGGCCCGGTAGCCGGGGGCGTCCTTGAAGCAGAGGTGCGGGATGGTCTCGCCGGCGCGCCGGGCCACCTGCCAGAGGGTCTCGCCGGGAAAGGCGCTGATCTCAGCGCCATCCAGGGTCAGGGTAAAGCTCTCGTTCACGCTCGGGTCGCTCATCTCTGCCTCCCTACCCCTTCACGATCAGGTTCTGGGCCGCGAGCTCGTCGCGGAAGTCCCGAAGCAGGCTCAGCACCGGGTTGGGGGCCGCCTGGCCCAGGCCGCAGATGGAGGCATCCATCATCACCCGGGAGAGCCGCTCGAGCTGCTCGACATCCCAGGCGTCGCGCTCCAGCAGGGTCAGCATCTTCTCGGTGCCGACCCGGCACGGTGTGCACTGGCCGCAGGATTCGTCGGCGAAGAAGGCCAGCAGGTTGGTGGCCACCGCACGCAGGTCATCCTGGTCCGAAAGCACTATCACGGCGGCGGAGCCGATAAAGCAGCCCGCCTCCTGAAGGGTATCGAAGTCCAGCGGAATATCGGCCTTGCTGGCCGGCAGGATCCCCCCGGAGGCGCCCCCCGGCAGGTAGCCGGCGAGGCGGTGACCCTCCTGCATGCCGCCGCCATACTCTTGCAGCAACTCGTTCAGGGTGATCCCGGCCGGGGCCAGGTGCACCCCGGGGCGCTTGACCCGGCCGGAGAGCGAGAAGCTGCGTAGCCCGCGGCGGCCATGGCGGCCCTGGTCGGCGAACCAGTCGGCGCCCTTCTCGTGGATCAGCGGGATCCAGTAGACGGTTTCCACGTTGTTGACCAGGGTGGGACGGTCGAAGAGCCCCTTCTGGGCGACGAAGGGCGGGCGGTGGCGGGGCTTGCCGGGCTTGCCCTCCAGGGACTCGATCAGCGCCGACTCCTCGCCGCAGATGTAGGCGCCGGCGCCACGACGCAGGATCACGAAGTCCGGCGCGACCAGGCCCGCGGCGACCAGCTCATCGATGGCCTCGCACAGCACCCGATGCAGGCCGGGATACTCGTCGCGAAGGTAGATATAGAGCGCGCAGGCCTCCACCGCCCAGGCACTGATCAGGGCCCCCTCCAGGAAGCGGTGCGGCTCGCGCTCCAGGTAATGGCGGTCCTTGAAGGTGCCGGGCTCGCCCTCGTCGGCGTTGATCACCGCATAGCGCGGGCCGGGCTCGGCGCGCACCGCCTGCCACTTGCGGTAGGTGGGAAACCCCGCCCCGCCAAGGCCCCTCAGCCCCGAACGCTCGAGTTCGTCGATCAGCGCCTCGACGCTCACCTCACCGTCGCGACACGCGGCCAGCAGGCGGTAGCCGCCGGCGCCGCGGTAATCGGCCAGGCGCTGCCAGAGGATCGCCTCGGGATGGAAGTGGCCGGTATCCACCACCGCCTCCACGCCCTCGGCGGTGGCGAAGAGCACGTGGTGGTGGCCCACCTCCGCCACCGGCGCGGTGTCGCAGCGCCCCATGCAGGGGGCGCGCACCACGCGCACCGTCTCGGGGGCGAAGCCGGCCGCGAGGCGTTCGCGCAGGGCTTCGGCGCCTGCCAGCTGGCAGGAGAGCGAATCGCAGACCCGCACCGTGACCTCCGGCGGCGGCGACTGGTCGTCGTGGACCACGTCGAAGTGGGCGTAGAAGGTGGCCGTCTCGTAGACCGTCGCCATGGGCAGGGCCATGTAGGCGGCCAGCGCCCGCAGTTCCGCCAGGGAGAGGTGGCCATGGGCATCCTGGAGGGCGTGCAGGTGCTCGATGAGCCGGTCCCGCTGTCGCAGGCCCGGGTCGGCGCGCTCGTCGCCCAGCAGCATGCGCAGGGCCGCCAGCGCCACCGGCGGCAGGTCGCGTCCGCGCGGCTTGCCGCGGAAGGGACGCTTGGGATTGACGATCGATTCTGTCATGGCGGGCTCGTTGTAATGCTTGTGAGGTGGCGCGATGTCGACAGCTTGCCGGCCCTTGGCGGGCGACGACGGCCATCATCGGCATGGTGTCACCCGCCCGACATCAGGACAATGGCTGGGCAACGGGCCGGTGAGCGAATGGATACGAGGATGTCGCGCTCAGCACAACTCGCCGTCAACGGTTTCCTGCATGACAGCATAGGCCACCATCTCGACGAGCATCTCCTCCCGGGCGAATCCCGAGACGATGATCGCCGCGCGATTGGGGTAAGGCGCGCTGACGTACTCGGCATAGAGGCGATTGACCGTGGCCAGGTCCTCGCGACGGGTCACGTAGATCAGCACCTGGGTCAGGTTGGCCATGCTGCCGCCGGCACACGCCAGGGTGTGACGGAGGTTCTCCAGGGTCTGGCGGGCCTGGGCCTCGATCCCGCCGTCGACGACGGCCCCGTCGGCGCCGATGGGGATCTGGGCGGTGAAGAGGATGCCATTGCCGATGACGGCCCACTCCAGCGGGGCCTTGGCGGCATAGAGGTCGGTGGCGACGGGTTGGATCATGGAAGCGTCTCGTGAGGATGAAGGGATCAATCGTTGTCGTGGTCGCCGGCACCGGCACCGCCCCGGGAGGCGTCGCTGGACTCCACCAGGATGCGGTGCGCCAGAGTCTTGAGGCGCGCCCAGATGGCATCGTCCACCTCGATGCCTTCCTTGAGGGCCAGCTGTCGACAGGCCAGCAGCTCCGACTCGGGATGATGGGCCAGCAGGTCGAGGTCGTGGTCGGCGCCCAGGGAGGGCAGCAGCTCCACGTGGTTGGCCATCACCAGGGTGATGCCGTCGTTGGGCTCGTTCTCCTCGGGCACGTCGCGCACCGAGTAGACGCGCACCTCCGGCGTGGCATGGCCCGCGCGGAAGGCCACCACCTGCTCGGTGAGGGGCATCTGGGCATTGCGCCAGAAGGCGGTGATGTTCATGCCACGCCCGGCCAGCCGCGATAGGTAGCCCATGATCAGCTGGCGATTGTGACAACGGCGTATCTTGACCACCGAGAGACCACGGGCACGCGCCTTGGCAAAGCCGAGCTCGGTGGCCAGGCTGATGCTTCGCAGCACGCTGTGGCCCTGCCCGTCGAGCACCGCCAGGTCACCATCCTGGTAGATCAGCCGCGGCCGTGCCTCGGGATCCTCCTCGAGGAGGTAGTCCAGGCCCCGGTTGAGCTGCTCGACGCCGTGCAGGCCGTGACACTGCATCCAGGCGACCATGTCGGCGGCATCGGCGGCATCCCCGTCTTCGAAGCCGATCCCGCTGAAGGCCTTGCGGCACAGGCCCTGGAGTTCGTTGTAGGAGACGATCATTGTGCTGCCACTCCCGTACGCCCGTGGATGGAACCGGCTTCCCCCGCCCGTGCGGGCTCGAGGGGGAAGCTCCAGTCGTCAAAGTCGGCGAGGTCCTGCGGCTCGGCATTGAGCTCCTCGACCAGCGGCGCGCCCTGGAAGAGGGTGATCCGCACCCAACGGTCCGACTTGGGGTCGAAGCGACTGGCCCCGAAGAAGGAGAGCTTGGTGCGCAGCAGATGCATCGGCTTCATGTCGCGATGCCAGAGGTTGGCGTGGATATCGCCGTAGGGCTCCCTGACCAGGGTCTGGATGCGGCGCACCACCTCCTTGTGGCGGGGATGCTCGAGCAGGAAGTCGACCACCGTGGCCCGCGGATGACGCTCGAGGAAGTCACATAGTGCCTGGTGGGTACGCGCCACGCGCGGGCCGATGGCAATGGGCATCTCCTTCTCGGCGCCGGGCTCGGCATGGCGCACCCCCAGCCTCGGCTCCTCCTTCTCGGCGGAGCGATACCAGAACCAGTAGGCGCCCTCGCGGCTCGCGTAGTCATGGGCCAGCGCCCAGCCATAGTGGGTCTCGATCAGCTGACGCAGGCGCATCAGCGGCATGTCAGGCTCCAGGTCGAGGTTCTCCGCCACCCCCATCCGGTCCTCCAGGGCGTCGACCTGGTCCGGATAGAGCTCGATCAGCAGGGTGTTGATCAGCTCCTGGGCCTCCAGCGGCAGGGTGCGGGCGCTCCACTCCACCAGCTGCTGCCAGATATCGGCCTCCAGCGGCACGCTGGCAAGCCAGGTCAGCACGTCGGGCAGCGCGGCGACCGTGGCCGCATTGCGCTCGGCCTGTTCGGCGTCCTCGGTGACGGTCTCATCGAGATGCTGCATGGCACGGCGGGTCAGCGCGATCAGACGCTCGCGCTCGGCCTCCTCCGGTGCCTGACGCAGGGCCAGGGTCAGGGCCGTCTCGCGCTGGGTGACCCACTGGGCAATCAGCTGCGGATGGTTGATCAGGAAGGGCGCCATGCCGAGCCCGGTGGAGTTGCCGATCCCCAGGTAGCGCCGCAGTTCAGTGGCCAGGCGACAGGCGGTGTCCGGTGAACGACAGGCCGCGAGGTGCTCGACCTGCTCGATGGAGAAGTGCCGCAGCAGGTAGACGCCGGCCATCTGCGCCGAGAAGGGCCGCCGGAAGTCGGGGTTGTCCAGCAGGCGGGCGAAGTCGGCGATACCGAACTTGCCGTTGCCGTAGACCGCCGTGGTCCGGTAGAGGTAGCCGACCCGGGTCAGCCAGGCGGGATCGGGCTGCTCGCCGCGGGCCAGGGCCTCGGCGAAGTGGGCGAAGTTGCGCAGGCTCTTGTTGGCCCGCGACAGCACCAGCACCCTGGGATGCTGACGCCCCGCTTCCTGTAGCGGCACGTTGGCGGCCATCTGCGCCAGCAGGCTGTCATCGACGTCGCCCTCCACCAGGCCGAAGGTCACGTCCCAGGCCTCGGCGATGACCCGGTCGGAGCGGCGTGCGTCGTCCAGCGGCTGGGCGAACATCACGCCGTGGTAGCGGCCATGGGGCGTCTGCAGCCGGTAGATGGCCGTGCCATGGCCCTCGGCATCCAGGTCGAAGCGCACCCGGCTGACCTGCCAGCGCTGCCGGGCCATCTGACGCACCAGGCTACGCACGAAGCTCAGCCGGGTGGCATGCAGGCTGCCGAGCCGCTCGAGCCGCATCACCTCATCGGCGGAACGCAGGCCGAGCGGTGCCGCCGAGACGAGATCCGCACTAGTCATTGACGATCACCTTGGGCCGGGTGGTGAGGCCCTGCTGACGCGCCATGGCATAGGCGGCCTGGGGGCCAGCCCACAGCGACGGAAGCAGCACCAGCGAGACCGGAATCGCGGTGATCACGATGAACTGCTGCAGCACGCCGATCTGTCCCGAGCCCATGTAGAGCAGGATGGCCGCCATCAGCGACATGGCCACGCCCCAGAAGACACGCACCCCGACATGGGGACGGTCGTGACCGGTGCAGACCACGGCGATGGCATAGCTCATGGAGTCGCCGGTAGTGGCGACAAAGATCGTGGTCAGCAGCAGGATGGCCAGTGCCATGAGCATGCCACCCGGCAACGCCTGGGCCACGGTCAGGGTCGCCACGTCGAACTGGAAGTTGTTCAGGGCCTCGGTCAGTTCGATCGCGCCGGTCAGCTGGAAATGGATCCCCGAACCGCCGAGCAGGGTAAACCACACCGTCGTGGCAATGGGGGCCATGACCGCCACGGCGAGGATCATCTGGCGGATGGTGCGGCCTCGCGAGATGCGCGCCACGAAGATCGCCATCAGCGGGCCATAGCCGATGAACCAGGCGAAGAAGAATACCGTCCACCACTGCATCCACCAGGCCGGGGCGGTTTCCGAGGTCATGGTGGCCATGGCCAGGAAGGAGCTCACGTACTCGCCGAAGCCCTGGAGGTAGGCATTGGTCAGGAAGAGGGTGGGGCCGAAAATGAAAATGATGGCCGCAATGGCCAGCGCCAGGAAGACATTGAACCGGCTGAGCAGCTGGATGCCGCGGTGGATACCGGTCGCCGCGGAGGTGACATAGAGGGCACCCAGCACGATCAGGATCACCAGCTGGGTGCCATAGCCCTCGGCGACGCCGACCAGCTCATGCAGCCCGAAGCTGACCTGGGTCGCCAGGAAGCCGATCGGCCCCACGGTGCCCGCCACCACGGCGATCACGCAGCAGGCATCGACCACCCCACCGAGCCAGCCGCTCATCACGCGCTGCCCGAAGACCGGATAGAGCAGGGTCCGCGGCTGCAGCGGCAGGCCCTTGTCGTAGTGGGAGTGGGCAAGCACCACGGCGGTCAGCGAGCCCAGCACGGCCCAGGCCAGAAAGCCCCAGTGCATGAACGACTGCGCCAGCGCGCCGGCGACGGCCTGCACGGTTCCCGGCTCGCTGTCGAAGGCCGGCGGCGTGACCACGAAATGGTAGACCGGCTCACCGGCAGCGAAGAAGACGCCGCCCCCGGCCAGCAAGGTACACATGATGATCGACAGCCACTTGAAGGTACTCAGCTCCGGCGTGTCGAGACCGCCGACCTTGGCACTGGCCGCCGGCGACACGGCCAGGCCCATGGCAATGAAGAAGGTCAGCAGCAGCAGCAGCTGGAAGTAGGAGCCGAGGATGGCGGCGGTCCAGGCGAAGCCGTCACCGATGGCAGAGGCGACACCCTCCACGTCGATGATCGACAGCACGACGAACAGCACGACGAAACCGACACTGAGCCCCAGGACGACGGGGTCGCCGAAGCGGTTGATGAGGCCGGTACTCGGCCTTTCCGAGGTATGGTTGTCAGGCGTACTCATGATGTTTTCCTTGTTATTGGAGGAACCGTCAGGTGGAGTCTCAGCCGGCGACAGGCGACGCGGCACGTTCCAGCAGTGCCAGCCAGTTACGGCCCATGATGCGTTCGATCTCGGTGTCGTCGAAGCCGCGCTGACGCAGCCCGTCGATCAGGTTGGGGAAGTCCCGGCTGTCGCGCAGCCAGGGCAGCGGGCGCGGCCAGCCGGCGTTGCTGGCACTCCCCTCGCCGTAGTCCATCTCCTTGGACCAGCGTCCGTTGCGCATCCATTCCAGCACCGAGACGGGCTGCGCCTGGCAGAGGTCGGTGCCCAGGCCCACATGGTCGATGCCCATCAGGTCAACGGTCCGCGCGATCATCTCGCAGTAGGCCTCGAGGGTGCAGTCCGGGCCATCCTTGAGGTGGAAGGGGTAGGCCGAGAAGCCCAGCAGGCCATCGCACTCAGCGATCGCCGCAAGCACGCGGTTGGACTTGTTGCGCTTGGCCGGGTGGAAGAACTCGGGATTGGCGTGGGAGATGATCACCGGGCGTTCGGAGAGCTCGATGGCCTCCAGCGTGGAGCGCTCGGCACTGTGGGACATGTCGATGACCATGCCGACCCGGTTCATCTCGCGAATCACCTGCCGACCGAAGCGGGTGATGCCGCTGTCCTCGCTCTCGTAGCAGCCACAGGCCAGCAGGCTCTGGTTATTGTAGGTCAGCTGCATGATCAGCAGGCCCAGTCGACGCATCACCGCCACCATGTCGATGTCGTCCTCGATGGGCGAACAGTTCTGGGAACCGAGGAAGACACCCACCTTGCCGGCGGCGCGGGCACGCTCGATGTCACCCGGCTCCAGTACCGGCATGATCAGGTCGTGATGCTGCTCGAAGCGGCGGTTCCATTCGCCGAGCCGGGAGAGGGTCTCGCGGGTGTTCTCGTGATAGACCAGCGTCGCATGCACCGCATCGAGGCCGCCCTCGCGCATCTGCTGGAAGATCTCCCTGGACCAGTTCGAGTACTGCAGGCCGTCGACGGTCAGTATTTGCTTGGACATGGAGCGCTCCTCAAGCCTTGACGTAGCAGGTCTTGACCACGGTGTAGAACTCGCGGGCATAGCGACCCTGCTCGCGGGGACCGAAGCTCGAGTCCTTGCGCCCCCCGAACGGCACGTGGTAATCGGTGCCGGCGGTGGCCAGGTTGACCATCACGCAGCCGGTCTCGGCGCGGGCCTTGAAGGCGTTGGCCAGTTTCAGGGAGTCGGTGATGATGCCGGCGGTCAGCCCGAAATTGGTGTCGTTGAGGGTCTCGATGGCCTCCTCGGCATCCGCGACCCTGATCACGCAGGCGATGGGGCCGAAGACCTCCTCGCGGTTGATCGCCATATCGTTGGTGGTGTCGGTGAACAGGGTCGGCGCCATGTAGTAGCCCGGGGTCTCTCGCTCGAGACGCTCGCCCCCATAGGCCAGCATGGCGCCCTGCTCGCGGGCCCGCTCGATCCAGGCCAGGTTGGATTCGAGCTGGCGGGCATCCGCCACCGGGCCGATCTGCACGCCCTGTGCCAGGGCATGGCCCACCGTCGCCCGGTCCAGCCGGGCGATGAGCTTCTCGACGAAGGTGTCGTGGACCGCCTCGGTGACGATCAGCCGCGAGGAGGCCGTGCACTTCTGCCCGGTGCCGGAATAGGCGCCGGCGAAGGCTGCCTCCACGGCGAGGTCGAGGTCGGCATCGTCGGCCACGATCAGCGCGTTCTTGGAGCCCATCTCCAGCTGGCACTTCACCAGGTTGCCGGCGGTGGCGGCCGCCACGCGCCGTCCCACCTCCAGTGAGCCGGTGAAGCTCAGGGCATGGATGTCGGGGCTCGAGATCAGGGCATCGCCGACGCTGCCGCCGGGACCCATCAGCAGGTTGAAGGTGCCGGGGGGCAGCGCCTGGCGGCTGATGATCTCGGTCAGCGCCCAGGCACTGGCCGGCACCAGGTTGGCCGGCTTGAACACCACCGCATTGCCGAAGGCCAGCGCCGGGGCGATCTTCCATACCGCCGTGGCCATGGGGAAGTTCCAGGGGCTGATCACGCCCACCACCCCGACCGGCTCGCGGCGGGTCTCGATCTCGACGCCGGGGCGCACGGAGTCCACCCGCTCGTCGAGCTGGCGCAGCACCTCGGCGGCGTAGTAGTGAAAGAACTGTGCCGAGCGGTAGACCTCGCCCACCCCCTCGGCCAGCGGCTTGCCCTCCTCGCGGGAGAGCAGGTGGCCCAGCTCGTCCTTGCGGGCGACCAGCTCGTCGCCGATGGCCATCAGCAGGGCATAGCGCTGCTCCAGGCCGCTCCTGGCCCACTCGCGCTGCCCCTGCCGGGCCGCGACGACGGCCTCGCCGACCTGGGCGACGCTGGCCTGGGCGTAGTGGCCGATCAGGTCATTGGTGTCCGAGGGGTTGTGGTTGGCGATGGCGCTCTCGCCCTCGCGCCACTGGCCGGCAATGAAAAGCGGATGGGACTGGGACATGGGATACCTCCTGGATAGCGTTGACGCCATCCTAGGAGAGCCACCAAGATAAGGATAATCAATAAATTCGATGAAATAATCAGGATAACTTACCATGCTGCCCGAACTTAAGCTCCAGCCGCTGCGCTGCGTGCTGGCCATCGCCGACCAGGGCGGCTTCCACGCCGCGGCCAGGCACCTGCATCGCAGCCAGCCGGCGATCTCCATGGCGGTGCGCGACCTCGAGGAGCGCCTCGGACAGCCCATCTTCGAGAAGGGCAACGGCAAGGCCGCGCTGACGCCCTTCGGGCAGTGGTGCCTGCCGCGCTTTCGCGAACTGGTCGCCCACCACGACCGGGTCAGCCGCGACGCCCTGGCCATGGCCAGCCACCAGGCCGGGCGTGTCGACATCGCCACGGTGCCCTCGGTGGCCAGCCGCCTGATGCCCGGTATCCTGGCGAGCTTCGTGATCGACTACCCGGGCATCGAGATCAACCTGCAGGATGGCCACTCCGAGCTGGTGAGCCAGAGGGTGCTGAGCGGAGAAGTGGAGCTGGGCATCACCAGCCTCTGGCAGGCCGAGGAGGGGCTCGACTTCATCCCGCTGCTGCACGACGAGATCGGCGTGGTATGCCGGGACGACCATCCCCTGGCCGGGCGCGACCGCCTGCACTGGCGCGAGCTGGCCGGACACGCCCTGATCCGCAACGGTACCTCGCGGCTGCTCGAGGGCTCACCCGCCGCCGAACTCCTCGAGCACAGTGCCCTGTACATCTCCAACATGATTTCGCTGACCGCCATGCTCGAGGCGGGCATCGGCATCACGACCCTGCCGCGCCTGGCCTTCCAGGAGGAGCATGTTCGGCTGCGCTTCGTGCCGCTGGCGGAGCCCCGGCTGGAGCGCCGAATCGGGCTGATCTGCCGGGCCGGCGTCAGCCTGTCGCCGGCGGCAGCCGCAATGCGACACCATGTGATGGAGAATCTGGAGGAACAGGTGGGGCTTCAAAGCCGCTCGAGATAGGCCGGCCCACCGAGGTTGTTCATCTGCTGGCGGATCCAGGCGCTGCGCCGCTCCACGTGGGCGCTGGGCCGGGCCGCATCCCAGCCCCGCGGATTGGGCAGAATGGCCGCCAGGCGGCTGGCCTGGGCGGCGCTGAGCTGGCCCGCCGAGACGCCGAAGTAGTTCTGGGCCGCGGCTTCCAGGCCGAACACGCCGCTGTCCCACTCGGCGATGTTGAGGTAGACCTCGAGGATGCGCTGCTTGGGCCACAGGCTCTCGATCAGCAGGGTGAACCACGCCTCCAGTCCCTTGCGCAGCCAGCTGCGGCCGGTCCACAGGAAGAGGTTCTTGGCGGTCTGCTGGCTGAGGGTGCTGGCCCCGCGCAGTCTCCCCCCGGCCCGGTTGGACTCCCACGCGCGGCGCATCTCCACCAGGTCGAAGCCACGGTGCTCGGGGAAGCGCTGGTCCTCGGCGGCGATCACCGCCAGCTTGGCATGGTCGGACAGCGCCTCCCAGGGTTGCCAGCGGTGCCGGAGCTCGATGGGCTCCCGGGCGACCCAGGACTGCACCTTGCGCTCCACCATCACCATGGAGCCGAACACCGGCGCCTGGCGGAACAGCAGCACCAGCAGCACCGAGAGCACCACGAAGCCCAGCAGCGCCCGCCACGCCCAGCGCCACAGCCGGCGTCCCCAGGCCCTGATCATCCCGCGTCCCACTATCGCTCGACCCACTGTCACTCGCCCCCGCCAACCCGACGCCAGGCGGCCAGTATACGGGCTCGTTCGGCGGCAAGGGAGGCAAGCGAGCGGTGCATCCTCAACGCGCTAGCGTTGCCTGTGCAGCCGTTCGGCGTGATAGCGCAGGTGGTCCTCGATGAAGGTGGCGATGAAGAAGTAGCTGTGGTCATAGCCGGGCTGGCGACGCAGGGTCAGCGGATGGTCGTGCTCGGCACACACCGCCTCGAGCCGTTCGGGCCTGAGCTGCTCCTCGAGGAAGTCGTCGGCCTCGCCCTGGTCGATGAACAGCGGCTGGCTGGAGGCGCCGCGGGCCACCAGCTCGCAGGCGTCATACTGGGTCCACTTCCCCCGATCCTCGCCCAGGTAGCCGGTGAAGGCCTTCTGGCCCCAGGGGCACTCCGTGGGATTGACGATGGGCGCGAAGGCCGACACCGAGCGGTAGTGGCCGGGCCGGCGCAGGGCCATCACCAGGGCACCGTGGCCGCCCATGGAGTGACCGCTGATCGACTCGCGGCCGTTCACCGGGAAGTGCTGGCGTACCACCGAGGGCAGCTCCTCGGTGACGTAGTCGTACATGCGATAGTGCGTCTTCCAGGGCGCCTGGGTGGCGTTGACGTAGAAGCCGGCGCCGGAGCCGAAGTCATAGCTGTCATGCTCGCCGGGCAGGTCGGTGCCCCGCGGGCTGGTATCGGGGCAGACGATGGCGATCCCCAGCTCCGCGGCGATGCGGTGGGCACCGGCCTTCTGCATGAAGTTCTCGTCGGTGCAGGTCAGCCCGGAGAGCCACCAGAGCATCGGCACCCGCTCGGTCTCGGCCTGGGGCGGCAGGTAGATGGCGAAGACCATCTCGCAGTCCAGCGCCCGGGAACGGTGACGGTAGCGCTTGTGCCAGCCGCCGAAGCTCTTGTTGGCCGATACCAGCTCCAGGTTCTCGGTCATGGTCATGGATCATTCTCCTGGAGACCGGGGCGACCCGGCCTCCGTCTGACGGCGAAGGGAAAGGCGCGTGTCACTCGCGACTCAATAATGGAGTACGGTACGGATGCTCTTGCCGGCATGCAGCAGGTCGAAGGCCTCGTTGATCTTCTCGAACGGCATGTCGTGGGTGATGAAGTCATCGATGTTGAGCTCGCCGTTCATGTACTGCTCGACGTAGCCGGGCAGCTGGGAGCGCCCCTTGACGCCGCCGAAGGCGGAGCCCTTCCAGACCCGGCCGGTGACCAGCTGGAACGGACGAGTACAGATCTCCTCGCCGGCCCCGGCCACGCCGATGATGATCGACTCGCCCCAGCCCTTGTGGCAGCACTCCAGCGCCGAGCGCATCACGTTGACGTTGCCGATGCACTCGAAGGAGTAGTCGACCCCGCCGTCGGTCAGGTCGACGATGACCTGCTGGATCGGGTCGCTGTACTCCTTGGGATTGACGAAGTCGGTGGCACCGAACTGCTCGGCCAGGGCGAACTTGTCGGGGTTGACGTCGATGGCGATGATGCGGCCGGCCTTGGCCATCACCGCCCCCTGGATCACGGCCAGGCCGATGGCGCCCAGGCCGAACACCGCGACGGTGGAACCCGGCTCGACCTTGGCGGTGTTCATCACCGCACCGATGCCGGTGGTCACACCGCAGCCCAGCAGGCAGATCTTGTCCAGCGGCGCCTCCTTCGAGACCACCGCCAGGGAGACCTCGGGGAGCACGGTGTATTCGCTGAAGGTGGAGGTGCCCATGTAGTGGTGCAGCATCTTGCCGTCCAGCGAGAAGCGGCTGGTGCCGTCGGGCATCAGGCCCTTGCCCTGGGTGGCACGCACCGCACCGCACAGGTTGGTCTTGCCGGAGAGGCAGAACTTGCACTGGCCGCACTCGGCGGTATAGAGCGGGATGACATGGTCGCCGGGGCGCACGCTGGTCACCCCCTCGCCCACCTCCTGGACGATGCCGGCCCCCTCGTGGCCCAGTACCGCCGGGAAGTTGCCCTCCGGGTCGGCGCCGGAGAGGGTGTAGGCGTCGGTGTGACAGACGCTGGTGGCGGCGATCTGGACCAGCACCTCGCCGGCCTTGGGACCCTCGACGTCGATCTCGACGAGCTCCAGGGGCTTGCCCGGCTCCAGGGCGACGGCGGCACGTGATTTCATGGCGATATCCTCATTGACGATGGACAGAAGGTGGAACCAGTGTAGGCAATGCCCTGGCATGGGATAAACTGCATTAAAGACATGACATTATTGTCCATCAACAACAATCCTTCCTCACGAGGTGGCCATGCAACGCTGGGACAGGGTCGAGGCATTCGTCGAAGTGGTGCGCCTGGGTACCTTTGCCGCCGCCGCTCGGCAGCTGAAGGTATCCAACTCCCATGTCAGCCGCCTGGTCAGCCAGCTGGAGGCCCAGCTGGGGACCACCCTGCTCTATCGCACCACCCGCCAGATTCGGCTGACCGATGCCGGATCCCTCTACTACGAGCACTGCCACCACCTGTTCGACGGACTGCGAGATGCCGAGGCCGCCATCAACGACCTGCAGGCGCAGCCCCGCGGCGTCCTCAAGCTGACCTCGGCCACCACCTTCGGCGAGCGCTTCGTGGCCCCGCTGATCAATGACTTCATGAGGCTCAATCCGCAGCTCGAGGTGCGCTTCCATTTCACCAACCGCCAGGTGGATATCATCAACGAGGGCTACGACATTGCCATTCGCATGGGCACCCTGAAGGACTCGACGCTGATCGCTCGGCGGCTCTGCGAGCGCCACGAGTATGTCGTCGGCTCGCCGAACTACTTCGCCCGGGTGCCGGTGCCGCACACCCTCTCGGAGCTCTCCCGGCACCGCTGCCTGGTCGGCTCCCGGGACCACTGGCGCTTCGACATGCACGGCGTGCGGCGCGAGGTGCGCGTCGAGGGCCCCTGGGAGGGCAACTCCGGCCCCGCCCTGCTCGACGCCGCCCTCAAGGGGCTGGGGCTGGCCCAGCTCCCCGACTACTACGTGGACCCCTACCTCGCCAGCGGCGAGCTGATCTCGGTGCTCGACGCCTACCGCCATGACGACACCGCGGTATGGGCCGTCTATCCTCGCCATCGCCACCGCTCGCCCAAGGTCTACCAGTTCATCGACTACCTGGTCGAGCACATCGAGGAGCTGCTGCCGGTGCGCCGAAGCGCCAGGCTTGACTCCCCGACGACCAACACGGTGGAAAAATCCGGCAAGGTGCCATAGCTTGAAAGGGTAACGAAACTGGAGCTTTCACTCTCCGAGGTCCTGATGAAGCGCATCCTCTTCCCGTCGGGCGGTGCCCGCTCCGCCGCCCTTCCCCTGCTGGCCCTCTCGCTGCTCGTGAGCTCCCTGGCCGTGGCCAACGACTATCCGACGGAGAGCCGGGTCGACTACGTGCTGGGCTGCATGGCCGCCAACGGCAACACCTACCTGACCATGCAGAAGTGCTCATGCAGCATCGACGTCATTGCCGAGCACCTCAGCCACGAAGCGTATGAACAGGTCGCCACGGTGATGAGCATGCAGGACCAACGAGGCGAGCTGGGCGTGCTGTTCCGTACCGAGCGCGGCATGCAGGACCAGGTACAGGCCCTGCATCAGGCCCAGGCCGATGCCAACCTGCGCTGTTTCTGACGCCCCGTGGCACGCCTCCTGCCCCCATCCCAGCGTCGACTCCTGACGGGCATCGCCCTCTCGGCGGCCCTGGTCGCGCCCCCTGCGGCGGCCGATGACGCCGACCGCATCCAGGGGGAGCGGCTGTTTCGCAGCCAGTGCGTGGGCTGCCACAGCCTGGCCCCCGGCGTGCATATTGCCGGCCCCAGCCTGAACGGCCTGATCGGTCGTCCGGCCGGGAGCCTTCCGGGCTTCGGCTACTCGGCTACCCTGGAGGCCGCCGACTTCGACTGGAACGCCGAGACCCTGGATGCCTTCCTCGCCGCCCCGGCGGAGTTCCTGCCTGGCAACCGCATGGTGCTGTGGGGGCTCGCCGAGCGGCCCCGCCGGCAGATCATCCGCTACCTCGAGGCCCTTGCGGCCGACGCCGAGCCCTGAGCCCCCGTCTCGCGTTCAGTCCCCGCCGCCCTTGCGCGCCATCAGCCCGCGGGAGGGGTTGTAGCCGAGGATCGCCAGCGCCAGCAGCACCAGGGTCACCGCCACGCTGATCAGGATCGCCTCCGGATTGACGCGCTCGTAAAGGGCGAAGCGGATCATCTCCACGGCATGGGTGAAGGGATTGAAGGCGGCGATCTGGTAGACCAGGTGGCTGCCTTCGCGAAGTCGCCACAGCGGGTAGAGGGCCGACGAGAGGAAGAACATCGGGAAGATCACGAAGTTCATGACCCCCGCAAAGTTCTCCAGCTGGCGCACGAAGGTGGAGAGCAGCAGCCCCAGGGCCCCGACCATGAAGCCGGTGACCAGCAGCGCCGGCAGGACCCACAGGTAACCCATCGGCGGCGCCTGGATGCCGTACCACCAGGCGATGGCCAGGAAGACGTAGACCTGCACTGCCGAGACCAGGGTGCTGGCCAGCAGCTTGCAGACCAGCAGGTACCAGCGCGGGAAGGGGCTGACCAGCAGCACCCGCATGCTGCCCATCTCCCGGTCGTAGACCATGGAGAGCGAGCTCTGCATGCCGTTGAACAGCTGGATCATGCCTACCAGCCCCGGCACGATGTAGACCTCGTAGAGGATGTAGGTCTGGTAGGGCTCGGTCATGGCCACGCCCAGCGCCATGCGGAAGCCGGCGGCGAACACGAACAGCCAGACCAGCGGCCGAACCAGGGCGGCCAGGAAGCGGCTGCGCTGGTGCAGGAAGCGCAGTAGCTCGCGCCCCACCACGCCGCGCAGGCAGTGCAGCCATGGCATCAGTCGCATGGCGCCTCCTCGCCGACCAGGCGGTCGAAGGCCTCGCCCAGGGTGGCGACGCCGAGCCGTGCGGTGAGCGTGGCGGATGTGCCGTCGGCCAGCAGTCGCCCGCGGTGCAGCACCAGCACCCGATCCCCCGGGCGCACCTCGTCGATCAGGTGGGTGGCCCAGAGCACCGCCACGCCCTCCTCGGCGCAGAGCCGATGGGCGTGCTCGACCAGGTCGCGCCGCGAGGCCACGTCGAGCCCCACGGTGGGCTCGTCGAGCAGCAGCAGCCGCGGCTCGTGGAGCAGCCCCCGGGCAATCTCCACCCGGCGGCGCTGGCCGCCGGAGAGCCGGCGCACCCGGGTTCGCCGGCGATCGGCGAGGCCCACCCGGGCCAGCTGGGCCTCGGCCCGGCGGCGCGCCTCGCCGGGGCCCATGCCGTGCAGGGCGGCATGGTAGGCGAGGTTCTGGGCCACGCTGAGATCCAGATCCAGGGTCGGCTGCTGGAAGACCACGCCGATGCGCGCGTGGGCCTTGACCGCCTGGCGTCTCACGTCGAAGCCGCCGATGCGGATCTCGCCCTGGCGCCGATCATGCAGCCGGGTGATCAGCGAGAAGAGCGTGGTCTTGCCGGCCCCGTTGGGGCCCAGCAGCACGACGAACTCCCCGGCCGCGATGGCCAGGGAGATCGCCTCCAGCACCGGCCGGCCGCCATAGGCGAAGCTCAGGTCCTGGACCTCGAGGGCAGGTGCATCCCCATCCCTGGTGGGCGAATCCTTCACGGTTCGACGATCACCCCCCAGGGGAAGCGCCCCACCGGGATCGAGCGGGTCGCCCGCAGGCCATCGACCTCGATCACGGTGACGTCGCCGCTCACCCCGTTGGTGGTATAGAGGCGGCTCTCGTCACCGTTGAGGGCCAGGTGCCAGACCCGCTGCCCGACCAGGATGGTATCGAGCACCTCGTAGGTCTGCTGGTCCACCACCGCCACCCGGTTGGAGGGCCCCAGGGCCACGAAGGCGTAGCGCCCGTCGGAGGTCAGGGCAACCCCCACCGCCTGGACCGTCTCCCGGGGTACCCCCGGCACGTCGAAGCGGATGGTGTGCTTGACGTCGAAGGTCTCCTGCATGTCGAGGATCGACACCGTGCCGGCGATCTCCGCCGAGACCCAGGCCTCTCGACCGTCGTGGGTGAACTCGACGTGGCGCGGCCGCGCCCCCACCAGGCGATGGTGGACCGCCTCCATGCGCTCGGCATCGATGATATGCGCCATGTTGGAGGTCTCGGTGGTGGAGACCAGCCAGCGACCGTCGGGGCTGATGCCGAGCCCCTCGGGCTCGACCCCCACGGGGATCTCGGTGACCAGGGTCCGGGACTCGTAGTCGAGCACCGAGACGATGTTGTCATCCTCGTTCGAGACATAGATGTAGGGGCGGTTGGGATCCACCCGAATCACCTCGGGATCGTCGCCGGAGGCCTGGCTGCGCACCACCCGGAGGCTCTCCAGGTCGATCATGTCGATGGACTCGTCGTCACCCACCGCGACGAACAGTTCGCTGCCGTCGCTGGAGAAGGCCATGGAGCGCGGCCGGCGGCCGACAGGGATGGTCTCCACCACCTCGAGGCTCTCGCCGTCGATGACCGAAATGGTGTTGTCCTTCTCATTGGAGACAAAGATGCGTTCCGCCTGGGCCGCCAGCGGCAGTGCCAGCAAGCCGCCCAGGGTCAGCCCGAGCAGGCCATGTCGGGAAGCGGAGAACCAGCCCCGCGGAGTCAGAAGCGACATTGTGATTCCCCCTCATCGGCGCCGAGTGCATCGAGTGGTGTACGAGGATGCAGGTAGCCCTCCTGGGGCGAGACCGACGCCACCATGCGCGGGCCGGTGATCAGGATCGGCTGGCGAAGCTGGTGGTTCCAGGTGCGGTAGCTGACCGGGAGCCCGAGGTAGCCGGCAAGCTCGAACTCCTCGCCGAGCATGTACTCGAGCACGACCTCCCGCTCGGCGGAGCCGGTGCGCGCCGCCGCCTCCCCCAGCGACCGCACGGCGAGCCAGGCGCCGAAGTCGCGCGGCGTCATCCAGCGGTCGGCCAGCTTCTCGAAGCGCCGCTGCAGCTGTACCGCGCCCCAGGACTCGTGGGCGCGGTACCAGGCGGTGGCGATCAGTCCCTGGGTCCCCACCACCGGGCGTGGCTCCCAGGTCTGGTAGGGAAAGTACTCGCCGAAGTAGTCGGTCTCGTCGGCGACCACCAGGACGTCGTGGTCCGGGAAGTCCTGCACGAACACCGGGATCTCCCGCTGGATGGCATGGAAGCCCCCCTCGGCGCGACGCGCCATGGGGTCGTGGGGCCACATCCTGTCGCCGACGATGCGATGACCGTAGCGCTCGGCCGCGGCGCGCAGCGTCTCGGCGAGCCGGCGATCCTCGTCGGTGTTGCCGTAGACCAGCGCCCAGCGCTCCCACTGCTTGTAGCCGAGGAACTGGGCCAGCGCATCGGCCAGCATCCGCCGGCTCGGCGTGGTGTGATAGAGGTTGGGGTGGCAGGCCTCCCCGCGCAGGGCGTCATCCGGCGCCCAGGCGTTGAACACCACCCGGTCGCCCAGGGCCGGATGCCCCATCACTGCCTGCAGCGCATCAAAGGGCAGCCCGCTGATGATCCAGTCGACTCCCTCGTCGATGAGCTGCTCCAGCGCCTCACCGACGTCGTCTCCCAGCGCCACCTCGGCCTCGTGCAGCACGAACTCCTGACCGAGAAACTGTGCCGTGGCGTTGTTGTCGTTGATGCCGAGCCGGGCCCCCTGGCGGCCCTCGTCGTCGAGAACCGGGTCGAGCACCGAGAGCGGCTCCCGGTCGTCCGGCCGTTCCATGCCCAGGTAGCCCAGGGTCAGGGTGTCGGGGGTGTCGGCAGGCAGCGCCACCGACCAGCCCAGGCCGATGACGATCCCTCCCACCGCCAGCCAGCGGGGGGGGAGTGGCAAGGTTGTCATGCAGGCTCCTCAGGCAGCTCGATGCCGCCGCTGTCGTGGTCTTGTCGTTGTTATCACGTGCCCGCGCACCGCTGCTAGGGCATCCGCTCCATGATCACTCGCACCATCCGGCCGAGTCGTTCCTCCAGCAGGTAGGGCTGCTCGCACATGGCCGGCAGCGCCTGCTGGCGCTTCTGGAAGGTGCGCTGCTCCCAGAACAGCCCTTCCGAGAGTCGCTCGATGTCCGCCGGATCCGCCGCGTCGTCGGCGCGCAGCGCCTCCAGGTCATCGACCATGCCAGAGATGGTGTCGAGCCTCGCCATCTGGGCCCGGGCCGCCTGGCGGGTAGCCGCGATGGCCCGGCCGCGCTGGCGGTCGGTGAGCTCGAACAGCCCGGCGAACAGCAGCGTCAGCCGCGCTTCTGCCTCGTCATCATCCACCGAGGCAACGAAGTCGCGCACCCGCGTCAGCGCCTGCTCCTCGGGGGTGTCGCGAGCCGTGGCAAAGCGCGCCACGCGACCGACCTCCTCGTCCTCCCACCAGCGCTGCTCCAGCTCGTCCAGCGAGGGGCCAGTCCAGATGGTGCCCCAGGCAAGCTCCGGAATCAGGCGCTGGACGCACGGCCAGTCGGGAGGACCGGCCGCCGCACGCTGTGCCTCGACTGGCGTTCCGGAGAGCAGCAGTCCGGTGGCGAGCGCCAGGGCCAGCAGCGAGGACATGGCACCCGCCGGAAACCGCGCGGGGCTCATGACTCATCTCCCGCGCCGGGCGACAGCAGTCGACCGCGGCGGTCGAGCAGGGGCACTCCATACTCCGCGAGGATGGCGTGGATCTCGTCCTGGCGGCGGTCGATGAAGTCGTTGATCCAGTCCTTCCAGTGGGGCTCGCCGCGGCGGATCCCCATGGTGATGCGGTAGTCCAGATGCGCACCCGAGTCGTCATCGACCAGGGGAATGACCCGGAGCGGTGGTTCCTGACGGGCAGCGTAGTACCCCGCCAGCGGCCCCCACAGCACGGCTCCCTCGGTGCGGCCGGACATGACATCCTCGATGGCGTCGCGCACCGGGGCACGGACCCGGGTATCGACCATCAGGGGATAGCCCTGGAGGGTGGCGCCGGTACGGCGCAGGGGCACCAGGGGGGGCGTCTCGGTCACCACGCCGATACGTCGCCCCTGCAGCAACGGGTCCGTCAGGCTTTCGACCCGGAGGTCGGAATCCTCGGGCACCACCAGGGAGTAGACGGAGCGATAGACCTCGTTGGAGTTCTGCACGAACTCATAGCCGGCCACGGCACCGATCATGACGTCGCAGACCCTCAGCTCCAGGGTGTTGCGCACGAATCCCATCACCTGAGGGGACCAGACATAGGCCAGGGGTACGCCCAGGTCCTCGGCCATCAGCTCGGCGATACGGTTCTCGAAGCCCTCGCCCGCCTCGTTGCTGAAGGGCAGGTTGTTGCCATCGGCACAGACTCGCAGCGCCTCGCGCGCCTGGCGCTCCGGCAGGTCGGCCACCGCCGGCACAGAGGCACCGCCGAGAAGCAGCGCGACCAGCAGCGGCCAGCGTCGCAGAAATGTTCCACCCATGCGTCCTCCGGGTCCGGATAGGAAAACCAGGCCAGGCGCTAGCCCTCGTCCCTAGTCATCTTGGTTGCCATCACCGCTTTCCGCCTCATCCTGCATCGACTCGATGATCTGGGGACGGCCTCGACCCAGCCCCCCCTCGCCGCGAGCCAGCATGTAACTGAAGATGTAGGGGATATTGCGCATCACGTAGGGGTCGTCAGCGAAGGAGGGCATCACCTGGCCCGGCTGCACCTCACGCCCCGCCGCCACGGTGCCGGCAAAATCGGCCCAGCCGCGGCGCTCTGCGGCGCGGATCAGGCTGGGCGCGAAGGATGAGCCGAGCCCATCCGGACCATGACAGGCCATGCAGGCCCGGGTGTAGACGATGTAGCCTTCATAGGTGTTGGGGTCGACCTTGCCGTCCTCGACCACGTAGTCGCCTGGTCGATAGGGCGCTTCCCCCAGTTCCTGCGCCGCCGTGGCGGGGACAAGCAGCAGGCCCAGCAGGGCGACAGCCAGGGCAGGCCAGTAAGTGCGCTGGAATACCATCATGCAATCGGTCCTTATCGGGGCACCGGGGCGGTGCCCCGGAGTCGGATAGGTCGACGGGGCATGGCACTTCGTCCATGCCCCGCCGGGGAGCATCAAGCCGGTCTCAATCTGGCAGGGCGAAGACCGTCAGCACCCCGCCCAGCTTGGTGTAGTCACCCAGGGTCGCGAAGGCGCTAACTGCCCCCAGGCCCTCCTCGGGATCCTCGAGCCCCGCCGCCAGGCCGATCCCGGCCCAGCCGCCGACCCCGGAGAGCACTCCGACGTACTGCTTGCCCTCGTGCATGAAGGTGTTGATGTTGCCGATGATGCCGGAGGGGGTCTTGAAGCGCCACAGCTCCTCGCCGGTCTCGATATCCACCGCCTTCACGTGCCCCTCGAGGGTGCCGTAGAAGGCCAGGTCGCCGGCCGTGGCCAGGGCACCGCTCCACACCGCAAAGCGCTCGTCGACCTCCCAGACCACCTCACCGGCCACCGGATCCCAGGCGATGAAGCTGCCCAGTCGGCCTTCCATCTCGCCGTTCTGCGTCGGCGCCGGCATCATGGTGAGCGTCGCCCCCACATAGGGCTGGCCCGCCACGTAGTCGGTCTCGTAGGGCTCGTAGTTCATGCAGATCCGGTTGATCCCGGCGTAGAGGAGCCCGGTCTTCGGCGAATAGGCGCTGGGCTGCATGTTCTTGGCGCCCATGGCGGTAGGACAGATGTCGGTGGTGTTGACGTTCACCCCCTGGCGGTAGGTGCTGTAGGCCTCGTTGACGTTGGGACGGCCGGTCTCCAGGTCGTAGCTGTCGGCCCAGTTGGTCTCGGGGGCAAACTTCTCGGCCACCAGCAGCTCACCGGTCTCGCGGTCCAGCAGGAAGCCGAAGCCGGTGCGATCGATGATCGCCAGCCCCTTGCGCTGCTCGCCGTTGAATTCGACGTCGATCAACTGGTTCTCGTTGACCCCGTCATAGTCCCATTCGTCGAAGGGCACCTTCTGGTAGACCCACTTGGTCGAGCCGTCGTTGGGATCACGGGCGAACACGGTGATCGCCCACTTGTTGTCTGCCGGCTCGCCATCCTTGGTGCGCTGGTCCGGGTTCCAGGTGCCCGGGTTGCCGGTGCCGTAGTAGATCAGGTCGAGGTCGGGGTCATAGGTAACCCAGCCCCAGGGGGCACCGCCGCCGCGCTCCCACTCGCCCTCGGGCCAGGTGCTCACCCCGAGATCGGCCTCGCCGATGGGCTCGCCCAGCATCAGGGTGGTGTCGGGATCGATCAGCACCTCGTCATCCGGGCCGGTGGAGTAGCCGCGCCAGGCCATCTCCCCGGTCTCGACATCATAGGCCGTGAGGTGGCCACGGATGCCGAACTCGCCGCCACTGATGCCGACGATGACCTTGTCATGGACCACCAGGGGCGACATGGTATTGGTCTCGCCGACGGTATGATCGCCATTGCTGACATCCCAGAGCAGCTCACCGGTCTCGGCATCCAGCGCGATCAGGGTGTTGTCGGACTGGCCGAGGAACAGCCGCCCGTCGGCATAGGCCAGGCCACGGTTGACGGTATCGCAACACATCACCGGGATGACCCGGGAGTCCTGGTCGGGTTCGTAGCTCCAGATGACTCGCCCCTCGTCCTCCAGGTCCAGGGCGAACACCTTGTTGGGGAACGGCGTATGGATATAGAGGCGTCCGTCGCCGACATAGAGGGGCCCGCCCTCGTGGCCGCGCAGGACGCCGGTGGAGAACTGCCAGACCGAGCGCAGCTCATTCACGTTGTCGCGGTTGATCTGGTCGAGCTGGCTGTAGCGATTGCCCTGGTAGTTGCCTAGCTGGGTGGGCCAGTATTCGGGGTTGTCCTGCAGTTCAAGCAGGTTCTGGTTGGCATGGGCAGCGGCTGCCGAGAGCATTCCCGCGGCCACTGCCGTGCTGAGGACTTTACGAAGCATGGCGTGTCTCCGAAATCGCGCTGAAAGGTGGCCAAGGTTGGGCACACCCGTTGTTTTGGTTGTCCTGATTCAGGCGTTGACAAGAGAAGGTCTAGCACATCTTTCGTCGCCGCCTGCCCTGCCCGGAGGAATTACGCCCCCATTCGGTGCAAAAGACTTTTGCCTCTCAGCAATAAAGCCACCTCATCCCTGCTGGGGCGCCTGGTGACGGAGCATCGACGGCTCGGGGACGCGGTGTCAGCTCTCCTCCCGGCAGTCTTCGACCTTGGTCGCAAGGCAGATCTCGCCGGGCATGCTTCAATGAGGGGTGGAGGACAACAAGACCCCATCTGCCACGCGAGGAGGACCCCCCATGTGGACCAAGCCTGCCTATCAGGATCTACGCCTCGGCTTCGAGGTGACGCTGTACATTTCCAATCGCTGACCTTCATCGGAAGGTGCTACCGACACGGCTGACGTCGCCCCAGGGTGCGTCGGCCTTTTCTTTGCGCCTGCGCCGGCAGGCCGACCCGGACCGGGGAGAGTGACATGCAGGTATTGGTGCTTGGCGCCGCGGCGGGGGGCGGCTTTCCGCAGTGGAACTGCAACTGTCGCCTCTGTCTCGGCGTGCGCCGCGGGGAGCTCGCCGCCAGGCCGCGCACCCAGTCCTCGATTGCCATCAGCAGCGACGGTGAGCGCTGGCTGCTCTGCAATGCCTCTCCCGACATCCGCACCCAGCTGGCGGCGAACCCTGAACTTCACCCCCGGAAGGTGCCTCGGGACAGCGGCGTCGCCGCCGTCCTGCTGGTCGATGGCCAGATCGACCACGTCACCGGGCTGCTGTCGTTGCGCGAGGGGTGCCCGCTCGACGTCTGGTGCACGCCCAACGTCCATCAGGACCTGAGCAGCGGCTTCCCGCTCTTCCCGATGCTAGAGCACTGGCAGGGCGGCCTGGCCTGGCAGTCCATCGGGATCGACGAGGCTCACCTGGAGGCCACCTTCGAGGTGCCGGCCTGCCCGGGGCTGAGCTTCACCGCCGTGTCCCTGACCAGCAATGCCCCGCCCTACTCGCCGCGGCGAGGAGCGCCCACGCCGGGCGACAACATCGGCCTGCTGATCGAGGACAGGCGCCAGGGGACGCGACTCTTCTATGCCCCGGGCCTCGGCCAGCTGGACGACCGGGTGCGAGGCTACCTGGCCCGGGCCGACTGCGTGCTGGTGGATGGCACCCTGTGGCACGACGACGAGCTGATCCGGGCCGGCGTCGGGCAGGCGACCGGGCGAGACATGGGCCATCTGGCACTGGCCGGCGAGGATGGGCTGCTGGAGGAGCTCGGTGCCCTGCCGGCGGCGACCCGCCGGGTTCTTATCCATATCAACAACACCAACCCGATTCTCGATGAGCGCTCCGAGGAGCATGCCACCCTGACCGCGGCAGGCATCGAGGTGGCCCACGACGGCATGCGCCTGAAGGTGTGAACCCTCGGGTCATTCCCGCCGTCTCACGCAGCAAGGGGCCTGGCCCGATCAGGCCCATCAGAAGGAGTCCCGCATGACTCGCATCGCGTCGACGTCAGCCCAGGAAGAGGCCATGAGCCCGCCTGACTTCCGCGAGGCCCTGATGGCCAAGGGCGCCTACTACCACATCCACCACCCCTATCAGGTCGACATGGCCGAGGGACGCGCCACCCCGGAACAGATCCGCGGCTGGGTGGCCAACCGCTTCTATTACCAGATCAACATCCCCCAGAAGGACGCCGCCCTGCTGGCCAACTGCCCGGATGCCGCCTTCCGCCGCCGCTGGATCCAGCGCCTGCTCGACCACGATGGCCATGACGCCGACGGCGGCGGCATCGAGGCCTGGCTGACCCTGGGCGAGGCCGTAGGACTCTCCCGCGACGAGCTCTGGTCCCAGGAGCATGTCCTGCCGGGAGTGCGCTTCGCGGTGGATGCCTACGTCAACTTCGTGCGCCGCGCGGACTGGCGCGAGGCAGCGATCTCCTCGCTCACCGAGCTCTTTGCCCCGGAGGCCCACCGCAGTCGCCTGGCGACCTGGCCGACCCACTATCCCTGGATCGACGCGGCCGGCTACGGCTACTTCCGCAAGCGGCTCACCGAGGCGCGACGGGACGTGGAACACGGGCTCGAGGTGGCCCTGGCCGTCTGTACCACCCGGGTGGCCCAGGATCGTGCCCTGGAGATCCTGCAGTTCAAGCTCGACGTGCTGTGGTCGATGCTCGATGCCATGACCCTGGCCTACCAGCTCGGCCGACCGCCCTACCACACCGTCACCGACCAGCGGGTCTACCATCGGGGGGTGTCGTGATGGCGGCCGCGATACGCGGGACCAGTGTCTGCCGCCTGCGCCCGGGCTGGCGCCTGCAGTGGGAAGAGGCCCAGCAGCGCCATGTGCTGCTCTATCCCGAGGGCATGGTGCAGCTCAACGACACCGCCGGCGCCATCCTCGGCGAGCTCGACGGCCAGCGCGATGTGGAGGCCGTGATCGGCCTCCTCGAGGCACGCTATCCCGAGGCACCGGCAGGGGCCATCGGCCAGGACGTCCACGACTTCCTCGTCGAGGCCGCACAACAGGGATGGATCCAGCATGACTGACCGCTCCGATACCGCCGCCATCAACGCCCACAGCGGGGCGCCGCTGTGGCTGCTCGCCGAGCTCACCTACCGCTGCCCCCTGCAGTGTGCCTACTGCTCCAACCCGCTGGATTTCGCAGGTGTAAGGGAGGAGCTGTCCACCGAGGAGTGGCTCGACCTCCTGGCCCAGGCCCGCGAGATGGGCGCCGTGCAGCTGGGCTTCTCCGGGGGGGAGCCCCTGGTGCGCCAGGACCTGGAGCAGCTGGTGGCCGAGGCCCGCCGGCTCGGTTTCTATACCAACCTGATCACCTCGGCCCAGGGCCTCGACGAGGCACGCATCGCCGCCCTGCGCGATGCCGGGCTCGACCATATCCAGATCAGCCTGCAGGCCTCCGACCCCGACGTGGCCGCGGCGGTGGCCGGCTCCCCCAAGGCGCATGCCAGGAAGCTGGCCATGGCCCGGGCGGTGAAGGCCGCCGGCTACCCCATGGTGCTCAACGTGGTGCTGCACCGCCATAACATCGACCAGCTCGATGCCATCATCGCCCTGTGCGACGAGCTCGGGGCCGATGCCGTGGAACTGGCCAACTGCCAGCTCTACGGCTGGGCCCATCTCAATCGGGCGGGGCTGCTGCCGAGCCGCGAGCAGCTCGAGGCCGCGGAGGCGACCACCGTCCGCTGGCGGGAGCGGCTCGCCGAGAAGGGCCGTGCCATGGACCTGCTGTTCGTGGTGCCCGACTACTACAACGATCGACCCAAGGCCTGCATGGGGGGCTGGGGCTCGATCTTCATGACCGTGGCCCCGGACGGGGCCGTCCTGCCCTGCCACAGTGCCAGGTTGCTGCCGATGACCTTTCCCAGCGTCCGCGACAGGCCGCTGCGCGAGATCTGGTACGACAGCGAGGCCTTCAACCGCTACCGCGGCGATGCCTGGATGCAGGAACCCTGCCGAAGCTGCGACGAGCGCCATCGCGACGTCGGCGGCTGTCGCTGCCAGGCCTACCTGCTGACCGGCGATCCTGCCGCCACCGACCCGGTCTGCTCGCTCTCCCCTGATCACCACCTGATAGAGGCGGCCCGCCGTGAGGCCGAAGGTGGCGTCGGCACGGTCGGGGAACTGATACCGCGCAACGTCCACGAGTCGCGGGTCTTCTGCCGCTCATGAACGAGGCGGTGTCGGCCGATGATCCGGAGGAGGCCCTGCTGGAGGCGGGATTGCCCCCCGGCAGTCGCTGCGCCATTCGCCGCCTGTCCAACGGCCTGAGGATAGTGGCGGCGGAGGTTACCGAGGCCCGGCAGCTGCGCCTGGTGGGCGCGGTGAGCGTCGGCTATCTCGACGAGCCTGCCGACTGCCGAGGGCTCGCCCACCTGCTCGAGCACGGGCTCTTCCTCGGCTCCGCCCGCGCCCCCGCCGAGGGCGAGTTCGCCGCCTGGATCGGCGAGCAGGGTGGCCGCTACAACGCCCACACCGACGAGAGCGTCACCGACGTCCATCTCCACCTGCCGCCGGAGGCCGCCGACGAGGGGCTGCAGCGACTCATCGACCTGCTCGGCCAACCGCGCCTCGACGCCGAACGCCTCGCCCGGGAGGTTGCCGTCCTCGACGCGGAGTTTCGGGCGCGGCTGGCCGACCCGGCCCTGCATCGCCTCGCCGCCCTGGGTCGGTTCTTCCGCCCCGACCACCCTGCCCGGCTCTGTCATGCCGGTCACCGCGGCACCCTCGGCGGCACACCCCGGGCGCTCGCGGCCAGGCTTGCCGCCTTCCATCGTCGCCACTATCGCAGCGAACGGATGGCTCTGGCGATGCTGGGCCCGCTGCCCCTGGAGGAGCAGCTCGCCCTGCTGGCGCGCCACGGCGCCCGGCTGCCTTCGGGAGGCGGCGCCCAGCCCCCCCGCGTCTGGCGCTGGCGCGACCCCGCCGCGCTGGCCTGGTGCCCACCGACGCCACCGCCTCCCGATGGCGGCACGCTGCTGGAGCTGATCTGGCCGCTTCCCGACGCCGTCGCCCGAGCCGGACAGCGCCAGCTCACCGCCCTGGCGGCGCGACTGGCCGATGGCCAGCTGGCGGCCCGGCTGCAGGCCACCACCAAGCTGCAGGACCTCGCCGTCGACCTGGCCCCCGAGGGTACCGGCGCCGCCCTGGCCATGCGCCTGTCGCTGGAGGCGCCGGTGCCCGACCTGGCGGCCCTGCTGGCGGTGTGCCGGCAGGCGCCGGGGCACGCCCTCGAGGAGCGGCTACCGCCACCTGCCCCGACGCCCATCGACCTGGATGCCTGGCCGCGTCGCCGGGCGTGCCGGCTCGCCACCGATCCCGCCTCGCCAGCCGACGCCACGCCACTGGCCCCCTGGCTTGCCGGTGACCGATGCCGCGTCCTGTGGCGATGCGCCCCGGACGCAAGTGACTCCTGGTCGACCCTGGATGAGACGGGGACCCACTGGGGCCCGCTCGCCTTGCCTGTCGAGTCTCCCGGGTCCAGCTCGCCGGGGCACCTTCCCCCACCCCTGCCGCTCTCCCCCGGGCCAGCACCCGAACCACCGCCGGCCGGGAGGGCCAGCCCGGGATGCCTTCGCCGCGACACCCGCCTCACGCTCTGGTGGGGCGGGCCGGCCTGGCCGCTCCCCACAGGCGACGCCACCTGGTGCCTGGGCTGGGCCGCCGACCCGAGCGGCCACGAGGAGCGGCTCAGGCGCTGGCATCGACGCACCCTCGCGCTGCGCCAGGCCGCCGCCGCCCAGGGGCTCAGCCTGGACCTGGCCTCGGATGCCGATGGCGACTGGCTCATGGCCCGGGGCAATCCCCGACGGATCGTCTCCCTGGTGGCGCAAGCGCTGGCCGCCTGGTCGACGGAACCCGGCGATCATCACGAGGACGCACCGGCGCAGGGTCTGCTCGCCAGGGCCCTGCTGCAACAGCTGGAGACCGGGCCTGCCGTCGGCGAGCCCGCCCCGCACCTGCTCGGCTGGGCCAGCGGCGAGCTTTGCCCCCGGGAAGTCGTGCAGGACGCGGAGCGTTTCGCCGACCTCCTGGCGGCGCCGGCCGGCACTACCCAGGCGGCGGCCGCCAGGGTGGAGGCGGATGGCGAGTCCTGGCTGCCCCCTCAGGGCGAGGAGCGTGCGGTGATGCTGGAGGTGAGGGGCGCCGACGCCAGTCCACGCAGCCGCTGGGTGCTCAAGCTGCTGGCCGCCTGCCACGACGCCGCCTTCCATCATGAGATGCGCCAGCGCCATGGCTTCGGCTATGTGGCGGCGGTACGCTATCGCGAGGCCGCGGGCTGGCCCAGGCTCGGCTATGTGGTGCAGTCCCCCTGGGCCAGCGTGACCGAGCTGCGGCGGGCGATCGAGGACTTCCTCGTCCGGCGCAGCGAGACACTGGCTCGGCCGGACGCGACCGAACTGGCGCGCCTCAAGCGTGGCATGCTGGCTCGATACGGGGTGCCCGAGACCCACCGGGAAGCCATCGAGCGCATCTGGCAGGTCCTGCGGCGGCACCGCGGCCCCGACGAACCGGAGGGCTGGCTAGCCCCCTGGGAAGCGGAGCTGACGGTGCTGGCAGGGCTCGGCGTCGACGACCTGGCCCTGCAGGCCCGCGCCCTGGCGGACGCCGCCCTTCCCCGCCACTGGTGGTACCACACGCCCCCCTCCCCGCCATTGCCTGACAGGAACGCACTAGTGTTCCCTAGGGACAATCCCCCCTCGCGGCGCCACCTAGACTGACAGCAGTGCACGCCCCAGTTCCCTGGAGCCAATGCGATAACAACAATGGCCACACGAGGTGAACGACCATGCTGACACGACTGAGTCTGAACGAGGAGCGCAAGCCCATGAGCCTGATGGATACCCTGAAGCGCTGGTTCGGGGGGCAGAGCGCACCCTCCACCGCAGCCAGCCAGCCCCGGGACACCTCGGCGGCTCCCTCCGTCGCAGCGAGCACCCCGGCAACACCGAACGCCAGCGTCCGGATTCACCCCGCGGTGGATGGCGGCCTGAAGGCCGGCAGCGACAGCTTCAGCGGCGGCACCCTGCATTGCCACTGCGCGAGCGACCGGGTCGAGGTCAGCGTCACCTCCCAGTGCGCCCACAATCACGTGTGCGGCTGTACCAAGTGCTGGAAGCCGGAGGGTGCCCTCTTCTCCATGGTGGCCGTGGTTCCCCGCGACAGCCTCAGCGTCACGGCCCATGAGGAGAAGCTGGAGATCGTCGATCCCTCGGCCACCATCCAGCGGCACGCCTGCAAGGCGTGCGGGGTTCACATGTTCGGCCGCATCGAGAATACCGACCACCCCTTCCACGGACTGGACTTCATCCATACCGAGCTCTCCGACGATGACGGCTGGGCCGCACCGGAGTTTGCGGCCTTCGTGTCATCGATCATCGAGTCCGGTGCCAACCCGGAGAACATGGACAAGGTGCGTGGCAGGCTGAAGGAGATGAAGCTGGAACCCTATGACTGCCTCTCGCCGCCCCTGATGGATGCCATTGCCATCCATACGGCCAAGGCCAAGGGCATCCTCTAGTACAGGCCGAAGCATGACAGGTCCTACACGACGAAGGCGCCCCAGGGGGCGCCTTCACCGTTTGGCATACCGGAATCGCCAGCGAGCGGTCCGCCTACTTGAAGTTCTTGCGGTAGGACTTGAGGATCTCGCCAACGATGCCACTGCGGAAGCTCAGCACGCAGATCACGAAGATCACCCCGAGGATCGGTCCCACCCAGTTGCCCAGCGGCGACTGGGCCAGCAGGTGCTGCAGGCTGACCACGATGCCGGCCCCCACCACCGGACCGAACAGGGTGCCCACTCCGCCCAGCAGGGTCATCAGGATCACCTCGCCGGACATGTGCCAGTGGGCGTCGGTCAGCGAGGCGAGCTGGAACACCACCGTCTTGGTGGAGCCGGCAAGGCCGGCCAGGCCCGCGGAGAGCACGAAGGCCACCCACTTGTAGGCGTCGACGTTGTAGCCCAGCGAGACCGCCCGCGGCTCGTTCTCGCGGATCGCCTTGAGCACCTGGCCATAGGGCGAGTGCACGGCACGCTGGATGATCGCGAAGCCGAACAGGAAGATGGCGAACACGAAGTAGTACATCGCCAGGTTGCTGCGCAGGCTGATCACGCCGAACAGGTCGCCCCGCGGCACCCCGTGCAGACCGTCCTCGCCGCCGGTGAAGGGCGACTGGACGAAGACGAAGAACACCAGCTGCGCCAGCGCCAGGGTCACCATGGCGAAGTAGATGCCCTGGCGGCGAATCGACAGGGCGCCGAACACCGCGCCCAGCGCCACGGCGGCCAGGGTGCCGGCGAGGATGCCCAGCTCCGGCGTGAGCGCCGGGTGGCTCGACAGCAGGTAGCCGGTGACATAGCCGCCGATGGCCAGGAAGGCGGCGTGGCCGAAGGAGAGCAGCCCCGCATAGCCGAGCAGCAGGTTGAAGGCGCAGGCGAACAGCGCAAAGCACAGCACCTTCATCAGGAACACCGGGTAGGCCACGAACGGGGCCACCAGGCCGATGCCGATCAGCACCAGGTAGAAGACGTTGCGGCGCATGTCGGCACGGCGCTGGCGCTTCATGGACGGCGTCAGGGTCTGGGTCGCAGACATGGTCATGCCTCCTTGCCGAACAGGCCGGCGGGTCGGGTCAGCAGCACCAGGATCATCACCAGGAAGATCACGGTGTTGGCCGCCTCGGGATAGTACACCTTGGTCAGGCCCTCGATCAGGCCCATGCCCAGCCCGGTGAGCACGGCCCCCAGGATCGAGCCCATGCCGCCGATCACCACCACGGCGAAGACCACGATCAAGAGGTTGGAGCCCATGGTGGGCGATACCGGGTAGAGCGGTGCGGCCAGCACCCCGGCGAAGGCGGCCAGCGCCACGCCGAAGCCGTAGGTCAGGGTGATCAGCAGCGGCACGTTGACGCCGAAGGCCTGCATCAGCGCCGGGTTCTCGGTGCCGGCACGCAGGTAGGCGCCGAGCCGGGTGCGCTCGATCATGTACCAGGTGAAGAAGCACACCACGATGGCCGCCACCAACACCCAGGCACGGTAGGTGGGCAGGAACATGAAGCCCGTCTGGAAGCCGCCCTGCAGCGCCTCGGGAGTCGGGTAGCGAGCCCCGGAGACGCCGAAGAAGTTGACCAGGGTCCCCTCGAAGATCAGCGCCAGGCCGAAGGTCAGCAGCAGGCCGTAGAGGTGATCCAGGTGGGCGATGCGCCGCAGCATGGTCCGCTCGAGCAGCATGCCGAACAGGCCCACCACCAGCGGCGCGAGCAGCAGCGCCGCCCAGTAATTGATGCCCAGGTAGCGCATGCCCAGCAGGGTGGCGAAGGCCCCCAGCATATACATGGCGCCGTGGGCGAAGTTGACGATCTTCAGCAGGCCGAAGATCACCGCCAGGCCCAGGCTCAGCAGGGCGTAGAAGGCGCCGTTGATCAGGCCCAGCAGCAGCTGCCCCATGAACACTGCCAGGGGCACCCCGAATATCATCGTCATGTCAGGAATCTCCCGTCAGAGGGGCGGCGGCCGCAGCCGCCGCCGGGTCGTGCACGCTTCAGTTCTGGACCAGCTGGCACTGGCTCTCGGAGAGCGGACGATAGGCCTCTTCGGCGGGAATGGTGGCGAGGATCTCGTAGAGGTCCCACTCATGCTCGGAGGCCTCCGGCGACTTCACCTCGGCCAGGAACATGTCGTGGACCATGCGGCCATCCTCGCGGACGCGACCGTTGCGTGAGAAGAAGTCGTTGATCGGCTTCTCGCCCAGGGCCGCACGCACCGCCACCGGATCGTCGGTGCCCAGTTCGGCCACGGTATCCAGGTAGTGCTTGGTGCTGGAGTAGATGCCGGCCTGGACCATGGTCGGCATGCGCCCGACGCGCTCGTAGTAGCGCTCGGCCCACTCGCGGGCCTCCTCGTCCATGTTCCAGTACCAGCCGGTGGTCAGCAGCAGGCCCTGGGTGGTCTCCAGGCCCATGGCATAGACGTCATTCAGGAACACCAGCAGGCCGGCGAGCTGCTGCCCCGACTGGACCACGCCGAACTGGCTGGCGGTGTTGATGGCGTTGACGGTATCGGCGCCGGCATTGGCCAGGCCGATGATCTTGGCGCCCGAGCCCTGGGCCTGGAGGATGTAGGAGGAGAAGTCGTCGGTCGGGAACGGGTGACGCACGCCGCCCACCACCTCGCCGCCATTTTCCTCGACCACCCGGGTCACGTCGCCTTCCAGGGCGTGGCCGAAGGCGTAGTCGGCGGTCAGCATGAACCAGGTGTCGCCGCCCTGATCGACGATCGCCTTGGCGGTGCCGTTGGCCAGCGGATAGGTGTCATAGACCCAGTGGATATGGTTCGGGGTGCAGTGCTCGTTGGTGATGCTGGAGGCAGCGGAGCCGGAGACGATGCCCAGGCCGTTGTTCTCCTCGATCACCCGGGTCGCGGCGATGGTCACCGACGAGGCCACCAGGCCGGCCACCAGGTCGACGTTGCGGGTATCGAACCACTCGCGCACGGTGTTGGCGCCCACGTCGGCGCTGTTGCGGTCGTCGGCGCTGAAGACCTCGATCGGCGCGCCGTTGATGCTGCCGCCGACGTCCTCGACCGCCATGCGCAGCGCCTCGAGGCCGCCCGGACCGGCCAGGTCACGATAGGTGCCGGACATGTCGGCCAGGTAGCCGATACGGATCTCGCCGTCGCTCATCTCGGCCTGGGCGCCGGTGGCCATCAGGGTGGCCGCGGCCAGGGCGATGCTGCTGGTGAGGGTCTTCTTGATGAAGGTCATGTGGGTCTCCTCGCCCCGAAGCGGGGCTCTTGTTGTTGTTGCCGGTAGTGAATCTGCGTGACCGAGCCGGCTCAGACGCCGAGCAGGGTGTGCAGGTGCTCGCGCTTGCTCGGCAGCTCGGCCGCCGAGATCTCCTCGACGATCAGGCCGTGGTCCATCACGAAGTGGCGGTCGGCCAGCGGGGCGGCGAAGCGGAAGTTCTGCTCCACCAGCACGATGGTCATGCCGCGTTCCTTGAGCTTGACCAGCACCTGGCCCAGCGCCTGGACGATGACCGGTGCCAGCCCCTCGGTGATCTCGTCGAGCAGCAGCAGCCGCGCCCCGGTGCGCAGGATCCGCGCCATGGCCAGCATCTGCTGCTCGCCCCCGGAGAGCCGCGTGCCTTGGCTGCGCCGACGCTCGTAGAGGTTGGGGAACATCTCGTAGATCTCGTCGATGGACATCCCGCCGGAGCGCACCGTGGGCGGCAGCAGCAGGTTCTCTTCGACGTCGAGGCTGGCGAAGATCCCGCGCTCCTCGGGGCAGTAGCCGATCCCCAGCCGCGGGATACGGTGCGCCGGCATGCCCAGCGTCTCGGTGCCGTTGATCATGATCGAGCCGGTGCGCCGGCCGACCATGTTCATGATCGCCTTGAGGGTGGTGCTGCGCCCGGCGCCGTTGCGCCCCAGCAGCGTCACCAGCTCCCCGCGCTTCACGTCGAAGTCGACGCCGTGGAGGATGTGCGACTCGCCGTAGAAGGCGTGCAGGTCGCGCACGCGCAGCATCTCGGCGCCGTCGCGGTCCTGGTACTCCATCAGGCTCTCGGCTGGCTGGTTCATGCGCTGGCCTCCTCTTCCGCCGCTTCGCTGCCCATGTAGGCCTCCTTGACCCGCGGGTCGGCGGAGACCGTGGCGTAGTCGCCCTCGGCCAGCACCGCGCCGCGGGCCAGCACGGTGATGCGGTCGCACAGCCGGCTGACCACGCTGAGGTTGTGCTCCACCATCAGCACGGTGCGCCCGCGGGCCACGCGGCGGATCAGCTCGACGATGCGGTCGACGTCCTCGGCGCCCATGCCCTGGGTCGGCTCGTCGAGCAGCATCATGGTGGGGTCCATGGCCAGGGTGGTGGCCACCTCCAGCGCCCGCTTGCGCCCGTAGGGCATCTCCACGGTGAGCACGTCGGCGTACTCGCGCAGCCCCACCTCCTCGAGCAGCTCGATGGCGCGGTCGTTGAGGTGGTCGAGGGTGCGCTCGGACTTCCAGAAGTGGAAGGAGGTGCCCATGGGACGCTGCAGCGCCACGCGCACGTTCTCCATGGCGGTCATGTGGCCGAACACCGCGGAGATCTGGAAGGAGCGCACCAGGCCCAGGCGGGCGATCTCGTTGGCCTTCATGCCGGTGATCGGCTTGCCGCGGTAGAGGATCTCGCCGCGGGTCGGCGGCAGGAACTTGGTGAGCAGGTTGAAGACCGTGGTCTTGCCCGCCCCGTTGGGGCCGATCAGGGCATGGATATGCCCCTCCTGGACCTGCAGGTTGACATCGTCCACGGCGGTGAAGCCGCGGAATTCCTTGGTCAACCCCCGAGTCTCGAGGATGAACTCCTGGGTCATGTGACGTCCTCTCGGGATCACCATCGGGCGATCCGCCGTTGATGCGGTTGTCGTTGTTGTGTGCCGTTGTCGTTGTTCTGGCCATTCCGGCATCGGGAGCGGCAGGGGCGGCGCTGCGGTAGCAGGGCGACCCTCAGCACTTTACGTTAACGTAAGCTAGAGGACTCGGCGGCAGTCGGCAATAGGCGTGAGGGTCGAACTCGACCAATGGTGTAGAGCCCGAGTTTTCAGTAGTTTGCAAACAAAATCGCCCTGCCGAGGCAGGGCCTCCCACCCCGGCGCCCCATCGAATTGATGTGCAAGGCTTTTGACCGAGGCACCGCGGGACAGGCAGGACCGATCCAGCACGCCACCGGGGGTCGGAGGATGGGCAAGGCGTGGGCATGACGGTACAATGACATACGCTACTGAATGTCTCCATTGGAATCGCCGCCTCCCATGCCCCCCTACCTGCCGCCCGGCCACCCCTGGCCGATCAGCTTTCGTGCCACCTGCCTACGCGCCACGCTCTACATCCTGCTCATCGCCGCCCTGGCCCAGGGCGTCTACGTCGAGGCGCTGCACTTCCCCGAGGTGCGCTTCTCGGAGTCCGGCTTCACCGAGCTCGCCCAGACGGCCGTGCTGGCGCTCTCGACGCTGCTGCTGCTCTACGTGAGGGTCGGGCTGCGCGAACTGCCACAGGTGAGCCTGCTGCTGCTTGCCTTCGTGGCGAGTTCCCTGGTCCGCGAGCAGGATGTCCATCTGGACACCTACGTCTTCGACGGCGCCTGGCAGTTGCTGGTGACGCTGATCATCCTGCCGATGCTCTTCCGGGTGATCCGTGAGCGCCAGCGCTTCGTGGAAGAGTTCGCCAGCTACGCCAACAGCTTCTCCTTCGGCTTGTTCGCCGCCGGCTTCCTGACCACCTACGTCTTCTCGCGCCTCTACGGCCGCAGTGCCCTGTGGGAGGCGATTCTCGCCGAACGCTATGTGCGCACCTTCAAGGATGCCGCCGAGGAGGTGGTGGAGCTGCTCGGCTATGCGCTGATCCTCATCGCCGTGATCGAGCTGACCCTGCTGGCCCGTCGCTGGGCCCTGGCCCGCCGCGCCGGCTGACGCGCGCCGGCGTCAATTCGCCGCCGCAACAAGGAAGAAAGCCCCCGCAGGCACTGCCTGCGGGGGCTTGTCATTTGCCGCGGCCCTGGGCCGACGGACGTGACTACTCGTCGAGGAAGGAGCGCAGCGGCTCGGAGCGGCTGGGGTGGCGCAGCTTGCGCAGCGCCTTGGCCTCGATCTGGCGGATCCGCTCGCGGGTGACGTCGAACTGCTTGCCGACCTCCTCGAGGGTGTGGTCGGTGTTCATGTCGATGCCGAAGCGCATGCGCAGCACCTTGGCCTCGCGGGCGGTCAGCCCGCCGAGCACATTGCGGGTCGCCTCGATCAGGCCCTCGCCGGTGGCCGAGTCGAGGGGCAGGATCATGGTGCCGTCCTCGATGAAGTCGCCCAGGTGGGAGTCGTCATCGTCACCGATGGGCGTCTCCATGGAGATCGGCTCCTTGGCGATCTTGAGCACCTTGCGCACCTTGTCCTCGGGCATCTCGAGCCGCTCGCCGAGCTCCTCGGGGGTGGGCTCGCGGCCCATCTCCTGGAGCATCTGTCGGGAGACCCGGTTGAGCTTGTTGATGGTCTCGATCATGTGCACCGGGATGCGGATGGTGCGGGCCTGGTCGGCGATGGAGCGGGTGATCGCCTGGCGGATCCACCAGGTGGCGTAGGTGGAGAACTTGTAGCCGCGACGGTATTCGAACTTGTCCACCGCCTTCATCAGGCCGATGTTGCCCTCCTGGATCAGGTCCAGGAACTGCAGGCCGCGGTTGGTGTACTTCTTGGCGATGGAGATCACCAGGCGCAGGTTGGCCTCGACCATCTCCTTCTTGGCCCGGCGCGCCTTGGCCTCGCCGATGGAGAGGCGGCGGTTGACCTCCTTGATCTCGGTGACCGGCAGGCGAACCATCTCCTCCTCGAAGGCGATCTTGCGCTGGGCACGGGCGATGTCGGCGCGCAGCGGCTCGAGGCGGTCGGCATACTTGGGATGGTCGGCGGCGAAGCGGGTCAGCCACTCGGGGTCGGACTCGCTGCCCGGGAAGGCCTTGATGAAGGTCTTGCGCGGGATGCGCGCCTTCTTGACGCACAGCTGCATCACCGCCTTCTCCTGGGCGCGCACCTGCTCGACGCTGATGCGCACCTGGTTGACCAGGCGCTCGAAGTGCTTGGGCACCAGCTTGATCGGCGAGAACAGCTCGGCCAGGCGCGCCAACTCGTCCTGGGCCTCCCGGGAGTGGCGTCCGTGGGCGGCGATGGCGGCCTGGGCCGCGGCATTCTGCTCGCGGATCTGCTCGAAGCGCGCACGGGCCTCTTCCGGATCCGGGCCACCCTCGTTGCTGGTGGAATCGTCCTCCTCCTCGTCGTCGGAGCCGTCGCCGTCCTCGTCGAGGTCATCGCTGACCTCGGGCTCGGGCACCTCGGCCTCGGCCACGCCCGGAATGCCCTCGTCGGGGTCGATGAAGCCGGAGAAGAGGTCGGAGAGACGGCCGGGCGCCTCCTCGTCCTGGGTGGTGTCGTAGGCATCGAGGATCGACTCGACCGCACCGGGCAGGTAGGCGAGCGCGGACATCACCTCGCGGGTGCCCTCCTCGATCCGCTTGGCGATCTCGATCTCGCCCTCACGGGTCAGCAGCTCCACCGTGCCCATCTCGCGCATGTACATGCGCACCGGATCGGTGGTGCGACCGACGTCGCTCTCCACCGCCGCCAGGGCCGCCACGGCTTCCTCGGCGGCAGACTCGTCCGTGGAGTGATCCGACATCATCAGGGTGTCTTCATCGGGGGCCTCCTCGACGACACTGATACCCATGTCGTTGATCATGCCGATGATGTCTTCCACCTGATCGGGGTCGGCGATATCCTCGGGTAGATGGTCGTTGACCTCGGCATAGGTCAGGTAGCCCTGTTCCTTGCCGCGCGCGATCAACTCCTTCAGACGTGACTGCTGCTGCGCATTTCCAGCCATAGAAACCCTATCTCGACGAAGAAGAATGAAGCACCTGAAGCGCTGGGTGGAGAAAACTCGTGAAGCCGAACAGTATAGCGGCAGAAAGCACCTTTCTGCCAGTTCGATCTATTTGCGCGGTCACTCAGGTGTGTTAGGTTGTCAGGTTACGCCGGTGCCGGGCGATTCCCCCTATATGGTGATGGTAGGAGAAAAATCAACCTCGGTGCCAACGAGGATGGTGCATTTTTGACCTTCCGGTCAGCCGTGCAGTTCGGTGAGCAGTGCCATCAGCCGCTGCTTCTCCTCCCGCGACAGCCGCTCCCCGGCCTTCTCCCTGGCCAGCAGGGCATCGATCTCCTCCTGGGGAGAGCGGCGCTGCCGATGGCGACTGAAATGCGCGACCAGGCCATCCAGTTCGGCCCCCCTGGCCGACCTGGGAATGAGCAGCTCGCGCCGCGCCAGCGCCGCCAGCCGCTCCCCCTCCGGACTGCCGTGGAAGTGCGCCAGCAGCACCTGAGCGCTGCGATAGCGTCCGGCTCGCAGCAGGCGGACCACCTCGCGGCATAGCCGCCCATCGGGATCCTCCTCCGGGCACCACGCCTCCTCTTCAGGCAGCCGTTCCACCAGCGACGGCTCGTGGACCAGCAGCTGCAGGGCCCGCGCCACCAGGCTCAGCGAGCCAGGCCCCGGCCCGACCGGCGACCCGGATCGCTCCCCGCGAGGCGGGGGCCTCTCCGGGTCCGGCATCCCGTCGCCACCGTCCGGCACGAACGCCGGCTCGGCGGGAGGTGGCGCCGACTGCGCCATCAGCGCGGCGAAGCTTGACTGGTCGACGCCGGTGCGACGCGAGAGTTCACTGAGCATCAGCGATTTCAGCACGCCCTCCGGCAGCTTCCCGAGCGCGGCCAGCACCTGGCTGGCGTAGCGCTCGCGATCCTCGACCCTGGCCAGGTCGCGCCCGGCCGCCGCCTGGTCGAAGAGGAACTCCGACAGCGGGCTGGCGCAGGTGATCCGGTCCTCGAACGCCTCGGGCCCCTCGCGGCGCACCAGGGTGTCCGGGTCCTCGCCCTCGGGCAGGAACAGGAAGCGCGCCTGGCGCCCGTCGATCATCAGCGGCAGCACCGTCTCCAGGGCCCGGGTGGCCGCCTGACGGCCGGCACGGTCACCGTCGAAGCAGAACACCACCTCGCTGACCAGGCGGAACAGCCGGGTCAGGTGCTCCTCGCTGGTGGAAGTACCCAGGGTGGCCACGGCGTTGCGGATGCCGAACTGCGCCAGGGCCACCACGTCCATGTAGCCTTCGACGATCACCAGGCGCTCGAGCCGGTGGTCCGCCTGGCGCGCCTCGTAGAGGCCGTAGAGCTCGCGCCCCTTGTGAAACACCGGGGTCTCCGGCGAGTTGAGGTACTTGGGCTTGGCATCGCCCAGCACCCGGCCACCGAAGGCGATGGTACGCCCCTTGATGTCGCGGATCGGAAACATCACCCGGTCGCGGAAGCGGTCGTAGGTGCGCCCGCTCTCCTCGCGATGCACCAGCAGCCCATACTCCACCTGTACCGCCTCGCCGATGCCGCGCTCGCCGAGGTGGCGCTTGAGCGCCTCCCACTCGTCCGGGGCGTAGCCGATGCCAAACACCTGCTGCACCTCGGGGGAGAGGCCACGACGTGCCAGGTACTCCCGGGCCCCCTCGCCTTCCGGCATCTTCAAACGCTCGCGGAAGAAGGCGGCCGACAGCTCCAGCAGGTTGACGCCCTCCTTCCGCTTGCGCTCGCGGGCCTGGGCCCGCGGGTCGTCGGCGCCCTCGCGGGGCACCTCCAGGCCGAGCCGACCGGCCAGCTGCTCGACGGCCTCGGGGAAGCGCAGCTTGTCGTACTCCATCAGGAAGCGCAGGGCATTGCCGTGGGCGCCACAGCCGAAGCAGTGATAGAACTGCTTGTCGGCGCTGACGGTGAACGACGGCGTCTTCTCCTGGTGGAACGGGCAGAGGCCGGAATAGTTGCGTCCGGCCTTCTTCAGCTTGACCCGCTCGCCCACCACCTCGACCACGTCGACGCGGGCAAGCAGGTCATCGATGAAGCGCTGGGGTATCGGTCCGGCCATGTCGCGGGATCACCTCACGGAAGCGATGCGACGTCTGGGCCGCCGGCGCGGGGCACCGCCGGCCCGGAAAAAACAAGCGGCCACCGGATGGCGGCCGCTTGGCGTCCCTCTTGAGACCGCCCGGGCCCGAGGCCCCGGCCGTCTCCAGTACGGATCAATAGAGCCGTTCGAAACGCTTGCGCTCGCGCTGAAGCTTCTTGGCGTGGCGCTTGACGGCAGCGGCCGCCTTGCGCTTGCGCTCTGCGGTCGGCTTCTCGTAGTGCTCGCGACGACGCACTTCGGAGAGAACACCGGCTTTTTCACAGGAACGCTTGAAGCGACGCAGCGCGACGTCAAACGGCTCGTTATCACGTACTTTGACAGAAGGCATTAAGCACTCACCTACCTTAGGTAACTAGAGTTCGGTTAGTACGCACACCCCTGCGGGTGGCAGCTGCCGCGACAACGACCGACGGCCCGTATCTCGTCTGGCGAGCAGGGCGAGTCGGTGTCATGCGGATAATCGCCACCTGGGTGCACGACCCAGTCTTGCAGCGCACAGTAGTCTAGTCGCGCCCCGGGGCCTTTGCAAATGCTTTCCACCTCCGAACCACGTAGAATGCCGGCTGACTTCCGCACGCTGACGAGCCGACACCATGCGCGTACTGGGCATCGAGACCTCCTGCGACGAGACCGGCGTCGCCCTCTTCGACAGCGAGCGCGGCCTCGTGGCCGATGCGCTCTACAGCCAGATTGCCATGCATGCCGAATACGGCGGCGTGGTGCCGGAACTGGCCTCCCGCGACCATACCCGCCGGCTGCTGCCGCTGATCCAGCAGGTACTCGACGAGGCAGGCCTGGCCCGCACCGACCTCGACGCCATCGCCTACACCGCCGGGCCCGGCCTGGTGGGCGCGCTGATGGTGGGCGCGGCCACGGCCCACGGCATGGCTCGCGCCCTGGGGATCCCGGTGCTCGGGGTGCACCACATGGAGGGCCACCTGCTGGCCCCCATGCTGGAGGAGAACCCGCCGGCCTTTCCCTTCGTGGCCCTGCTGGTGTCGGGCGGCCATACCCAGCTGGTCGAGGTTCGCGGCCTCGGCCGGTACACCCTGCTCGGCGAGTCCGTGGACGATGCCGCCGGGGAGGCCTTCGACAAGGCGGCCAAGATGCTCGGCCTGGACTACCCCGGCGGCCCCCAGGTGGCGAAGCTGGCCGAGGGCGGTGACCCGCAGCGCTTCCGCTTCCCGCGCCCGATGACCGACCGCCCGGGACTGGACTTCAGCTTCTCGGGCCTCAAGACCCACACCCTCACCGCCATCCGGGCGCTGGAGGCGGAGGGCTCGCTGGACGAGACGGCCCGGGCCGACGTGGCCCGCGCCTTCGAGGAAGCGGTGGTGGACACCCTGGTGATCAAGTGCCGCCGCGCCCTGGACCAGACCGGGCTCAAGCGCCTGGTGGTGGCCGGCGGGGTCAGCGCCAACACGCGGCTGCGCGAGCGACTGGAGCGCGAGTGCGAGAAGCGCGACGCCCGGGCCTACTACCCCCGCGGACGCTTCTGCACCGACAACGGCGCCATGATCGCCTATGTGGGCGCGCAACGCCTGCTGGCCGGCGAGCGTGACGAGATCGGCGTGATGAAGGCGGTTCCGCGCTGGCCGATGGATACGCTGCAGGCACCCTAGAGCCCCGGCTCGTCGCCGCGGCCGAGGCGCTGGATGTTGAGCACGTGGCGCACCAGCACCAGCAGGGTGAAGCCGATCACCACGATGACGTAGTCCGGCGCCAGCCACAGGCTGGCCAGGGGGGCGGCGGCGGCGCTGGCCAGGGAGGCGATGGCGGCGGTGCGCATGCGCCAGGCGAGCAGCACCCAGAGGGTGGCGCACACCAGCGCCACGCCGGGGGTCAGCACCAGCATCACGCCGAAGGCGCTGGCCACCGCCTTGCCCCCCCGGAAACGGTGCCAGGCCGGGTAGCTGTGGCCCAGCAGCACGGCCAGGCCGACCAGCCCCTGGGCCCAGGGCGGCAGCGCAAGCAGCATGGCCAGGCCGAGCACCGGCATGCCCTTGACGGCATCGACCAGCAGGGTAGCCAGCGCCAGGCGCCGGCCGTGAAGCCGCAGCACGTTGGAGAAGCCGGGGTTGCAGGAGCCGGCCAGGCGGGGATCCCCCACCCCGGCCAATCGGCAGACCGTCAGCGCGCCCAGCCAGCTGCCACTGAGATAGCCCAGCGCCATCAGCGGCAGGATCAGGTCGAGTGGCGCCTCCACGGCCGGCCCTCCTGTGATCGGGAAGAGCTCATTCTGCCAGCCGCCACGGGGGGCTGCCCAGCCATGGCGCGATCCGACACGGTGTCCCCCGCCGCACGGCTCGCGTACAATCGGCGCCAACTGGCCCGGCGCGGCGCACCGCCCGGAGGACCATGCCCACTCTCATGCCCGGAACCATCCCCATGGATCTAGTGCTGATCGAGGCCCTCGGCGTCGACACCGTGATCGGCGTCTACGACTGGGAGCGCACCATCACCCAGCGCCTGGTGCTCGACCTGGAACTCGCGACCGACATTCGCCCCGCGGCGGCCGACGACGACATCGCCCTGACACTGGACTACGCCGCCATCAGCGAGCACATTGCCGACTTCGCTGCCCGCCATGACTTCGCCCTGGTGGAGACCTTTGCCGAACGCCTCGCCGACACCCTGCGCCAGGCGTTCGGCATCGCCTGGCTGCGGCTGACCGTGCGCAAGCCCGGCGCCGTATCCGCGGCCGCGGCGGTGGGGGTGCGTATCGAGCGCGGCACGCGACCGGAGGCGACCTGATGGCGCGGGTGACGGTCAGCATCGGCAGCAATATCGAGCGCGAGCATCACGTGCGAGCCTGCCTCGACGCCCTGGCGGCCGCCTTCGGCGACCTGGCGATCTCGCGGGTGTTCGAGAGCGAGCCGGTGGGCTTCGAGGACGGGCGCAACTTCTACAACCTGGTGGTGGCGTTCGACAGCGACTGGCCGGTGGGAGAACTGCAGGCCTGGTGCAAACGGCTCGAATACGCCAACGGCCGCCGCCAGGGAAGCCCCAAGTTCAGCCCCCGCACCCTGGACATCGACCTGCTCACCGTGGGCGAGCTGACCGGTGACCAGGACGGCGTCGAGCTTCCGCGGGACGAGATCCTTCACCACGCCTTCGTGCTCCAGCCCCTGGCGGAGCTGCTGCCCGAGGCGCGCCACCCCCTGAGCGGCAGGACCTATCGCGACCACTGGGCGGCATTCGATGACGTCGACCAGCAGCTCTGGGCGGTGGACTTCCACTGGGCCGGCCGGCAGGTCTCCCGCGCCTAGGAGCCTATCGGACTTAACGCTGATCTACTGCGAGATCCGGTCTTTCGGCCAATTTCATTCGATCTGACTCGTTAAATAGCGGGCTATTCGCCTCATCAGATCGATAAACTTGTCTCGAAATCCGAATCTCTCGCTACGATCGGTCAAATCCGACAGGCTCCTAGTCTCCCTGAAGGGCGGCATCGATGGCCGCCCGGCGGCGCCGGGCGAGCTCGTCGCCCAGCGCCCGCCCCTGGAACCCCTCCTCCACCAGCGCCCTGGGCAGCACCTGGGCGGCCAGCCGCCAGGCCAGCGCCAGGTCCTCGGCCAGCGCCGGCGCATCCAGGCTGACCAGGCTGAGCAGCGGGGCGACCCGCTCGCCGCGGCGCCAGGCATCGACGGCGTCCAGCCAGGCCAGCACCCGCGCCCCGTCCGGCGCCTGCGCCTCGGCCTCCTCGCGCAGGGCTCGGGTCAGGGCCGCCTGGCGAGCCAGGGCGACGTGGGCCCTGGGCAGCCGCAGCCGCTCGGCCAGGGCGCTTCGCGCCGACTCGTCCAGGTGCTCGACCAGCCGTGCCCAGCGCCAGCGCACCGTGGCCGAGGCATCGATCTCCTCCGGCAGCCGGTGCAGCCGGGCCAGCGCCTCGTCGAGGGCCTCGCGATCGGCAACCAGTTCCGGCATCAGCACCGCCAGGGCCCCGCACTCGTCCAGCGCCTGGAAGTAGACCTCGGGCCAGGGCTCCGAGAGCGCCTTCTCGGTCTCGGTCCAGACCCGTTCGGCCACCAGGTGGGTGAGCTCGCCGCTGGCGGCGAGTTCGGCCATCAGGGCCCGGGTCTCCTCGGCGATGGTGAAGCCGAGCCCGGCATAGCGGGCCAGGAAGCGAGCGGTCCGCAGCACCCGCAGCGGATCCTCGACGAAGGCCGGCGAGACGTGACGAAGCCGCCGGGACGCCAGGTCGGCCAGGCCGCCATAGGGATCGATCAGCTCCCCCTCGGGGGTCTCGGCCATGGCGTTGAGGGTCAGGTCCCGGCGCGCCAGGTCCTCCTCCAGGGTCACCTCGGGGCTGGCGTGCACCTCGAAGCCGGTATAGCCGTGGCCGGCCTTGCGCTCGGTACGCGCCAGGGCGTACTCCTCATGGCTCTCGGGGTGCAGGAAGACCGGGAAGTCGCGCCCCACCGGCCGGAAGCCGCGTCGGCGCATCTCCTCGGGCGTGGCCCCCACCACCACCCAGTCGTGGTCGTAGACCGGCCAGCCGAGCCGCGCATCGCGTACCGCCCCGCCCACGCAGTAGACCTCGAGCCCCTCCACGGCCGGATCCGGTGGCGAGCCCATCGCTCAGCGCTCCACCCGGTCGGGGTGACGCAGCTGCCACTCGGTAAAGCCGCCATCGAGGCTGTAGACCTCGGCGAGGCCCTGCCCCGCGAGCCAGGCGGCGGCCTGCTGGCTGGAGTGGCCGTGGTAGCAGACCACCACCACCGGACGCTCGGCCGGCGTCTCGTCGAGGAAGGCGCCGACGCTGTCGTTGTCCAGTCGCCGGCTGGCGGGAATGTGGCCCTGGGCGAAGCTCATGGGGTCGCGGATATCGACCAGGGCCAGGGCGCGACCGTCGTCGAGCCAGGCCTGCAGGGTCGGGATATCGAGGTGGCGGAAGGTCGTCATGGGACTCTCGTCGTCGGGGGATGGTCGGGCATCGCTCAGCGCCGGCGGCTGGGCACGCTAGTGCGCTCACCGCTCTCCAGGTCCAGGGCCGTCAGGCGACTCCCCCACACGCAGCCGGTGTCCAGCGCCTCGGCGCGGACCCGGCGCCTCGGGGTCTCGCCCTGCAGGGCCGCCCAGTGGCCGAAGAGCAGCCAGGGGTCATCGGCACGCGGATACTGGAACCAGGGGGAGAAACCCGGCGGCGCGCTGTCGAGCCCCTCCTTGGCGGCAAAGTCCAGGCAGCCGTCGGCATCAATGAAGCGCATCCGGGTCAGGACGTTGACGATCGCGCGCAGCCGGTCGATGCCGTCCAGGTCGTCTCGCCAGCAGGCCGGCGCGTTGCCATACATGCGCTCGAGGAAGGTCCCCGAGCGCTCGCTGCCCAGTACCGCCTCGAGCTCGGCGGCAAGCCCCGCGGCCTGGGCCAGCGACCACTGCGGCAGCAGGCCCGCGTGGGTCATGACCACCTCCTGGCCTCGGCGCTCATGGACCAGCAGCGGGCGGGACTGCAGCCAGTCCAGCAGCGCCTCGCGGTCCGACGCGGCCAGGATGGCGTCCAGGGTATCCTTGCGGTTGAGGCCCGCACCGCCGCGGGCCACCGCCAGCAGGTGCAGGTCATGGTTGCCGAGCACCGTGGTGGCGGCATCGCCCAGCGCCATCACCTCGCGCAGGCAGGCAAGCGAGGCCGGGCCACGGTTGACCAGGTCGCCGGCCAGCCACAGCCGGTCTCGCCGGGGGTCGAAGTCGAGGGTCTCCAGGAGGGCAACGAACTCGGCATGGCAGCCCTGGAGGTCGCCGATGGCATAGGTGGTCATCAAGGCTCCCTGTTCAGTGTCTCACGCAGCGGACTCAATGCACCTGGTTGGGGCCGGCCAGGCGGAAGGGGGCGATGGGCACCTCGAAGGGGCGCTGGCTGGCGGTATCGACACAGGTATAGTCGCCCTCCATCACTCCCACCGGCCCGTCGAGGATCGCCCGGCTGGTGTAGCGAAAGCTCTGCCCCGGGCCGATAACCGGCTGCTGGCCCACCACGCCCTTGCCGCGCACCTCCTGCACCTTGCCACTGCCCTGGGTGATCTTCCAGTGGCGGGCCATCAGCTGGATACTGTGCCGCGAGGCGTTGTGCACGGTCACCGTGTAGCTGAAGACGTAGCGCGACTCGTCCGGCGAGGACTCCTCCTCGCGGAACTCGGGCAGGACCTCGACCCTGACCTCGCCGGTGCGGGCCTCGGGCAGCATCGTCATCGGTGTCCCTCCTCGCCGCCGGCCACGGCCAGGTGGTTGGCGATACGCACGAACTCCTCCACGGTGAGGGTCTGGGGGCGGCGTGACGGATCGATGCCCAGCGCCTCCAGCGACTCGGCGTCGATGCGGCCCTTGAGGTTGTTGCGCAGCGTCTTGCGGCGCTGGCCGAAGGCCTCGCGCACCAGGCTGAAGAGCAGCGCCTCGTCGGCGGCCGGGTGGGGCAGTTCGGCATGGGGCGTCAGCCGCACGATGGCGGAATCCACCTTGGGCCTCGGCACGAAGGCCTCCGGCGGCACCACGAACAGCGACTCGACCCGGCAGCGGTACTGGGCCATCACCGAGAGCCGCCCCCAGTCGGCTCCGCCCGGCGCCGCGGCCAGCCGCTCCACCACCTCCTTCTGCAGCATGAAGTGCATGTCGGCGATGGCGTCGCCGGCCTGGAGCAGGTGGGCGATCAGCGGCGTGGAGATGTTGTAGGGCAGGTTGCCTACCACTCGCAGCGGCTGGCCCTCGCCGCGCAGGGCGCGGAAGTCGAACTTGAGGGCGTCGCCCTCGTGGATCACGAAGCCGGGATGGTTGAAGAACTGGACCCTGAGCCCGGGAATCAGGTCGCGGTCGAGCTCGATCACCTCCAGGTGGCCATCGGCCGCCTCGAGCAGCGGTTCGGTGAGGGCGCCCTGGCCGGGGCCGATCTCCACCAGGCGCTCACCGGGGCGCGGGGCGATGGCGCGCACGATGCGCGAGATGACGCCCGGGTCACGCAGGAAGTTCTGGCCGAAGCGCTTGCGGGCCCGGTGGACCGGGGGGCGAGATGCCATTCAGGGGTGTCCTTCTATCACTAGAATCTTGAATACTTTCCTGGAAACGGAGCTTTCCCGGCGACAGGCTTATGAGCAGGCGCTGTGAATACTTCCCTGTACGCTACCGATTCCTTCCCTGGAATAGGACCTGCTCTTCAGCCTATCCCCGGCGCTCCTCTAAACTGGCTGCAAACGGCGGGCGGCCATATCGGCGGCCAGGGCCACGGCCACCCGCAGGCTGCCGGGATCGGCGCGGCCGCTGCCGGCCAGGTCCAGGGCGGTGCCGTGGTCCACCGAGGTGCGCGGGAACGGCAGCCCCAGGGTGATATTGGCGGCTTGGCCGAAGCCGGCATACTTGAGCACCGGCAGGCCCTGGTCATGATACATGGCCAGCACCGCGTCGACCCCCTCGAGGTGGCGCGGGGTGAACAGGGTATCCGCGGGAAGCGGGCCGTCAAGCCGCAGGCCCTCGTCGCGCAGGGCCTCCAGCACGGGGAGGATCACGTCGATCTCCTCGCGGCCCAGGTGTCCGCCCTCCCCGGCGTGGGGATTGAGCCCGCACACCGCGATGCGCGGCGCCTCGATGCCGTACCAGCGCACCAGGTCCGCCGCGAGGATGCGCAGCAGGCGCGTCAGCCGCGGGGCGGTGATCGCATCGGCGACCTCGCGCAGCGGCAGGTGGGTGGTGGCCAGGGCCACCCGCAGCGCCGGCGAGCCCACCCAGCCTGGCCGTGTGGCATGCAGGGCGACATCGGTGGCGAGCATCATCACCACCTCCTCCACCCCGCAGGCGTCGCGCAGGTATTCGGTGTGGCCGCTGAAGCCGGCGTAGCCGGCATCGAGGATCACCCCCTTGTGCAGCGGCGCGGTGACCATCCCCGCGGCGTGGCCGGCGCGACAGGCGCTGATCGCCACATCCAGGGTCTCGAGCACGTAGTCGGCATTGGCGACCTCGAGCCTGCCGGGGCGGGCGGGGGCGCGCAGCGACACCGGCCACACCAGCAGCTCACCGGGCCTGGCCGCCGGCACGGGGTCGCCGGGCGAAAGCGGAACCAGGGCCAGGCCGATGCCCAGGGCGGCGGCGCGCTCGGCCAGCAGCCCCGGGTCCCCCACCGCCACCAGGCGACCCGCCGGGCTGCCCTCGGCGGCCAGCCTCACGGCAAGCTCGGGGCCGATGCCGGCGGGCTCGCCGGTGGTCAGCGCCAGGAGGGGGCCGGGGTCGCCCATCAGCGGCCGTCGAGGCGGTTGTCGACGAAGGCCTGGGAGCGGATCTCCTGCAGCCAGGCCTCCAGCTCCTCGTTGGCCTTGCGCTGGAAGAGCGCCTGCTGCGCCTGCTGGCGGCCGACGTTCTCCTGCTCCATGAACCGCTCCACCTCGCGCTCGGAGAGGTTGACGCGGCTGCCCACCCGGCGCTGCTGCAGGTCGCGCAGCACCATCTCGCGGCGGATCTCCTCGCGCACGGCGGACAGCGTCAGGCCGTCGGCCTCCAGGGCGTCGGCAAACTGCTCCAGGGTCATGCCGTTGTTCTCGGCGATGGCGCGCACCTGGCGGTTGAGCTCGGTGTCATCGATGGAGAGCCCGGCCTCGCGGGCCATCTGCAGCTGGATCTCCTCGACGATCATGCGCTCCAGCACCTGCTCGCGCAGGATCCGCTCCGGCGGCAGGTCGATCTGCTGGGCGGTGAGCTGGCTGCGGGCCTGGGCGATGCGCTCGTCCAGTTCGCTCTGCATGATGGCGCCCTGGTTGACCACCGCGACGATGCGATCCAGCGACTGGCGCTCCATGGACTGGAAGCTCTGGGCCTGTCCGGCCAGCGGCAGGCCGCCCAGGCACAGGGCCATCAGCAGGCCGGCTCCCAGCCTGGCGGTACGTCGACTGCGCATTGGGTTGTTTCCTCTCATCGTTCCTCTCTAGCTGGTGGCGACCCGGATCAGAAGGCGGTGGAGCGATAGCCCGGGATGGCCTCCTCGAAATAGCTGTCGGCCTCGCGGCCCACGCCGCCGAGCCCCTTGAACACGAAGCGCAGGAAGATCCCGCGATCGGTGAAGTCATCCGCCACGCGGGCCGTGTCGTTGTCGTCGATCCACTCCCGCCACACCAGCTGCAGACCATAGCAGCAGTCGTTCCACTGCACACCCGCCAGCTGCTCCAGGGCGCGGTCGTTGGTGTTGTCGTAGAGGAAGCGGCCGATGAGGTCGACGCGGTGGCTGGCCTTCCAGGCGAACGACAGGTCGAACTCCTCGCGGTTGAAGTCGCGGAAGTCGTCGTCGCCCGGCTCCACCGAGGGATCGAAGCCTTGGAGCTCCCAGCGGTAGCCAAGGTTCAACGCGTGACCCGCCGGCGAGCGGTAGTGCAGGTCGACACCGGTGCGCTCGGTCTGCTCCAGGTTGTCGTCGTAGAGCCACTGCCAGCGGGCCCGCCAGCGGTCGGTGACCTGCCAGTCGGCGCGGGTCACCAGCGGCGAGCGGTCGCGGGTGGCGCGATACCAGTCCGCGTAGCTGCGCTCGCGGTCCGGCAGGGTGTCGGGATCGCCGTTGATGTCGATGGTGCGGTCGTCGAAGTAGATCGCCTGGCCCACCCCCACCGACAGGCGCTGCCGGCCGCGAGCATCCTCCAGCAGGCGCGACTCCACCCCCAGGGAGAGCCGGTTGAGGTCGCCGACCCGGTCGCTGCCCGAGAAGCGGTGCGGCGACCAGAGCTGGTTCCAGGAGAAGGCGCGCTCGCTGGCGTCGAAGTCGGGGAACTCGGACTGGTCCCGGGCCGGCACGTAGGCATAGTTGACCCGGGGTTCCAGGGTCTGGCGGTAGCCGCGTCCGCCCAGGTCGAGTTCCCGCTCGAAGACCAGGCCGCCATCCACCGAGGCCACCGGTACCTCGCGGGTCAGGGAGGTGTCGCGGTCGGTGTCGCGGTTGCCGTAGTCGAGCTCGTAGGCGGTGGCCAGCCACTCCAGGCGCGGCTCCAGGTGCCCCCAGCTCTCGTCGAAGCGCCAGCCGGTGGCCGGCGACAGATGCAGCCGGGAGCCGGTGGCGGACTCGCGCAGCGGTACGCGGTTCTCGTCCACGTCGCGCCAGAAGTAGGTGTAGTTCGAGCGCCACTGCTGGTAGAAGCCGGTGTCCTGGGCCCAGCGGGCGTCGGCGGAGAGGCTCGGCAGCCGGTAGAAGGGCTTGTCGCGGTCGGCCAGGGGGTCGTCGAGCTTCTGGAAGCCCTGGGCCCGGGCGTCGAGGCGCCAGGTGTCGCCGCGATAGTCGATCTGCGCCAGCCGCGACATGGCCGAGGTGTTCTGCTCGGCGAAGTCGCTGCCGAAGTCGTCGAAGTAGCGACCGTCGCTGGCCGCCCCGTAGCGCAGCCGGTAGCGGCTGCGCGGGTTGAGGGTGCCGGCATGGCGGTAGTCGACATACCAGCGGTCCTCGCCCTCGAAGCGCCGCGCGGCGTCGTTGGGGTTGTCGCTGGAACCGCCGTCGTCGCTGCCCAGGAAGGCCCCCTCGACCTGGCCGGCGCCACTGGGCAGCAGGTAGCGATACTCGCCGCCCAGCAGCAGGCCGCGGTCGGTGATCCAGCGCGGCGTCAGGGTGGCGTCCTGGTTGGGCGCGATGTTCCAGTAGAAGGGCTGAGCGTAGTCCAGGGCGTCGGTGGAGAGGCCCACCGCCGGCCACAGGAAGCCGGTCTGGCGCCGGTCGTCGATGGGAAAGCGCACCCAGGGCCAGTAGAAGACCGGCACCTTCCCGACCTCGAGCCGCGCGTGGCGCGCGGTGCCGAAGCCGCTCTCGCGGTCGAGCACCACGTCGCCGCCCACCAGCCGCCAGAGGTCGTCACCCGGATCACAGGTGGTGAAGCTCGCCGAGGTGAGCCGGTAGCGGCCATCCTCGAGGCGCTGCAGCTGCTGGGCATCGCCGCGCAGGTGGCGGTCATGGATCACGTAGTGGGCGTTGTCGATGCGCGCCGCATCGCTGACCAGGGAGAGCTCGGCGGCCTCGCCGCGCACCAGCAGGTTCTGGTCGCGCAGCGCCAGGGGGCCATCGGCGAAGGCACGCTCCCGGCTGCCCGGCACCCTGACCCGGGGCGCCTCCAGCTGGGCCGTGTCACGCCTCAGGATCACCTCGCCGCCGAGGATGGTCTCGCCGTCCTCGCCGTAGCTGGCGGATTCCGACTCGCTGCCGACACGGCCGCCCTCGGGCGCCGGCAGTCGGTAGTCGGGCATCACGTAGACGCCGCGACACAGGGCATCGGCGGGGCGCTCCGCGCCCCAGGGGCGGAAGTCCAGCCGTTCGCCCGGCAGCGGGTCGGGAGGCGCCGCCGCCAGCGGGGCGCTGGCCAGGCCGCAGGTCGCCAGGCCGGCAAGGGCCGTCCATGAGAGTCGCTTGCCCATGTTCCTCGATGTCCTTGGCGGGGTGAATCGGTATTATACAGGCCGCACCCGACCTGTCCTGCCGGCGGGTGGGCGAGGGGTCGGCGCTGCGCTCAGCATGCGGCGCGCCCCGGCGGCCGTCAACCGACGCGCCATGACGATATCCACCACGACCAGGGAGCCCGCCCCATCATGTCCGATGCCGACCCGTCGCGATTCGACTCGCTCCGCCAGTGGGCCGCCGAGCGCCATGGCCTGCCCCCGGAGGCGGTCGACCTGCGCCTGGCCGCCGGCGACGCCAGCTTCCGCCGCTACTATCGGCTCCACCTGCCGGACGGCAGCACTCGCATGCTGATGGACGCGCCGCCGGCGCGGGAGGACAGCCGTCCGTTCGTGGCCATCGCCCGGGACTGGGCCGCCGCCGGCCTGCCGGTACCGGCACTGCATGCCGTCGATCTGGAGGCCGGCTTCCTGGCCCTCGACGACCTGGGGGATACCCCGCTGCAGGCGCGCCTGGTGGGCGAGGCCGAGACCCTGGCCTGGCACGAGCGTGCCATGGCGCTGATCCACGTGCTGCAGCACCGCACCACGCCGGCCGGGCTGCCAGGCTACGATGCCGCCCTGCTCGCGCGGGAGCTCGACCTCTTCCCCGAATGGTGCCTCGAGGCCTGGCTCGGGATGCCCGCGCCGCCCGGCTGGGAAACGCTGCGCGAGGCGCTGATCGCCTCGGCGCTGGCGCAGCCGGTGGTCACGGTGCACCGCGACTTCGACGCCATGAACCTGATGGTCCAGGGCAGCGAGCTGGCGCTGATCGACTTCCAGGACGCGGTGGCGGGCCCGATCACCTACGACCTCGTCTCGCTGCTGCGCGGGCGCTACTGCCGTTTCGATGTCGGCCGCTTCGCCGCCTGGGTCGAGGCCTTCCGCCGCCGCGCCGTCGAGGAGGGGCGCCTGCCGGTCGGGGTCGAGCCCGCGGCCTTCCTGGCGCAGGCCCAGGCCATGGCCGCCCAGCGCTCGCTCAAGGTGCTGGGAATCTTCTGTCGGCTGACCCTGCGCGACGACAAGGCCGGCTACCTGGCGCGGCTCCCGCACTTTCTCGCCCACCTGGAGGACAGCCTGGCCGGGCTAGACGGCCACCACGCCTTCAAGGCCTGGCTGGCCGAGGCCTTCCGCCCGGCCCTGCGGGAACGCTTGGGAGACAGGCCATGAAGGCGATGATCCTGGCGGCCGGGCTCGGCACCCGCATGCGACCGCTCACCGACCACTGCCCCAAGCCGCTGCTGCCGGTGGCGGGCCGGCCGCTGATCGTCCACCACCTGGCGCACCTTCGGGCGGCGGGCATCCACGAGGTGGTGATCAACGTCAGCTACCGGGCCGAGCAGATCATCGCGGCGCTGGGCGATGGCCGCCAGTACGGCGTGCACATCGCCTGGAGCCGCGAGGAGACGCCGCTGGAGACCGGTGGCGGCATCCGCCAGGCGCTGGCCCTGCTGGGCAAGGCGCCCTTCCTGCTGGTCAATGGCGACGTCTGGTGCGACCTGGACCCGGCCGCCCTGCCCCCGCTGGGCGACGACCTCGCCCGCCTGGTGATGGTCGACAACCCGGCCCACCATGCGCGGGGCGACTTCCACCTGGATGCCGCGGGCCGCGTCCACGCCGAGGGCGAGCCGCGCCTCACCTTCGCCGGCATCAGCCTGCTCGACCCGGCGCTGGTGGCCGACGAGCCGGAGGGTGCCTTCGCCCTGGCACCGCTGCTGCGGCGCGCCATGCAGGATGGCCGCGTGGCCGGCCACCACCACCGTGGCCACTGGGTCGACGTGGGCACCCCGGCGCGTCTCGCCGAGCTCGACCGGCGCCTGCGCCCAAGACATACCTCCTAGAGCGAGAGGCGCCGGGGACAGGTCGGAGAGGGGGTCCGAGGACCAGGGACGGCCGAGGTAGCGTACAAGGAAGTATTAACAGCGCCCCCTCGCAGGCTTGTCGCCGGAACAGCCTTGAGCGATGTGCGGGGCTTGGCAACGACTGCTATGCTGCCGCGATTTGCCGACAATCGAGAAGGAATCCCGAATCATGAAAGCCAGCGTGAAATGGACCGACGGTCGTCAGTTCGTTGCCGAGAGCGGTAGCGGCCACAGCGTGGTGATCGACGGACCACCCGACCACGGCGGCCGCAACACCGGCCCGCGCCCCATGGAGATGCTGCTGATGGGCCTGGGCGCCTGCACCTCCTTCGACGTGCTGGAGATCCTCGAGAAGTCCCGCGCACCGGTCAGCGACTGCGTGGCGAGCCTCGAGGCGGAGCGCGCCGACAGCGTGCCCAGCGTGTTCACGAAGATCCACGTGCACTTCACCGTGACCGGCAAGGGGTTGAAGGAGAAGCAGGTGCAGCGCGCCGTGGAGCTCTCCGCCGAGAAGTACTGCAGCGCCTCGATCATGCTGGTGAAGGGCGGCGTCGACATGACGCACTCCTTCACCATCGTCGAGGAGTAGCGCGGCTGCCCGAAGTCCAGCGGCTGACCTGGCGACAGGTCTGCGAGGGGGCGCTGTGAACCCCTCCCTGGGCGCTACAGACGGTAGACGCTGGTGGTCATCACCTTCGACATCAGCTTCATGCCGAACTTGACCGGCACCGGAAAGCGGGCACCGCCGGCCTCCAGCGCCAGCTGGGCATGGTGGGCCTCGTCGATGGCCATCTGGCGCAGCACCGCCCGGGAGCGCTGGTCGCCCGGCGGCAGCCTGACCAGGTGATCCTCCAGGTGGCGCCCCACCTGCTCCTCGGTGGCGGCCACGAAGCCCAGGCTCACCCGATCCCCCACCGCCCCGGCCACGGCGCCGATGCCGAAGGAGGCTGCGTAGAACAGCGGATTGAGGACGCTGGTGCGGTCATGGAGCTCCTCGAGCCGCTCGTCGCACCAGGCCAGGTGGTCGATCTCCTCCTGCGCCGCCTCCTCCATCTGGCCGCGCACCTCCGGCAGCTTGGCGGTGAGCCCCTGCCCCTGGTAGAGCGCCTGGGCACACACCTCGCCGGTGTGGTTGATGCGCATCAGCCCGGCCGCATGACGGCGCTCCTCCTCGCTCATCGGCGCATCCTGGACATCGGCCGTGGCCGGCGACGGGCGCGAGGCCTGAGCCGCATGGGGCACGAGGCTACGCAGCACGGTGTCGAACTGGTGGATCAGGTTGTCGGTACGGGAGAGATGGCGATTCATGGCGGCCTCGTCGCGTCCAGCTCCGGAAGGGATGGCCCATTGTAGCCGAGGGAGGCAGGTCACCAGAAGCAGCGCCCACAACGCCCGACGCCACCTTGCGGTGGCGTCGGAGGGAACAGCACCCGATGCGTCGAACGCCTGGGCTCGCGCGGTGACCCGCAGTGCGCCGGCTAGCCAGCCGGCCAAGTGAAGCGTCGACCGCCCATCAGGTGCATGTGGATATGATAGACCGTCTGGCCGCCCAGGTCATTGCAGTTCATCACCACCCGATAACCCTCCTCGGCGAAGCCACGCTCCCTGGCCAGCCGGGCGGCGACGTACTGCAGGCGGCCGACCAGCGCCAGGTCACCCTCCTCGAGGTCGTTGAGGGTGGCGATATGGCGCTTGGGGATGATCAGGACATGGGTGGGCGCCTGGGGATTGATATCGTTGAAGGCCAGCACCTCGTCGTCCTCGAAGACGATGTCGCCGGGGATCTCGCGGTTGACGATCTTGCAGAACAGGCAGTCCATGGCATGGCTCCTTCGTTGCGATGGGTGAGCGCTCAGCGGAAGCGTCGCTGGCCCAGCAGGTGGCGTACCAGTGGAGCCAGGATCAGCTCCATGGCCAGCGAGAGCCGCGAGCCCGGCACCACCAGGGTATGGGGGCGGCTCATGAAGGCATCCTGGATCATCGCCAGCAGGTAGGGGAAGTCCACCGTGGCCGGGTCCCGGAAACGGATCACCACGAAGGACTCGGCGTCGGTGGGGATATCCTGCACCTCGAAGGGGTTGGAGGTGTCCACCGTGGGCACCCGCTGGAAGTTGATGTGGGTACGCGAGAACTGCGGCTGGATATAGCGCACGTAGTCATCCATGCGCCCCAGGATGGTGTCGATCACCGCCTCCTGGGAGTGGCCGCGCAGCTTGATGTCGCGGTCGATCTTCTGGATCCACTCCAGGTTCATGGTCGGTGCCACGCCCACCAGCAGGTCCACGTGGCGGGCGATGTCGTGCTCGGCGGTCACCAGGCCGCCATGGAGCCCCTCGTAGAAGAGCAGGTCCGTGCCGTAGGGCAGCGGCTGCCACTCGGTGAAGGTGCCGACCCGGTAGCCGGCCTCGATCATCTGCTTGTCTTCGGCGTGGATGTAGTGGCGATAGGTGCCGCTGCCCTGCTCGCCATACTCGAGGAACAGCGCCTCGAGCTCCTCGAGCAGGTTGGCCTCTACGGCGAAGTGGGAGAGCTCGTCCTTGCGCTCCGGCTCCTCGCGGAAGATCCGCCCGAGCTCCTCGCGGGTATAGCGATGGAAGGCGTCGCCGTCGACAAAGGCGGCATGCACGTCCTCGCGGGCGAACATCCGCTCGAAGGTACGCTTCACCGTGGTGGTCCCGGCCCCGGAGGAGCCGGTCACGGCGATGATCGGATACTCCCGGGACATCAGGCGCCCCCCGCCCGGGCGATGGCCGCCGTCACCGCCTCGGGGACCGACACCGGACGCCCGGCGGCGGGGTCGACGAGCATCACGTTGAGCCGCGCCGTGGCCACCGGCCGGCCGCCCTCGGCATGCCGCACGCGATGGTAGACGCTGATCGCCTTGCTCCCGGGCGCGGGAATCGCGGTCTCCACCACCAGCGCATCGGGCCAGCGCGCCTCGGACTGGTACTGGATGGCCAGGTCCGCCACCACACTGGGGTAGCCGCCCATGTCCCACTCGGTGAGCCCCAGCGCCGCGAAGGCCTGGATGCGCGCCTCGTGGAGCAGCGATACCAGGGTGTCATGCCCCAGGTGGCGCCCGTAGTTCATGTCGGTGACGCGCACCGTCAGCGGGTGGCGGTGGACGATGGCGGCTTCGGGAAACTCCAGCCTGACGCGCTCCATGCTTGCCTCCTGCGTGTTGCTCTTGTTGTGGCTCGAGGCCGGGATTCAGCGCTCGCCGCGCTCGCGTGCGATGGCCCGGTGGGCGATATCATGCCGGTAGAGGACGTCCGGCCAGCGGATCTCGGCCACGCCACGATAGGCCTGGTCGCGGGCGGCGCCCACGCCCTCGCCCAGGGCGGTGACGCACAGCACCCGCCCCCCGGCGGTGACCACCCGGCCGTCCTGCTCGGCGGTTCCGGCATGGAAGACCTTGCAGCCGGTGGCCTCGGCGGCCTCGACGCCCTCGATGGCATCGCCCTTGCGGTAGCGGCCCGGGTAGCCCCCGGCGGCCAGCACCACCCCCACCGCGGCGCGGGGGTCCCACTCGCACGCCTTGCCGGCAAGCGCCCCGGAGGCCCCGGCCAGACAGAGCTCGGCGAGGTCCGAGGTGAGGCGCATCATGATCGGCTGGGTCTCGGGGTCGCCGAAGCGGCAGTTGTACTCGATCACCTTGGGGTTGCCTGCGGCGTCGATCATCAGGCCGGCATAGAGGAAGCCGGTGTAGGGGTGGCCCTCCTCGGCCATCCCGCGCACCGTGGGCAGGATGACCCGCTCCATGACCCGGGCATGGACCTCGTCGGTGACCACCGGCGCCGGCGAGTAGGCGCCCATGCCGCCGGTATTGGGGCCGGTGTCGCCGTCTCCCACCCGCTTGTGGTCCTGGCTGGTGGCCATGGGCAGCACGGTCTCGCCGTCCACCATGACGATGAAGCTCGCCTCCTCGCCCGCCAGGAACTCCTCGATCACCACACGGGCCCCGGCGTCGCCGAAGGCATTGGCCTCGAGCATGTCGCGCACCGCGGCCTCGGCCTCGGCGAGGGTCATGGCCACGATGACCCCCTTGCCGGCCGCCAGGCCGTCGGCCTTGATCACGATGGGCGCCCCCTGCTCGGCGAGGTAGGCGAGGGCCGGGGCCACCTCGGTGAAGGTCCGGTAGTCGGCGGTGGGAATGGCGTGGCGGGCCAGGAAATCCTTGGTGAAGGACTTGGAGCCCTCCAGCTGGGCGGCGCCCGCGGTGGGGCCGAAGATCGAAAGCCCCGCCTCGCGGAAGCGGTCGACCACGCCGAGCACCAGCGGCGCCTCGGGGCCGACGATGGTCAGGTCGATGCCCTCGTCCCGGGCGAAGGCCACCAGGCCGTCGAGATCGTCCACCGCGATGGCGACGTTGGCCAGGCCCGGCTCCCGGGCGGTGCCGGCATTGCCGGGCGCCACGAAGACCCTCGCCACCCGCGGAGACTGGGCGACCTTCCAGGCCAGGGCATGTTCGCGGCCACCGCCGCCGATGATCAACACCTTCATCCGTTACACCTTGTTCTGCAGACCGAAAACGAGCGACGCGGGGCGATGACCGACGGCGATCCCTACCCCGATACCCGATGGCGATCGCCGACGGGCCGCGCGAAATGTCGCGGCATTATGTCAGAAAGCGGCGAGGCCCGCCCTCCTCCCTGCCGGGCGCATCACGGCTTCTCGTCGTCGTCCTTGGTGCCGGCCTGGCCGATGGTCTTCTGCCAGAACTTCATGTTCTCCTCGGCCAGTTCGCGCATCAGCTCCATGGGGGTGTGGCGCATGGCCTGCTGCCACTGGTCCTGCACGCGCTTCTGCTGCTCCAGCATCAGCTGGGTGCCCTGTTCCAGGTAGCGCGCCAGCGGCAGCGGCTGGGCCATGTCATAGACGCGGATGAACTGGGCCAGCAGGTCGTTGGAGAAGACCTCGGCCTCGCCATCGGCCTGCTCCTGCTCGATGATGATCGAGAGCAGGATGGTGCGAGTGAGATCCTCGCCGCTCTTGGCATCCTCGACCCGGAACGGCACCTCGTCGAGGATCAGGCGACGCAGGTCTTCCAGGGTCACATAGCGGCTCTGTTCGGTATCATAGAGCCTGCGGTTGGCATACTTGCGAATCACGCGCACGGCGCTGCTCCTTGTCATGGCGTCCGCGCCGGGACGGGTATCGCGACCGGTGCCGGCACGGCGGCAGGGAAAACCCCTGTCATGATGAGTATTGTGCACCGCGACACCATCCATGCAAGGAAAGCGCAATCAACGAGGCCCCATGAACCTGATTCTGCTCGCTCCGGAGGAGATCACCCACGACCGGCTCGCCCGGGTGCGCGACCCGCGCCGCCTGGCCCACCTGCGCGAGGTGCACCGCGCCCGGCCCGGCGACCGTCTCACCCTCGGCGTGGAAGGCGGCGGCATCGGCCGGGGGGAGCTGCTCTCCCTGGACGAGCACGAGGCCCGCTTCGCCCTGGAGGAGATGGGACAGCCCCCGCCGCCGGCACTGCCGGTCCACCTGGTGCTGGCCCTGCCCCGGCCGCGCATGCTGGCCAGGAGCCTCGAGCATGTGACCGCGCTGGGCGTGAAGCGGATCACCCTGCTGCACACCCGGCGCGTTGAGAAGAGCTACTGGATGTCCCCGGAGCTGGCCCCCCAGAAGATCCGCACCCACCTGGTGCTGGGCCTGGAGCAGGCCCGGGACACGCGGCTGCCCGAGGTCGAGCTGGCGAAGGGCTTCCGGCCCTTCGTCGAGGACCGGCTTCCCGACCTGCTGAAGGGCCGGCGCGGCCTGCTGGCCCACCCCGGCATGCCCCGGGCCTGCCCGCGCGGCATCGAGGACCCCACGCTGCTGCTGGTGGGGCCGGAGGGGGGGTTCATTCCCTGGGAGGTGGAACGACTGCTCGAGGCGGGCTGCGAGGGCATCCACCTGGGGCCACGCATCCTGCGGGTGGAGACCGCGGTCACCGCCCTGCTGTCACGGCTGTTCTGACCCGTCGCCGCCGGGCGCGCCCGGGGCTACTCCTCGTCCGGGTCATGCTCGACCAGCGGGGCGTCCTCGTCGCACTCGGGGCGCTGCAGGAAGGTCTCGCGCACGTCGAGCAGGCCCAGGTGGCTGATGGTGCGTCGCCCCAGCAGCAGCGGGTAGTTCATCTCCTCGCGGTCCCGCAGGCTGAACTGCTCCTCGTAGACGGTATCGCCCATGCAGACCTTCATCAGCACCACCGGCCGCTCGTCGCGGCCACCGGCTCCCCGCACCCGCAGGTCCCGGTAGAGCGGCAGTTCCAGGGTCTGGGAGAAGGCCTCACCGCTGGCGATGTCCTCCAGCTTGAGCCGGAAGCTCACCCACTCCTCGCCGTCGCGCTCGAAGGTCTCGATCTCCCGGGCATCCAGCGACGAGGTCAGCGCCCCGCTGTCGAGCTTGGCCTTCACCGCCACGCCCCAGGGCTCGATGGTGGCCCGCTCCACCCAGCCGAACACCTTGTCGTCGGCACTGGCCTGGGCCATGCCGGCCAGCAGCCCGGCAGCCAGCGCGAGGGGGCGCGCCATCCGGCGCGTCGAGGCAGCGAAGTCCATGGGTGACCTCCTTTGAGGGTCAGGGGAAAAACGCAACAAACGTGCAGATTGACCGCCTGGGAGGCCGGGGGTTCCCCGCCTGGCGCACCGGGCGGCAGGCCCGGCGCGCCGGCCAGCCTCAGCGCTCGAGGCGCTCCAGCAGCCGTACGGTGGCGAAGCCGTCCGGCGTGACGCCGATCGACTCCTGGTAGGCGCGCAGGCCACGACGGGTGTTGGGCCCCAGGATCCCGTCGGGCGTCCCCACGTCGAAGCCGCGGGCATTCAGCGAGCGCTGCATCTCGCGCACCTGGTCACGGCTCAGCGGCTGCTCGTCCCGCGGCCACCCCTGCACGATGCCCTCGCGGCCGGCGATCTCGCTGGCCAGGGTGCCCACGGCCAGGGCGTAGCTGGTGGCATTGTTGTAGCGCAGGATCGCCCGGTAGTTGGGCCCCACCAGGAAGGCGGGCCCGCGGGCACCGGCGGGGGCGATCACCGAGGCCTGGTCGAAGTCGGGCAGCGTCCCTCCCCCGACCGGGCGCACCCCCTGCGCGTGCCACGCGTCGCTGGCGCGGCGAGTCGACAGCTCCGTCTGGGCGTGATCGAACCCCGCCGGCAGCTGCACCTCGACGCCCCAGGGCTGGCCCGGCTGCCAGCCGGCCCGGGCCAGGTAGTTGGCGGTGGAGGCCATGACATCGGGGATGCTGTTCCAGATGTCCCGGCGGCCGTCGCCGTCGCCATCCACGGCGTAGGCCTCGAAGCTCGAGGGGATGAACTGGGTATGCCCCATGGCCCCGGCCCAGGAGCCGATCATGCTGCCCGGGGCGATATCCCCGGCGTCGATGATCCGCAGGGCCGCCAGCAGCTCGCCCCGAGCGAAGTCGCGGCGCCGCCCGTCATAGGCGAGGGTGGCGAGCGCCTCCAGGGTCGAGAAGTCGCCGAAGTTGCCGCCGTAGTTGCTCTCGATGCCCCAGATCGCCACGACCACCTCGGCCGGCACGCCATAGCGCTGCTCCATGCGCCGCGCCGTGTCACGATGCTCGGCCAGCCGCTCGCGACCGGTGGTCACCCGCTGGGCAGAGACGGCGCTGTCGAGGTACTGCCAGATCGGCCTCACGAACTCGGGCTGGGAACGGTCGAGCTCGATCACCCGGGGCCGGTAGCGCACGCCGTCCAGGGCACGGGCCAGGGTCGCCTCGGTGATGCCCTCGGCGCGAGCCTGGCGGCGGAAGCCGTCCAGCCAGGTGGCAAAGTCGGCGGGCGGCTCGGCCTCGCCGCGGGGAGTGGCGGCTGCCTCCTGCACCGGGTCGGCCGAGGCCTCGTCGCGATCGGCGGCAGTGGCCTCGCGGGTCGGGCCGCTCTGGCAGCCGGCGAGCAGGGCCAGCATCAGGGAGGTAGAGAGGATCCGTTTCATGGTGACTGCTGCACTCCTTGGCAAGGGACAGGCCGATCATGTCGCAGTTTTGCCGGCGTCACCAGCCCGATCTCACGCCACGCCAAGCCACCGGATCACCAGCCCGTGACAGGCCGCCGCGCTCAGGGTCGCAGTTTTGCCGGCGTCACCAGCCCGATCTCACGCCACGCCAAGCCACCGGATCACCAGTCCGATGTCACGCCACGCCGAGGCGCCAGATCACCAGGCCGTGGCAGGCCACCACCACCACGGTCAGCAGGGTCCGCAGCGACTGGAACCAGTCCGGCAGCAGCTCGCGGCTCCCCCGCCCGCATTCGTGGAGTCGCACCAGCAGGAAGCCGGCGACCAGCACCCAGGCCCCGGTCAGCGGATGCAGCAGCAGCGCCGGCCAGGCGATCAGGCTGGGCACCATGCTGAGCAGCAGCCGGGCGCGGAAGCCGTCACTGCCGGCCGGCTCCAGGGACATCGCCACGCCCCACTGCACGCCGCCCAGGAAGGAGAGGATCACCGCGCTGTAGGCGAGGAAGGCAGGAATGGCCATGGCCTGCCAGGCCACCGGCGCCAGCCAGGCCGCCGCCGCACCGGCCAGGAACGGCAGCAGGCCGGCGAGGCCCAGGGCCAGGGGCAGCCGGCCATCACCCGGCAGCGGGGAAGACGTCTCGAAGGCGGGCATGTCAGGCTCCCTCATTCGTCGGGTTCTGCGGTCTCGTGGAGCGGCAGCAGACTATCCTGCCAGCGCGCCGGCACCACCAGCGGCAGGGGGAACCGCTCGGGCTCCACCCGCCAGGGCTGGTGGCGCGCCTGCCCCTCGGGCAGTTCGGCCAGCGCCGGCTGCCAGTGGGCCACGTAGTCGCCCCGGGCATCGTACTGCTCGGCCTGGCGGAGCACGTGGAACCAGCGCTCCCGGGTATCGCGGCCGACACCGGCCACGTAGCGCCAGTTGCCCCAGTTGCTGGCCACGTCGAAATCCACCAGGCAGTGCTCGAACCAGGCCGCACCGAGGCGCCAGTCGCCCCCCAGGTCCTTGACCAGGAAGCTGGCCACGTTCTGTCGTGCCCGGTTCGATAGCCACCCGGTGGCCGACAGCTCATGCATGGCGGCATCGATGAAGGGCACGCCGGTCCTGGCGGCTGCCCAGGCGCGAAAGGCCGTTCCCGGCGCCGGCAGCGAACGGGCGCCGAACAGCCCCCTGCCCTCCTGACGCGCCGCCCAGTGGAAGAAGTCACGCCACAGCAGCTCGAAGATGACCCAGTCGCTGGACTCCCCGGCGCCATGCTCGGCCTGCCAGGCGCGCACGGCATCATGCACCTGGCGAGCCGACAGACAGCCCTGGGCGAGCCAGGGCGAGAGCCGGGTGGAGAAGTCGGCTCCCCGCAGGCCGTTGCGGGTCTCCTTGTAGCGGCCCACGGCGCCGGTGTCCCACAGGTAGTGCTCGAGCCGAGCGAGCCCCTCGGCCTCGCCCCCGGCAAAGCGGAAACCGCCGCGCTCGTCGGGGCGCCAGCGCGCCGCCTCGTCGCAGATGTCGCGCAGGGGGGGCAGCCCCCGGGGCGCCTCGTCGGGCCAGTGGGGCAGGGTGACCGGGGCGGCGGACGCCGCCGGGATCGGCACCCGGCCTTCCACCCGCCGGCGGAAGGCCGAGAAGCTCGGGGGCAGTGCCTCGACGGCCATGGGCAGCGCCGCCTCGTCGAACAGCAGCCCCCCCTCCAGCTGCAGCAGCTCGACGCGGTCGCCGAGCCGGCCGGCCAGGGCCACCACCGCCGCGGCCTCGTCGCTGCCCGCGTCGCGACGCACCCGCACCTGGCAGGCGCCGTGCCGCTCGGCGAGGCCGGCAACCACCTCCACCGGGTCTCCCACCCGCACCAGCAGGTCACTGCCGCGGCGCAGCAGCTCCCCGCGCAGGGCGATCAGGCTCTGCCAGAGGAAGGCCAGACGCGCCGGCCCGATGCGCGGCACCTCGAGACCGGGCAGCGGTTCGAGCCAGGCGGGATCGAGCACATAGACACACAGCAGCTGGCGGGGCGGGGTCTCGAACTGCAGCAGCGGATTGTCGGCGAGCCGCAGGTCCTGGCGCAGCCAGGCGATCGCCAGGGTCATGCCGCTGTCCCGGCTTGGCGACGCGCCGCGCGCCGGCAGCGCTCGCTGCAGTAGCGGACCTCCTCCCAGCAGCGCGCCCACTTGCGTCGCCAGGCGAACGGCCTGCGGCAGTGGCGACAGGGCTTGCTGGGCAGGTGAGGCTTGCGGTGCATGGCGGTAACCTCGCTCATTCATGGACAATGAATCGATTATCGTACAATAGATGTACAAGATAAAGCCTCGCATCACTCCATCACCGCTCCCGAAACGCAAGAGGCCACCCGAAGGTGGCCTCTTGCGGACGACGCTGGCAGCGACTCAGGAGGGGTCGCTCTCCTTCGGTTCGCGCCGGGCATTCGCCTCGGTCTCCATCCCGCTCTTGAGCTCGTGGGTCAGCGGGTCATAGTTGGGTCGCAGTTCGTCCTTGACGGTGCCGCTCCACAGCTTGGAGCCGACGAAGTAGCCCGCCCGGCCGATCACGTGCGCCGCCACCGGGGCGGTCATCAGGATGAACACGATGATGGCCAGCGCGCGCGCCACCACATCGACCTCGCCGAAGTGCAGCGCCACCGCCAGCATGATCAGGATCACCCCGAGGGCCGCGGCCTTGGTCGTGGCGTGCATGCGGGTCAGCAGGTCGGGGAGGCGCAGGATGCCCAGGGCAGCCAGCAGCATGAACAGCGCGCCCGAGAGGATGAAGACACCCTTGATAAACTCAATCATCGCGGGGACCTCCACGTTCCAGGAAGCGGGCGAAGCCGATGGCGGCCAGAAAGCCCATCAGGGCGATGACGATGGCGGCATCCAGGAAGCTCGACACATCGGACTGGATGGCGGTGAGCCCCACCAGCCCGACCACGATGCTGGCGAACAGCTCCAGCGCCACCACCCGATCGGGCAGGCTCGGGCCGCGCACCACCCGCACGAAGGCCAGGATCAGGGCGAGGGCCATGAGCACCTGGCTGATCAGGATCACGATCTCCATGTCGGTACCTCGCGGGCAGGCTCAGCGAAACAGTTCCAGGGCACGGTATTCCATTTCCTTGAGGTTGCGGCGCAGCTCCTCCTCGTCATCGAGGAACATGGCGTGGATATAGAGCACCTTGCGGTCGTCCGAGACGTCCAGGCTGAGGGTGCCGGGGGTGAGCGAGATCAGGTTGGCCACCATGGTGATCTCCAGTTCGGTACGGGCGTCCAGCGGCATGGCGATCACCCCGGGCTTCATGTGCCAGGGCGGGGTCAGGATGTCGAAGCCCACCTTGAGGTTGGCCATCAGCAGCTCCTTGATGAAGAAGCCGAGGAAGCCGAGGATTCGCGGAATGCGCGCCGGGTAGCCCTGGAGCGCCTCCACCTGGGGCTCGATCAACACCAGGGTGATGTAGCCGAACACCAGACCCACCGTCAGGTTCAACCCGGTGAAGTCACCGCTCAGCACCACCCAGGCCAGCGCCAGCAGCAGGTTCCAGATGGCTCCGGTCATGGGCTCACCTCCTCGAGCGGCATCTCCAGCAGGGCCTCGGTCACATCGGCCCCCTGCCCCAGCACGGCATCGATGTAGCCCTGGGGGTTCATCAGCTGGTCGCCGATGACGGTCATGATCACCATCAGCGGCTGGGCGAAGACGCCGATCAGCAGCGACATCGCCGCCAGCACCCCGACCGGCAGGGTCATCAGCCACAGGCTCGGCTTGACCATGCGGCTGTCGTCACCCACCAGCACCTCGCGCTCCGGCACCAGGTTGTCCTCCGGCAGCGACTTCCAGAACACCTCGTTCCAGATCTTGACCATGGAGTAGAGCGTCATCAGGCCCACCGCCAGGGCGATGCCGGTGACCACGTAGGCCTCGGCCTCGATGCCGGCGCGCACGATCACGAACTTGGCGAAGAAGCCCGAGAGCGGCGGGATGCCGGCCAGCGAGAAGGCCGAGAGGAAGAAGGCCACGGCGAGCCAGGGGCGCTCCCGGTAGAGCCCGCCCATCTTCTTCAGCTGGTAGGTGCCCTGCAGGCGCCGGGTGATGCCGCTGATCAGGAACAGGTTGGTCTTGACCACGATGTTGTGCATCACCGCGAAGATGCCGCCGGCGATGGCCAGGGGGGTGTAGAGCGCCAGGCCCAGGAGCATGTAGCCGATCTGGCTGACGATATGGAACGACAGGATGCGCCGGAACTCGAACTGGGCCGCCGCCCCCAGGACCCCGGTGACCATGGTCAGCGCCGCCCCCCAGATCAGCAGGTCCTGGGTGTAGTCCAGGGTCTCGTCGAACATCAGGGTGAAGACCCGGAACAGCGCATAGACCCCGACCTTGGTCAGCAGGCCGGCGAACAGCGCCGATACCGCCACCGGCGGGGTGTGGTAGGAGGCCGGCAGCCAGAAGAACAGCGGGAAGGCCGCCGCCTTGATGCCGAAGGCCACCATGAACATCACCGCCAGCACCTCGACCATGCCGCGGTGCTCCGCCTCGTGCAGGCGCAGGGCGATATCGGCCATGTTGAGGGTGCCGACCATGCCGTAGAGCAGGCCGACGGCGGTGAGGAAGATCACCGAGGCCAGCAGGTTGAGGGTGACGTACTTGATGGCCCCCTCCATCTGCGCCTTCTCGCCGCCGAGGATCAGCAGCGCGAAGCTGGCCACCAGCATCACCTCGAACCACACGTAGAGGTTGAAGATGTCGCCGGTGAGAAAGGCCCCGGCGACACCCGCCAGCAGCAGGTGCATCAGCGGGTAGAAGCCGAACTTCTCGTGGTCCGGCCCGGTGGACGCCAGCGAGTAGACCGACAGCACCAGCCCGATCAGCGCGGTCAGCACGACCATCACCGCGCTGAGCATGTCGGCCACCAGGGTGATGCCGTAGGGGGCCTCCCAGCCGCCCATCTGGATGGTCACGTAGCCCTCCTGGCGGACCGAGGCGAACAGCCACAGGGCGATCACCAGCAGCGCCAGGTTGCCCGCCACCGCGGTGAAGCGCTGCATCGGCCGGGAGCGCCAGAAGAGCAGCGAGATGGCACCCGACAGCAGCGGGAGGAGGACGGGAAGTGCGACTTCGGGCCTCACGTGTCGGTATCCTTCATCTTGTCCAGGTCATCGGCCTTGACGATCTCGTAGGCCCGGCGGATCAGCACCACGGCGAAGGCCAGTACGCCGAAGGCGATCACGATGGCGGTCAGCACCACCGCCTGGGGCAAGGGGTCGGCCACCACGCCGGGCGGGGCCAGCATGCCCTCGGGGATCAGCGGCGGGGCGCCACGGGTCATGCCCGCCGAGGTGAAGATCAGCAGGTTGGCGGCGTTCGACAGCAGCATCAGGCCGATCACCAGCTTGACGATCGAGCGGCGCAGCATGAGGAAGATCGCCGCGGCGTAGAGCAGGCCGATGGCCACGGCCATCAAGGGTTCCATAGGGCGTCTCCTGTCAGGGGGCGCGGGGCGGTCTCAGGGCTCATCCTTGTCCACCTCCATCAGCGTCATCACCATGGTCACCACCGAGCCCAGCACGGCCAGGTAGACCCCGATGTCGAAGATCAGCGGCGTCGAGGCCTTGAAGTCGATGCCCGGAATGGTCCACCACTGCGCGGTCAGGAAGGGCTCGCCGACGAACCAGGCGGGCACCACCGAGATCATGCCCAGCAGCAGCCCCATGCCGACCAGGTCCCGCGGGTCGACCATGCGCAGCACCTCCTTGGTGGCGCTGACCCCGAAGGCGAACAGGTAGAGGGTGAAGGCCCCCGCCGCCACCAGGCCGGCGATGAAGCCGCCGCCGGGCTCGTCGTGGCCACGCAGCAGCAGGAAGATCGAGAACAGCAGCTGCAGCGGCATCAGCAGCCGCGCCGCGGTATTGAGGATGATGGTGCCGGACTTAACCATCGGCGGTCTCCTTGGCCGGTGCGGGCTTCTTGGGCTTCTCCGGGGCGCGCAGCTTGAGCATGGCGAAGACCCCGATGGCGGCCAGGGCCAGCACGAAGATCTCGCCCAGGGTATCCAGCGAGCGATAGTCGACCAGGATCACGTTGACGATGTTGCGGCCGTGGGCCAGCGGCGCACTGTTGTCGATCATGTAGCCGGAGATCGGGGCAAACTGGTCGATGCTCCAGGAGGTGAGGATCAGCAGCGTGATCAGCCCGCCCATGCTGCCGGCCACGGCCACGTCACGCACCCGCTCCAGCGGGGTCGAGAGGCTGGAGAACCTGGGCAGCCGGAACAGCACCAGCACCAGCAGGATCACCGTCAGCGTCTCCACCAGCAGCTGGGTGATGCCGAGGTCGGGGGCGCTGAACAGGATGAAGGTCAGGGCGATGGAGAAGCCCATGATGCCCACCGACACCACGGCCCCCAGCCGCGAGCGGGCGATCGTCGCGAACAGCGCCCCCATCACCATCATCCCCACCACGATCGCCTCGTGGAACTGCACGTCCAGCCGGAAGGCAAACTGGGGGGCGTGGCGCAGCAGCAGTGAATTGCCCACCAGGGCGATCAGGGTGACGACCATCACCAGGATGTAGTTGCGCATGTAGCCGTTCTGCAGCACGCGGGTCTGCCACTCGGAGACCACCACCACGCCATCCATGAAGGCGTCGTAGCCCGCCTCCGGTCCCCGGGCGATGAGCGGATCGAGGCGGGCAAGGCGCGCGCGCACCCGGTCCCAGCGCCTGAACAGCAGGTAGCCCAGCGCCAGGCTCACCAGCGACATCAGAAGCGGCAGGTTGATGCCGTGCCACAGCGACAGCTTGACCGCCACCGGCGCCCCCACCACGGCACTGGCCGCGGCCGCGAGCAGCCCGCTGCCGGCCAGCACCGGCACCAGGCCCAGCAGCAGCGAGAGCAGCGCCAGCACCGCCGGCCCCAGCAACATGGAGGCCGGCGCCTCGTGGGCCACCCGCGGCGTCTGGCGACGCTGCCCGAAGAAGGGCCGCAGGGCCACGATGGCCGCCACGGCGATGGTCAGGATCGCGGCGGCGAAGGCCAGCAGCACGACCAGCGGCCGCCAGGCGCTTGCCTCGAGCACCGACTCGAACATCAGCTCCTTGCCGATGAAGCCGAACAGCGGCGGCACCCCGGCCAGCGACAGCGCGGCGATCATCGCCACCCCGGCGGTCACCGGCATCAGCACCCGCAGCCCCCCCATGGCGGTGACGTCCTTGGTCCCGGTCTCGTGGTCGAGGATGCCGGCCACCATGAACAGGGCGCCCTTGTAGAGCGAGTGCGCCAGCAGGAAGGTGACGAAGGCGATCAGCGCCCCCTCGGTGCCGATGCCCAACAGCATGGTCAGGGTGCCCAGCGCCATCACCGTGGAGTAGGCCAGCAGCTTCTTGATGTTGGTATGGCGGATCGCCAGGAAGGCGCCGGTGAACATGGTCAGCGCCCCCACCACCGACAGCGTCACCGTCCACATCTCGGTCCCGCCCAGGCTCGGCTGCAGGCGGGCCAGCAGGTAGATGCCCGCCTTGACCATGGTCGCCGAGTGCAGGTAGGCCGATACCGGGGTGGGCGCGGCCATGGCATTGGGCAGCCAGAAGTGGAAGGGAAACTGGGCCGACTTGGTGAAGGCCCCGAGCAGCAGGCAGATCAGCAGCGGCGTGTAGAGGTCGTGCTCGCGCAGGACGTCGTCCATGGCGTTGAGCTCGGCGAGCGACCAGCTGCCACCGGCGATACCCAGCATCACCAGGCCGGCCATCAGCGCCAGGCCCCCCGCCACGGTGACGAAGAGCCCCTGCCGGGCCGACTTCCGGGCCTCCAGGTCGGCATGGTTGAAGCCGATCAGCAGGTAGGAGGTGATGCTGGTCAGCTCCCAGAAGACGAACAGGGTGATCAGGTCATCGGCCAGCACCAGGCCCAGCATCGACACCATGAAGGCGAGGATCGCCACGTGGAAGCGCACCAGGTCCGGGTGGCCCTTGAGGTAGCCGCCGGCATAGATCAGTACGAAGGTACCGATCACCGTGACCAGCAGGGCAAAGAGCAGCGACAGGCCGTCGACCACGAAGGTCAGGCTCATGCCCAGCGCCGGCACCCAGTCGAGCACCAGGGTGATCACCTCGCCGCCCATCACGGCGGGAAGCTGGCCGAAGAACCACAGCGCCAGCAGCGCCGGGTAGGCGGCCAGCACGAAGCTGGTCCGATCGCCGAACCAGCGATGGAAGAGGGGCGCGGAGGCGGCCAGCGCGAACCCCGACAGCACGGCGAGTTGCATCACACGAAGCTCTCCTGGTCTGGATCGTCCACGAGGGGACTGAGGACGTCTCGGCGGGAACTGACCTGGGTCAGCATTCGCCTAATGGATGACGCAGCGCAACACCCGACGGCCTTTTTATCGATAGTGAAAGCCTATAGACTCACGCCGGCGAGTGGCAAGAAAGGGCGTTACCACACCTTAAACGAAAGGCGGCATCTTATCATTAGTGAATGATTATCCTGCCGTTTCCGGGGCGACCCCTTGTCGCACGCCAGCGCCTCGACGAGGCTCCCTCCGTCGAGGAACGACGAGCCAGGCGGTGACGTGGCTGCCTGGGCCACAGCGCACCCTGCTCCCCCGGTGCCCGGCCTGGCCAATTGCGCTTCCCCGCCATTGCGTGGACGAGCTGACCAATGGCACTGCTGTGGATACCCCTCCTCACCCTCTTCGGCGCCCTGGTGCCGGTATTCACCACCCGCCACGGCCGCCGCGCCTGCACCCTCGCCACCCTCGTCGCTCCCCTGCTCGCCCTCGGCCTGGTGCTGGCCCAGGCACCGGCCGTGCTCGACGGCGAGGTCATCACCTTCACCCTGCCCTGGATGCCGCTGCTGGGCCTGGACCTGGCGCTGCGCATCGACGGCCTGACCCTGCTGTTCGCGCTGCTGATCCTCGGCATCGGCAGCCTGATCCTCTACTACGCGGGCCACTACCTGGCCGCCGACGAGGACGACGGCCGGTTCCTCGCCTACATGATGCTGTTCATGACCGCCATGATCGGTATCGCCATGGCCGACAACCTGCTGCTGCTGTGGCTGTTCTGGGAGCTGACCAGCATCACCTCCTTCCTGCTGATCGGCTTCTGGGGCCATCGCAGCGATGCCCGACGTGGCGCCCGCATGGCGCTGGTGGTGACGGGTGCCGGGGGCCTGGCGCTGCTCGCCGGCCTGCTGCTGATCGGCGAGGCGGTGGGCAGCTTCGCCATGGGGGAGGTGCTGGCGGCGGGTGACGCCATCCGCGCCTCCTCCCACTATCCGCTGATCCTCGCCCTGGTGCTGTTCGGCGCCTTCACCAAGTCGGCCCAGTTTCCCTTCCACTTCTGGCTGCCCCATGCCATGGCCGCGCCCACCCCGGTATCGGCCTTCCTCCACTCGGCCACCATGGTCAAGGCCGGCGTCTTCCTGATGGCGCGGCTCACCCCGGCGCTGGGCGACAGCCAGCTGTGGGCGATATCGCTCTCCCTGGTGGGCCTGGCGACCATGCTCTACGCCGCCTGGTTCGCCCTGCTGGAGCGCGATCTCAAGGGGATCCTGGCCTTCTCCACGGTGAGCCACCTGGGGCTGATCACCCTGCTGCTGGGGCTGGGCAGCCCGCTGGCCATCGTCGCCGCGGTGTTCCATATCTTCAACCACGCCACCTTCAAGGCGGCGCTGTTCATGAGCGTGGGCATCATCGACCACGAGACCGGCACCCGCGACATCGACCGCCTGGGGGCCCTGTGGTCGATGATGCCGATCACCGGCACCATGGTGATCCTGGCAGGCTCGGCCATGGCCGGCTTCCCGCCCTTCAACGGCTTCCTCTCCAAGGAGATGCTCTTCGAGCAGAGCCTGGTCAACAACGTGCTGGGGGCGCTGAGCGCGCTGATCCCGCTGCTGGTGATGCTGGCCGCCACCCTCTCGGTGGCCTACTCGCTGCGGCTGATCTGGAGCCTGTTCTTCGCCGCGCCCAAGCTGACCCGGGAGCAGAAGGCCCAGCCGCCCCTCAAGGCCCATGACCCGGCCCGCGGCATGCTGGCGCCCGGCCTCTTCCTGGCGGCCATGAGCCTGGCGGTGGGCCTCTTCCCCATGACCCTGGCCGCCCCGCTGGTCAATGCCGCCAGCCTCGCCGTGCAGGGCGACACCTCGCCGCTGCTCGCCCTCTCCCTGTGGCACGGCCTCAACCTGCCGCTGGCCATGAGCCTGGTCGCGGTGATCGCCGGGGGGCTGGTGCTGCGCCAGCAGCGGCGCCTGGCCGACATCGCCGCCCTCTTCCCCGCCCGGGATGCCAGCCGGGTCTTCGAGGCGGCGGTGCTGCGGGTGATCAAGGCGGCCCTGTGGCTGACCATGCGCCTGGAGAACGGCTCGCTGCAGCGCTACCAGGCCCTGCTGGTGCTCACCGCCCTGGCCATGGTGGGCGTCGGGCTGGCCAACCTCGAGACGCTCACCGGCGAGCGCGGCCTGCAGCCGCTGGACGGCATGCTGGTGCTGGGCGCCGCCCTGATGACCTTCGGCGCCATCGGCAGTGCGCTGAGCCATCGCTGGCGGCTGGTCTCGCTGCTGATGCTCTCGGTGGTGGGGCTCACCGTCTCGCTCACCTTCGTGCGCTTCTCCGCTCCCGACCTGGCGATGACCCAGCTGTCGGTGGAGGTGGTCACCATGATCCTGCTGATCCTGGCGCTGTTCTTCCTGCCCCAGCGCCCGCCGCTGCTGGTGTCGCGCCGGCGCATCCTGCGCGACCTGGTGCTGGCGACCGCCCTGGGGGGGGTGGTGGCGATGCTCAACTATGCGCTGCTGACCCGCGAGACGATCTCGATCGCCGACTACTTCCTGCGCGAGAGCGTCCCGGGGGGCGGCGGCACCAACGTGGTCAATGTCATCCTGGTGGACTTCCGCGGCTTCGATACCCTGGGCGAGATCACCGTGCTGACCCTGGCGGGCCTGGCCACCTTCAAGCTGCTCAACCGCATGAAGCTGTTCATGCCGGCGGGCAACCTCGAGGGGATCCGCTGGTCGCGCCACCGCTATCCGATGATCCTCGCCGTGGTGGCGCAGATCCTGCTGCCGCTGGCGCTGCTGGTGTCGGTCTACATCTTCCTGCGCGGCCACAACCAGCCCGGCGGCGGCTTCATCGCCGGCCTGATCACCGCCGTGGCACTGATCCTGCAGTACATGGCCCGCGGCCACGACTGGACCCGCGAACGGCTGCCGCTCTCCTACCCGGTGGTGGCCGTGTCCGGCCTGGCCATCGCCGTGGCCACCGGCCTGGCCAGCTGGCTGTTCGGCTACCCCTTCCTGACCTCCGCCTTCGGCCACTTCCACCTGCCGCTGATCGGCGAGTTCGAGCTGGCCTCGGCGATGCTCTTCGACCTCGGCGTCTACCTGGCCGTGGTCGGCGCCACCCTGATGATCCTGATCAACCTGGGCCGTGTCACCACCCTGCACCGTCCCCGCCTGGAGGAACGCTGATGGAAGCCCTGTTCTCACTGGTCATCGGCGTGCTGACCGCCAGCGGCATCTACCTGCTGCTGCGCGGCCGCACCTTCCCGGTGATCGTCGGCCTGGCGCTGCTCTCCTATGCGGTGAACCTCTTCCTGTTCTCCACCGGCGGCCTCAACACCCACGCCGCGGCAGTGATCGGCGATTCGATCACCCCGGCCGACCCGCTGCCCCAGGCGCTGGTGCTGACCGCCATCGTGATCGGCTTCGCCATGACCGCCTTCGTGGTGATTCTGGCGATCCGCGCCCGCAGCGAGCTGGGCAGCGACCACGTGGACGGCCAGCAGGGCGAGGCGGGGGACTCCCGATGAGCCAGCACCTGATGATCCTCCCGATCCTCGTGCCGCTGATCGGCGCGCTCGTCCTGCTGCTGCCCACCCGGGCCGGCGACCCCGCCCAGCGACGCCTCAGCGTCGGGCTCTGCGTCGCCCAGCTGCTGGTCGGGGGCTGGCTGTTCGCCCAGGCGGCCGGGGGCGAACTGATCTTCTATGCCCTGGGCAACTGGCAGGCCCCCTTCGGCATCGTGCTGATGCTCGACCGGCTCTCCGCCCTGATGCTGCTGCTCACCGCCGTGCTGGCGCTGGGCTGCGTGATGTTCGCCTGCGCCGGCGACGACACCCGGGGCAGCCACTTCCACGGGCTCTTCCAGCTCCAGCTGGTGGGGCTCAACGGCGCCTTCCTCACCGGCGACCTGTTCAACCTCTTCGTGTTCTTCGAGATCCTGCTGCTGGCCTCCTATGCGCTGCTGATGCACGGCGGCGGCAAGGAACGGGTGGGCGCCGGCCTGCACTACGTGATCCTCAACCTGGCCGGTTCAGCGCTCTTTCTGGTGGCGCTGGGCGTGCTCTACGGCGCCACCGGGACCCTCAACATGGCCGACATGGCCCGGCGCCTCGGCGCCATGACCGGCGACCAGACCGCCCTGGTCACCGCCGGCGCGCTGCTGCTGGTGGTGGTCTTCAGCCTCAAGGCCGCGCTGCTGCCCCTCTACTTCTGGCTGCCGCGCACCTACTCGGCCGCGCCGGCCCCGGTAGCGGCCCTGTTCGCCATCATGACCAAGGTGGGGCTCTACGCCATCCTGCGCGTGCAGTCGCTGATCTTCGTCGACACCCCCGCGGCAGAGGCGATTACCACCTGGCTCTGGTGGTCGGGCCTCGCCACCATCGCCCTGGCCGGCATCGGCGTGCTGGCCGCCCGCGACCTCCGGCCGCTGATCGCCTACCTGGTGCTGGTCTCGGTGGGCACCCTGCTGGCCGGCAAGTCGCTGGGCTCCACCGAGGCGGTGACCGCGCTGCTCTACTACCTGCCCCACACCACCCTGGTGTGCGGCGCCCTCTACCTGATCGCCGAGCTGATCGGCCAGCAGCGCGGCAAGGCCGGCACGCGCCTGGTGCGCGCCCGTCGCCTCCACCAGCGCCAGCTGCTGGGCGGGCTCTTCCTGGTCTCGGCGGTGGCGGTGGCGGGCCTGCCGCCGCTGGCAGGCGCCCTGGGCAAGCTGCTGATGATGCAGGCGGCGGAAGGTGTCGCGCGGCTATGGTTCTGGCCGCTGCTGCTGCTGGCGGGGCTGTGCGCCCTGATCGCCCTCTCCCGGGCCGGGTCGGTGTTCTTCTGGGCCAGCTACAAGGGCGAGGTCGCGGCCGGCCGGGTCAGCCGGGCCCAGCTGGCCGGGGTGCTCTGGCTGCTGGCCACCGCTCCGCTGCTGGTGGGGTTCTCCGGCCCCCTGAGCAGCTACACCCTGGCGACGGCCGAACAGCTGGCCGACCCCGCCACCAAGATCACCCGGCTGTTCGGCGAGGAGGCCATGCCGGCGACCTCCCTGGCGCTCGGCCGCGAGGAGGAGACCCCATGAAGCCGCTGGGCCGATTCCTGCCGACTCCCACCCTGTCGCTGGTGCTGCTGGTGGTCTGGCTGCTGATGGCACGCAGCGTCGCGCCCGGCCAGCTGCTGCTCGGGGCCTTCCTCGCCGTGGGCATCCCGCTGCTCACTCGCCGCTTCTGGGACCCGCTGCCCCCGGTCAGGCACCCGATCAAGCTGGCCTGGTTCGTGCTGGTGGTGCTCTACGACATCGTCAAGGCCAACCTCCAGGTCAGCCTGCTGATCCTGACCCCCCGTCGCGAGCCCCACCCCGGCTTCGTGGAGTATCCCCTCGAGGTCAAGGAGCCGCTGACCATCACCCTGCTGGCCAACACCATCACCATGACGCCGGGCACCGTCTCCACCAACATCCGCCTGGACCGCTCCTCGCTGCTGATCCACGTGCTGGACATGCGCGAGGAGCAGGCCCTGGTGCAGGAGATTCGCGAGCGCTACGAACGCCCGCTCAAGGAGATCTTCGAATGCTAGATACCGCCCTGATGATCAGCCTGGCGCTGATCGTGCTGGCGCTGGCCATGAACGTCTATCGCCTGGCAATCGGGCCGGACATCCCCGACCGGCTGCTGGCCCTGGACACCATGTACGTCAACTCCATCGCGCTGATCGTGCTGCTGGGCCTGTGGCTCAACACCAAGACCTACTTCGAGGCGGCGATCCTGATCGCCATGCTCGGCTTCGTCAGCACCATGGCCATCTGCCGCTACCTGCTGCGCGGCGACATCATCGAGTGAGGAGCCCGACATGACGTTCTACGTGATCGCCGAGGGCGTGATCGCCTTCCTGCTGGTGGCCGGCGGCATCTTCGCCTTCACCGGCTCGCTCGGCATGCTGCAGTTCAAGGACTTCTTCATGCGCCTCCACGGCCCCACCAAGGGCACCACCCTGGGGATCGGCTGCGTGCTGATCGCCTCGATGCTCTACTTCACGATCACCCAGCGGGAGCTCCACGTCCAGGAGCTGCTGATCACCCTGTTCCTGTTCATCACCGCCCCGGTGACCGGCCACATGCTGGCCAAGACCGGCCTGCACATGCACCTGCGATTCCTCACCAGCACCCGCGGCTCGGTGCCGGAGTTCCGCGACGAGGACGTGGGGCAGAGCCGGGTGGCACGCCCCGCCAAGGCGCGCCACCCCTGGCGTTCGCGGCAGCGCAGGCGACGGCCGTGACGGCCGCCACGACGCGAGGGCCCCGCATGGCGGGGCCCTCCTTCGTCAGGGGCGCGGCGCGACCCAGCCGCCCAGCTCGTTCTCGATGATCGCCAGCAGCGCGGCGATGTGGTCGTCGCGGTCGTTGAGGCAGGGAATGTAGGTGAAGGTCTCGCCGCCGGCCGCGAGGAAGGCGTCGCGGATCTCCTCCTCGATCTCCTCCAGGGTCTCGACGCAGTCGGAGGAGAAGGCCGGTGAGACCACCGCGATATGCTTCCTGCCCTGGCGGGCCAGCTCGGCCACGTGCTCCACGGTCTGGGGCCCCACCCACTCCTCGGGGCCGAACTGGGACTGGAAGGCCGTCTGGATGGCCTCCCCCTCCCAGCCCAGCGCCTCGCGCAGCAGCCGCGTGGTCTTCTGGCACTGGCAGTGGTAGGGGTCGCCCTCCATCAGGTAGCGCTTGGGTACGCCGTGGTAGGAGGCCACCAGGACCTCCGGTGGCGTCTCGGCGGCGGCATAGCCCTCGCGGACCGAACTGGCCAGGGCCTCGATGTAGCGGGGGTGCTCGAAGTAGGCCGGCACCGTGCGGAAGGCGGGCTGCCACTTGAGGGTCATCAGGGTGCGGAAGGCCTGGTCGTTGGCGGTGGCGGTGGTCGGCGAGGCGTACTGGGGATAGAGCGGGAAGAACAGGATCCGCTCGCAGCCCGCCGCCTGCATGCGCCGGAGCACGCTGTCGGTGGAGGGGTTGCCGTAGCGCATGCAGAAGTCGACCATCACCTGGTCGCCGAACCTCGCCGCGAGCCCCTCGGCCACCTTGCGGGTCTGCTCGCGGGTGATGGTCAGCAGCGGGCTCTCGTCCTTCTCGGTATTCCAGATGCTCCGGTAGGCCTCGCCGGACTTGAAGGGGCGACGCGACAGGATGATCAGCTGCAGCAGCGGCTGCCACTTCCAGCTGGCGTAGTCGACCACCCGCTTGTCGGAGAGGAACTCGCTCAGGTAGCGACGCATCGACCAGTAGTCGGTGGCATCCGGCGTGCCCAGGTTGGCCAGCAGTACCCCCACCTTCGCCCTGGCCACCGGGGGGTGGTCGGACGGGGCGTGGGCCAGGCGTCCGCTGCCGGGCGTATCCTGGTCGGTCGGTTGCGTCTCCACGTGGGCTGAGGTCATGCGCGAGGTTCCTCCGGGTCGATGGTGGGCGATGCCGACAGTCTATCAGGAGTGTCGCCGGGAGGCCGGATGAAGTTGTACTATGGGAATAATTTGTACAGTTTTAGGTAAAGCCATGCCTGTTCCCCTGGTGCTGGTGCTCGGCGACCAGCTCAGCCACGACCTGGCCAGCCTCGCCGCCCTGCCCGACGGCAGCGTGGTCGCCCTCTGCGAGGTGGCCGCCGAGGGTCGCTACGTGCCCCACCACCCCCAGAAGATCGCCATGATGCTGTCGGCCATGCGCCACTTCGCCGAGGAGCTGCGCGAACAGGGCCTGCGCGTTCACTACAGCGCCCTGGACGACCCCGACAATACCCAGGCGCTGATCCCGGAGGCCGAGCGGCTGGCGACCCTGTATGGCTGCGACGAGATCCGCGTGGTGCGCCCCGGCGAGTGGCGCCTCTGGCAGGCGATGGGCGAACGCGAGACGGCCCCCCTCCCCTGGCGGCTGATCGAGGACGACCGCTTCTATACCACCCCGGACGACTTCGCCGCCTGGGCCGCCGGCCGCAAGTCGCTGCGCCTGGAGCACTTCTATCGCGAGCAGCGCCGGCGCAGCGGCCTGCTGATGGAGGGCAGCTCTCCCGCCGGCGGCCAGTGGAACTACGATCACGACAACCGCGAGCCGCTGCCCGCATCGCCGACCTTCCCCGACCCGCCCCGCCATGGCCGGGACGCCACCACCGAGGCGGTGCTGGCCCTGGTCGAGGAGCACTTCGGCGACCATTTCGGCCGCCTCGACGTCTACGACTGGCCGGTGACCCGCCGCCAGGCGCGGGTCGACCTGCACCACTTCCTGCGCCACGGCCTGCCCGACTTCGGCCGCTACCAGGACGCCATCAGCGACGACGCCCCCTTCCTGTTCCACTCCCGGCTCTCGGCGGCGCTGAACCTCGGGCTGCTCTCGCCGCGGGAGGTGTGCGAGGCCGTCGAACGCGAGTACCTCGAGGGCCGCGCGCCCCTCAATTCGGCGGAGGGGTTCATCCGCCAGGTGCTGGGCTGGCGGGAGTACGTGCGCGGGCTCTACTGGACCCGCATGCCCGACTACAAGCGCGGCAATGCCCTGAAGGCCACCCGCGGGCTGCCGGCCTGCTACTGGACGGGCGACACCGAGCTGCGCTGCCTGCAACGCGCCATCGAGATGACCCGCGATCATGCCTACGCCCACCATATCCAGCGGCTGATGGTCACCGGCAACTTCGCCCTGCTCTGTGGCGTGGCGCCGGAGGCGCTCTGCGACTGGTACCTGGCGGTCTACGTGGACGCCTGCGAGTGGGTGGAGCTGCCCAATACCCTGGGGATGGTGCTGCATGCCGACGGCGGCCTGATGGGCTCCAAGCCCTACTGCGCCTCGGGCAAGTACATCGACCGCATGTCGGACCACTGCCGCCACTGCCGCTTCGACCCGAAGCGGGTGACCGGCGAGGATGCCTGCCCGCTCAACAGCCTCTACTGGCACTTCCTCGAGCGCCATGCCGACGCCCTGTCGGGCAATCCGCGCATGAAGCTGATCTACGGCTCGCTCTCGCGCATGGGCGACGAGAAGCGGCAGGCGATGCGGGAGCAGGCCGAGACCTTCCTGGCCGGGCTGGAGAGCACCCCGGCCTGGCACGATGACGGCCGGGGGCAGCGCGGCCTCCATCGGGCCGGCTATTCGCCTGATCCCCAGCCCCGCGAGGAGAGACCATGAGCCGACGCGACACCCTCAACGCCCACGCCCCGGTCACCCTCTACCACGATGGCCACTGCCCGCTCTGCCAGCGGGAGGTGGCCTGGCTGTCGCGCCACCCGCGACGAGAGCGGGTGGCGCTGGTGGACATCCAGGCACCCGGCTTCGATGCCGAAGCGCTCGGAAAGACCTTCGAGGGGATGATGGGCCGGCTGCACCTGAGCGACGCCCGGGGGCGCTGGTTCATCGGCATGGACGCCAGCCGCGCGCTCTATGCCGTGCTCGGCTACCGTCGGCTGGTGTGGCTGAGCACGCTGCCGGGGCTGGCAGGCCTGATGGATGCGGGGTATCGATGGTTCGCCCGCCGCCGGGTGCGCCTGGGGCGCTGGCTGGAGAGGCGGCGGCGGAGGTCGTGAGCGGCGAGGGCGCCGCCCCGCAGGGGCCGGGTCAGAAGACCAGCGGCATGCGCGAGGTCAGCGGGTCCTGGTAGTGGGCGTCGCGGCCGATCACCTCGTCGTGGGGCACCTGCTGCACCAGGTAGGCGCGATGGATGCCGGCGCGCTTGAGCTCCAAGTAGACGTCGTCCAGCGAGCGGAACAGCACCGGCTTGCCCTGCCGGCTCAGCATGTGGCGCTGGCCCTCGATGTCCTCCAGTTCCACCTGGTAGAAGCGGCTACCCGCATGGCTGATCACGCGAATCTCGTAGTTGTCGTGGCGGGCCGCAAAGGCCTTGAGTTCCTTGATTTCCATGGTTCCCTCCAATGGTCATGGATCGGATGCAGTCCGGGCACAGCCTGGCCGTGCCCGATGACATCCGAATTAACATACCGTGTCGCTGATGTGACCGCGAGCGCCGGGGAGGGTTCCGGAGGTCACTGGTAGGTCGAGGGGTCGATCGCCTTGCCCAGGGAGTTGCGGTCGACCCACTTGCCGGCCTTGGTCTCCTTGTAGCGGAACACCACCCGGTCGCCGACCTGCACCGGCAGTTCGGCGTCCTCGGTCTGGTAGCTGTAGGCCTCGCCGTCCACCACCAGCTGGTAGCGGTAGAGGTCGGGCATGCCCAGCCACTCCTTGAAGGGTCCCTCCCGCTCCATCGACTGGAGCTCGCCGCGCGCCTCCAGCTTCGGGGTGCGCTGCCGATTGCCGCGCCGGAATCCGCCTGCCATGGTGCCTCCTTCCTGTGGGTCTAGCTGCTGAGTCGAGGGGTGGGGATTATACGGCCCTGCGCGCCGCGCTCAAGTCGCGACCGACGGCGGGCGACTCCCGGCCTACTCGCCGAAGGTATCGCCGTAGCTGTCCGGGGCCAGGTCCTCGAAGCGGGTGTACCTGCCGATGAAGGCCATGTGCACCGTGCCGATGGGGCCGTTACGCTGCTTGCCGATGATCAGCTCGGCCAGCCCCTGGTTGTCCGGGTTGTCCGGGTTGTAGACCTCGTCGCGGTAGACGAAGGCGATCACGTCGGCATCCTGCTCGATGGCGCCGGACTCGCGCAGGTCCGACATCACCGGTCGCTTGTTGGGTCGCTGCTCCAGGGAGCGGTTGAGCTGGGAGAGCGCCACCACCGGGCAGCCGAACTCCTTGGCCATGCCCTTCAGCGAGCGCGAGATCTCGGAGATCTCGCCGGTGCGGTTCTCGGAGAAGCCGGGGATCTGCATCAGCTGCAGGTAGTCGATCATCACCAGCCCGATGTTGCCGTGCTCGCGCACTACCCGCCGGATGCGCGAGCGCATCTCGTTGGGCGACAGCGCCGCGGTATCATCGATGAACAGCTGCTTGTCCTTGAGCAGGTTGACCGCCGAGGTGAGCCGCGGCCAGTCCTCATCCTCCAGCTGGCCGGTACGGACCCGGGTCTGGTCGATACGCCCCAGCGACGAGAGCATGCGCAGCATCAGCGATTCGGCGGGCATCTCCATGGAGAACACCATCACCGGCCGGTCGCTTGCGATTACCGCGTGCTCCACCAGGTTCATGGCGAAGGTGGTCTTGCCCATGGAGGGGCGCCCCGCGATGATCACCAGGTCCGAGGGCTGCAGGCCGGAGGTCATCTCGTCCAGGTCGCGGAAGCCGGTGGAGAGGCCGGTCATCTCCCCCTGCATGTTGAACAGCTCGTCGATGCGATCCACCGCCTTGGCGAGCAGTTCGCTCATGCCGATGGGACCGCCCGACTTGGGACGCTCCTCGCTGATCTGGAACACCAGCCGCTCGGCCTCGTCGACCAGCTCGTCGGCGGGCCGCCCCTGGGGACTGAAGGCCCCGTCGGCGATCTGGCTGGCGGCGCGGATCAGCTTGCGCAGGGTGGCCCGCTCGCGAACGATGTCGGCATAGGCGCGGATGTTGCTGGCGGATGGCGTGTTGCGGGCCAGCTCGGCCAGGTAGGCCAGGCCGCCCACGGTATCGAGCTGGTCGCGCCCCTCCAGCGCCTCGGAGAGGGTCACCACGTCCAGCGGGCGCCCGCCCTCGGCGAGCCCCGCCATGACGTTGAAGATCAGGCGGTGCTCATAGCGGTAGAAGTCATCCGACACCAGGCGGTCGGCGACGTTGTCCCAGGCCTGGTTGTCGAGCATCAGCCCGCCCAGCACCGACTGCTCCGCCTCCAGCGAGTGGGGCGGCACCTTGAGGGCGGCGGTTTCCTGGTCGTGCTCGAGCATCTCGTTCATGGCGGTGCGGGGCCCCTAGGTGAAACTGGGGGAACATTCTACCCCAGGCGGGCGCCTCTCCCTATCCCGCCGAGGCAAGGGACGGGAGCGGGGCTGCCCGGCAGGCACAAGGCAAAAAGGGGCGCGAGGGAGATTCCCTCGCGCCCCTGATCCGACCGCCCCGGGAGGCCCGGGGCGTCTGGCGGGCAGGCTGGCCTTACTCGGCCACCACCACCACGCGCACGACGGCGTCGACGTCAGCGTGCAGGTGCAGCTGGATGTCGTACTCGCCGGTGGCGCGGATCGGGCCTTCCGGCATCCGCACTTCGCTCTTGGCGACGTCGATGCCGGCGGAGGCGATGGCCTCGGCCAGGTCGCGCGGGCCGATGGAGCCGAACAGCTTGCCCTCGTCACCGGCCTTGGCGACCAGCGAGAGCTCGATCTCGTTGAGCTGCGCGGCGCGGGCCTCGGCCTCGGCCTTTCGCTCGGCGGCCTGGGCCTCGAGCTCGGAGCGCTGGGCCTCGAAGGCCTCGATGTTGTCCTTGGTGGCCGGCACGGCAAGACCGTAGGGCACCAGGTAGTTGCGGCCGTAGCCCGGCTTGACGGTGACCTGGTCACCGAGGCCGCCCAGCTTGCCAATGTTGTCGAGCAGAATGACTTCCATCTCGTAAACCTCTTGTCAGTCGCGGCTGGCCACGCGTCCGCGGAAGTCCGCGAAGACGTCGATGAAGGCCAGCAGCAGCACGATCAGAATCATGGGCCAGGTGGTGATCAGCAGCACATAGAAGGCGACCAGCCACAGCCCGTTCATCCCTTTAACACCGATGAAACCATGAACCAGCGCGATGCCGGCGACGAGCAGCGGGATCCACAGCAGCATGCCGAGGGCGGGCAGCCCCAGCACCATGCCGGCCACCCCGAGCACCGCCAGCACGGCGAGCTCCCGGGGCGCCAGGCGCAGCGCGTGGAACTCCTCGCGGAAGCCGCCGGGGTTGAAGAGCCCCGCCTGCCAGCTGCGCGCCAGTGCCAGGCAGGCCACCGCGGCGATCAGCACCACGAGGCCGGTGATCCCGCCGATCAGCAGCCCCGCCAGCTGCTCGGTATCGAGCCCCTGGCGGGTCAGCTCGCCGAGCAGGCGGTCGACCTCGGGGGCCTGGCGCAGCTGCTCCAGCATGGGCCCCGCGCCGCCGGGCGGCAGGAAGACCCCGAACTGGATCATGCCGGCGCCGACCAGGGCGCCGACGATCAGCGCCTCGCTCCAGCGCATGCGCGAACGCAGCACAACCGCCATCAGGGTGACCAGCAGCACGCTGGACAGCGGGATGACGTCGCCCTGGGTCCACCACCAGCCCGCCGGCAGCGCCGCGGCGACGATCACCGGCAGGGCCGGTGACAGGCCGCGACGCAGCGTGACCAGGGCGGCAATGGCCGCGCCCAGCCAGAACAACCAGGGGACGAGCGTGGCAATGGCCGCCCCGCCTGCGGCGTGGGGCGTGCCTCGCATCATCCAGCGGGCAATCGGCAGCATCACGCCCGGTTCTTACTGGTGGCTGTCGGTGTAGGGCAGCAGCGCCAGGTAGCGGGCACGCTTGACAGCGGTAGCCAGCTGACGCTGGTAACGGGCCTTGGTCCCGGTGATACGGCTGGGTACGATCTTGCCGGTCTCGGTGATGTAGGCCTTGAGCGTGTCCAGATCCTTGTAGTCGATCTGCTTCACGCCTTCAGCGGTGAAACGGCAGAACTTGCGGCGACGGAAAAAGCGTGCCATGTAAAGACTCCTTCAGACGTGCGATGGGTGAGATCAGGCGGTTTCGGCGCGGGGCTTCTCGTCGCGACGGGCGCGCTTCTCTTCCGCCGGCTTCATCATCGGCGACGCCTCGGTGATCGCTTCCTTGCAGCGCACCACCAGGCTGCGGATGATCGCGTCGTTGAAGCGGAAGATGTTCTCGATCTCGTCGAGGGTCTCGCCTTCGCACTCGACGTTCATCAGCACGTAGTGAGCCTTGTGGATCTTGTTGATCGGGTAGGCCAGGTGACGACGGCCCCAGTCCTCCAGGCGATGCACGGTGCCGCCGTTCTCGGTGACGAGGCTGGTGTAGCGCTCGACCATGGCCGGAACCTGCTCGCTCTGGTCCGGATGGACCATGAACACGATTTCGTAGTGACGCATGGGATCTCCTTGCGGTTTGGCAGCTTCCTCGACGAGGACCGCGGTCGCTCGGGGGAAGCAAGGAGTGATTGTCGAAATGACATTGGCCGAAATAGCCGGCGCCCGCTCGGCAGGCGAACGGGCGCAGGCATTCTAAAGAGTGGCAGACGACTTGGCAAGCGCCAAGGGCTTCAGCCGCGGCGCTGCCGGACCGCCTCGAACAGGCAGATGCCGGTCGCCACCGAGACGTTGAGGCTCGACACGCTGCCGGCCATGGGCAGCTTGACCAGGCCGTCGCAGGCCTCGCGGGTCAGGCGGCGCATGCCCTTGCCCTCGGCGCCCATCACCAGCGCCGTGGGCCCGGTGAAATCGGCATCGAAGAGCAGCGTCTCGGCCTCGCCGGCGGTGCCGGTGATCCACACGCCGAGCGCCTTGAGCTTCGCCATGGCACGGGCCAGGTTGGTGACCTGATAGACCGGCACGCTCTCGGCGGCCCCGCAGGCCACCTTGCGCACCGTGGCGTTGAGCGGCGCGGCCTTGTCCTTGGGCACGATCACCCCATGGACGCCGGCGGCGTCGGCGCTGCGCAGGCAGGCGCCGAAGTTGTGCACGTCGGTGATCCCGTCGAGCACCAGCAGCAGCGGCGGGGCCTCCAGAGGCCAGGCCTCCAGGCGAAACCACAGCGCGGCCTCGCTCTCGAAGGCCAGCGGGCGGGCGAAGGCCACGATGCCCTGGTGAGACGCGCCCTGGGCCAGGCGGTCGAGGTCGTCTCGGGGCCGGCCCTGTACCCGGGCGCCGCCACGCCTGGCCGTCTCCACCAGCTCGGCGAGGCGGCTGCCGGCCGCGCCCTCCTGGACCCAGAGCTCCCGCGGAGTCTCGCCACGCTCGAGCAGGGCGCGCACCGCATGGACGCCGAACACGGCCTCGAGGCCGCCGGGGATGGCCGGCGTGGCGCCGGCGGCGCGGCGGGGTCGCTTCTGTTTCATGTCATTCTTCCACGCGTGAGAACGAGCAAGGCGCCGGCGGCAGGCCGCCGGCGCCCCTCGGGGTCGGGTCAGGGATCGCTCAGCGGCGCGAGCGACGCCGCCGGCCGCCGCGTTTCCTGCCGTCGCCCTCCTCCGCCTTGGCCGCCGGGGCGGCCTCGGCCTTGGGCGGCTTGCCCCCGGCCCGGGCACGCCCCCTGTCGGGGGCGTCGTCCACGGCACGGCGACGGCGCGGGGTGCGCTTGGGCCGCGGCTTGTCGTCGGCCAGGGCGAAGTCGATCTTGCGGTCGTCGAGGTCGACGCGGGCCACCTGCACGGTGACGCCATCGCCCAGGCGGTAGCTCATGCCCGAGCGCTCGCCCTTGAGGCGGTGCTTCTCCGGCTCGTAGTGGTAGTAGTCGGAGGGCAGCGAGGTGACGTGCACCAGCCCCTCCACATAGACCTCGTCGAGGCGCACGAAGATGCCGAACTGGGTCACCGAGGCGATGGTGCCGTCGAAGACCTCGCCCAGCTTGTCGGACATGAACTCGCACTTGAGCCAGTCCTCCACGTCGCGGGTGGCATCGTCGGCGCGGCGCTCGGTCATCGAGCAGTGCTCGCCGAGCTCGAGCATCTGCTCGAAGGTGTAGGGCGCCCACTTGCTCGGCGGCTCCACCTTGGCATCGTCGGCGCGCAGCACCGTGGCGGTCTGACGCGGGCCGCGGATCACCGAGCGGATGGCGCGGTGCACCAGCAGGTCGGGGTAGCGGCGGATCGGCGAGGTGAAGTGGGCGTAGGCCGGGTAGGCCAGGCCGAAGTGGCCATCGTTCTGGGGCGAGTAGATCGCACGACTCATGGAGCGCAGCATCACCGTCTGGATCACGTCGGTGTCGGGGCGGTCCTTGATGACTTCGGCCAGCTCCCGGTAGTCCTGGGGGCTGGGATCATCGCCGCCGCCCAGCGAGAGACCCAGCTCGGCGAGGAACAGCCGCAGCTTGTCGAGGCGCTCCGGGGAGGGCTTCTCGTGGATGCGGTAGAGCGCCGGCAGGTCATGCTTGTCGAGGAACCGGGCGGTGGCCACGTTGGCCGCCAGCATGCACTCCTCGATGATCTTGTGGGCATCGTTGCGGCTGCGCGGGACGATCTTCTCGATCTTGCGCTCGTCGTTGAAGACGATGGCCGTCTCGGTGGTCTCGAAGTCGATGGCCCCGCGGGCCTCGCGGGCCTCGCGCAGCACCCGGTAGAGGGCGTGCAGGTTCTTCAGCGACGGCACCAGCTCGCGATGCTCCTCGCGCAGGGCATCGCCGGCCGGGTCCTCCTCGTCGAGGATCGCCGCCACCTTGTTGTAGGTGAGCCGGGCATGGGACTGGAATACCGCCTCGTAGAAGCGGTAGCGGCTGATGGTGCCGCTCTGGGAGATGTTCATCTCGCAGACCAGCGCCAGCCGGTCGACGGCCGGGTTCAGCGAGCAGAGGCCGTTGGAGAGCAGCTCCGGCAGCATCGGCACCACCTGCCCGGGGAAGTAGACCGAGTTGCCGCGGCGGATCGCCTCCTGGTCCAGGGCACTGCCCGGCCGCACATAGTGGGAGACGTCGGCGATGGCCACCAGCAGCTTCCAGCTGCCGGACTTGGTCTTCCATGCGCAGACGGCATCGTCGAAGTCCTTGGCGCTCTCGTCGTCGATGGTCACCAGCGGCACGTCGCGCAGGTCGATGCGGCGATGCTTGTCGTCCTCGACCACCTCGGCGGACATGCCGGCGATCTGGTCATGGACCTCGGGCGGGAACTCCGCGGGGATCTCGTAGCTGCGGATGGCGATGTCAATCTCCATCCCGGGATCCATGCGCTCGCCCAGCACCTCGACCACCTCGCCCACCGGCTGCACCCGGGTCTCGGGCTGCTGGACGATCTTCGCCGAGATCACCTGGCCATCCTTCGCCCCGCCGCAGGCGCTGTGCGGGATGATCACCTCCTGGGTGATGCGCGGGTTCTCCGGGATCAGCACGCCGAACTCGGGGGTGTTCTCACGATAGACGCCGACGATGGTCTGGGTGTTGTGAGAGAGCACCTCGGCGATGGTGGCCTCGTCGCGGCCGCGGCGGTCGCGACCGCTGACGCGCACCAGCACGTAGTCGCCGTGGAAGGCGCGACGCATCTGCCGGGGGGGCAGCACCAGATCGGGCTTCTTGCCGTCCTCGCGGATCAGGAAGCCGAAACCGTCACGGTGGCCGAGCACCTTGCCACGGATCAGGTCGAGCTTGTCGATCAGCGCATAGGCCCCGGCGCGGTTGCGCAGCACCTGGCCATCACGCTCCATGGCGGCCAGGCGGCGACGCACCGCCTCCTGGAGTTCCTCGTCGTCGAGGCCCAGCATTCGACTCATGGCCTCGTGGGTGATCGGCTTGCCGACCTCCTCGAGCCGGGCGAGCAGGTACTCGCGACTGGGGGCGGGGTTGTCGTACTTGTGGGCCTCGCGGCTGGCGTGCGGGTCGTCGCTGAGCGTCCAGTGGGTCATGCGTTGAGCATCCTTGGCAGGGTCGGGGACGGCAGGAGAGAGAGGGCGCACGAGCGCCGCGGGCATGGGATCTTGCTGATAAGGTCTATTGTCATGGCCGCAGTATAGCGCCGCGGGCGCCACCACCCAACCTCGGCATGCGCCGGCGGCGCCGGAAGCGGGCAAAAAAATCCGCACCGCCACCCCTTCCCTCTTGCAATGGCGCCGAAAACGGGTACCATACGCCTCGCCTGCCCAGATGGCGGAATTGGTAGACGCGCTAGCTTCAGGTGCTAGTGTCCTTACGGACGTGGAGGTTCAAGTCCTCTTCTGGGCACCATCGACATACCGCCATGGCGGTATGTCCGGGAGGCAACTCCCAGGCTCTTTGTCAGCTCGAATCGCTCGTGTTCGCCCAGGTGGCGGAATTGGTAGACGCGCTAGCTTCAGGTGCTAGTGTCCTTACGGACGTGGAGGTTCAAGTCCTCTCCTGGGCACCATCATCCGCGGGATGATGCCGGCGAACACGACGACAGCATGATGCGCCCAGGTGGCGGAATTGGTAGACGCGCTAGCTTCAGGTGCTAGTATCCTTACGGATGTGGAGGTTCAAGTCCTCTCCTGGGCACCATTTCCGCGTCATGCAGAGCAGACACAGCCAGCCCGGACACTCGAAGGCCGCGACGATGATCGCGGCTTTTTTGTGCCCGCGATTTGCCCCTCGCCCGCCGCTCAGAAGCGTGACGGCAGCCGGGCCACCTCCTCCAGCGCCCAGCCGCGGGTCACCACCTGCCCCTCCAGCACCTCGGCGCTGGCCTCCGGCAGGTTCGGGAAGAAGTCGAGTCCGGTTCGCGCCTCCACCTCGTCGATGCTCACCAGGTAGTCGTCGAGCGGCTCGTCGCCGCGCACCTCCTGGGGCATGAGGAAGGCCAGCGCCATGGGCGGTTCCGACGGCACCACGAGGATCTTGTAGAAGGCCTCGGGCACCTCCACGAACCCGACCCGGTTGAGGACGTTGTCGCGGAAAGGCGCCGGGAACACCGGCCCGGTGATCACCTGCAGCTCGCCGAAGCGTGGCACGAAGTGGTCCATCACCGCCGCCTCCAGCCGCTGCCACAGGCGACGGTTGAGGTCGGGCCGCTGGGGCGTCATGTTGCTCATGAAGAAGGTGTCTTGCTGAGCCTGTCGCCCGTGAACCGCGGCGATGGCGTAGTTCGGCGCCAGGTGGCCGCGGTCGTAACCGCTGCCGGCGTAGTGGTCGGTGCCGATCGGCCACAGGGTCCGCCAGTCGCGCTGGAAGTTCGGTCGCGGCCCTGCGCGCGGATCCTCCACCGCCTCCAGCCGGTAGCTGACCCACAGCGGATTGACCCGCACGTCGGACCAGCCCACCAGGAAGCCGTCGTTGCGCAGCACCCGATGGAAGTGCAGGGGGGTGAGGGCCTGCCACTCGGGCACGCCCATCCACACCAGCTGGTCGCGCACCTGGCGCTCCTGGCCGTACCAGAGCCCCGAGGCCACCACCACGAACAGCAGCGAGACCCCGAGGCCTCGCGCCTGGCGGCGCCAGCGGGAGATGAGGGAAGGTCGTCGGCGTCTCGCCATCCTTGCGCGATCCTGTCCTGTGGAGAAGCGTCCATCAATGACGCGGCGCCTCCCGCAAGGGAGGCGCCGGTCGGCGGGAAGGGGGTCGGGCTACCAGCCCAGCGAGAACATGGTCTCCAGATCGTGACGGGAGTGCACCTGCATGGCATTGAGGGTCTCGGTGTCGCGGATCCCCTCCACGGCGTTGAGCCGCTCGGTGACCAGCTCAGCCAGGCTCTCGAAGTCGCGGGTACGGGCGATCGCCACCAGGTCATAGCGCCCGCAGGTGGAGTAGACCTCGCTGATCCCCTCCACGTCGGCCAGGCGCTCGGCCACCGCCTTGACCTGGCCCTTCTCGGCATTGATCAGGATCACGGCATTCTGCATCGGGCTCTCCCCTGCTCCAGAGTTTCACGTTCATCGATGGTGGCCGGTGGCCGGCCACCGGCAGTGGCGCGAGTATAGCAGCGCCGGGCGCTCGGCAGAATCACGGCTCAGCCGGGCAGGCTGCCCTCCAGCTCGAGCAGTCGCCGCTTGAGCGCCAGCCCGCCGCTGTAGCCCCCCAGGCCATCGGCCGCCACCACCCGATGGCAGGGGATCAGCAGCGGCAGCGGGTTGGCCCCGTTGGCCGTGCCGATGGCGCGAGCGGCCCCCTCGCGACCGATCCGGCGCGCCAGCTCGCCGTAGGTCCGGGTCTCGCCCCAGGGGATGCGCAGCAGGGCGGCCCAGACCTGGCGCTGGAAGTCGCTGCCCCCGGGGGCCAGCGGCAGGCTGAAGCTGCGCCGCCGGCCGGCCAGGTAGGCCAGCAGCTGGTCACGGGCCTCGGCCAGGGCATCGTCGTCCCGGCGCGCCGACTCCGGGTCGGCCAGGCCATCCGCGGCGAGACGGAGTTCGCGCAGGCCCTCCCCATCGGCCAACAGCAGCAGTTCGTCGATCGGCGAGGCAAAACGGGTGAAGATCATCGGCTCTCCTGGGCTCCGGCATGCCGCGCGACAGATTGCCGCACGGCGAATGGCTGGATCGCATCGCTAGGGTCACTCTACTACCATAGAGCAGCGAACTCCCGGGGACAGCCCCTGTCGGAGCAAGAGGTGGCTGACCACCCGCCAGAAGCGAAAGAAGAACAGGAATCGTTCCTGAACCCGTGACGAAAAGGAGATCCCATGGCCAATCAGAGCCGTCGTGACTTCATGCGCACCAGCCTGCTGGGCCTCGCCGCCCTGCCGCTGGGTGCCGGCATCCTCTCCAAGACCGCCTTCGCCCAGGACCTGCCGCGCCTCGATCCGAGCGCCGACCAGGCCCAGGCCCTGAACTACGTCGAGGACGCCGCCGACGCCGCCGATCACCCGGCCTACGAGGAGGGCGAGCGCTGCGACAACTGCATGTTCTTCCAGGCCGATAGCGAAGGCTGCCAGCTCTTCCCGCAGAACAGCGTCGAGCCGGCCGGCTGGTGCCAGTCCTGGACCGCCCAGGCCTGAGACCCGGCGCATCGCCCCGTCCTGCCCGACGGCGGCGATTCGTCAACCCGCGAGACCCGCGCCACGGCGCGGGTCTCGTGCGTCTGGGGCCGGCGTACCGGCGAACGTCAGGCCTGCTCCTGGCGCGCCTCATCGGGCAGCGGCCAGTGGTAGCGACGCACCACCTCGTCGCCCTCCAGCGACTCCAGCCGGACAGGGAAGCCCCACAGCTGGTGCAGGTGGCGGATCACCGGGTAGACGCTGCGCGCCAGCGGACGGCGGCTGTCCTGCACATGGCGCAGGGTCAGCGAGCGGTCGCCGCGGATGTCCGCCGAGTAGACCTGGATATTGGGCTCGCGCACCGAAAGGGCGTACTGGGTCGCCAGCGCCTCGCGGATGCGCCGGTAGCCGCGCTCGTCATGGATCGCCGAGACCTCCAGCATCTCCTCCTGGTCGTCGTCCACCACCATGAACAGCTTGAGGTCCCGGATCACCTTGGGTGACAGGAACTGCTGGATGAAGGACTCGTCCTTGAAGTTCTTCATGGCGAACTCCAGGGTCTCCCGCCAGTCGCTGCCGGCGGTGTCCGGGAACCACTGGCGATCCTCCTCCGTGGGCGCCTCGCAGATGCGCTTGAGGTCGCTGAAGATGGCGAAGCCCAGGGCATAGGGGTTGATGCCGTTGTACCAGGGGCTGTCGAAGTCGGGCTGGTTGACCACCGCGGTGTGGGACTGCAGGAACTCCAGGATCAGCCCCTCGTCCACCAGGCCCTCCTCATAGAGGCGATTCATCAGGGTGTAGTGCCAGAAGGTGGCCCAGCCCTCGTTCATCACCTGGGTCTGGCGCTGGGGGTAGAAATACTGAGCCAGCTTGCGCACGATGCGCACCACCTCGCGCTGCCAGGGCGCCAGCAGCGGAGCGTTCTTCTCGATGAAGTAGAGCAGGTTCTCCTGGGGCTCGGCCGGATAGCGTCCCCCCGCGTGGAGGCCCAGCGGGTCCTCCTCGTCATGGCCACCGGCCAGCACATCCGTCTGAGCCTGGCCGGGAATGGTCCGCCACAGGGTGTTGACCTGGGCCTGCAGGTAGGCCTCCCGCTCCTTCTGGCGCCGCGCCTCCTCGGCCGCGGAGATCGGCGAGGGGCGCTTGTAGCGGTCGACCCCGTAGTTCTGCAGGGCATGGCAGGCGTCCAGCAGCTGCTCCACGGCGGTGACCCCGTGGCGCTCCTCGCACTCGGCGATGTATTTTCGCGCAAACACCAGGTAGTCGATGATCGAGGAGGCATCGGTCCAGGTCCGGAACAGGTAGTTGCCCTTGAAGAAGGAGTTGTGGCCGTAGCAGGCGTGGGCCATGACCAGCACCTGCATCATCAGGGTGTTCTCCTCCATCAGGTAGGCGATGCAGGGGTCGGAGTTGATCACCAGCTCGTAGGCCAGCCCCATCTGGCCGCGACGATAGGCCTGCTCCACGGCCAGGAACTGCTTGCCGAAGGACCAGTGGTGGTAGCCCACCGGCATGCCCACGCTGGCATAGGCATCCATCATCTGCTCGGTGGTGATGACCTCGATCTGGTTGGGGTAGGTATCCAGCCGGTACTCGTCCGCCAGCCGGGCAATCTCCCGCTCGAACCGGTCGAGGATCTCGAAGTTCCAGTCGGACCCCGTGGCGATGGGCTTGCGTCGTGTCATGGTGCCTCCTGGGCCGCCTGGCCGGCATCTCAGCCACCGGCGGCGCGGCGCTTGAACAGTTCGCGGAACACCGGGTAGATGTCGCCCGCCTCGACGATCTGGCGCATGGCGAAACGCGCCGGGAACTCGGCCGCCACCGTCTCGTACTCCTCCCACAGCGCCTGGTGGGCGTGGGGGGTGATCTCCACGTAGGTGAAGTACTGCAGCCTGGGCATCAGCGACTTGAGCAGCAGGTCGCGACAGGTGACCGAGTCGTCATCCCAGTTGTCGCCGTCCGAGGCCTGGGCCACATAGAGGTTCCACTGCCCCGGCGGATAGCGGTCGGCGATGATCTCGTCGACCAGGGTCAGGGCACTGGAGACGATGGTGCCGCCGGTCTCCCGGGAGTAGAAGAACTCCTCCTCGTCGACCTCCTTGGCGGCGGTATGGTGGCGCACGAAAACCAGCTCGACCTTCTCGTAGTTGCGCTCGAGGAACAGGTAGAGCAGCAGGAAGAAGCGCTTGGCGATGTCCTTGTGGGCCTGGGTCATGGAGCCGGAGACGTCCATGATGCAGAACATCACCGCCTTGCTGGAGGGCTGGGGCTGGTTGACCAGGTTGTTGTAGCGCAGGTCGTAGGTGTCGATGAAGGGCACCGACTCGAGGCGCTTCTCGAGGCGCTCGATCTCCTCCCTGAGCTCATTGATGCGCGCCGGGTTGCGCAGCACCGGATCCTTGCGCTCCTCGACCTCGAGGGCCTCTTGGGCCTCGCGCAGGGCGCGGCGGATCGGCGCCCGCATGGCGATGCGGCGCGCCTGGGCCTCGCGCATGGAGCGCACGATGTTGATCCGCGCCGGCACACCTTCCTTGGACACCCCGGCCCGCACCGGCCGGACCTCGTCGAGGTCCACCAGATTCTTGCGCTCCAGATGCGGCAGCTCCAGGCCGTCGAAGACGAAGTCGAGGAACTCCTCGCGGGAGAGCGTGAAGGCGAACTCGTCCATGCCCTCGCCCTGGTCCGAGGCGCCGCCCTCCCCGGCACCGCCGCCTCCGCCACCGCCGCCGGGACGTCGCAGGCGGTCCCCCTCGGTGAACTCCTTGTTGCCGGGCGCGACGATGCTGCGCTTGCCGCCGGGACCGTGCTGGAACACCGGCTCGGAGATGTCGCGGCTCGGGATCGACACCTTCTCGCCGCGCTCCATGTCGGTGATCGAGCGGCGGTTCACCGCTTCCTCCACGGAGCGCTTGATATGGGTGCGATAGCGGTCCAGGAAGCGCTGCCGGTTGACCGCACTCTTGTGCTTGGCGTTGGCCCGTCGATCGATGAAATAGGTCATGGCGACCTCCTCTTGCCCGCCGCTGGCCGCGAGCGGCGGGGGGTTCCCGCCGCTCGGCTATCGCCTGGCGCAGGGCGCCAGGCGCTCGTGCCTACTGCGACTTGCGCACCCGCAGGTACCACTCGGAGAGCAGGCGAACCTGCTTCTCGGTGTAGCCGCGATCGACCATGCGCGCCACGAAGTCCTCGTGCTTCTTCTGGTCCGCCGTGGAGGCCTTGGCGTTGAAGGAGATCACCGGCAGCAGCTCCTCGGTGTTGGCGAACATCTTCTGCTCGATCACCCCGCGCAGCTTCTCGTAGGACTGCCAGCTCGGGTTCATGCCATTGTTCTGGGCACGGGCCCGCAGCACGAAGTTGACCACCTCGTGACGGAAGTCCTTGGGGTTGGAGATACCGGCCGGCTTCTCGATCTTCTCCAGCTCCTCGTTGAGGGCCTGGCGATTGAACAGCTCGCCGGTCTCCGGGTCGCGGTACTCCTGGTCCTGGATCCAGAAGTCGGCGTAGGTAACATAGCGGTCGAAGATGTTCTGGCCGTACTCGGAGTAGGACTCCAGGTAGGCGGTCTGGATCTCCTTGCCGATGAAGTCCACGTAGCGCGGCGCCAGGAACTCCTTGATGTAGCGCAGGTAGCGCTCGAAGGTCTCGCGCGGCAGCTGCTCCTGCTCGAGGCGCTGCTCGAGGACATAGAGCAGGTGCACCGGGTTGGCGGCCACCTCGTGGCTGTCGAAGTTGAACACCTTGGAGAGGATCTTGAAGGCGAAGCGGGTGGAGAGCCCCTCCATCCCCTCGTCCACCCCCGCCGCGTCGCGGTACTCCTGGATCGACTTGGCCTTGGGGTCGGTATCCTTGAGGTTCTCGCCGTCGTAGACGCGCATCTTGGAGTAGACGCTGGAGTTCTCCGGCTCCTTGAGCCGCGAGAGCACCGAGAACTGGGCCAGCATGCGCAGGGTGTCCGGCGCGCAGGGCGCCTGGTTCAGGGAGGAGTGCTCGAGCAGCTTCTGGTAGATCTTCACCTCCTCGGAGACCCGCAGGCAGTAGGGCACCTTGACGATGTAGACCCGGTCGAGGAAGGCCTCGTTGTTGCGGTTGTTGCGGAACGCCTGCCACTCGCTCTCGTTGGAGTGGGCCAGCACCACGCCGTCGAAGGGGATCGCCCCCATGCCCTCGGTGGGGTTGTAGTTGCCCTCCTGGGTGGCGGTGAGCAGCGGGTGCAGCACCTTGATCGGTGCCTTGAACATCTCGACGAACTCCATCAGCCCCTGGTTGGCGCGGCACAGGCCGCCGGAGAAGCTGTAGGCGTCGGGGTCATCCTGGGAGTAGAGCTCGAGCTGGCGGATGTCCACCTTGCCCACCAGGGAGGAGATGTCCTGGTTGTTCTCGTCGCCGGGCTCGGTCTTGGAGATGGCGATCTGGTTGAGGCGCGACGGGTAGAGGCGCACCACCCGGAACTGGGAGATGTCGCCGCCATACTCCTTGAGGCGCTTCGATGCCCAGGGCGACATCACACTGCGCAGGTAGCGCTGCGGGATGCCGTACTCCTTCTCGAGCAGCTCGCCGTCCTCCTCCGGGGAGAACAGCCCCAGCGGCGACTCGTGCACCGGGGAGCCCTTGATGGCATAGAAGGGCACCTTCTCCATCAGCAGCTTGAGACGCTCCGCCATGGAGGACTTGCCGCCCCCCACCGGCCCCAGCAGGTAGAGGATCTGCTTGCGCTCCTCGAGGCCCTGGGCGGCATGCCGGAAGTAGGCAACGATCTGCTCGATCGCCTCCTCCATGCCGTAGAACTCGGAGAACGCCGGATAGCGACGGATCACCTTGTTGGAGAAGATGCGGGACAGTCTCGGGTCCTTGGCCGTGTCGATCACCTCGGGCTCGCCGATGGCCTCCAGCATCCGTTCGGCCGCCGTGGCGTAGGCCATGGGCTCCCGGTGACAGAGTTCCAGATACTCCTGCAGGCTCATCTCTTCCTGCCGGACACGCTCGAAGCGATTCTGCACATGATCGAAGATGCTCATCGATGCCTCCTGTAAGCCCGCGGACTCGGCGCCATCTCGTCGGGGCAGCGCGCGAGGAGTGGGTCACCCTCAGCGTAGCCAGCCGGTCACCGTATTAGCGGACAACGAATCAACGCTGGGGGTGTTATCCCTATGAACACCGGGCCAGCGGGGAGGTTCTGGCAGAATTGTGCAGATTTAAACGCTGAAAGGACGCAGCCCCGCCATGCATGGCGGGGCGGCGCCACGGCCGCCGGTCGCTGCGCGCCTCAGAAGCGCGCCGCCAGCCGGGTCCCCTGGTCGATGGCGCGCTTGGCGTCCAGCTCGGCGGCCTCGTCCGCCCCGCCGATGAGATGCACCTCGACGCCCGACGCCTGCAGCGGCGCGAGCAGCTCGCGAACCGGCTCCTGGCCGGCGCAGACCACCACGCTGTCGACCTCGAGCAGCCGCGGCTCGCCGGCCACCCGCAGGTGCAGGCCCCGGTCATCGACGCCCAGGTACTCGCAGCCGGCCAGGGCCTCGACGCCGCGGTGCTTCAGCGAGGCGCGATGCACCCAGCCGGTGGTCTTGCCCAGCCCGCGGCCGTGCTTCGAGGCCTTGCGCTGCAGCAGGAAGACCTGGCGCGGCACCTCGGGGCGCTGCGGCGGAGCAAGCCCGCCCGGCGTGGAAACCGCCAGGTCGACGCCCCACTCCTCGCACCAGGCCTCGCGGTCCAGCGACGGATGGCCCATGTGGGTCAGCAGTTCCGCCACGTCGAAGCCGATGCCGCCGGCGCCGATGATCGCCACGCGGCGGCCGACCCGCTCGGGATGGAGGATCGCCGTGGGGTAGCCCATCACCTTGGGATGATCGCCGCCCGGCAGCTCGAGCCGGCGCGGCCTGACGCCGCTGGCCAGCACCACCACGTCGAAGTCACGCAGGGCATGGGGGTCCGCCTCGCAGTTCAGACGCACCTGCACGCGATGCTTGTCCAGCATCACCCGGAAGTAGCGCAGGGTCTCGTCGAACTCCTCCTTGCCGGGGATCCGCCGGGCATAGTTGAACTGCCCGCCCAGTTCGCCGGCCCGCTCGAAGAGGGTCACCGCATGGCCGCGCTGGGCGGCGGTCACCGCCGCGGCCAGGCCCGCCGGGCCACCGCCCACCACAGCAATGGAACGAGGCACCGCGGCGGGCTCGATGACAAGCTCGGTCTCGTGGCCGGCCCGGGGATTGACCAGGCAGGAGGTGGGCTTGCCCTGGAAGGTGTGGTCCAGGCAGGCCTGGTTGCAGGCGATGCAGGTATTGATCTCCTCGCTGCGCCCCGCCGCGGCCTTGGTCACCCAGGCCGGATCGGCCAGGAAGGGGCGGGCCATGGAGACCATGTCGGCGTGCCCCTCGGCGAGCACCCGCTCCGCTACCTCGGGCATGTTGATGCGGTTGGTGGTGATCAACGGCACCGAGAGCGCCGCCTTCATGCGCCGGGTCACCTCGGTGAAGGCCGCCCGCGGCACGCTGGTGACGATGGTCGGCACCCGCGCCTCGTGCCAGCCGATGCCGGTGTTGATCAGGTCGGCGCCCGCCGCCTCGATGGCACGTCCCAGGGCCACCACCTCCTCGTGGGTGCTGCCCTCCTCCACCAGGTCGATCATCGACAGGCGGAAGATGATCAGGAAATCGTCGCCCACCGCCTCGCGAATGCGCCTGACCACCTCCACCGGGAAGCGGATGCGGTTCTCGAAGGCCCCGCCCCAGGCATCGTCGCGATGGTTGGTGCGCCGACAGACGAACTGGTTGATCAGGTAGCCCTCGGAGCCCATCACCTCGATACCGTCGTAGCCGGCCTCCCGGGCCAGGGCGGCACAGCGCACGTAGTCGGCGATCTGCTGCTCCACCTCCTCGCCGGTGAGCGCCCGGGGCGGGAAGGGGTTGATGGGCGCCTGGATCGCCGAGGGGGCCACCAGTTCCGGCGAGTAGGCGTAGCGCCCGGCATGCAGGATCTGCAGGCAGATCCGCCCCCCCTCGCCGTGGACCGCCTCCACCAGCCGGCGGTGATCCGGCAGCTGATCGCCACGCTCCAGGGTGGCCGCCCCCTGGAACACCGCCCCTTCGGGGTTGGGGGCGATGCCGCCGGTGACGATCAGGCCGACCCCCTCCCGGGCCCGCTCGGCATAGAAGGCTGCCAGGCGCTCGAAGCCGCCGAGGGCCTCCTCCAGGTTGGTGTGCATGGAGCCCATCAGCACCCGGTTGGGCAGGGTCAGGTGGCCGAGCTCGAGCGGACGGAACAGATGCGGGTAATCGGTCACGGCGCGGTCCTCGCGGTGGCGTCAGGAAGAGATTCAAACAACTGTATGACAGTTGGGGCGAGGGTGCAAAACCCGCCTGCGGCGTCGACCACCGGGACGGCGGGACGATCCCTGGCGTGGCCCTGGGGCGGGAGAGGAAGCATCGGGGGTGGGGGCCAGAAACACGAAAACCCCGATGCCATGGGCATCGGGGTCGGGATTCGTGGCGCAGATGGCGGACCGGACGGGACTCGAACCCGCGACCTCCGGCGTGACAGGCCGGCATTCTAACCGACTGAACTACCGGTCCGCGTGGTGGGTGATACCGGATTCGAACCAGTGACCCCCAGCATGTGAGGCTGGTGCTCTAACCAACTGAGCTAATCACCCACGTCAGACTGCACACTACACTTTCTGCACTGCCCAGGCTTGCTGCACAAACTACATTACCTGGTTGCTGCACCTTGCTGCCAGGCCATCGTGGCGGACCGGACGGGACTCGAACCCGCGACCTCCGGCGTGACAGGCCGGCATTCTAACCGACTGAACTACCGGTCCACAAGATGACATCTGGGCGGCAACACGATGGCGGACCGGACGGGACTCGAACCCGCGACCTCCGGCGTGACAGGCCGGCATTCTAACCGACTGAACTACCGGTCCGCTGCGTGCTTCCTACGTGCTCGGGCACTGCCTTGGGGCAGTGGTGGGTGGTACAGGGTTCGAACCTGTGACCCCCAGCTTGTAAGGCTGGTGCTCTCCCAGCTGAGCTAACCACCCCCGGTCACGTGGCGCTGCATTCTACAGGGGCACCGCCCAATGTCAACGCTTTTTCTCGCTCACCCCCTACGCCTCATTCCCAGCAGATTCATCCACTTGGCTCACGCAGCGGCGCCCCCTCCCCGGTCAGGCGTGGCGCACCATGAAATCGGCGATGGCGGCGGCGCCCTCCTCGATGAGCTCCGCCTGGGTCCTGCCCGAGGCGCGACGGGGCTTCCAGTCGTGGTCGCCATCCTCCAGCAGGCGGACCTCGGCACTGCCCAGGTCATAGCCGGCCAGTTCCTCGCGGCTGCCGAAGGGGTCGCGACTCCCCTGCACCACCAGGATCGGACAGGCGAGCAGCGGCCAGTGGGAGAGGCGCAGCGACTCCGGCTTGCCGGTGGGGTGGAAGGGGTAGCCGCACAGCACCAGCCCCCTCGCCTGGTCGCGTGCCGCCAGCAGGCTGGCGGCACGACCGCCCATGGACTTGCCGCCCAGCCAGGGTCGGGGCAGGTCAGGGTGTGACAGAAGGTCGCACCAGCGGGCCAGCTCCTCGACCAGCCGATCGATGCGCGGCGGCGGACGACGGCGCGCCTCGCGGCGCATCTGCTGCAGGTAGGCAAACTCGATGGCCAGGGTCTGCACCCCCTGCCCGGCCAGGGTCTCGCGCAGCCGGCGCAGGAAGGGGGAATCCTGGCCAGCCCCCGCCCCGTGGGCGATGAGCAGCCGCCCGGCCCGGGGCTCGCCCACCACCTCCAGCGGCCCATCGGGCAGCAGCCAGCGGCCCCGCTGGCCCCGCACCAGGCGCTCCCGGCACTCGTCGGCGCTAATGCATGCGTAATCCATGCGAGCGTAATATGACAAGGGGTCGTCTCCCGAGTTCTCTGAATAAGCCGATTGGCGTGTTCAGGATTGGGCCTCGCTGCGATAGAATCCGCACGTCTTGACCTGCATCATCCTGGTGGAGCCGAGTCCGTGACAAACTGACGCAGCTTCACCCCGCTACCGCGTTCGATGGGAACCTGACATGAGCACAGCACTTGAACACCCGACCTACAACTACAAGGTAGTTCGGCAGTTCGCGATCATGACAGTGGTGTGGGGCATCGTGGGCATGCTCCTCGGTGTCATCCTCGCCGCACAACTGGTTTGGCCGCAACTCAATCTGGATCTGCCCTGGACGAGCTTCGGCCGTCTGCGTCCGCTCCACACCAACGCCGTGATCTTCGCCTTCGGCGGCTCGGCGCTGTTTGCCACCTCCTACTACGTGGTGCAGCGCACCTGCCAGACACGCCTGTTCTCGGACAAGCTGGCGGCGTTCACCTTCTGGGGCTGGCAGGCGGTGATCCTCTCGGCCGTGATCACGCTGCCGCTGGGCTACACCACCACCAAGGAGTACGCCGAGCTGGAGTGGCCGATCAACATCCTGATCGCCGTGGTGTGGATCAGCTATGCCATCGTCTTCCTGATGACGGTCAAGCAGCGCAAGACGTCCCACATCTACGTGGCCAACTGGTTCTTCGCCGCCTTCATCCTGACCGTGGCCGTGCTGCACATCGTCAACAATGCCGCCATCCCGGTCACCGCCATGTACTCCACCTCCATCTACTCCGGCGCCATCGACGCCATGGTGCAGTGGTGGTACGGCCACAACGCGGTGGGCTTCTTCCTGACCGCCGGCTTCCTGGGGATGATGTACTACTTCGTGCCCAAGCAGGCCGAGCGCCCGGTCTACTCCTACCGGCTCTCCATCGTCCACTTCTGGGCGCTGATCATGGTCTACATGTGGGCCGGCCCCCACCACCTGCACTACACCGCCCTGCCCAACTGGGCCCAGTCGCTGGGCATGATCATGTCGATCATCCTGCTGGCCCCCTCCTGGGGCGGCATGATCAACGGCATGATGACCCTCTCAGGGGCCTGGCATAAGCTGCGCACCGACCCGACCCTGCGCTTCCTGGTGGTGGCCCTCTCGTTCTACGGCATGTCCACCTTCGAGGGCCCGATGATGGCGGTGAAGACCGTCAACGCCCTCTCCCACTACACCGACTGGACCATCGGGCACGTCCACGCCGGCGCACTCGGCTGGGTGGCGATGATCACCATCGGCTCCATGTACCACCTGATCCCGCGCCTGTTCGGCCGCACCGAGATGCACTCCGTGGGCCTGATCGCCGTGCACTTCTGGCTGGCGACCATCGGCACCGTGCTCTACATCGCCTCCATGTGGGTCAACGGCATCCTGCAGGGCCTGATGTGGCGCGCCATCAACCCCGACGGCACCCTGATGTACACCTTCATCGAGTCCGTCGAGGCCAGCGGCCCCGGCTACATCGTGCGCCTGATCGGCGGCCTGTGCTGGGTCGTGGGCATGCTGATCATGGCCTACAACGTCACCATGACCGTCAAGCGCGGCGAAGGCGCCCGTCAGCCGCTTCCGCAGACTGCCTGAGCCAACCGGGGATACCGACACCAATGAAACACGAGATTGTCGAAAAGAACGTTGGCCTGCTCGCCGTGCTGATCCTGGTGGTCATCAGCTTCGGCGGCCTGGCCGAGGTCGTGCCGCTGTTCTTCCAGAAGCAGACCACGGAGCCGGTGGACGGGCTGCGCCCCCTCTCCGCGCTGGAGCTCGAGGGCCGCGACATCTATCGCCGCGAAGGCTGCGTCGGCTGCCACTCGCAGATGATCCGCCCGTTCCGCGCCGAGACCGAGCGCTACGGCCACTACAGCGTGGCCGGCGAGTCGGTCTACGACCACAACTTCCTGTGGGGCTCCAAGCGGACCGGGCCGGACCTGGCCCGCGTCGGTGGCCGCTACAGCGACGACTGGCACCGCGCCCACATGTACAACCCGCGCGACGTGGTGCCCGAGTCGATCATGCCCGCCTACCCGTGGCTCTTCGAACGCACCCTGGACGGCAGCGACACGCCGCGGAAGATGGAGGTCCTGCGCACCCTGGGCGTGCCCTACAGTGACGAGGAGATCGCCAACGCCACCCGCGAGGTGCGTGGCCAGCAGGAGATCACCGCACTGATCGCCTACCTCCAGCAGCTGGGCACCGTGCTCGAGGGCACGCGCTGATCATGGATACCGGGACCTTTCGCGGCATCATCACCGGGCTGCTGATCCTGGCCTTCATCGGCATCACCGTGTGGGCCTACTCCCGGCGGCGCAAGCCGGACTTCGACGAGGCGGCCCAGCTGCCCTTCGCCGACGATGATGAACAAGCGAACCGTGACAAGAGCGCCTCGCAGGACGGGGCCGCTTCCCGCAAGAGCTATTCCAGCAAGAGCAAGGGAGACAGGAACACATGAACAATCTCTGGGGTGACTCCCTTTCCGGGTTCTGGAGCGCCTGGATCATCGTCATCACGCTGGGCTCCATCGGGTTTGCCTTCTGGCTGCTCTACGCCAACCGCAAGACCGACAAGACCCCCGATGCCGAGGGCAACGTCGAGACCACCGGCCACGCCGCCGACGGTATCGAGGAGTACGACAACCCGCTGCCGCGCTGGTGGTTCCAGCTCTACGTGGGCACGGTGATCTTCTCGCTGGGCTACCTGGTGCTCTACCCCGGCCTCGGCAACTTCGCCGGCGTGCTGGGCTGGACCCAGGAGGGTCAGTGGGAGGAGGAAGTGGCGCGGGCCGAGGAGCGCTTCACGCCGATCTTCGCCCAGTACCAGGAGATCCCGATCCCCGAACTGGCCCGGGACGCCGAGGCGATGCAGGTGGCCGAGCGCATCTACCTGAACAACTGTGCGGTGTGCCACGGCTCCAATGCCCAGGGCGGCTACGGTTTCCCCAACCTGACCGATGACGACTGGCTCTACGGCGGGGAGCCGGAGCAGATCCTGACCTCCCTGATCCGCGGCCGCAACGGGCTGATGCCCTCCTGGCAGCAGCTGGGCGAGCAGAACATCGAGAACGTCACCCAGCACGTCCTCGCGCTGTCCGACCTCGAGCACGACGCCGAGCGCGCCGAGCGCGGTGCGGCGACCTTCGCCTCGGTCTGTGCCGCCTGCCACATGCCCGACGGCACCGGCAACCAGGCCCTGGGCGCGCCCAACCTGACCAACGACATCTGGCTCTACCAGGCACCGGGCCAGAGCGTCGCGGACTCGGTTCGCCAGACCCTGCGCAACGGCCGCAACGGCCACATGCCGGCCCAGGCGGCCTACATCGGCGAGGAGCGCGTCCACCTGGTCGCCGCCTACGTCTACAGCCTGCGCTTCAGGGACTGACCCCGTAGCGTGACGCGAACGAAAGGGTGCGGCGCCAGGTCGCACCCTTTCTCGTTTGTGCAGCGCATCGATACAATAGCCTTGTCCCGGCCCGAGCCCGTTCGGACCTCACCCTACCTGCCGTGAGCCAGCCATGAGCGACAAGATTCCCACCCGCGATGTCACGCCATCACCGGTCGAGCACCACTCCCCCGGCTCGACGGTGCAGCAGGAGATGTACGCCCGGCGAGAGCATATCTACGTGCGCGAGATCAAGGGGCTGTTCCAGAAGGTGCGGCGCAGCGCCAACTGGGCGCTGATGCTGGCCTTCTTCCTGCTGCCCTGGCTGCCGTGGGGGGATCGCCCGGCCATCTGGTTCGACCTGCCCGGCCGCGAGTTCCACATCTTCGCCGCCACCTTCTACCCCCAGGAATTCATCCTGCTCTCCTGGCTGCTGATCATCTGCGCCTTCGGCCTGTTCTTCATCACCGTTTTCGCCGGCCGGGTGTGGTGCGGCTACACCTGCCCCCAGAGCGTCTGGACCTTCCTGTTCATCTGGTTCGAGCACCGCCTGGAAGGCAGCCGCAACCGGCGCATCAAGCTCGACAGGCAGCCGATGACGGCCGACACGCTATGGCGCAAGGGAGCCAAGCACGCCATCTGGCTCGCCATCGCCCTGGCCACCGGCGTGACCTTCGTCGGCTACTTCACGCCGATTCGCCAGCTGGTGGTCGACCTGCCCACCCTGGAGGCCCATGGCTGGTCCTACTTCTGGGTCGGCTTCTTCCTGGTCTTCACCTACCTCAACGCCGGCTGGCTGCGCGAGCAGGTATGCATCTACATGTGCCCCTATGCGCGGTTCCAGTCGGTGATGTTCGACCGCGACACCCTGATCGTCTCCTACGACGCCGCCCGCGGCGAGCCGCGCGGCGCCCGCAAGAAGACCCTCAGCCATGCCGAGGCCCGGGAGGCCGGCCACGGCGATTGCATCGACTGCGACCTCTGCGTGCAGGTCTGCCCCACCGGCATCGACATCCGCGATGGCCTGCAGTACGAGTGCATCACCTGCGCGGCCTGCATCGACGCCTGCGACAGCGTAATGGACAAGATGGGCTACCCCCGCGGCCTGATCCGCTACACCACCGAGAACGCCCTGGAGGGCAAGCCCACCCACATCCTGCGCCCGCGCCTGATGGGCTACCTGGCGGCGCTGGTGGTGATGATCGGGGTCTTCGCCTGGGCGGTGGCGGATCGCACACCGCTGGGCTTCGAGGTGGAGCGGGAGCGTACCGAGCTCTACCAGCTGACCCGCGACGGCCGCCTGAGCAACGTCTATGTGGTGACGGTGCGCAACCTGGATCGCCAGGACCATGTCTACCGCCTGGCGGCCTCGGGGCTGCCGGGCCTGACCCTGAACACCGACCGTATCTCGGTCCCCGCCGGGGACAGCCGCCGCGCCGTGGTGTCGATCACCGTCGACCCGACGGAGGTCGAGCGCCCCAGCCATCCCATCACCCTGCACCTCGAGGCCGATGACCACCCCGATATCTCGCTGGCGCGAGAGACCCGCTTCATCGGCGAAATCCGGAGATGACATGTCCCACCCCGTGACCCCCTGGTACAAGCAGTTCTGGCCCTGGTTCCTGATGGGCCTGCTGATGCTGTCGATCAGCGTCAGCTCCACCTTCGCGTTCCTGGCGATCCGCAGCGCCGACGGCATGGTCCAGGAGGACTACTACGAGCACGGCCGCGCCATCAACATGGTGCTGGCCAAGCAGGAGCGCGCCGCCAGCCTGGGCCTGACCGCCCGGCTGCGCCTCGACCCGTTGACCAGTGACGTGGTGCTCGACCTGGAGGGCGCCGAGGACTTCCCCGCGGCCCTCGACCTGGAGCTGATCTTCCCCACCCAGGACGACCGCGACATCGAGCTGACGCTGGAGCACGTGCGCAATGGCCGCTACCTGGGCCAGGCGCCGGACAACCTGCGTTACCGCTGGTACCTGCAGCTGCAGCCGCGGGGGGACGCCCCCGAGTGGCGCCTGGTCGGCGAGGCCCGCTTCCCCGACGAGGGCGAGATCCCGCTGACGCCGGGTCGCGCCGCGGCCTCCAGCGACTCGTGATCGCCTCTCCGCTCGCGGGCCCGCCGAGTCGATGAGCGCGGACACCCCGACAGCGGTCGAGGGCGGCTGCTACCACTGCGGCAGCCGGGTGCCCGAGGGCGCTCCCTGGTCGATCACCCTGGACGACGTCCGCCACCCGCTCTGCTGCCCCGGCTGCGAGGCCGTGGCCCACGCCATCGTCGACGGCGGCCTGGCCAGCTACTACCGCTTCCGCACCGAGCTTCCCGAGCGCCCGGACGACCGCCAGTCGGCCCGCGCCGAGACCTGGGCGGTGTTCGACGACGCCGGCCTGCAGCGCCAGTTCGTCCACCCCGAGACCGACAGCGACCGCGTGCATGCCACCCTGGCGGTGGACGGCATCACCTGTGCGGCCTGCGCCTGGCTGATCGAGCACCGCCTCAACGCCCTGCCGGGGGTCGACTCCAGCGCCGTCAACCTTACCCACCACCGGGTGCGGGTCAGCTGGGATCCCGAGGCGATCAAGCTGTCGCGGATCCTGGCCGAGATGGCCGCCATCGGCTACCAGGCCCAGCCCTACGAACCCGACGAGGCCCAGGCGCGCCTGCAGCACGAAGAGCGCATGAACGTGCGCCGCCTGATCATCGCCGCCGTGGGCATGGCCCAGGTGATGATGTTCTCCATCCCCATCTATGTGGCCGGCCCCGGCGAGATCAGCGAGGACTTCCATGCCCTCTTCCACTGGCTCTCCTTTGCCCTGGCGACCCCGGTGGTGTTCTTCTCGGCCATGCCCTTCTTCCGCAACGCCCTGCGCGACCTGCGCACCCGGGTGCTGGGCATGGACGTGCCGGTCTCCATCGCCATCGGCGGGGCCTACCTGGCCAGCAGCTACGCGGTGCTCACCGACACCGGCGAGGTCTACTTCGACTCGGTGGCGATGTTCACCTTCTTCCTGCTCTTCGGCCGCTACGTCGAGGCCCGCGCCCGGCGGCGCAGCGGCCACAGCGGCAACGCGCTCTCCGGCGCCCTGCCGCTCTCGGCGATCCGCCTCACCGACGACGGCGAGGAGCGCATCCTGCCGGCCAGCGAGCTCGCCGCCGGCGACCGGGTGCTGATCAAGCCCGGCCATGGGGTGCCCGCCGACGGGGTGATCGAGGAGGGCGAGTCGAGTCTCGACGAGTCCATGCTCACCGGCGAGTACCTGCCGGTGACGCGCCGGGTCGGCGACGGGGTCACCGGCGGCAGCCAGAACGTGGAGAGCCCGCTGATGGTGCGCGTGACCCACGCCGGCCGGGATGCCCGGGTGGCCGGCATCGTCGACCTCACCGACCGTGCCTTCGCCAGCCGCCCGCGCCTGGCCCAGATGGCCGCGCGCATGTCGCACCTGTTCGTGCTGCGGCTGCTGTTCGTCACCCTGGGCGTGGCCACGGTGTGGTGGTTCATCGACCCGTCGCGGGTGCTCTGGGTCACCCTCTCGGTGCTGGTGGTGACCTGCCCCTGCGCCCTGGCCCTGGCCACGCCGACGGCCCTGACGGCCGGACACGGCCAGCTGCGCCGCCGCGGCGTGCTGGTGACCCGGGCCAACGCCATCGAGGCGCTCTCCCAGCTCGACCGGGTGATCCTCGACAAGACCGGCACCCTGACCACCGGACAGATGGCGCTGGTGGAGACCCGCCCCCTCGGCGCGCTGGCGGCCGACCGGGCGCGGGTACTCGCCGCCGCCCTGGAGGCGCGCTCCGAGCACCCCATCGCCCGCGCCTTCCACCCCTACCGCCTGGCCACGGTGGCCGCCGACGCGGTCGCCAGCCGCACCGGCCAGGGGCTGGAGGGCACCATCAAAGGACGACGCTGGCGGCTGGGCAAGCCAGGGTTCGCCGCGCCGGACCACCCCCTCGAGGCACCCGGCGACGGCCAGTGGCTGCTGCTCACCGAGGAGGGCGAGCCGCGCGCCTGGTTCGCGCTGCAGGACCATGTCCGCGAGGATGCCGCCGAGACGGTCCGCGCCCTGACGGCCCTGGGCCTCGAGGTGGAGCTGCTCTCCGGCGACATCCCCCAGGCGGCAGGCGAGCTCGCCGGGCGCCTCGGCATCGCCACCTGGCGCGGCGCAGCCAGCCCGGAATGCAAGCTCGAGCGCATCCGCGAGTGCCAGGCGGCCGGCGAGAAGGTCGCCATGGTGGGTGACGGCATCAACGACATCCCGGTACTGGCCGGCGCCGACGTGGCCATCGCCATGAACGGCGCCACCGACCTGGCCAGGACCAGCGCCGATGCCATCTTGCTCAGCCCGCGGCTGATCCGTATCGTCGAGGCCATCGAGATCTCGCGGGCCACCCGCCGGGTGATGCGCCAGAACATGGTCTGGTCGGTGTGCTACAACTTCTCGGCCATGCCGCTGGCCGCCATGGGCTTCGTCCCGCCATGGCTCGCGGCCATCGGCATGTCGGCGAGCTCCCTGGTGGTGGTGGGCAATGCCCTGCGCCTCAACCGCTTCCGCAGCCGGGCCGCCGAGCCCCGGCAGGCCGTCGCACCGGCCCCACAACGGGTGAACGCATGAGCATCCTCTACCTGCTGATTCCGCTGTCGCTGATCCTGCTCGGCCTGGCCGTCTGGGCCTTCTTCTGGGCGGTGAAGAACGACCAGTTCGAGGACCTGGAGGGGCCCGCCCACCGCATCCTCTTCGACGAGGACGAGAACGACCTGCCCCCCGAGGAGCGCCGGCGCCGCCGCGAGGTTCGACACGATGCCGACAGGGACGACCCGGGGCCGGGCGACTCCCGCTGATGGATCCCACCGGACTCGGCCTGCCGCCGCTCGCCGCGGCCTTCGTCTTCGGCCTGCTCGGCGGCGCCCACTGCATCGGCATGTGCGGCGGCATCATGAGCGCCCTGACCTTCGCCGTGCCCCCCAGCATGCGCTCCCCGGCGCGCCTCTCGGGGCTGCTGTTCGGCTACAACCTGGGCCGCATCGCCAGCTACATGGTCGCCGGTGCCCTGGTGGCGGGCCTCGGCACCCTGCTCACCCTCACCCCGGCCACGCGGGTGGCGCTGCAGCTGTTCGCCGCGGTCATGCTGATCCTGATGGCGCTCTATATCGCCGACTGGTGGAAGGGGCTGCTGCGGGTGGAAGCCGTGGGCCGGCGCCTGTGGCGCCACCTGGAGCCGGTGGGCCGGCGGCTGATGCCGGTGGTGAAGGTCCCCCAGGCCGTGGCGCTGGGGGCGGTGTGGGGCTGGCTGCCGTGCGGGCTGGTCTACTCGATGCTGGCCTGGAGCCTGGCCATGGCCGACCCGCTGAGGGGGGCCGCGCTGATGGGCGCCTTCGGCGTCGGCACCCTGCCGGCCCTGCTGGCCACCGGGCTGGCGGCCCGCCAGCTGGGGGGCCTGATCCGCCACCGCGCCACGCGCACCCTGGCCGCGCTCTCGATCATCGCCTTCGCCCTGTGGCAGCTCTGGCACCTGCTGCCCGGCGCGGCGCACGGCTGAATTCCCGGCTATTCCACCCGGGATTGACGCAGCTCAACGCCGACCCTGCCGCCTCCCCGCTAGCATACAAGGCACATCCACCGCCGGGAGTGCCGCCATGCCCGCCCATGCGAAGACCGCGACTCGCGCCGGGCCATCACGCACCGACCGCGCCCTGTCGCGCCTGTGCCGCCATGACCTCGACGGCCCCCGCTATGTCACCTACCCGCGGGTGGCCTGCTTCGGCGACGGGCTCACGGCGGACGCCTTCGCCGCGGCCCTGGAGCGCAGCAACCACGGCGGACGCCCGCTGTCGCTGGACGTGCAGCTGCCCTTCTGCCGCCAGGCCTGCCGCTTCTGCGCCTGCCACAGCATCGCCTCCCGGGACAACCGCCAGGCCGAGCCCTACCTCTCCCGGCTCGACCGCGAGATGGTGCTGCTGACCCGCCACCTGGCGACCTCGCGGGAGGTCCAGCGGCTGCACTGGGGCGGCGGCGCGCCCACCTTCCTCTCCCTGAACCAGATGGGGGACCTGTTCGACCGCCTGGATGCCCGTTTCGGACTCTCGGGCTCACGCGAGCGCGACTACAGCATCGAGGTCGACCCGCGGGAGGCCGATGTCTTCACCCTCCGCCACCTGCAGGCGCTGGGCTTCAACCGGCTGAGCCTGGGCGTCCAGGAGCTCGACCTGCGGGTGCAGAAGGCGATCAACCGGATCCAGCCCCGGGTGCTCACCGAGTCGCTGGTCGACGAGGCCGACCGCCTGGGGTTCCGCTCGCTGAACCTGGACCTGATCGTCGGCCTGCCCCTGCAGACCCGCGCGAGCTTCGCCGAGACCCTCGACCAGGTGATCGCGATGGCGCCGCCGCGGCTCTCGCTCTATCGCTATTCGCACCTCCCGGAACGCTACCGCCCCCAGCAGCAGATCCGCGCCGAGGACCTGCCGTCACGGCAGACGCAGCTGATGATCCTCCTCGACGCCCGGCAGCGGCTGGAGGCGGACGGCTATGTGGCCATCGGCATGGGCCAGTACGCCCGCCCCGGGGACAGCCTGGCCATCGCCCGGGCCAATGGCACCCTGAGGCGCGACCCGCTGGGCTACACCCCCCACGGCCCGGCGGACCACATCGGCCTGGGCGTGGCCGCCGTCAGCCAGCTGGAGGAGGTGCTGGCCCGCAACCCGGAGCGCCTGGCCGACTACGAGGCCGCCCTGGACGCGGGCCGGCTGCCCACCTCGCGGGGCATCCGCCTGACGGCCGACGATCACCTGAGGGGCGACGCCATCGAGCGGCTGCTGTGCGGGATGGCGCTGGACCTCGAGGCCCTCTCCAGCGCTCACGGCGTCGACGCCGAGGCGAGCCTGGCCGATGCCCTGCAGCGCCTCGAGCCCCTGCGCCGGGACGGGCTGCTCGAACGCCACGGCAGCCGGCTGGTCGCCACCGCCGCCGGCGAGCTGCTGATCCATCGGCTGGCCATGGCCTTCGACGCCTACCCCCCGCCGGACGCCTGACGCGCTGCCGGCCGGGGCAGCTACCTCCTTAGGGGTGGTTTGCCCTGACCGCAGTTTCCTCCATAATGACCGGCATGATCACGATCAAGGAGGAGTCGGCCATGCCGGATACCCTGACCGGCCGGCGGCGTTCCCTGCTGCACGAGACCCGTTGCCAGACCTGCAGCCTGAGTTCGCTGTGCCTGCCGCTGGCGCTCGAGGTGCAGGACATGGACCAGTTCGACGCCATCATCCGCCGGCGTGCGCCGCTGAAGAAGGGCGAGACCCTGTTCCGCCAGGACAGCCCCTTCACCAGCGTCTTCGCGGTCCGTTCGGGCAGCCTCAAGCAGGTGACCACCGAGGGCAGCGGCGAGGACCAGCTCACCAACTTCTACCTGCCCAGCGAGCTGGTGGGGCTCGACGGCATCGACGAGGCGCGCTACCCCGGTACCGTGGTGGCCCTGGAGACCACCACGGTCTGCGAGATCCCCTTCGACCGTCTCGACAGCCTCTCCGAGTCGCTGCCGGAGCTGCGCACCCAGCTCTACCGCAGCATGAGCAAGGAGCTGCGCGACGACCGCCGCATGATGCGGCTGCTATCGCGCAAGACCGCCGACCAGCGGCTGGCCAGCTTCTTCGCCGGCCTCTCCGACCGCTTCCGGCGCCGCGGCTACTCCCCCTACAGCTTCCGCCTCTCCATGTCCCGGGCCGATATCGGCAACTACCTGGGGCTCGCGGTCGAGACGGTCAGCCGTATCCTGGGCCGTTTCCAGAGCCAGGGCCTGGTCGCCGTCTCCGGCCGCGAGGTGCATATCCTCGACCTCGAGGCCCTGACCCAGGTCGCCGAGGAGGAAGGGGCGAAGTAGCGCCGGGCGCTCGGCGCTTATCGCTCGTTCAGAATATCGATGCGGTTGGCCAGCAACTGCTGCTGCTTCTCCTCCAGCCCGGCGAAGTCGAAGAGCTCACGGTCGGCCAGCTGCGACGGCGCCACGTTGGTCACTGCCTTGAACATGCTCTCCAGGCGCCCGGGGTGTTTCTTCTCCCACTCGGCAAGCATCTCCTTGACCACCTGGCGCTGCAGGTTGGGCTGGGAGCCGCACAGGTTGCAGGGGATGATCGGGAATTCCATCAGCCGCGCGTACTCGGCGATGTCCGCCTCCCGGCAGTAGGCCAGCGGCCGGATCAGGATGTTCCTGCCATCGTCGGAGAGCAGCTTGGGGGGCATCGCCTTGAGGCTGCCGCCAAAGAAGAGGTTGAGGAACAGCGTCTCGAGGATGTCCTCGCGATGGTGCCCCAGGGCGACCTTGGTGGCGCCGATCTCCTCGGCGAAGCCATAGAGGGAGCCGCGACGCAGCCGCGAGCAGAGCGCACAGGTGGTCTTGCCCTCGGGCGTCTTCTCCTTGACCACCGAGTAGGTGTCGCGCTCGAGGATGTGGTACTCCACGCCGATCGACGCGAGGTACTCGGGCAGCACGTGCTCGGGGAAGCCGGGCTGCTTCTGGTCGAGGTTGACCGCCACCAGCGAGAAGTCGATCGGCGCATTGCGCTGCAGGCTGCGCAGGATCGACAGCAGGGTGTAGCTGTCCTTGCCCCCCGACAGGCAGACCATCACGCGGTCGCCCTCGTGGATCATCCCGTAGTCGATGATCGCGTTGCCGACCTGACGCCGCAGACGCTTCTGGAGCTTGTTGAACTCGCGCTTGCCGCGGGCATCCAGGGCCTCGAGGGTCGACGGGGCCGGTTCGGCCGGCGAGGCGTCCCGGGAAGGGGAGCCCAAGGTGGGGGGATCGAAGATCACGGCGTCTTGCATGGTCGTAGGCGCTGCCAGAGCGGACGGAAATTGACGGGCGCCCATCCTACCACCGCCGCCGGCACGAGGCGACGCCCTCCCCTCCCGGCCTGGCGTCAGGAGAACAGGCCGGCCGGTTGCGTCGCGCGATCCAGCCTCAGGTACATCAGCGCCGTGGTCACCGCATCGCCCAGCGCCGTATGGCGTCCCATGACCGGCACCCCCAGCAGCTCGGCCACCCGCTCGAAGCGCGGCAGCGCATCGACCTCGGGATGGTGGCGACGCAGCCGGCGGGCGTAGCTCTGGGCCACGTCGATGGTGGCATTGGGCAGGTCGAAGCCGAAGCGCGGCCGAAGCTCGCGGTTGAGGATGGCCAGGTCGAAGTCCAGGCACCACCCCACGATGGGCCGGTTGCCGACGAAGTCGAGCAGGCGGGCCAGGGCGACCTCCATCTGCTCGCCGCCGTCCAGGTCGATGCCGCGCAGGCCATGGATGCGGATCGAGTCGCCGGAGAGGCTGGCGGGGCGCGCCAGGCGCAGGTCCAGGGAGTCGCTGGTCAGTACCCGGTCGCCGCGCACCTTCACCGCTGCAATCGAGACCAGCTCCGCGGTGCGGGTATCCAGCCCGGTGGTCTCGGTGTCGATCACCACCATCTCGTCACCGGTGTAGGGGTGGAACAGCCAGGCGTAGTCACCGTTGGCGTGTCGTCGACGGTCGGCGGCGCGCCGCAGGACCTTGATCATGACGGGGTCTCCTTGAGTCGTTGTCGTTGTCGTTCCTTCGGACGTCGCCTCGGCGTCACGAATACTCCAGATGGAAACGGTGGGAGAGGCGCTGCTTGAAGTCCTTGACGATGTGCAGCGCCTCGCGCAGCAGGTCGCGCTCCAGGGACGAGAGCTCCTGGACCACCACCCGATCGGGCTTGCGGCTCGCCGCCTCGCCGTCCAGCCCCGCCAGCTGCTGCTTGAGGCGCAGCTCGGTGAACAGCGACAGGGCCTCGCCGAGGTCCTCGGCGAAGCTCGCCTCGAGCCTGCCATCCGCCGCCAGGGCATCCAGGCGCTCCAGGGTCGAGGTCGGCCGGATACGCCGTTCCAGCGCCATGGTCCGCACCCCGTGGACGATCGGGAAGATGCCGCCCTTCTTGATGTCGATGCCGTGCTGCGGCTTCTTCAGGGAGCCGAACAGGGTCAGCGGGGTCGAGAAGCGCAGGGCGGTGCGGGCGAAGTAGGAGAGCAGCAGCTCGTCACGGGAGCAGCGTTCGAAGAGCTCCTCGCGCACCCGGTCGAGCAGGGCCGGGTTGCCGGCCACCGCATGGGAGTCGAGCATGATGGCCAGCTTCATCAGGCTGTCGCCATCCCGCTTGCCGGCCCAGCTGGCGATGCGCGCCCGCCATTGGCTCTCGGTGCCCACCCACTCGGGGTTGGAGACCATGATGTTGCCGGGACAGGGCGGGTAGCCGAGCTCGATGAGGGTCTCGGTCAGGCGCTGCATCTGCTCGCCACAGTCGGGCCAGTCCAGGTCGTCGGCGAGGATCAGGCCGTTGTCCTGGTCGGTCTTGAGGATCTGCTCGCCGCGCCCCTCGCTGCCCATCACCATCAGGCAGCTGTCGCGGTGGTAGTGCTCGTCGATCAAGAAGCCCCAGGCCTTGTTCATGATGCGGCCGTTGAGGGCGGCCAGCAGCCCCATGGCGAAGCGCAGCTTGACGCCCTGGGCCATCAGCGCCTTGACCAGCTCCGGGGTGCGGCGGCTGGCCGCCGCCAGCGCCTCGAGGCTGTTGGCCTGCTCGACCTGCAGGCTGACCACGTAGCTGCGGCTGGAGAAGTAGCTGAGCACGTCGGTGAGCTCCACCACCCCGACGGGGCGGCGCTGCTCGATCACCACCACCCGCTCGACCTTGTGGCGGGTCATGATGACCAGCGCCTCGAAGAGGTACTGGCCGGGGGAGACGGTGATCAGCTCGGCGCTGCCGATCCCCGCCAGGGGGCTGTCTCGCCCGCGCTCCTCGAGCACCAGGGCATTGAGCAGGTCGGTCTTGGTCACCATGCCGGGGCCGGACTCGCCCTCCACCAGCAGGCTGTCGGCATGGCGCTCGTTGATGGTGGCCACGGCCTCGCCGATGGTCGTGGCCGCGGGCACCAGCAGCGGCTCCCGCATGCACTCGTCGACCCGGGCCAGCATGAAGCCTGCCATGGTCACCCCACCCTCGGCACGCTGTTCGGTCAGCAGGCGCGCCTTGTGGGTCAGGGTCTGGCGGAAGAACTCGGCGAACGGGGGATAGTCGTCGCACAGCGCCAGGAACAGCGCCTTGGGCAGCAGGTAGCAGAGGCTCTCCTGCTCGGCGCGGAAGCGGTAGCGGCTCTTGCCGTTGAGGATGCTGATGGCGCCGAACAGGTCGCCCCGGGTGTAGTGGCCGATGCGCTGGCGAGCGGCCGGCAGGGTGGTATCCAGCTCGGCGACCTCACCCTTGTGGATGAGGAACACATACTCGCCTGGCTGGCCGGTCTCCAGGATGATCTCGTCGCGATCGAAATAGGCCAGGTCGATGCCGCTGCGCACCCGCTCCCTGCCCTCGTCATCGAGGAAGGTGAACGGCGGTTGGGAGAGATCGACCTCGACCATGTGACTGCCCTCCGTGGGCGGCCGGCGTTGCCTCCCGGCTTTGCACTACCTCGGCTGCCGATGCCGGACGCCTCCGGTCGGGAGCGGGCGGGAAGCGACAGGGGAAGGCAAGGTGCTTCGGGAGCGGCACAGCGGCTGCCGCAGCGTTATTGTTGATGTGTTGAGGCGAAACGTCATTGATCCGACATCACGACCGGCCTTCGGTCGTCTCCTGGCAGGATAGCAACAACGCCTTTCTCCCCAAAAGCTAGACGATCGTCTCCCCCTCCACACCGTTAGACCATGGTCCAACCCGGCCATCACCTAGACGAACGTCCTATGGGCAGCGGCCTATACCATCGTCCTAGTCGGCCTCCACGGGCGTCTGTAATTCGGCAGAAACAATCCCCCTTTCCATTGATTCAAAAGGATTTTAACGAAATCGTCTAAATCGCTTTTCTCTCATGATACGAAAGTCTGGGATTTATTTTCGGCAGTCATTGCCCACTATTCACCGTGCATCATGCAGGGCAATCGCACGACAACAATGCTATCCGATGGCCGGCCGGCAGCGGCATGACACTGGCCCTCCGGCCACGATGACTCTCCCTCGCCGGGGAGCATCGCCCGACAGGTACCGGCGGCTGCCGTCACTGTCGACGTGCGATTGCCCTGCTGGGCCACCTCAACCGACCGCGCAAGTTCCCTATCTCAAGAACAAGTGGAGAACACGACAATGGCAGAAGAGAAAATCGACTCCGCCGACTACTGGAAGGCGAACGTCCGCCTGATAACGGGCTGTCTGATCGTCTGGGCCTTCGTCTCGTACGGATGCGCCATCCTGTTCCGGCCGCTGCTGTCCGGCATTCCGGTCGGGGGCACCGACCTGGGCTTCTGGTTCGCCCAGCAGGGCTCCATCCTGACCTTCATCGGCCTGATCTTCTTCTACGCCTGGAAGATGAACAAGCTGGATCAGAAATTCGGTCTGGGGGAGTAAGCCAGCATGAGTCAATTTGCCATCAACCTGCTGTTCGTGGGCGCCTCCTTTGCGCTCTACATCGGCATCGCGATCTGGGCCCGAGCGGGCTCGACCAAGGACTTCTACGTGGCCGGTGGCGGCGTCCACCCGGTGACCAACGGCATGGCCACCGCCGCCGACTGGATGTCCGCGGCCTCCTTCATCTCCATGGCGGGCCTGCTCGCCTCCGGGGGCTATGCCAACTCCACCTTCCTGATGGGCTGGACCGGCGGCTACGTGATCCTGGCCATGCTGCTGGCCCCCTACCTGCGCAAGTTCGGCAAGTTCACGGTGCCCGACTTCATCGGTGACCGCTTCTACAGCAAGGCGGCACGCCTGGTGGCCGTCATCTGCCTGATCGTGGCCTCCGTGACCTACGTCATCGGCCAGATGACCGGCGCCGGCGTGGCCTTCTCGCGCTTCCTCGAGGTCTCCAACACCTGGGGCATCTGGATCGCGGCCTTCATCGTCTTCCTCTATGCGGTATTCGGCGGCATGAAGGGCATCACCTACACCCAGGTGGCCCAGTACATCGTGCTGATCATCGCCTACACCATCCCGGCGGTGTTCATCGCCATGCAGCTGACCGGCAACCCGATCCCGATGTTCGGCATGTTCAGCACCCACTCCGAGTCCGGCCTGCCGCTGCTGGCCAAGCTCGACGAGGTGGTCAGTGCCCTGGGCTTCCGGGACTACACCGCCGACGTGGACAACAAGCTCAACATGGTGCTGTTCACCCTGTCGCTGATGGTCGGTACCGCGGGCCTGCCCCACGTCATCATCCGCTTCTTCACCGTGCCGAAGGTGGCCGACGCACGCTGGTCCGCCGGCTGGGCCCTGGTGTTCATCGCCCTGCTCTACCTGACCGCACCGGCCGTGGGCTCCATGGCACGCCTCAACCTGATGACCACCGTCTATCCGGAGATGTCCGGCCAGGTCGAGGACTACGAGGCGGCTGCGGGTGAAGCGATCCTCTACGAGGAGCGGCCTGACTGGGTGCGCACCTGGGAGGAGACCGGCCTGATCACCTTCAACGATCTCAACAACGACGGCCGCATCCAGTTCTACAACGATGCCAACCCGGACTTCGCCGAGGTAGCCGAGGCACGCGGCTGGGAAGGCAGCGAGCTCTCCGTCAACAACGACATCCTGGTACTGGCCAACCCCGAGATCGCCAACCTGCCGGGCTGGGTCATCGGCCTGATCGCCGCCGGCGGCATCGCGGCTGCCCTCTCTACCGCGGCGGGCCTGCTGCTGGCCATCTCCTCGGCCATCAGCCACGACCTGATCAAGACCATGATCAACCCCAACATCACCGAGAAGGGAGAGATGCTGGCGGCGCGGATCTCCATGGCGGGCGCCATCCTGCTGGCCACCTACCTGGGCCTCAACCCGCCGGGCTTCGCCGCCCAGACGGTGGCCCTGGCCTTCGGTATCGCCGGCGCCTCGCTGTTCCCGGCGCTGATGATGGGGATCTTCTCCAAGCGGGTGAACAACAAGGGCGCCGTCGCCGGCATGCTGACCGGTCTGATCGCCACCCTGCTCTACATCTTCACCTACCTGGGCTGGTTCTTCGTGCCGGGCACCAACATGCTGCCCAACACCCCGGACAACTGGATCCTGGGCATCTCCCCGCTGTCGTTCGGTGCGGTGGGCGCGATCTTCAACTTCACGGTCGCCTTCGCCGTCTCCAGCATGACCGAGGAGCCCCCGCAGGAGATCCAGGACCTGGTGGAGAGCGTCCGCTATCCCAAGGGTGCTGGCACTGCCGTCGACCACTGAGCCATAATGGCCCCTGGCCCGGCATGCCGGGCCAGTCAACCCTTACCGATCGGGCTTCCCCAGGGAAGCCCGATTGCTTTCAGGAACAGACCTATGATTTGGCACTTGATCGCGGCGATCTTCGCCGGCCTCGGCGCCGCCGGCATCGGCATGCTGCTGCGCTTGTTGAGCGGCAAGCGGCTGCCCCGCTGGATCGTCCCGGTATTCGGCGGCCTGGGCATGCTCGGCTACCAGATCAACGTCGAGTACTCCTGGTACGAGCACAAGCGCCAGCTGCTGCCCGACACCGCCCAGGTGGTGCAGGTCGAGCACGACGCCATGTTCTGGCGCCCCTGGACCTACCTCTTTCCCATGGCCACCGCCTTCAGCGTGGTCGACGAGCAGAGCATGGCGGTCCAGGAGCAGGACGGCGAACGGCGCGTCGAGTTCCTGCTCTACCACTTCGAGAAGCAGGTCCAGGACCGGGTCACCCACCAGGCCTGGCTGATGAACTGCACCACCCGCGAGACCCTGCCGCTGGAGGGCGAGGCGCGCCGCCCGCGCACCGAAGACATCCGTCGGCTGGCCGAGGACGCCCCGCTCTACCTGGCGGTCTGCGGTCAGGCGTGAGCGCCCCGCTGCCCAGCATCGGCGCATTGCCCTAGAATAGGCGCACACCGAGGGGAGAGAGCGCATGTTCGCAGGCTGGCTGCTGGTTGCCATATCGCTGATCTACATCGCCGTGCTGTTCGCCATCGCCTGGCGCGGCGACCGCCACGCCCGCCAGCACGGGGCCAGCCGACGACGCCCGATCATCTACAGCCTGGCGCTGGCCATCTACTGCACCTCCTGGACCTTCTACGGCGCGGTGGGCCAGGCCGCCACCGGCGGCTGGTCCTTCGCCAGCATCTATGTCGGCCCGATCCTCACCTTCCTGCTGTTCTGGCCGGTGCTGGCCAAGATGATCCGGGTGGCCAAGCACCAGAACGTCACCTCCATCGCCGACTTCATCGCCTCGCGCTACGGCAAGGCCCAGTCCCTGGCGGCCTTCGCCAGCCTGGTGGCGCTGATCGGCACCCTCCCCTACATCGCCCTGCAGCTGAAGGCGGTGGCCACCTCCTTCAGCGTGCTGACCGCCGCCGGGGACCCCACCCATACCCCGCTGTTCGCCGACACCGCCTTCTACGTGGCGGTGGTGATGGCGGCCTTCGCGATCCTCTTCGGCACCCGCCATACCGACGCCACGGAACACCACGAGGGGCTGATCCACGCCGTGGCCTTCGAGTCGCTGGTCAAGCTGGTCGCCTTCCTGGTGCTCGGGGCCTATGTCACCTGGGGCATGTTCGATGGCCTGGGCGAGCTCTTCGCCCAGGCGGAGGTGCAGCTGGAGCTGCAGCGCCAGCTGGCCCAGCAGGACTTCGGCCAGAGCTTCTGGGCCCAGACCCTGCTGGCGATGCTGGCGATCCTCTGCCTGCCGCGCCAGTTCCACGTGGCGGTGGTGGAGAACACCCATCGCGACGACGCCGCCAAGGCGCGCTGGCTGTTCCCGCTCTACCTGGCGGCCTTCGCCTTCTTCGTGCTGCCGCTGGCCGCCGCCGGCCTGACGCTGTTCGCCGGCAGCGGCATCGAGCCGGACACCTACGTGCTGGCGCTGCCCATGGCGGCGGGCAACGAGTGGCTGACCCTGCTCACCTTCATCGGCGGCTTCTCGGCGGCCACCGGCATGGTGATCGTCGCCGCGGTAGCGGTGTCGATCATGATCTCCAACGAGATCGTCATCCCGGCGCTGTTCCGCCTGCGCTGGTTCGACACCAAGGCCCGGGACTACGGCCGCCTGGTGCTGCGCGCGCGGCGGATCACCATCGCCGCGGTGCTGGCCATGGCCTACGGCTTCTACCAGCTGATCGGCGAGTTCACCTCGCTGGCCTCCATCGGCATGCTCTCCTTCGCCGCCGCCGCCCAGTTCGCCCCCGCGCTGATCGGCGGACTCTACTGGAAGCGTGGCAACCGCCTGGGGGTGATCGTCGGCATGAACGCCGGCTTCGCCATCTGGGCCTACAGCCTGCTGATGCCGGCGATGATCTCCGCCGGCGTGCTGCCCGGCCACTGGCTCGACGGCGGCCCGCTGGGGCTGGCCTGGCTGGCGCCCACCTCGCTGTTCGGCCTCAACGTCGGCGACAGCTTCACCCACGGCGTGATGCTCTCGCTGGGGGTGAACCTGTTCTGCTACATCTTCGTCTCCCAGGTCACCTCCCAGCGGGTGGTGGAGCGCATCCAGGCCTCGCTGTTCGTCGACAGCGTCGAGACCCGCCAGACCTCGGTGAACCGCCCCTGGACCGGCGCGACCACGGTGGGCGACCTCAAGGTGCTGTGCGAGCGCTTCCTGGGGGCGAGCCAGGTGAGCCGCGCCTTCGACGACTACGCCAGGCGCAGCGGCACGCCGCTGGAGGATGGCACCCGCGCCTCCATCGACGTGATCCAGTTCACCGAGCGCTTCCTCGCCTCGGTGCTGGGCGCCTCCTCGGCGCGCATCGTGGTCAACTCGGCGCTGCAGGGCCGCGGCATCGGCATCTCCGACGTGATCTCCATCGTCGACGAGGCCTCCCAGGTGCTGGAGTTCAACCGCGCCCTGCTGCAGGCCACCATCGAGAACATCAACCAGGGCATCAGCGTGGTCGACCAGAACCTGCGCCTGGTGGTGTGGAACCAGCGCTACCTGGAGCTGTTCCGCTTCCCCGACCACCTGATCCGGGTCGGCGCGCCGGTCGACCGCATCTTCCGCTACAACGCCCACAACGGCGAGTACGGCCCCGGCGACCCCGAGGAACATGTGCGCCTGCTGCTCGACAACATCCGCGAGGGCCAGCCCCACCGCTACGTGCGCTACCGCCAGGACGGCAGCGTGCTGGAGGTGCAGGGCAACCCCATGCCCGGTGGCGGCTTCGTCTACACCTACCAGGACATCACCCAGCAGAAGCGGATCGAGGAGGCGCTGATCCGCTCCGAGAACAACATCCGCATCTACACCGACAACGTGCCGGCGCTGATCGCCTACTTCGACAAGGAGTGCCGCTACCTCTTCACCAACCGCGCCTACGAGCAGGCCTTCGGCATCGACCGCAACGCGGTGATCGGCAAGCGGGTGGAGGACGTCGTCTCGCCGCAGATGGCCGAGGAGCGCCAGCCGTGGATCGAGCGGGCGCTGGCCGGCGAGCGGGTCAGCTTCGAGGTCTCGCTGAAGCTGCCCGAGGGGCGGCGCTACATGCTGGTGACCTACACCCCCACTTCGGCGACAGCGGGGCGATCCTCGGCTTCTTCGCCCTCTACCAGGACATCACCGAGCGGCGCCTGGCGGAGATCGCCCTCAAGGAGACCAACGAGACCCTGGAGGAGCGCGTCCGCGAGCGCACCCAGGCGCTCTCCGAGGCCAACGCCGCCCTGCGCCAGGAGAACCGCGTTCGCGCCGAGGCCGAGCAGGCGCTGCGCCAGGCCAAGCAGCTGGCCGAGGACGCCAACGCCTCCAAGACCCGCTTCCTGGCCGCCGCCAGCCACGACCTGCTGCAGCCGCTCAACGCCGCCCGGCTGTTCACCTCGGCGCTCTCCCAGGAGATGGAGGCCGCCGACATGAAGCGCACCATCGGCCATATCGACAACTCGCTGCAGGCCGCCGAGGAGCTGCTGGGCACCCTGCTCGATATCTCGAAGCTGGACGCCGGCGCCCTGACCCCGCGTCGCAGCCACTTCGCCCTGGCGGACATCATCACGCCGCTGCGGGCCGAGTTCGAGGTGATGGCCGAGGACCGCGGGCTCGACCTGGAGGTCGTCCCCACCCGCGCCTGGGTCGACAGCGACGCCCAGATGCTGCGGCGGATCATCCAGAACTTCCTGTCGAACGCCATCCGCTACACCCAGGAGGGCCGCGTGCTGCTGGGCTGCCGCCGCCAGGGCGACCGGCTGGCCATCCAGGTGTGGGACTCGGGCCCCGGCATCCCCGAGTCCAAGCAGGCGGAGATCTTCCAGGAGTTCCGCCGTCTCGACCAGGCGTCGCGCCACAAGGAGAGCGAGAAGGGGCTGGGGCTGGGCCTGTCCATCGCCGACCGCATGAGTCGCGTGCTCGACCACCCCATCCAGGTCCGCTCCCGGGAGGGCTTCGGCACCATGTTCTCGGTCAGCGTGCCGATGGTCGAGGCGCGCAGCGAGGCCCAGCAGGCCGAGGAGGCCGCCTCGCCGCGGCGCACCGGCAACAAGCTCGCCGGCATCCGCGTGCTGTGCATCGACAACGAGACGCTGATCCTCGAGGGCATGAAGGCGATGCTGTCGGGCTGGGGCTGCGAGGTCTTCACCGCCACCACCATCGGCGGCGCCAAGTCGGTGCTGCGCCACTTGGACGGCGACCCCGACGCGATCCTGGCCGACTACCATCTCGACAACGAGGTCACCGGCCTGATGGCCCTGGAGGCCCTCTCCGAGCGGCTCCAGGGCGCGGTACCCGGCATCGTGATCACCGCCGACCGCACCGAGGAGGTGGCCGAGGAGATCAAGCGCGCCGGCTACCAGCTGCTGCTCAAGCCGGTGCGCCCCGCCGCCCTGCGCGCCCTGCTGACCCGCACCCTGCAGGCCAGCCGCGCGGCGCAGTAGCAGCTGCCAAGCTGCCAAGCTGCCAAGCTGCCAAGCTGCCAAGGAAGGAAAACATCGAAGCCTGAAGCAAGAAACCCACCTGACGGTGGGTTTCTGGGGTTCTGCTTGGCGCTTGTAGCTCGGCGCTTGGCGCTACGACTCGACCTTCGGCGGCTCCACCTCGAGCTTCTGGGCGGCGATCACCGCCTGGGTGCGCGAGTGCACGCCCAGCTTGCGCAGGATGGCGGTGACGTGGGCCTTGATGGTCGCCTCGGAGACGCTCAGCTCGTAGGCGATCTGCTTGTTGAGCAGCCCCTCGGTGAGCATGTTGAGCACGCGGAACTGCTGCGGGGTCAGGGAGGCGATCGCCTCGGCGAACTTGGTCTCCTCCTCGTCGGCCTCGCCCATCACGCCGGCGAGCTCCGCGGGGAGCCACACCTCGCCGTCGAGGATCTCCCCCACCGCCTCGGCAATCAGCTGCAGCGAGGAGGACTTGGGGATGAAGCCCGAGGCACCGTAGTCGATGGCGCGACGCACCACATGGGGCTCGTCGCTGCCGGAGACCACGGCCACCGGAATGTCGGGGGTCTGGCCGCGCAGCTGGATCAGGCCGGAGAAGCCGTGGGCGCCCGGCATGTGCAGGTCGAGCAGGATCAGGTCGGCATCCGGGTGGCGGGTCACCACCTCCGCAGTGGCCTCCATGGTGTCGGACTCGACGATCTCGGCCTGGGGCGCCAGCTGTCGCAGCGCCTGGGTCAGGGCTGCACGGAACAGCGGATGGTCATCGGCGACGATGAATTTCTGGGCAAAGGCCATGGATTCTCCTCCGGTTCCTCGAGCAGCGGGCCGACGGCCGCCACGCTGGGCTTTCAATTGTCGTCACGCATGTTACCCCATGCCGGAGGCGATTCCCAAGCATCGCGACAACATTGTCGACAACGTGTCCCGCACCCAGCAAGAAGCCGGCCCGAGGGCCGGCTTGGAGAGCTGCCATGACGGCAGACGAGACCGCCTGCCGCGGGACGATCGGGGCACTCAGCGGTTGGCGCGATGCTCGATCAGCTCGTCGACCACCGAGGGATCCGCCAGGGTGCTGGTATCGCCCAGGCCATCGCACTCGTTGGCGGCGATCTTGCGCAGGATACGGCGCATGATCTTGCCGGAACGGGTCTTGGGCAGGCCCGGGGCCCACTGGATGACGTCCGGCGAGGCGATCGGGCCGATGTCCTTGCGCACCCACTGGGTGAGCTCCTTCTTAAGCTCGTCGGTGGGCTCCACGCCTTCGGTCAGGGTCACGTAGATGTAGATGCCCTGCCCCTTGATGTCGTGGGGGAAGCCCACCACGGCGGCCTCGGCCACGGACTCGTGGGCCACCAGCGAGGACTCGATCTCGGCGGTGCCCATGCGGTGGCCGGAGACGTTGAGCACGTCGTCGACGCGGCCGGTGATCCAGTAGTAGCCATCCTCGTCGCGGCGGCAGCCGTCACCGGTGAAGTAGACCCCCTGATAGGTGGAGAAATAGGTCTGGACGAAGCGCTCGTGGTCGCCCCAGATCGAGCGCGCCTGGCCCGGCCAGGAGTCGGTGAGCACCAGGTTGCCATCCACGGCACCCTTCAGCTCCTTGCCCTCGCTGTCGTAGAGCGCCGGCTGCACGCCGAAGAACGGCAGGGTGGCGGAGCCCGGCTTGAGCGGAGTGGCACCGGGCAGCGGCGCGATCATGATGCCGCCGGTCTCGGTCTGCCACCAGGTGTCCACGATGGGGCACCTGGAGTTGCCGATCACCCGGTAGAACCACTCCCAGGCCTCCGGGTTGATGGGCTCGCCCACCGACCCCAGGATGCGCAGGCTGTCGCGCTGGCTGGAGTCCATGACATTCTCGCCATGGGCCATCAGCGCACGGATGGCGGTAGGCGCGGTATAGAGGATGTTGACCTTGTGCTTGTCGACGACCTCGCCCATGCGGCCATGGCCCGGATAGCTCGGCACGCCCTCGAACATCAGGGTGGTGGCGCCGTTGGCCAGCGGGCCATAGACGATGTAGCTGTGGCCGGTGACCCAGCCCACGTCGGCGGTGCACCAGTAGACCTCGCCGTCCTGGTAGTCGAAGACGTACTGGTGGGTCAGGCTGGCGTAGACCAGGTAGCCGCCGGTGGTGTGCTTGAGGCCCTTGGGCGCCCCGGTGGAGCCGGAGGTGTAGAGGATGAACAGCGGATCCTCGGCGTTCATCTCCTCGGCCGCACAGTCGGTGGACTGCTTCTCGACCAGGTCGCCGTACCAGACGTCACGCCCTTCGTGCCACTGGATCTCGCCGCCGGTGCGCTTGACCACCAGCACGTTCTGGCACACCTCGGTACCGTCGCGGGTCAGGGCCGCGTCGACGTTGTCCTTCAGCGGCACGTGCTTGCCGCCGCGCACGGACTCGTCGGCGGTGATCACCAGCTTGGACTGGGCACCGACCACCCGCTGGGCCACGGCGTCGGGGGAGAAGCCGCCGAACACCACCGAGTGGACGGCGCCGATGCGAGCACAGGCCAGCATGGCCACGGCGGCCTCGGGGATCATCGGCATGTAGAGGGTCACCACGTCACCCTTGCCGATCCCCAGCTCCTTCAGGGCATTGGCCAGCTGGCAGGTCTGGGCATGCAGCTCGCGGTAGGTGGTGTGCTTGGAATCGTTGGGGTCATCGCCCTCCCAGATGATCGCGGTCTGGTCGCCGCGGGTCTCCAGGTGGCGGTCGAGGCAGTTGACGCTGGCGTTGAGGGTGCCGTCCTCGAACCAGCGGATATCCACGTTGTGCGGATCATAGGAGGTGTGCTTGATCCGGGTCGGCGCCTTGAACCAGTCGATGCGCTTGGCCTGCTCGCCCCAGAAGGCGTCAGGGTCGTCCACGGACTGCTGGTACATGGCCTGGTACTTTTCCTTGTCGGCCCAGGCCTTGGCGGCGATGTCGTCGCTCACCGGGTAGACGTTCTGCTGATCGCTCATGGAGTTGCCTCTGTCCTTGGGGTGGCCCCGTCAGATGAGTGAAGCCGGCCGGCATGCCATTGGCGTTGTGTGTGCGCCGACCGACACCATTGGAAGGTGGCCCCAGCATACTCCCGCCCGGGGCGACTTCCCTTTAGACATTGGTATGATCAAATTCCTTTTTTATAACAATGACTTAAACGCCATTTTCAAACGCCGACCGGCCAAGATAGACCAAGGTCTGAGCGCAGTGCCGACAGCGGTAGCCGCGCCCCCGCCGGGCCAGCCCGTGGCGGCGCTCGGTGAAGGCGTGCTCGCGGCAGGCGCAGGCGTAGCGGTGCGGGGCCGGGCTCGCCCTGGACGTATCGAACCGATGGGTGGTGCTCGGCACCAGGCCGAACAGCCGCCGCATCACCGTCTGCCACTCCCGGCCATGGGCGCGGGCCAGGTGGCCATCCTCGAGGTGGTGAACCAGCCAGTGGGCCATCTCGTGGGGCACCACCTCGACCAGGAACGCGAGACGGTTCTCGGCATAGAGCACCGGGTTGAAGCGTAGCCCACCGCGCCCGAAGTGCGCCTGCCCCGCGCACTTGCCGCGCAGGTCGCACCACACCTTCGGCCGCGGCAGGTGCGGGTGGACCTCGCGGCACAGCCGCCAGGCCGCCTCGACCCGCGCATGGAGGGCCGCCAGCAGCGCCTCGTGGTCGAGGGCAGCCAGCCGGACGGGGTCGGGGTGGGGCAGCGCGGGACGGTCCATGGGATGCTAGAATGGCGCCTGGTGCCCCGGGCGACAACCCCCGCCTGGCCCGCGGCGGGCCGGACCATCGCCGGCGTGCCCGTCCCCGTTGAGATCCTTCATCCCGAGAGAATCCGATGTCCGATACCCCGCCCCCCGAACCCCTGCTCGATGACGACGAGCTCGACCGTCTCGACGATTTCCTGGCGTCCGAGCAGGTGGGGGAGGATGCCCTGGACCTGATCGGCACCCACGCCTTCATGGTGGCGCTGGCCGTGGCGCCCAGCGACGTGGCGCCCGCCGCCTGGGTCGCCGAGCTCTTCCAGGGCGAACCCGCCTTCGCCGACGACGCCGAACGCGAGGCCATCCTCGGCCTGCTCGAGCGGCTGCGCCGCAACGCGATCGCCGCCCTGGAACAGGGCCTGCTGCCGGAGCTGCCCTTCGAGCTGACGCTGGACGGGCTGCCAGCGGAGGAGACCCCGATCGGCGACTGGTGCGCCGGCTTCATGGAGGGGGTCTTCCTCGACGAGGCGGCCTGGTTCGAGGAGGACGAGGAGGCCGCCGCCACCCTGCTGCTGCCCTTCATGGCGCTCTCGGGCCTGTTCGACGAGGAGCCCGACATGGCCGAGTTCACCGCCGACACCGCGCGACTCGAGGCACTGGTTCGCCAGCTGCCCGAACTGGTGCTTGACCTCTACCTGCATTATCGGGTCCCGCCGGAGAGCCCCAAGCCGACCCCGCGCAGGAAGAAGCCCGCCGGGCGGGGCAAGGGGCGGCGGTAAGCGCCTGTCGCCGAGCGCTGGGCGTTTACCGTAACCGCGTCAGCATCCCGTCCAGGCTGCCGTAGAGCCACTCCTTGAGGCGCTGCCAGCGCGGGCGCCGGGCCCAGTCCTCGCGCAGGATCTCGTGGCTCGCGTCGAAGTTGCGCTCGAACAGTTCGGCCACCTCCGTGGCGAACCGGGGGTCGTCGACCTCCTGGTTGGCCTCCAGGTTCCAGTGCAGGCTCCAGTGGTCGAAGTTGCAGGAGCCGATGCTGGCCCAGTCGTCGACCAGCGAGAACTTGGCGTGGATGAAGGTGGGCTGGAACTCGTGGATGCGCACCCCGGCGCGCAGCAGGCGACCGTAGAAGCGCTGGCCGGCGTAGCGCACGCCCGGGTGGTCGTGCAGCTCGCCGGGCAGCAGCAGCCGCACGTCCACGCCGCGTCGGGCGGCCCTGGCCAGCCGCAGGCGCAGGCCGAAGGTGGGCACGAAGTAGGGGGTGCAGATCCAGATGCGACCCCGCGCCCCGGAGACCCGCTGATGCAGGGAGTGGCGGATTGCCTGGTAGCGGTAGCCCTGGCCCCACACCACCCGCCCGCGCATCCCGCGATAGCCCTCCCGGGTCTCCAGCCGCGTCCCTAGGTCGTGCACCAGCGACGGCCGGCCGCTGCCGCGGGTCAGCGGGGAGTCCCAGAGGCGGCAGAACAGGCGCACCCAGTCGGCCACCACCGGCCCCTCGATGCGCACCGCCACCTCGTACCAGGCGTCCAGGAACTCGTCCACCGTCCCGAAGCCGCCGGTGAAGGCCAGCTTGCCGTCCACCACCACCAGCTTGCGGTGGTCACGGGTCAGGTTGCGCGCCAGGGAGTGGAAGCCCAGGGGGTTGAAGAAGCGCAGCGCCACGCCGCCCGCCTCGAGGCGGGCCCGCTCGGCACTGGAGAGCCCCATGGCGCCGTAGCCGTCGAGCATCAGCATCACCGTGACGCCGCGCTCCGCCGCCCTCACCAGCGAGGCGACCAGGGCGGCCGAGAGTCGGCCCGACTCCATCAGGTAGAGCTCGATCAGCACCGACTCCTGCGCCTGCTCGAGGGCCTCGAACATGGCCGGCAGGAAGCAGGCCGCCTCGGGCAGCAGCTGGAAATGATTGCCGTCTCTCCACATGCCGTGCATGGCCGCATCCCTGTCCCGCGCCTTGCCTGGAACCGGACAGTCCATTGCCTGACCGGCCGCGTCCCGATGACTATACTGGGCTTTTCCTGACCTTTCCTACGCCGGGGCAAACGGATGGCCTTCCCGCACTCGCTGACGCTGGTTTCCCGGGTCCTGATGACACCGCTGCGCGCGCCGATGGAGCGGCTGATCGCCGCCTGGGTGGAGACCCGCCTGGTCGAGCCGCCCCCCGACGCCCTCGACCTGGATCCCGCGCTGCCGGTGCTCTACGTGCTGCCGCGGCCGGCGCTCAGCGATACCCTGCTGCTGGCGTCCCTGACCCGCGCCCACGGCCTGCCGCCTGCCGGGGGGCGGCGCACCGTCGGCTCACTGACGCTGCCCGCCTGCCTCGCCCTGCCCGTCCCCCGCCGGCGCCCCTGGCGACGGGCCACCCGGCCCCAGGCCCCCTTCCGGGCGCTGATCGAACAGCGCGGCCGGGGCCTGGAGGGCGAGGTGCAGCTGGTCCCCGTGAGCATCTTCTGGGGCCGGGCACCGGGCAAGCGCTTCGGCTTCTGGAAGATGCTCTCCGCCGACAGCTGGCGGCTCACCGGCCGGCTGCGCCGAGCGCTTTCGGTGCTGGTCAACGGCAAGAGCGTGGAGATCCACTTCGGCGCCCCGCTGCGCCTCGGCGACCTCCTCGTGGAGGCCGACGGGCCGCCCGACAGCGCCCAGACCAACCGCAAGGCGGCCCGCCTGCTGCGGGTCCATTTCCGCCGCCTGCGCACCCGCGTGCTCGGCCCCGACCTCTCCCACCGCCGCACCCTGATCGAGGGGGTGGCCGCCAGCCCCGAGGTGCGCCGGGTGATCGGCGAACTCGCCGCCGACGGCCGGCCCTCCCCCGCGAGGCTGGAGCGCCGCGCCCTGCGCTACGGGCGGGAGATCGCCTCGAACATGACCTACCCGGTGCTGCGCTTCATGGATGGCCTGCTGCGCCGGCTGTGGAACCGCCTCTACGACGGCGTCGAGGTGCGCGGGCTGGAACGGGTCAAGGCCCTGGCCGGCGACCACACCCTGGTCTACGTGCCCTGCCATCGCAGCCACATCGACTACCTGCTGCTTTCCTACGTGCTCTATCGCGACGGGCTGATGCCGCCGCACATCGCCGCCGGGCGCAACCTGGACATGCCGCTGATCGGTCCGCTGCTGCGTCGCGGCGGCGCCTTCTTCCTGCGCCGCAGCTTCCGCGACAACCGCCTCTACGCCACGGTGTTCAACGAGTACCTGCACCGCCTGATCTCGCGGGGCCACCCGCTGGAGTACTTCATCGAGGGGGGCCGTTCGCGCAGCGGGCGCATGCTGCCGGCACGCCCCGGGATGCTGGCCATGACCCTGCGCTCCTTCCTGCGCAGCGCCGCCGGCGGCACCCGCCGGCCGCTGGCCTTCGTGCCGGTCTACATCGGCTACGAGCGGATCATCGAGAACGCCAGCTACCAGCGCGAGCTGCGCGGCGGCAGGAAGCGCAGGGAGAGCCCGCTGGCGCTGATGCGGGTGCTGGGCCAGCTGCGCCAGCCCTTCGGCCGGGTCGCGGTCAACGTCGGCGAGCCCCTGGTGCTGGCCGACTACCTGGACGAGACGGTGGGCCCCCGCTGGCGGCACGGCCGCGAGGAGCGCCCCGAGTGGCTCGGCGACCTGGTGCCTCGGCTCGGCGAGACCCTGGGCCGGCGCATCAACGCGGCGGCGGCCCTCAACCCGGTCAACCTGGTGGCGCTGGTCCTGCTGGCCACGCCCCATCACGCCATCGAGGCCAGCCTGCTGGAGCGCCAGCTGGCCCTGCTCGCCGAGCTGCAGCGGCGGCTCCCCGGCGGGACCCATGCCAGCCTGCCCGAGGGCGAGCCGGCCGGCTGGATCGACCAGGCAGTGGGCCTCGGCATGGTCGAGCGCCGCGCCCACCCGCTCGGCGACATCGTCGTCGCCGATGCCGCCCGGGCCGCCCTGCTCGGCTGGTACCGCAACAACGTGCTGCACCTCTTCGCCCTGGCGGGCCTCACCGCCTTCGCCTTCCGCCACCAGGCCAGCCACCACCCCGAGGCGCTGGAGACTCTGCTGGCGCCGGCCTGGCCGATCCTGACCCGGGAGCTGATGGTGGCGCCGCCGGCCTCGCTGCAGGCGGGCCTGGCCGAGATGCTCGCGCTGCTGGGCGACCTGGGCCTGCTGGAGCGCGAGGGGGAACACTGGCGGCGGCGGGGCGAGCCACTGGAGGCCGGCGAGTGCCTCGACCTGCTCGGCCAGCTGATGCAGCCCTCGCTGGAGCGGGGCTACCTGCTGCTCAGCGTGCTGCTGGATGCCGGGACGGGCCGCCTCACCGCCGATGAGCTGGCCGGGCAGAGCCGCCAGCTGGCCGAGCGGCTGGCCCTGCTCTCGGGGCTGGACGCCCCGGAGTTCTTCGATACCCGGCTGTTCGTCAGCCTGGTGGAGAGCCTGGAGCGGGAGGGGTGGCTGTGGCAGGAGGCGGGACGCCTGGCCTTCGACGACCGGCTGCGCGAGGCGGCCCTGCAGTCGCGCCGGCTGTTCGACCCGGCCCTGCGCCACCGCCTGCAGCTGGTCACCCGGCGGGGCTGATCAACTCGCCTTCAGCGCGCGATGCACATAGAGGTCGTAGCGGCTGGTCTTGCCCTCGATGGCGTGTCGCGGTGCCGGCCCCTCGATGGGCGGCGCCTTCCTCGGCCGCTTGACCACCACGCGGTGGGTCGCCACGTCCAGCGCGGCCTCGAGCAGCCGCGGGGCGTCGGCGTCGTCGCCGGCGAGGGTGCGGAACAGCCGCATCTCCTTCTTGACCAGGGCCGACTTGTCACGGTGGGGAAACATCGGGTCCAGGTGGACCACCTGGGGCACCACCCCCGACGCGGCCACCAGCGTGTCGAGCTCGCGGCTGGCATCGCCATGCTGCAGCCGCATGCGACCGGCGATCTCGGCGGTCTCGGCGTCCCTCAGGGCATGGGCCAGGCCGTCCTCGAGCAGCGCGAAGATCGCCGCCACCCGCTCCACCAGCAGCACCTCGGCGCCCAGGCCGGCCAGCACGAAGGCGTCCCGACCCAGGCCTGCCGTGGCATCCACCACCGAGGGCGTCACCCCCTGGCCGAGTCCGCAGGCGCGGGCGACCAGCTGGCCACGGCCGCCACCGAAACGCCGGCGGTGGGCGGCGCGGCCGGAGGCGAACTCCACCGCCAGGGGGTGGCCGTAGCGCTTCGCGTCGCCGACCAGTACCAGGCGGCCCTCGCGGCGCTCGAGGGTCAGCTCGGCCTCGACCCCGAAGGGGAGTCCCAGGCGCTCGGCCAGGGCGGCCAGGGCCGGGCCGTGGACCGCCACCGGCGGACGCTCGCTCATCGCGCCTTCTTCCAGGCCACCTCGTTGCGCAGGTAGACCGGCTGGACGAGATGGGCCGGCCGGCCCCGGCCGGCTTCCAGTTCATGCATGGCCAGCAGCGCCATGTCGGCGGCATCGGCCTCCACCTCGGGCAGGCGCTGGCCGAGGCTCGCCTGTACCTCGACGGGCATCTGTTCCCACAGCCCCCAGCCGGACCCCACGCCGACCCAGTCATGGTCGTCGTGGCCGGCAGGCAGGCGCAGCCGCTCAGGCGGCATCACGGCCTCCTCGAGGAGCGGCTCCGGCAGGCCGTCGCGGCACTGCCAGGCGGCAACGTAGACCTCGCCCATGCGCGCATCCAGGGCGGTGACCAGCCAGCGGAAGTGGTGGCGACGATGGGCGCCCAGGGCCAGGGCCGCCAGGGTGGAGACGCCGAGCAGCGGCCGGTCGAGGCCATAGGCCAGCCCCTGGGCGGCCCCGGCGGCGATGCGCAGGCCGGTGAAGGAGCCGGGGCCGTGACCGTAGGCCACGGCGTCGAGCTCCGCCGGGCGCACGCCGGCCTCGGCCAGCACCTCGTCGACCATGGGCAGTAGCCGCCGGGTGTGCTCGCGGGGGGTCATCTCGAAGCGGGAGAGCAGTTCGTCATCGACGCCCGGGCGGCGGCGCAGCAGGGCGGCCGAACAGGCGCTCGAGGAGGCATCCAGGGCCAGCAGGATCGACATGGCAGCACCATCGCAGGGGAGAAAAGTGGCAGCATTATACGCGCCGGGGCCACAAACGACGATGGCCCGCAAGAGCGGGCCATCAGAGTCAGAGCAGAGGGCTCGATCAGCCCTCGAGGGCCTTGAGCACCTGCGCGGTGATCTGATCGACGCTGCCGACGCCTTCCACACGGTGGTAGGCCGGCGCGGCTTCCGGGTCCTGCTCCGCCCAGGCCTGGTAGTAGTCGACCAGCGGCGCGGTCTGCTCATGGTAGACAGCCAGGCGGTTGCGCACGGTGGACTCGCGGTCGTCGTCGCGCTGGATCAGCGCCTCGCCGGTCACGTCGTCCTTGCCCGCCTCCTTCGGCGGATTGTACTCGACGTGGTAGACGCGACCGGAACCCGGGTGCACGCGGCGGCCGGCCAGGCGCTTGACGATCTCCTCGTCCTCCACGGCGATCTCCAGCACGTGGTCGAGCTTGACGCCCGCCTCCTTCATGGCATCGGCCTGGGGGATGGTGCGCGGGAAGCCATCGAACAGGAAGCCGTTCTCGCAGTCCGGCTGGGCGATGCGCTCCTTCACCAGGGCGATGATGATGTCGTCGGACACCAGGCCACCGCTGGTCATGATCTCCTTGACCTTGACCCCCAGTTCACTCCCCTCCTTGACGGCGGCACGCAGCATGTCGCCGGTGGAGATCTGCGGGATGTTGAAGCGTTCGCAGATGAACTGGGCCTGGGTGCCCTTGCCGGCACCCGGGGCGCCCAACAGGATCAAACGCATGTTCGTGTCCTCGAAAAATAAGTGATTGTCACAAGTGGAGAAATGGTTGGAGGGGAACGATAACCGCGGGACTGCCACCGCACAAGCGCCGCCCGCCCTGCCAGGGGCCCGAAACGCCCGAAAAAGGCCAGGATATCAACATGCTCCGGGCCGAATAACACTTTGGTCTGGCAGTGCATCGCCGTCAAACGACGACGGCGCCGGAAGGCGCCGTCGTCGCTCCCTCACCCGCGGTTACAGCAGCAGGCGACGGATGTCGGTGAGCAGCTGGGCCAGCAACGCAGTGAAGCGCGCCGCATCGGCCCCGTTGACCGCCCGGTGGTCGTAGGAGAGCGACAGCGGCATCATCAGCCGCGGCTCGAACGCCTTGCCGTCCCACACCGGCTTCATCGAGGCCTTGGAGACGCCGAGGATGGCCACCTCCGGGGCATTGACGATGGGCGTGAAGGCGGTGCCGCCGATGGAGCCCAGGCTCGAGATGGTGAAGCAGCCGCCGGTCATCTCCTCGCGCTTGAGCTTCTTCGACTGGGCCTTCTTGGCCAGCTCCACGGACTCCTTGGCGATGTCGATCAGCGACTTCCTGTCGGCGTCGCGGATCACCGGCACCATCAGGCCGTCCGGGGTGTCCACCGCGAGCCCGATGTGGACGTATTTCTTCCACACCACGGTCTCGCCGTCGGCCTTCAGGCTGACGTTGAACTGCGGGTACTGGCGCAGGGCATAGGCACAGGCCTTGATCAGGAAGGGCAGCGGCGTCAGCTTGGCGCCCTGGGCCTCCGCCTCGGCCTTCATGGACTTGCGGAAGGCCTCCAGCTCGGTGATGTCCGCCTCGTCGAACTGGGTGACGTGGGGCAGGTTGACCCAGCTGCGGTGCAGGTTGGTGGCGCCCATCTTCATCAGGCGCCCCATGGGCTTCTCTTCCACCTCGCCGAACTGGCTGAAGTCCTGGTCCGGAATCGGCGGGATGCCGGAGCCGCCCGCCGCCGGCGCGCCGGCCGGCGCCTGGGCCTTGCCCTGGCTGGCCATCACCTGCTTGACGTAGGCGTGGACATCCTCCTTGAGGACCCGCTCCTTGGGCCCGCTGGGCCGCACCAGCCCCAGGTCGACGCCCAGCTCGCGGGCCAGCATGCGCACCGCCGGGCCGGCGTGGACCAGCTTGCCGTCGCGTGGCTTGTGGGCCGCCATCTCGGCCTCGGGGCTGGGCGTGCCCGCCGGGGTCGGGGCCGGCCTGTCGGCCTTGGGCGCCTCGGCCTTCTGCTCCGGGGCCTTCGCCGCGGACTTCTTCGCCGGCTTGCTGCCCGCGACTTCCATGTAGCCGATCAGGTCACCCTCGGAGACGGTGTCGCCCTCCTTGACGGTGAGCTCGAGCAGCTTGCCCTTGACGGGACTCGGCACGTCCATGGAGGCCTTGTCGGACTCCAGGGTGATCAGCGGGTCTTCCTCGTTCACCTCGTCACCGGCGGCCACGGCGATCTCGATGATCGGCACGTCACTGGAGCCGGAGAGGTCCGGTACGCGGATCTCGCGCCGCTCCGGCTCGCCGGAGGCCGCCTCCTCCTCGGGCTCCGGCTCGGCAGCCCGGGGCTCGGGCTCGGCGGCGGCCGGGGCCTCGTCGGCATCCTCGCCGGCACCGCCGTCGTCGACCTCCATGGTGCCGATGACATCACCCTCGGAGACGGTATCACCCTCCTTCACGGTCAGGGACACCAGCTTGCCGGCGTGGGGGCTCGGCACGTCCATGGAGGCCTTGTCGGACTCCAGGGTGATCAGGGTGTCCTCGGCGGCCACCTCGTCGCCCTCGGCCACCGCCACTTCGATGATCTCCACGTCGTCGGAGCCACCCAGGTCGGGGACCTTGATCTCCACGGTGCGCTTGCCACCGCCGCCGGCCTTGGCCGCGGGCTTCTCGGCGGGCTCGGGCGCCTTCTGGGGAGCCGGCTCGGCCTTCTCCTCGGCCTGATCGGCCGCCGGCTCGGCATCGCCGCCCTCGACCGCCAGCTCGACGATGTCGTCCCCCTCAGAGACGGTGTCGCCCTCCTTCACCAGCACCTTGACGACCTTGCCGCCCTTCGGCGACGGCACGTCCATGCTGGCCTTGTCGGACTCCAGCGTGATCAGGGTATCCTCGGCCTCGATCACATCGCCTTCGGATACCGCGATCTCGATGATTTCGACATCCTCGCTACCGCCGATGTCGGGAACTTTGATGATTTCGCTACTCAAGGTCGCGCTCCTTCCAAATCGTGCCTGGAACCGGCGGGCCCGGGGCCCGCCGATCACCGGATCAGTCGGTCAGCGGGTTGGGCTTGGCCGGGTCGATGCCGTACTTCTTCAGCGCCTCGCCGACCACCTTGCGATCCAGCTCGCCACGCTCGGCCAGCGCCTTGAGCGCCGCCACGGTGACGAAGTGGCGGTCGACCTCGAAGAAGTGGCGCAGCTTCTCGCGGGTGTCGGAGCGGCCGAAGCCGTCGGTGCCCAGCACGTGGTAGTCGGTCGGCACCCAGGCCCTGACCTGATCCGCGAACAGGCGCATGTAGTCGGTGGAGGCGATGGCCGGGCCCTCGCGCCCCTCGAGGCAACGGGTGACATGCGGCTTGGCCGGTTCGGCCTCGGGATCCAGGAAGGCGGCGCGATCCAGGGCCAGCGCCTCGCGACGCAGCTCGTTGAAGCTGGTGACGCTCCAGATGTCCGCGCCGATGCCCCATTCCTCGGCCAGCATCTCGGCGGCGGCCTCGACCTCGCGCAGGATGGTGCCACAGCCCAGCAGCTGGACCCGGCCCTTCTTGCCCTCGGTCTCGCGCAGCAGGTACATGCCCTTGACGATGTCCTCGGCCGGGATGGTCGCAAGCTCCGGATGCTCGTAGTTCTCGTTCATCACCGTCAGGTAGTAGAAGCAGTTCTCCTTGTCGGCGAACATCCGCTTCAGGCCGTCCTGGACGATCACCGCGACCTCGTGGGCATAGGTCGGGTCGTAGCTGCGGCAGTTGGGGATGGTGGAGGCCTGCAGGTGGCTGTGGCCATCCTGGTGCTGCAGGCCCTCGCCGTTGAGGGTGGTGCGCCCGGCGGTACCGCCCACCAGGAAGCCCCGTGCCTGCAGGTCACCGGCCGCCCAGGCCAGGTCACCGATGCGCTGGAAGCCGAACATCGAGTAGTAGATGTAGAACGGCAGCAGCGTCAGGTTGTTGTTGCTGTACGAGGTCGCCGCGGCCATCCACGCGGACATGGCGCCGGCCTCGGAGATGCCCTCCTCGAGGATCTGGCCCTGCTTGTCCTCGCGGTAGAACATGATCTGGCCCTTGTCGACGGGCTCGTACTTCTGGCCTTCGGAGGTGTAGATGCCGAGCTGGCGGAACATCCCCTCCATGCCGAAGGTGCGTGCCTCGTCGGGCACGATGGGCACCACCTGCTTGCCGATCTGCTTGTCCTTCACCAGGCCGTTGAGGATGCGCACGAAGGCCATGGTGGTGGAGACCTCGCGGCCCTTGGAGCCGCCGGTCTGGGAGGCGAAGGTCTTGTCCTCCAGGGAGGGGATCGGCAGGGCCTCGAAGTCGCTGCGGCGCTGGGGCAGGTAGCCGCCCAGCCGCTCGCGCTGCAGGTGCATGTACTTGAGCTCGGGGGAGTCGTCCTCCGGCTTGTAGTAGGGCACCTCCTTGAGCTGTTCGTCGGTCAGCGGGATGCCGAAGCGGTCGCGGAACTTGCGCAGCGCCTCGTATTCCATGCTCTTGACCTGGTGGGCCTCGTTGGCCGCCTCGCCGTCGCCGCTGCCCATGCCGTAGCCCTTGACGGTGTGCGCCAGGATCACGGTGGGACGGCCGTTGGCGTTGTTCACCGCCTGGTGGTAGGCCGCATAGACCTTGAACGGGTCGTGGCCGCCGCGGTTGAGCTTCCAGATGTCCTCGTCGGACATGTCCTTGACCATCTCGGCGGTCTCCGGGTACTTCCCGAAGAAGTGCTTGCGGGTGTAGGCCCCGTCGTTGGCCTTGTAGTTCTGGTACTCGCCGTCGACCGACTCGTCCATGACCTTCTGCAGCACACCCTTCTTGTCCTTCTCGAAGAGCGGGTCCCACAGGCGGCCCCAGACCACCTTGAGCACGTTCCAGCCGGCACCGCGGAAGACGCCCTCGAGCTCGTCGATGATGCGGCCGTTGCCGCGCACCGGGCCGTCGAGGCGCTGGAGGTTGCAGTTGACGACGAAGATCAGGTTGTCGAGCTTCTCGCGGCTCGCCAGGTGGATGGCCCCCAGGGACTCCGGCTCGTCGCACTCGCCGTCGCCCATGAAGCACCAGATCCGACGATCCTGCATGTCCTTCATCTCACGCGAATGCAGGTACTTCATCACGTGGGCCTGGTAGATGGCCTGGATGGGGCCGAGGCCCATGGAGACGGTGGGGAACTGCCAGAAGTCCGGCATCAGCCAGGGGTGCGGATAGGACGAGAGGCCGTCGCCATCCACCTCCTGGCGATACTTGTCCATCTGCTCCTCGGTCAGGCGACCCTCCAGGTAGGCGCGGGCATAGACGCCCGGGGCCACGTGGCCCTGGATGTAGACCAGGTCGCCCTCGAAGTCGCCGTTGGGCGCGCGGAAGAAGTGGTTGAAGCCCACATCGTAGAGAGTGGCTGCCGACATGAAGCTGGCGATGTGACCACCGAGGCCCGGGTTGGCGCGGTTGTTGCGGATCACCTGGGCAATGGCGTTGTAGCGGATCAGGGAGCGGATCCGGCGCTCCATGAAGAGATCCCCCGGCATCGGCGCCTCGCGATGCACCGGAATGGTGTTGCGATGCGGGGTGGTCACCGAGAAGGGCGCCTGTGTCCCGTCGCGGCGCAGGCGATCTGCCAGGCGGGTCAACAGGTACCGGGCGCGTTCCTCGCCCTCGCGATCCACGACCGATTCCAGGGATTCCAGCCACTCCGTGGTTTCGACCGGATCGAGATCCTCTCTTGCCTCCAGACTCATAGACGTCTCTCCGAATGACGATGGGGGGTGTCGTGCGCCCCGCAACGCAGGGGCCTGGTGGGTCTCTCCCGGGGAGAGCCATGCACGCCGCATGTCGGGGGTGATGTAGTAGTTTTACTAGACGATGCGATCTAGCTGCCTTGATGGCGACGAAGATACCGTAAACGCCCTCCCCTGCCAATTCAAGATAGAATGGAAATGTTTTTCACATTGATTGCATTGCACCGCAACACAAGGGATTAGCGACATTTCCCGGGACCGAATGCGACCAAGGACAAGGGCTTGTAGCCGAACTACCGTATGAATCGAGCGTGCCATTCCCCGCCCCCTCTCGGCCCGCGACAGCCCTCATGGAGTGCGTAGTTTTCGCAAAGTCTGGCGGAAGTAGGCCCAGTCGAAGGCCGGCCCGGGGTCGGACTTGCGCAGCGGGGCCACATGGGCGTGGCCGGTGATGCGCTGCTCGGCGAGCGCCGGGTAGGCCGCCAGCAGCTGTCGGGTCACGGCCGCCAGGGTCCGGTACTGCGCCCCGGCATAGGGCGAGACCTCGTCGCCCTCCAGCTCGATGCCGATGGCGAAGTCATTGAGGGCGACGCGCTCCCTGCCACCATCGCGCCAGCGCGACCGGCCGGCATGCCAGGCCCGGCGGTGGAAGGGCACGAACTGCACGCACTCGCCATCGCGGCGGATCAGCAGGTGGGCCGAGACGCGCAGGCCGGCGATGGTGGCGAAGAAGGGATGGGCTTCGGGGTCGAGCCGGTTGGTGAACAGCCGCTCGACATGCTCGCCACCGAACTCACCCGGCGGCAGGCTGATGGAGTGCAGCAGCAGCAGCGAGACCTCCCCGCTCGGCCGCGCGTCGCAGTTGGGTGACGGCACCCGCCTCGCCCCCGCGAGCCATCCCTGTTCGATCGGCATCCTGATCCCCTGACGTCGCCTGCCTGGATTCCCTATAATGAACGCCCTTGACGCTCATTGCCTACTCCGGCGCCCGCCGCGCCAGGCCCCAACCTCGAGAGTGACGCCCCGCCATGCATTACCAGGACGCCCTAGCCGAAGAGATCCGCGACAGCGCCGCCCGCCTGCTGGCCGAGGACGTCGGGCCCGGCGACATCACCGCCCGGCTGATTCCCGCCGCGCACCACGCCACGGCCCGGGTGATCACCCGCGAGGCCTGCGTGCTGTGCGGCGTGGCCTGGGTCGACGAGCTGTTCCGTCGCCTGGATGCCAGCGTCGCCCTGCGCTGGCACGCCGCGGACGGCGACCGCCTCGAGGCCGGCCAGGCCTTCCTCGAGATCGAGGGCCCGGCCCGCAGCCTGCTCACCGGGGAGCGCGCGGCGCTGAACCTGCTGCAGACCCTCTCGGCCACGGCCACCCGCACCCGCCACTATGTCGACCTGATCGCGGACACCGGCGTGCGGCTGCTCGATACCCGCAAGACCCTGCCCGGGCTGCGCCTGGCGCAGAAGTACGCGGTGACCTGCGGCGGCGGCCACAACCATCGCCTCGGGCTGTGGGACGCCTTCCTGATCAAGGAGAACCATATCGCGGCCTGCGGCGGCATCGCGGCGGCGGTACGGGAGGCCCGGGACATCGCGCCCCGGGCCCCGGTGGAGGTGGAAGTGGAAACCTTCGACGAGCTCGAGCAGGCGCTGGCAGCGGGCGCCGACGTGATCATGCTCGACAACTTCAGCCTCGACGACATGCGCGAGGCGGTCCGCCGCACCGCCGGCCGCGCCACCCTGGAGGCCTCCGGCAACGTCGACGAGACCACCCTGCGCGCCATCGCCGAGACCGGCGTCGACTGCATCTCCAGCGGCGCCCTGACCAAGGACCTCAAGGCCATCGACCTGTCGATGCGGCTGGTCGAGCAGGGCGACTGAGCGCTCAGGTCTCCAGCAGGGCGAGGGGCTTCTCGAAGCGCTTGCGGCAGAGCCGTTCGCCGCCGCGCTCCACCCACTCCTCGCCGACCTCCCGCCAGCCCCGCCGGGCGAGTGCCTCGGCCAGCACCAGGCTCGCCTCGATGGTGACGCGGGCGATACCGTGCTCGCGCAGCAGCCGCTCGGCGTGGATCAGCAGGGTCGCGCCGATGCCGCGCCGCGCCAGCGACGGCCAGACGTAGAGGGTCTCGATGCGCCCGCGGGGAATGTCCAGCTCGAGGAAGCCCACGCAGCGCCCGTCGCAGGTCGCCACCAGGGTGGTGTAGAGCGCCTGGCGCGCGGCCCAGGCGCTGGCGTCCCGCGGCAGGGCACCGGCCCAGGCCTCCCGCTCGGCCACGCTGTAGCGGGCCATGGCCCCCTGCATCACGGCGTGGTGGAAGACCTCGGCCTGATCGGCGGCATCCCGCGCCCGCGCCTGGCGGTAGAGGATGCGCGGCCCGGAGGCGGGTCCCTGCGGGGCGTTGGCGGTCTGGCTCATGGCGCTCCTGTCCGATGCATGGCTGTTGCTCGGAGCCTACACAAGCCGGCGCCCGCGGCCAATCCCCTCGCCCGCCGAGCGAGCGCCAGGCATAATCGCGCCATGACCGACACCCTCCCGCCCCCCTCCTTCGCCATGACGCCGATCGGCGTCATCGAGAGCGACTACCCCGACAAGTTCGGCATCCCCCGCCAGCCGGGCCTGGCCCCGGCGGCCCGGGCCAGCCTGGTGCTTGCCCCGCCCTTCGACGATCCGCTGGCGATGCGCGGCATCGAGGCCTTCAGCCACCTGTGGCTCACCTTCGTCTTTCACGAGAGCCCTTCGCGCTGGACCCCGCTGGTGCGCCCACCGCGCCTCGGCGGCAACGCCAGGGTCGGGGTGTTCGCCAGCCGCAGTACCCACCGCCCCAACCGCCTGGGGCTGTCGCTGGTCGAGCTCCTCGAGGTCGACACCCGCCGCGGCGTACGCCTGCGGCTGCGTGGCGCCGACCTGGTCAGCGGCACGCCGGTGCTCGACATCAAGCCCTACCTGCCCTGGGCGGAGTCGCGGCCCGAGGCGCGGGCCGGCTTCGCCCCCGAGGCGCCGCCCCGGCGGCCGGTCGGCTTCTCGGCCATCGCCGAGGCGGCGCTGGCGGCGCGGGAGGATGGCGACTCGCTGCGTGAGCTGATCACCCAGGTGCTGGCCCAGGACCCGCGTCCCGCCTATCATCGCCGCGGCGCCGAGGAACGGCTCTACGGCGTGCGCCTGCGCGACGTGGACGTGCGCTTCCAGGCACGGGGCGACGGGGAGCAGACGCGGCTGCAGGTGGTCGAGATCGTGCCGGCGTGACTCCCCCCGGAGACGACGAAGGGCCCCGCAGGGCCCTTCGTGGATCAGGGGGTCGACGCTGTCAGTCGAAGCTGACGCCGATGCGCCGGCCCACTTCCTCGTAGGCCTCGATCACCCCACCCAGCCCCTGACGGAAGCGGTCCTTGTCGAGCTTCTCGCGGGTCTGCGCATCCCACAGGCGGCAGCCATCCGGCGAGAATTCGTCGCCCAGCATCAGCTGGCCCTGGAACAGGCCGAACTCCAGCTTGTAGTCGACCAGCAGCAGGCCGCCATCGGCGAACAGCTGCTTGAGCACCTCGTTGACCCGGAAGGTCAGCGCCTTCATCTCGGCCAGCTGCGCCGGCGTGGCCCAGCCGAAGGTCTCGGCCAGCGACTCGTTGATCATCGGGTCGTGCAGCGCATCGTTCTTGAGGAACAGCTCGAAGGTGGGCGGCGTGAGCGTCTTGCCCTCCTCCACGCCCAGCCGCTTGACCAGGCCGCCGGCGGCGATGTTGCGCACCACGCACTCCACCGGGATCATCTCGAGCCGCTTCACCAGGCTCTCGGTATCGGAGAGACGCGTCTCGAAGTGGGTGGGAATCCCCGCCGCGGCCAGGGTCTCCATGATGAAGGCATTGAAGCAGTTGTTGACCATGCCCTTGCGCGCCAGCGACTCCATGCGCTCGCCGTCGAAGGCGCTGGTGTCATCGCGGAACTGCAGGACCACGCGGTCCGGGTCATCGGTGGCAAAGACCGACTTGGCCTTGCCGGCATAGAGTTCTTGACGCTTTTCCATGGAAGCCTCCAGAGGCTGCAAGCGGGTGACAATCGGGAAGTGGTGGCAGTATGTCGGGTCAGCCGATGAGCTGCCACGCCAGGCCCTCGTCCTGGCGGGCGACCTTCAGCCGCGATTCATCGCCATCGAGCAGCGGCACCAGGGCCTCCCGGGCCAGCTCGGGGCGGTTGTTGTGTTCGGAAAGGTGCGAGCAGACCACCTGCTGCAGGCGGTCCAGGCCCAGCCGGGCCAGCAGGGCCGCCGCCTGGGCGTTGGCCAGGTGGCCCCAGTCCCCGCCCACCCGGCGCTTCAGCCGCGGCGGATAGGGCCCCTCGGCGAGCATCCGCACGTCGTGGTTGCACTCCAGCACCAGGGCATCGCAGCCGGCGAAGGCCCCGGCCACGTGGTCGGTGGGGTGACCCAGGTCGGTCAGCACCCCCAGGGAGCGCCCTCCCCCGCCGTGGAAGCGGAACTGTACCGGCTCGCGGGCATCGTGGGGCACGGTGACCGGATCGATGGTCAGCCCCTTGATGGCGAAGCGCGCCTGGGGAGTGATCCAGTGACGCCGGGGCAGCTCGCCCAGCCGGCCCGAGGCCCAGGTCCCCGGGGTCAGGTAGACCGGCACGCCGTGGCGTCGCGCCAGGGGGCCGACCCCGCGGATATGGTCGCCATGCTCGTGGGTCACCAGCACGGCATCCAGCTGACGGGGATGCAGGCCGAGATCGGCCAGCCGCCGCTCGGCCTCGCGCAGGCCGAAGCCGCAGTCCACCAGCAGGTGGGTCTCGCCATCGCTGACCAGGGTCGCATTGCCCTTGCTGCCGCTGCCCAGGGAGCCGAAGCGCAGGACGCCGGCAGGGAGAGCGGCCTCGGCCACCCGCTCGGCCATCAGCGCAGCAGGCCCGCCACCCGCTCGAGCAGCTCGCGCTGGTCCTCGGGGCTGAAGCCGCGCTCGCTGGCGTTCTCCGCCCGCAGCACGGTCTGCTCGGGTCCCGCCGACTCCAGCACCAGGCGGATCTGCTGGTGCATCTGGCGAACGTCCGGGCTGAAGACGATCTGCAGCGGGTTGCGGTTGCGCTCGGTGACCGTCATGTAGCTGATCAGGAAGTCATGGGCCTCGGGGTCGCGCTCGAGCAGCTCGCGGCGCTCCTCCACGGTGAAGTCCAGTTCCAGCTGATGGCTCAGCTCGGCCCAGGTGCGGTCGATGTCCAGCGGGACCTGCACCACCCACTGCTCGCCCTGCTGGGTGACGCGCAGGCGCTCCTCGCCGGCCAGCCGCTGGGCGGCCAGGGAGGAGGAGCTGGCCGAGGCGCTGCGCGCGCCGAAGTACTGTTCCAGGGCCTCCAGGCAGGCCGCCACCGGGGCACCGCCCTGGTCGCAGCGGACCTCGCTGTCGCCGGCCCGCAGCCCCTGGCGCACGCTGAGTCGCGCCTGCTGGGTCTCGATCACCCCGCGGGAGGAGTCGCTGGCCACCACACCGAGGCCGCGGGTGCGGGCGAAGTCCTCCAGCTGCGGCCAGACGCTGCCCGGGTCGGTACCGATCACCAGCCAGCTGTCGCGACCGATGTCGCGGCGCTCGACGAAGTCGCGCTCGACGGCCCGGCCGGCGCCCAGCGGCTGCGGGCTGGGGGCCCGGAAGCGGCCGTCCGGGGCACGGAAATCGCCGGCGGCCTCGGGTACCGGCATGGCATCGCGGTAGCGCTGCGAGTCACGGGTCTCGGGCAGGACCAGCGGCGAGCTGCCACGGGCCTCGGCGTAGTCGACGTTGCGATCGTGGTAGTAGCCGTCGGGGCGCGCACAGCCCGCCAGGGCGATGGCCGCCACCAGCGGGAGCCATTTCAGCGCAGAGTTCATGCGTCCACCTTGCATCCAGTTCTCCAGGTTCCGGCGCGGCGCCGATCAGTCGTCGATCAGTCCGGCCAGCTGCAGGGCCTCGCTGATGGTGGAGTGGTACTTCTCCGAGAGCCAGGTGAGCGGCAGGCGGATGCCCGGCTCGATCAGGCCCATGCGGTGGAGCGCCCACTTCACGGGAATCGGGTTGGACTCGATGCCCAGGTTGGTGTGCAGGGGCATCAGTCGGGTGTTGATCTGGTGGGCGCGGTCGGTATCGCCGGATACCGCGGCGACACAGAGGTCATGCATCGCCCGGGGCGCCACGTTGGCGGTCACCGAGATATCACCGTGGCCGCCCATCAGCATGAAGTCGCAGGCGGTGCCGTCGTCGCCGGAATAGAGCATGAAGTCGCTGCCCTTGAGGCGGGCAATCAGGTCCTCGGCGCGCTCCAGGTTGCCGGTGGCATCCTTGAGGCCGACGATGTTGTCGACCTCGACCAGGCGCATCACGGTCTCGTTGTAGAGATCGCTGGCGGTGCGCCCCGGCACGTTGTAGAGGATCACCGGCAGCTTGCTGCCCTCGGCCACCGCCTTGAAGTGGCGATAGAGGCCTTCCTGGGTCGGCTTGTTGTAGTAGGGGCAGACCGACAGGCAGTAGTCGGCCCCCACCTCGCTGGCATAGCGCGCCAGCTCGACGGCCTCGGAGGTGGCGTTGGCCCCGGTCCCGGCGATCACCGGGATGCGACCGTCGACCTCCTCGACCACGGCGCGGATCACGTCGAAGTGCTCGGCAAACGACATGGTGGTGGGCTCGCCGGTGGTGCCGGCGGCCACGATGCCGTCGGTGCCATTGTCGAGGTGGAAGTTCACCAGGCGGCGCAGCGCCTCCCAATCGATGTCGCCATTGACCTTCATCGGCGTCGCCAGGGCGACGATACTGCCAGTGATCATCCTCTCATTCCTCTCGATGCAACTCCGCGATACGACGACTGCGACTGCCGCCCTCCGGGGACGGGGACACGCCAATGGACGATGGCGCCCATGCCAGGGGGTAGATGGTACTCAGGCGGCCATAGCCTGTACAGCAAGGCGCGCCACTTTGACAGGCCCGCGGCGGTTGCGTGTAATCGGGGCTCGACCCACACCGCCAAGGAGCCACCCCATGAGCGTCAGTATCGGCCAGCCCGTTCCCGACTTCACCGCCACCGCCACCGGCGACACCACGGTCACCCTCTCCGAGCTCAAGGGCCGGCAGGTGGTGGTCTACTTCTACCCCAAGGCCAGCACCCCCGGCTGCACCACCGAGGGCGGCGACTTCCGGGACCGCAGGGAGGCCTTCGACGCCGCCAATACGGTGATCCTCGGCGTCTCCCGTGACGGCATTCGCGCCCAGGTGAACTTCAAGGCCAAGCAGGACTTCAACTTCGAACTGGTCTCGGACAAGGACGAGACGGTGTGCGGGATCTTCGACGTCATCAAGCTCAAGAAGCTCTACGGCAAGGAGCACCTGGGGATCGAGCGCAGCACCTTCCTGATCGACGCCGAGGGCCGGCTCGCCCGGGAGTGGCGCGGCGTCAAGGTGCCGGGGCATGCCCAGGAGGTGCTGGAGGCCGCCCAGGCGCTGCACGCCGGCTGAATCGGGCACCGAGAAGGCTCGACGGGGCCGCCGAGCGGCCCCTCGTCACTCCTCGGTCAGCGGCGCCACCGTCTCTTCCTGGCGGTGGCGCTTGATGCCCCGGGGCCAGGCGTAGACCAGCGCCTTGAGCAGGGTCGCCAGGGGGATGGCGAAGAAGATCCCCCAGAAGCCCCAGATCCCGCCGAAGAACAGCACCGCCACGATGATCGACACCGGATGCAGGTTGACCGCCTCGGAGAACAGGATCGGCACCAGCACGTTGCCGTCCAGCGCCTGGATGATGCCGTAGGCGATCACCACATAGAGGAACTCGTCGGTCATGCCGAAATGGAACCCCGCCACCGCCGCCACCGGCAGGGTGGCCACCGCGGCCCCGATGTAGGGCACCAGCACCGAGAAGCCCACCAGCACCGCCAGCAGCGCCGAGTAGGGCAGCCCGAAGTAGGCGAAGGTGAGGAAGGCGACGGTGCCGACGATGATGATCTCGATGAACTTGCCGCGTACGTAGTTGGCGATCTGGTCGTCCATCTCGTTCCAGATGCGGGTCATCAGGGTGCGCTTCTGGGGGAGCAGCGAGAGGGTGAAGCCCACCAGCGTCTCGCGATCCTTGAGCAGGAAGAACACCAGGATCGGCACCAGCACCAGGTAGATGATCAGCGCCAGCACGTTGCCCAGCGAGGCCAGCGACAGCGTCAGGGCCCGCTGGCCGAACTGGGTCATCTCGCGCCCGGCCACGGCGATCCAGTTCTGGATCTGGTCCGGGGTGATCAGCTGGGGGTAGCGCTCCTGCAGGTCGTCGAGGAGCTGCTGGCCGCTGGCGAACATGCGCGGCGTCTCCTGCACCAGCCCCACCAGCTGATTCCAGATCAGCGGCATCAGGATGAAGGCCAGCGCCAGCAACATGCCGATGAAGCCCAGGAACACCAGGGTCACCGCCAGCAGGTGGGGCACATGGCGGCGCTCCAGCCAGCTCACCGCCCCCTGCAGCAGGAAGGCGATCACCAGGGCGGTGAGGAAGGGGGCCAGCATGCGCCCGAGGAAGATCACCGCGGTGAAGCCGAGCACCAGCACCACCAGCAGGATCACCGCCTCCTCGTCGGAGAAGTAGTGGTCGACCCAGCCCTTGAAGACGGCCCGCAGGGTCATGAAGCGCGCTCCCCGCCCTTGCGGATCCAGTAGTGGTAGACGTCGCCACGCTCCTCCCTGGCCGGCATCTCATGGACGCTCTGGGCGACGAAGGTCTCGAAGTCGTGCCAGGAGCCAGCGTCGGTGGCCATCACTTCCAGCAGCTGGCCGGGCGCGAGGCGGGCCAGGGCCTGCTTGGCCTTGAGCAGCGGCAGGGGGCAGGGAAGACCGCGCGCATCGAGCACGTCATCAGGTTGCACAGCCATGTTGTCTCCCGGGAGAATGCAGAGGATGGGCGTCGCCGCCTCGGCCAGGCGAGCGCGAAACCCCTTGAGATTTAAAGGCACTTTGCAGGCCGAATCAATGTCGGATGGAGAAGCCCGCCGCTCGTCTTGCCCCACGTGAAGAGGATGCCATGCCGCGTCGACTCGCCCCCCGCCTTGCCGCCGGCGCCCTGTGCCTGGCCCTGGCGCTCCCCGCCACCGCCCAGTGGACCGACTCCCGATGGAGCAGCGATGCCGGGCTGCCGAGCCTTACGAGCGCCGACAGCCAGGCCGCCAGCGGCGAGGAGTTCGCGCTGGGGCGCGCCTGGCTGCGCCAGTTCCGGGCCCGGGCGCCCCAGTGGCAGGACCCCCTCGCCCAGGCATACGTGGAGTCGCTGGTCGCGCGGCTGCTGCCCCACAGCGGTATGGGCGGCTCCACTACCCTGGTCGCCCTGGTCGATAGCCGGCAGCTCAATGCCTTCGCCGTTCCTGGCGGGGTGGTCGGCGTCAACGCGGGCCTGTTCGCCTTCGCCGAGGAGGAGGCGGCGCTGGTCTCGGTGCTGGCCCACGAGCTGGGCCACCTCTCGCAGCGCCACTACGCCCGCGGCAAGGCCCGCGCCGAGCAGACCCAGGTCCCGGCCATGGCCGCCATGCTGGCCGGCATGCTGATCGCCGCCGCCGGCGGGGGCGATGCCGGCATCGGCGTGGCCATGGGCTCCCAGGCGGCCTTCATCCAGGACCAGCTGGCCTACTCGCGGCGCTTCGAGCAGGAGGCCGACCGCATCGGTCTGCAGGCCATGGCCCAGGCGGGCTATGACCCGGAGGCCATGGTCCGCATGTTCCGCGCCATGCAGCGCATGGCCAGTCTGCAGGGCGGCAACCCGCCGGAGTTCCTGCTCACCCACCCGGTGACCGAATCGCGCATCAGCGACACCCAGGACCGTGCCGGCCAGCTCGCGGTGAGCCGCCCCCGCGACGAGGATATCCAGTACCACCTGATCCGCGCCCGCGCCCTGCTCGCGATCCACGCCCGCGACCCGCAGCAGGCCGCCACTCGGCTGCGGCAGGACGGCGCCCCGGAGCCGGCCCGCCGCTACCTGGAGGCCCTGATCGCGGCCGGGCGCGGCGATACCGATACCGCGCTGCGCCGCCTGGACGGCCTGGCGCGGGAGCTGCCCGACCTCGCCCTGCTGCCCGCCTCGGCCGCCATGGTGGCCTTCGAGGCCGGGCGCTACGACGACGCCATCGCGCGCAGCCGGCGCCAGCTGCGGCTGATGCCGGGTCACGTGCCGGCCAGCCGGGTGCTGGGCGAGGCGCTGCTGCAGCGCGATCCCGACGAGGCGTGGCGGGTGCTGCGCGAGCTCGCCGACCAGCGCCCCGAGGATCCCCAGGTATTCACCCTGCTGGCCGAGGCCGCCGGCCGCAGCGGCCGCGAGGCCTGGGGCCACCTGGCACGGGCCGAACAGATGCAGCTGACCGGTCGCATCAGCGAGGCGATCCGCCAGATCGACGTGGCGAAGCAGGTGGCGCAGCGGGAGGGGGACAGCGCGGCCTCGGCGCGCATCGAGCAGCGCCGGGAGGCGTTCATCGGCTATCGGGAGACGCTGGAGAAGTTCTAGCGCCGAGTGTGTAGACATGATGGATTGACCTGCCCCGCCTCAACGTCGTGGGTTACGTTGAGGTGGGGACACCCAAACACAGAGCCACTATTGAGGGAGGCAGGT